>NZ_AWFA01000020.1 GCF_000682675.1 Hyphomonas pacifica | reverse complement strand
GGGGGGGGGGTGGGCGCGCCCGGGCAACGCCGATCCCCACCACAGAATGCCTGCCGCAAGCCCGAACGGTGGGTATCGCTCCGCTCAACGCGCCCTACAGCGATGCGGAGCATCGCTTTACTATATTAAGCTTTCAGTAGAATCAATTTGTGGCTTATCGACGAACATCAATTCCAGCATTTGTTTATGGTCATCTTGAGTTATTTCGTTGATTCTTGGCAGCGTAACTCGTTTATAGAAGTTCCAAACGTCCGCATCGCTCCAGATCCAGTTGACTTGCGGGTTGTTGACGATTGCGTCTAGCAACTTGGTGACTTCTGGAAGGGAAAAATACGAGTAATCTTCGAGTTTTGAAATTGTGGAGTGTGTGGTTGCGAAGGATCCGCTCTTTCGCAACTTTTCGATCAGTTCTTCTTTGTTTTTATCAAAAGAAAAAGCGGTGCCATCAAAATGAACTTTTAGGAACTTTGATATTGATCTGTATACATGCAAATTAGATTTCTTTGCTTCTTTCCATTTCTCCGCCAGAAACGGATGAGGTGCTTGGAGGTCAAGCTTGGAGAAGTAGTCTCCATCTTCGCTGATTATGTGAATATCTTCACCATCGGGCACCTTGGAAAGAAGGAGCTGCCAGTTGACGGCATCTCCAAGACTGCCATTCTTGCCGGGTGGGTTGCCCAGCTGAACGGATTTTTTAGCAGCAGAATAGGCGTCGTCGGATATATTTATTACTGCTGCGTTCTTGATGATTGAGCTAATCAGCAAGTCTGCCGGTAAACTGGATGCTGCGATATCTGCTTGGACCTTTTCCAAGACAGCCTTCTTCAACTGTTTCATCGTTGTGGAGGTGTTTTTCAAAGAGCTGAACTCTGCGTATCCTTTTAAGAATGCTGGTAGCTGAATTGAGGATATGCTGTCTTCAAATCTTTTGAGAGCATCTGCGATTTTGGCTTCTCTATTGCGAAGGAACTCATTCACAACCTGTTCCGTTAAGTATACCGTCGCGGCACCATGCTCGTGCGAAGCAAACACGTTGTTTAGTGAATCTAGATCTTCTTGCGAATAGTGAAAAAAAGTGAGAAATATGTTTGTATCAACAAATACGTGAACGGTCATTTTAGACCTCTTGATTCATGTTCAGTGTAAACTAATGACTTACTCCTCCACATAAATCTCTCCGCCCTTGTCCATGAATTCCTTGCTCTTTTCGGCCATGCCGGCGCGAGCGGCGGCGGCTTGTTCTTCGAGGTCGGCGCGTTCGTCCTCTGACGGGCTGGCGGCTTCGGGCGTATACGGTCCGTGGTCGTAGCTGACAATGCGGGCGATGCGCCAGGTGTCGCCGTCCTGGTGCCAGATGTGGAGGAAGCGTCCGATGCCGTGGGGCTCGGTGGCGCCGACATTGGTGAAGGTGTGGACGCCGGTTTCAATCGCGCCATAGCCGGGCACCGGCCAGACTTCCAGCGTGCCGGGCAAGAGCTGGCGGGTGAAATTGTTGCAGACATTGTTTTTCACCGCCTCGACAATGCTTGTCCGGCCACGTGAGAGGCCCGCATTGTCGTGGTAGAATTCAAGGTCTTCCTCGACATACTCGCCGACCGTGTCGCCGTCACACGTGTTGAACGCCGCGAACATGGCGGCGTCCTTTTCGGCGATCAGGGCCGTCAGGGCAGGGTCTTCCGTTTCCTGCGCGAAGGCAGGCGCCGCGCACAGGATGATGGCCGCAAGCGCGGCGGACAAACGAAACTGTTTTATGGTCTGGCTCAATCAATCGCCTCACGCTTTTCGCCGCTTTCCGAGAGATAAATTTCCCCGCCTTTATCCATAAACTCGCGGCTCTTTTCTTCCATCCCTTTGCGCGCTTCCGCCGCCTGCTTCTCCAGGTCCAGGCGTTCGTTCTCGCTCATGCCCGCTGCGTACTCCCGCACTTCGGCGGTGATCTTCATGCTGCAGAATTTCGGGCCGCACATGGAGCAGAAATGGGCGACCTTGTGGGCTTCCTTGGGAAGCGTCTGGTCGTGGAAGTCGCGGGCGGTTTCGGGGTCCAGCGACAGGTTGAACTGGTCTTCCCAGCGGAACTCGAACCGGGCGCGTGAGAGGGCGTCGTCGCGGACCTGCGCGGCGGGGTGGCCCTTGGCGAGGTCTGCCGCGTGGGCGGCGAGGCGGTAGGTGACGACGCCGACCTTCACATCGTCCCGGTCCGGCAGGCCCAGATGCTCCTTGGGCGTCACATAGCAGAGCATGGCGGTGCCATACCAGCCGATCATCGCCGCGCCGATGCCGGAGGTGATGTGGTCATAGCCGGGCGCAATATCCGTGGTGAGCGGCCCGAGGGTGTAGAAGGGCGCCTCGCCGCATTCGCGCAGTTGCTTCTCCATGTTCACCTTGATCTTGTGCATCGGCACATGGCCGGGCCCTTCGATCATCACCTGACAGCCCTTGGCCCAGGCGATCTTTGTCAGTTCGCCGAGCGTTTCCAGCTCCGCAAACTGCGCCGCATCGTTCGCATCCGCAATCGCGCCGGGGCGCAGGCCGTCGCCGAGGCTGAACGAGACGTCATACTTGCGCATGATGTCGCAGATCTCTTCGAAATGCGTGTAGAGGAAGCTTTCCGTGTGGTGGGCCAGCATCCATTTCGCCATGATCGAGCCACCGCGGCTGACAATGCCGCAGACGCGGTCTGCCGTCAGGTGGATATAGGCGAGGCGCACGCCGGCATGGATGGTGAAATAGTCGACGCCCTGTTCTGCCTGTTCGATCAGCGTGTCGCGGAAGACTTCCCAGGTGAGATCCTCAGCGACGCCGTTCACTTTCTCCAGCGCCTGATAGATCGGCACCGTGCCGATCGGAACCGGGCTGTTGCGGATGATCCATTCGCGCGTGTTGTGGATGTTGCGGCCGGTGGACAGGTCCATGACGTTGTCGGCGCCCCAGCGGATCGCCCACACCATCTTGTCGACTTCTTCCTCCACAGAGGAGGCCACAGCGGAGTTGCCGATATTGGCATTGATCTTCACAAGGAAGTTCCGGCCGATGATCTGCGGCTCCAACTCGGCATGGTTGATGTTGGACGGGATGATGGCGCGTCCGGCGGCGATCTCGTCGCGCACGAATTCCGGCGTGATGAATTCCGGGATGTGCGCGCCGAAGCTCTCGCCTTGTTCGATGCGTGTCGCGGCGCCTTCGACAGCTTTCTGGCGGCCAAGGTTTTCGCGGGTCGCGACATAGACCATCTCTTTCGTGATGATGCCGGCCCTGGCGAATTCATATTGCGTGACAGGCTTGCCCGGCAGGCCGCGCAGGGGGCGGTGCTTTACCGGGAATTCGCGGGCGAGATATTTGCCTTCCGCGCCGCCATTGTCTTCGGGCTTCACATCGCGGCCTTCATATTCCTCAACGCCGCCGCGCTCCAGGATCCATTCGCGACGGGTGCGGGCGAGGCCCTGCTCCACGTCGATCGTGACGGAGGGGTCTGTATAGGGGCCGGACGTGTCATAGACGGGCACGGCGGGCTCGTTCGCGGAAGGGTGCAGGTCAATCTCGCGGTGCGGAACGGCGAGGTCCGGCAAGGGGTGAGAGTAGACCTTGCGGCTGGCGGGCAGGGGGCCGGTCGTGACCTTCGGGGTTTCGAACTGGCTTTGGTCGGCGGGCTTGTTCATGGCGCATCCTCGCGAGCGTTGAGGTCTGCACCCATGGAGCAAGGAGGGAATCGGGGCCGTAGCGGGCCCATGCCGTCGTTCCGTCCCTACGCCGGCGCAAACCGGATCAGGTTCAAAGGGTGCTGGAGCGGGTCAGCTCCATCTCAGCGCTTCCAGACGCGCCCCTCGGATGCCCCACCTCTAGCGTGAAACAGGCCGGGTGGGAAGGGATAGTGCCAGAGAGGCGCTAATCGGCGTCGTCCAGTCTCTTGACGGCCTTGTTCCACTCATCGGCCTGGTCCCGCCAGTTACTGTAGATGCGGATATGGTCAGGCGGCATGTGCATCAGTGCATCAATGTGGGGGCGGGCTTTTTTGGCGAGGGGGCGGGCAATGGCGTCAAGTTCGGCTTTGGCATCTTCCATCTCGCTTTCGTTGACGCTCCCTTTGACCGGGTTGAGCCAGTACCAAGCATATACAGCCGAATAGGCGTTTTCGTCATAATGGTGGCTCCACTTGGTCAGGCGTTCGACTTCCTGCCCGTAGAGGCGGGCAAGATAGTAATCGAGTTCCATCCTGTGGGCGGGGCAGGCGGCATGGAGCGAATTGAGGCGGTTCTCGATCCAGCCATAGGCCGGGTGTGCGTATTGTCCCTTGATGGTGCGATCCCAGAAGTTTGCTTCTTCCTGCAGGCGGAAGTCCGCATGATCGGCATAGGGGCAGGTCTGGTAGACCGTGCCTGACATGATCGGGTGAAGCTGGCCTGCCTGGGCCAGCCGAATGATCTGGGGCAGGGCGTATTGCAACAGCGATGTGGTTGCGGCGTTGTAGCCGAAATAGTTCTGCTGGCTGCCGTCGGCCTGTTTCAGCACGCTGGGCTTTTGTTTGGTGTTCCAGGCATAATCATTCTGCTGGATCGCGGTCAGCGCCAGCGTGATATAGCGCTCCAGCTGTTCCGGTGTGGTGGCCGTGGCCATCACGGCGCTCACCAGCGTGGAGGCGATGGCCTGCGCATCTGGCCGATCAGGACAGGTTTCAATGGCCCATTCTGCCAGCTCCACAATGGGGGCGAGGTCTTTTTGTGTGCCCTGGCGGATGGCGGTTTCCATATCGTAGAGGGTCTGTTCCGCATCTGCCGGGCAGGTGGCGGGCAACGGGGCGGCCTCTGCTGCGAAGGGCGCGGCTAGAAGAAAAAGCGGAATGAGAAGTCTGCGCATGAGAGAGGCACCTGTCAGGCAATTCGGGGACACGCCTATCTTGCATATTCAGACTATCAAGAAATCCCCCTTGGGGGGTATGCAGGTACTCTCGGAACAGGACGCCCGCCGCCGCATTGCATTCTTGTAGATTTGCAACAAAGGAGCGGCGCCATGACTGACCGGAAAACAGTGATCGTGACAGGGGCAGGATCTGGAATAGGGGAGGCAACGGCCAAAAGGTTTGCCCGGGATGGATTCAATGTCGTCCTCAATGGCCGCACACAGGAAAAGCTGGACGAGGTGGCGCGCGATATTGGCGGCGACCATGTGAGCGTGATTGCAGGCGATGTGTCCAATCCGGAAGATGTCGACGCGCTGGTCACTGGAACGGTCACGACGTTTGGCGGTATCGACGTGCTGGTCAACAATGCCGGCATTGCGCGCACCGGAGCGCCGGGCAAGCTGTCGCGGGAAGACTTCCAGTCCATGCAGGACATTAATGTCGGCGGCATCTTCAATACGGTGACCGCCGCGCTGCCCTATCTGGAAGACCGCAGCGGCAGCATCGTCAATGTATCTTCCGTGTCCGGACTGGGTGGGGATTGGGGCATGTTCGGGTATAATACGTCAAAGGGCGGGGTTAGCCTGATGACGCAGGGCATGGCGCTGGACCTGGCGAAGAAGGGCGTGCGTGTGAATGCGGTTGCGCCCAGCCTGACGCGCACGGATATGGCGGGCGGTATTTTCGAGAATGATGAGAAGATGGAAGAATTCATGAAGCGCATTCCCATGCGCCGCCCGGGCGAGCCGGAGGATGTGGCGGATGTGATCGCCTTTCTGGCCAGTCCCGATGCCCGCTTTGTCACCGGTGTGATTCTGCCTGTGGATGGCGGCTTGTCCGCCTCGAATGGCCAGCCTCAATAGTCCTGAGGATGCTCTTGCACCTTCTGGGCTTGGACGAGGATGGAAAATGAGGGAAAATGCGCCCGGATTTATCAGGGAGCCTGAAGCATGACACTATTCTACCGCGCCCTGCAGGGCCTTTCGATGCTTGCCATGGCAGGTATGGTGACGGCCTGCGCACAGCATGTTCCGGCCATTTCTGAGAGTGAGCCGGTGTTGGAACTGGTGCGGGAGGATATCGAGCTGCGCTCAGATGAGCTGTATGCAGATTATTTTCCTGCCATGACGATTGAGCCGGCCCCGGCCATTCTATTGCTTGGCGGCTCAGAGGGCGGGCTTGGCGAGGGCGCGCGGCGCGATGCCATGGCTCTGCGCGATGAAGGCTATCATGTGCTTCAGGTCTCATATTATCGCGGACCGGGCCAGAATGAGAATCTGGAAATGGTTCCGCTGGAGACGTTTGACCGTGCGCTCGACTGGCTGAAGCAGCGCGAGGAAGTTCGGGCTGACAAGATCGGTATTTATGGCACGTCCAAAGGTGCAGAGGCCGCGCTGATTGTTGCCTCCCGTCATCCGGAAATCGAGGCAATTGTCGCTGTGGTTCCGTCCAGCGTATCCTGGCAGGGGATCAACTGGGCCTTTGACGGACGCCCGCCGGAATCGTCCTGGTCTCTGGGCGGGGCACCCTATCCGGCGCTGCCCTACGGGGAATGGGATGCTGAGCTTGGCCTTTATTCCCTGTATGCAAACGGGCTGGCCGCCAGGGACGATCATCCGGAGGCGGTGATTGCCGTAGAAAAGACTGACGCGCCGATGCTGTTGATTTGCGGCTTTATGGATACGCTGTGGCCGTCCTGCGAGATGTCTCAGCAGATCAAGGCGCGTGCGAATGAAGCTGGCAATAAGGATGTGAGCATCCTGATGTATGCCAAGGCGGGCCATTTTGCCGGAGGTATGCCGGGTGACGCGCCCGACGTCGATGAGGCATCAGAATATGGCGGCACAACTCAGGCCAATTACGACTCTCAGGTAAAAAGTTGGCCGCGCATTCTCGATTTCCTGGATGAGGCATTATAAGGCGCTGCCTTGATTAACAGGTGATACAGTTCCGTTAACCTTCTGGCGACGGGATTGGGCCATGCAAGGGGTAACCGAAACACCAGGACGGGAGCCCCGCCCATGGCCTTCGACGCCACACTTGCCACGACGGACAGATCTGCAGCCAAGCCGACCAAATGGCGGCGCTTCAAGGTGGACCTCTGGCTGACAGATCTCAACACTGCCGAAATCGGCATTCTGAAGCACACCCAGCATGAGGCCAAATCCGACCAGTTCACCAAGGATATGGAGATCATTGGTCAGATAAAGGATGACGGGGAGCGCACAGGCTTGATCGGCTATCGCAAGGAATTGTGGAAAGATGAGAAGGGGATGAAGCGCCGGTTGGTGATCAAGCTGTTCTCTGATTCCATGAATTGGCGCGGGTCTCTGGACATGTTGATGGGGCGGTCATTGCAACTGAGCGTTGGCGCCAAGGGCGTGCCGGTCTGCGCCTATTCGGTGAACATTGCGCGCCATGACCAATTGGTTCAGCTGGAACGCTCTGCACAGAAATGGCCTTTATTCCCGGAGAAATTCTCCTTCTTCATTGAGACATCCAAAGGCCCGCGTTTCTATCGCTTGCGCCGCAAAGTGTTTGCCATCGGCGCAGACTATATTCTTTATGATGACCGTGGACGGAAGATTGGCGTGCTGGATCATCGCATCATCAATCTGGGCGGATCATGGAACGTAAAACTGGCGGCGGATCATTCCTATGCCAAGCTGGAAACGGTATTGCAGCTGTTCTGCACCATGCTGCGTTATAACCGCGAGGCGAGGGGCCATGTGTCCCGGCAATTGGAACAGGTCTTGAGAGGCCGCGCCAAGCGTCAGCTGGATACGCATGAGCGCGACCTTTACATGAACCCCCGCCGCGCCCGTTAGGCTAGCGGGGGAATGGGCCTCACCCTTCGTAATTGTTGTTCAGCATCTGGAACACTTCCGCATGCTGGCCGTTTGCCTCAGCTGCACGCAGCATTTTGGCTCTCTGGATAATGACTTCGTCCGGCGTGTTCTCAATTTGGAAACTCTCCATGGTTTCGGCGATGAAGTCTTCCAGTGGCATATAGCTTTCGCGTGTCGACTGGCCGGGCGTGAGGGAGGTGCGCACGCCCGGCGGGGCGAGTTCGATAACTTCTACATTCGTATCCTGCAACTGGTAGCGTAGCGATTGCGTCCAGGCATGGATCGCAGCCTTGGACGCGCTATAGGCGGGCGTGTGGGCGAGCGGAACGAAGGCGAGGCCGGATGTGACGTTGACCAGCCGTGCCACAGGCTGAGCGCGCAAATGCGGCAGCAAGGCAGCTGTCAGGCGCATCGGGCCAAGGACATTGGTCGCCATCGTGTCTTCCGCCACGGTGAGGTCTACCGGATCGGTCAGCCAGTCTTCCTTCGCCATCATGCCCGCATTGTTGAACAGCACGTTGAGGGACGGGAAATCCTCAATCAGTGCTTTTGCAAAGCGACTGATGTCTGCAGCGTCCTGCACATCCAGCGTGCGGGCATGCATGCCGTCGCGGCCGTCAATGGTTTCCTCAAGGCTGGAGGCCGTGCGCCCTGCGACGATGACCGTATTGCCAAGGGCGTGGAATTCCCGCGCGAGTTCACGGCCAATTCCGGAGCCGCCGCCGGTGATGAGATATGTGTTTCCGCTGGTCTTCATGGGAGCTTTCCTTTGCTGCTTGCCCATCAGATGGCAGTATGCTTTCTAAAATAAAGAAGGCACCAAAAAGAATTATACTAACCAAAAAGAGAGTATGGAGCTTTATGGCGATTACCAGCTTCAAGGTGGAAGATATTTCTCAAGCAGAAGACTATCTGGACCGCGCGCCGCCAGAGGATACCGATCCCGTAATTGAAGCTCTGGTAACCGAAATTATTGGCCGTGTGGCCGACAAGTGGACCATGTTGGTCCTGGAAGCCTTGCATGAGCATGGTGTCATGCGATTTTCCGAGATCGGTCGGGAAATAGACGGGATCAGCCAGAAAATGCTGACTCAGACATTACGCTTCATGGAACGGGACGGGCTGGTGACCCGCACCGTCTATCCGGTCGCCCCACCCAAGGTTGAGTACGCTCTCACAGCCTTGGGAGAGAGTCTTGGCCGCGCCTTTTGTGGCGTATGGATATGGGCTGAGCGCCACCGGGATGAGATTGAAGCTTCACGCCAGGCCTTTGATGCCCGCAAAGCGGAATAATCCTCAGGCGGCAGGCTTTTTCAATTCGATCCACAGCTGGTCTGATTGGGCGAGCAGGGTGCCGTCCTTGTCGAACAGGGCCGTGATGGCGCCATGCTTGCGGCCATCATGGTAGAGGCCCCAGCCGGCCACGATCAACGTGTCGCCAGCTTTTGGTCGCGAATGAATCTGGCAGACGATCCGGGCCAGCACCATCGGGTTCTCCTGAAAGCCGACGGCAAACGCACCTGGGCAGTCGAGCGCGCCCCAGATGATTTCCGGGCGGACGAGGCCGTTTTCATCGGCGAGGTCGGCGGCGGGTGTCCAAACGTCCGTGACGCCGTCAAAGCCTTCGGCATGACCGGTAAAGAGGCAGAGGCCATCTTCGGTGCGGTCTGGCCCGCAGACAAAGCAATCGGGAAAGGCGTGAGTGTCACGTGACGGGAAGCTCTTGTGGCCCTTGCCGGCGATGGCAAAGGAGGGCGCAGATGGCGGCGGACCCAGCGGGTCTGCCGGATGGACTGTCATGACGAGTTGGTCCCCATGACGGATTTCGAAACTGCCATCGTCCAGCGCGATCACGTCCAGTGGAGTATCCAGCGGCGGCGGGGCGCGCAGGAAAACTTCGGCCGGACCATCTATCAGGCTGGCGGCAAGGCCGGATGAGATCCCGCCATTGCCACTTCCGGGCGGACCGTTGAAGCGTGAGGAAATGGTCAGATGGCGTTGTGTCTTCTGCATAGGACTCTCCAGTTGCCGACGTATGCGCCATAGCCGGGCGGTGGCGTCAATGCGACCGGAGGTCTGCCCGCGATGCCCCGGATGCAGCTTAGGAGAGCAAGCCCAGTTCGCGTTGTGCCTTCTTGCTGAGGCCCGCCCCAACAAGGCGGTAGGATTCGGCGAGATAATCTTTCAGATCCTTGTCGGAGAGCGTCTCATCCGAAAAGCGCTGGATCCACTTCATGCCGCGGGAGGCAAGGTATGGCGCGCCCTGGCAACCGGGCTGTTCCTTCAGGATGTGAAAGCTGATCGGGCGGACCTTGAAGGTGCAGGCGGCAAGCTGTTTGCCGTTCGGCGTTCCGATGGCGAAGACCTTGCCGCCAATCTTCCACACATGGGACTCCCCCCATTGCACGACATGCGTGGCATGGGGAAGGGAGCCACAATAGGTATTGTATTCCTTCAATGTCATGCCTGGAGGGCCTGTTGGCTGCCGCTGTCCCAGCCGACCAGAATTTCTGATCCGGTATCAATCACCGGGCGCTTGATAAGTGTTGGGTTAGCGATCAGTACACTTTTGGCATCCGGGCCGAGCGCAGCTGATTTCTCGTCCTCTGACAGATTGCGCCATGTGGTGGAGCGCTTGTTGACCAGCTTCTCGGCACCAACTGACTTAAGCCAGGCGGGAACGAGCCGCTGAAGATCAGCCTCTTCGCGTATATCCACGAAAGCGGTTTCCCGGTCTGCCGCATCCAGCGCGTTCAGCGCTTTCTTGCAAGTGTCGCAATTTTTCAGGCCATAAAGTGTGAGCGGTCCAGCAGACATACGGCGTGTCCTTTTCGTGTTGTCAGATCTTAAAAGCTAGATAGCCCCCATCATGATAGCAACCAGGCCAGAGGAAATCGTGATCAGACCGAACCCTTTCAGATGCTCTTCATCGGGTATCATGCTGCTTCTGGGGAACAGTAACCCCGACAATGGGCCCCATGTTGAGGCCGGTCTCATTGCGTCCCAGATGCGGCGCGTAGAGCTTTGACACATAGCCATCCAGATAAAGTGCGTTTGGCGTGCCGAGCTGATCCCGGAACAGGGTGGCGAAGCTGTGGAAGTTTACCGAGCCGTCGCTGATTGCGAAGTACACGGTCTTGCCATCGGCGCTGACGCCGACACCGTTGCGGCGCTTGCGGCTGGGACCGTCTTCATTGAAGCGGGGGTGCAGCGCGCCATCAATGACCAGCATCGGGCCGGACTGGGTGGCGAAGCGTGCCGGCGGCGCGAGCGTCTGATAGGCGAGGCTTTCCGTGACGCGTGGCTGGCCCTCCTCATCGATCCAGAAAACGCCATTTGGCAGCATGCCGAAATTGCCCGGGCCCTCACGCGTGACCAGAGGTGCAGTCTGCTTGCCGTCCTCGACATATAGACCGACAGGGCGGCGGTCTTCATGATACATCCCGCCATTCATCGCGAAGATGAGTGTCTGGCCGGACCCAGCAAGCTGAGAGGCCAGCGTGTCGAACTGGCCGAACAGGTCTCCCTCTGGATTGGTGTGCCACAGGCGGATGTCGCTGCCCGCATCAAAGCTGCAGACCGTATAAGGCTGATCTAGGTGGGTGACAGCCGCGCACGGCTCGGTCATCTGTGCGCGGGCACAGGCAGGGGTGATGGTTAGTAGAAGCAAGAAGCAGATACACCGAATATGCATCGTGCCGAATCTAGCGCTTCCTGGGTTGCCGGGCCAGCCGGGTAATGAGGTAAAAAATCAATGTTTGTCGATGAGCGCGCCAATGAGGTTTGAGTAATCATCGGTCCAAGGGCGCTTGTCATCAGCCTCTATTGGCTTCCACCGTTCATCTGCCAGGAAAGGGCCCAGGGCAGCTTCCGATTTAGCGAAGACCATGGCTTTCGTAAGGTTCGCATAGGCAGCGGCTTCACTTTCGCTTGGGCTATAGGATTGCCACATCATGACGGCGTTTTCTGCGGCACCGACACGGGCCAGAACCGGCACAAGGTCTACATATCGATTGGAGATATGGAAAACCATGACGCCGTTATCTGACAGGCGCGACAAGTAAAGTTGCATGGCTTCACGTGTGAGAAGGTGAACGGGGATGGCATCTGATGAGAAAGCGTCCAGCAGTAGAAGATCATATCCCTGTGGGGGAGCGCTGGTCAATGTAATACGGGCATCACCCAAATGGATGTCCGCATCCGGCGTACATGTGGACAGGTATGTGAAATAGTCCGGGTTCGTTGCAATATCGACAACAAGGGGATCGATTTCATAATAGGTGAACTGTTGAGACGGCTGGGCATGGCATGCAACGCTTCCGGCCCCCAGCCCCACTACGCCGATATGTGTTGCGCGTTGTGACATCAGATGAAATGCCTGACCAATCGGACCGGCTTCGTGATAATAGGTGATGGGAGTTGGGCGGTCGACTTCGTCTTTCAACTGAGCCCCATGCACGGTGCTGCCATGGCGCAGATACATTATCGGCCTGTCTGTATTTTCCATGTAAGTGCTGACTACGCCGAAGAAGCCACGCTTTGTAATGTTGGCAGACTGGCTCTGCCTGAATGTTGTGAACCCGGCTGCGGCAAGGATGGCGATAACAATCAGGGCGAGTATGGGGGCGGATTTCCGATTGAAAAGCGACCCATGCCTGGTTTGGGAAAATCTGGGAGTGAGGAGAAGGGCAAGCCCGAGAAGCAGCGGGTATTCATAAATATCGTTGAAAATTACCGGTGCGACGAGGGCAACGAAAGCTGCACCAAGTACTCCGCCCAGAGACATGAATAGATAAAATTCCGTCAGTCCACTTACTTCTGGTCTGCGCGCAACCAGGGTGCCGTGCAGGCACAAAGCGGCCATGAACAGCGCCCCAACATGAAGTGCGATACCGACCAATGCCACGATGGGGGTATGGATTGGCAGGTTAAGCGACAGAAGCGCGGCAGCTATGACAAGGAGCAGATATTTCTCCGCCGCCTTAGGGTTGATCAATGGCTTGCGGGCAAAAACGATAATGAAGGTTGAGATATATGCGATAAGGGGAGGTGCCCACAGGAAGGGGGCGGACGCAATATCCGTGGATATATGCGACGTGGCGCCAAGCAGAAGGCCGGAAGGAACGGCCGATAGGACCAGCCAATAAGCCTTTTCTCGCCAGCTGACTTTTTTCGGCAGGGATGCTTCCTGCGAAGCCGGAGCAAGGTCTGCTTTTTCTTGGAAAATCACCATAAGGCCGCACGCGATTAGGAGAAAAGCGACCATGCCATACCCGCCGCTCCACAGCAGGGTCTGGGTACCGAGAGTGGTAAAGGGTTCCATCACAATGGGGTAGACGAGAAGGCCAAGCAGGGAGCCTGCATTCGACGCAGAATACAGATGGTAGGGGTCACGCGCGTCAGGCTGACCAGACTTGGAATACCAGTATTGAGTGAGAGGTGCCGTCGCTGAAAGGATAGCGAATGGGGGCGCGATTGAG
Organism: Hyphomonas pacifica; assembly: GCF_000682675.1. Classification (GTDB taxonomy): domain Bacteria; phylum Pseudomonadota; class Alphaproteobacteria; order Caulobacterales; family Hyphomonadaceae; genus Hyphomonas; species Hyphomonas pacifica. Next base: position 26,020 of record NZ_AWFA01000020.1, on the reverse strand, counting down.
ACCAGGAATGTCGCCGTCAACCAGAGGATCGGATGCTCTGAATCCGGCGAGCCGAACATGCCGGATATCGACAGGGGAAGGGCGAGTGCGGCGAGACAGAGCAGGACGCCATGAATGATGACCTGAAGGCGTATGGACCTGAGATGAGCGAGCAGGTGGGCATATGCATAGCCCCCGAGAAGTGCCGCCTGGAAGCACACAAGCGATACATTCCACACCGATGGCGCACCGCCTAGCAGAGGTGTTGCCATCTTGGCGTACATGGGCTGGACCAGAAAAATCAGGGCAGCGGAAAAGAAGACCGTTATGGTCCACGGTAGAGCATCTGCCCAACTTTTTTGAAAGTGCTGGGGGCGGACTTTTCCGGCGCCTTGTATAGTATCCATGTGCCCCATCCTGCTTCGTTCGCGCAACGAGCCGAATAGTGACAGGTCATCCTTAAGCAGGTGTCAGCAGATTGAGGGAATGTGCTGACGTGGGGAAGCGCTTTGTTAACCCACAACGCCCTGTGGCCTAGAGCCTTCAAGCCTGTCATGAAAAGCCGTTTTGTGCTGCCGGATCAGCATTTATTCCGTTCCTGCGGAGAGAGCTTCGCGGCGTTTTTCGGCAGCGGATTTCTTGACGCTTTCAGAGCGCAATTGTCCGCAGGCGGCCAGGATGTCCCGGCCGCGGGGTGTGCGGATGGGGGAGGCATAGCCCGCCCGGTTCAGCACTTCGGCGAAGGATTCAATCGTTGCCCAGTCGGAGCATTCATACGGACTGCCCGGCCATGGATTGAACGGGATCAGATTGATCTTGGACGGCACACCTTTCAGCAGGCGGACAAGATCTCGCGCTTCAGCGAGGGAGTCATTGATGCCCTTCAGCATCACGTACTCGAACGTCACGCGCTTTGAATTGCCAAGATCCGGATAGGCGCGGATTGCCTCGAACAGCATTTGCAGATCGTATTTGCGATTGATCGGCACGATCTCGTTGCGCAGATCATCATTGGTCGCGTGCAGCGAGATGGCGAGCGCGGCATTGGTGCGGTGCCCGAGTTCGGGAATCTTCGGGGCGACGCCCGCAGTGGAGACCGTGATCCGTCGGCGGCCGATGGCTATGCCGTCTCCGTCGGAAATCGTGTCGATCGCCTCGGCCACATTGTCCAGATTGTAGAGCGGCTCGCCCATGCCCATGAAGACGATGTTTGTCAGCTTGCGGTTCTCGGTCGAGGTTGGCCATTCGCCAAGGCCGTCACGCGCGATCAGAACCTGCGCGACGATTTCCTGTGCCGTCAGATTGCGGACGAGCTTTTGCGTGCCGGTATGGCAGAAGGTGCAGTTCAGCGTGCAGCCCACCTGGCTAGACACGCACAGTGCGCCAGCCTTGCCGACATCGGGAATGAAAACGCTTTCGCCTTCAATGCCGGGGCCAAAACGGGTCAACCATTTCTGTGTGCCATCGCGGCTTACCTGATGGTCGGCAATTTCCGGGCGGGTGAGGATGAAAGTCTCCTCCAGACGGGCCCGTAATTCCTTGGCGACATCCGTCATGCCGGAGAAATCCTGCACACCGAAATGGTGAATCCAGCGGCGCAGCTGCTTGGCGCGCATACCGGCTTTCTTGGGCTCAAGGCCGAGTGCCTCCATTTCCGCTTTCAGGGCAGGGAGGGACATTCCGGCAAGAGAGCGGGCCTGCGCAGGCGTCGCATCAGCGCGCCGGGAAAGATCAAGTTCGATTTTCATATTGCCGCGCCTATAACATGTAGAAGGCTTTCAAGGAATTACCGTCTGCAGGCATGGGTTACGGTGAGTTAATCCGGCTGCCTTTCTTTTGCCATTGCTGGAACGGAAATAACGGCTGCGCGTTATTATCGCGCGCCCAATACTGGGCTGTCCTTTGTCAAAGGAGCTGATGACATGAAACGCCTTTCCTATGCGCTGCTTGCGCTTCCTCTTATTGCCCTTCCGGCCTGTGAAACCGGCCCGAGCCAACGCGTCATGACCGGAGCAGGTGTCGGCGCTATCCTTGGCGCGGGTGCTGGCACGCTGGCAGGTGGCGATGACAAACGCAACGCGGCCATTGGTGCCGCTGTAGGCGCCATTGCAGGTGCAGGCGTTGGCAAATACATGGATGAGCAAGAGCGTCGTCTTCGCCAGCAAACCGCCGGTACGGGTATTGGCGTTGAGCGTCAGGGTGACCAGATCGCGCTGACAATGCCGTCAAACATCACTTTCTCTGTAGATAGCGCGACGATTCAGCCGAACTTCTACGGCCCGCTGAACGAAGTGGCCCAGACGCTGGTCGACTACCCGTCTACTGCTGTTGATATTGTTGGCCATGCAAGCGCTGACGGCCCCGATGACTACAATATGCAGCTGTCACAGCGCCGGGCGGAATCCGTGCGCACCTATTTGGTGAACCAAGGCGTTACGCCTGTGCGTTTGGCAGCTGTCGGGATGGGCGAGACCCAGCCGATCGCAGACAACTCCACTGCCGCAGGCCGCGCAGCCAACCGCCGCGTGGAGATCATCCTGACGCCTGTCACAGACGGCGGCAATAACTACTAGGCTGTAATGGCTGCCCGCACCTGCTCGACCGGGTCGGCATAACGTTTGTTCATGGCGGTGAGGAGTTTCTCCCCCGCTGTGGATGGATGGCCTGTTCCTACAGGCGGTGCGGGATCATATTCCAGGGCAAGCTGTACAGATTCAGCTGTGGCCTGACCTGAGACGTCCTTGAAAATTTGGAACGCGATATCGATACCGGCGGTAACCCCACCGCCGGTATATGTTTGTCCGTCCCTGACGCAGCGCGCCTGAACAGGTGTCGCCCCGACCAGGGGCAGCAAGTGGTGATAGGCCCAATGCGTCGTCGCCTGCTTGCCTTGTAGCAGGCCTGCCGCGCCGAGCAGGAATGCGCCGGTACAGACAGAGGTAACGTATTCCGCCTTTGTGCCGGCATCCCGCACATAGGTCAGCGTTTCCTCATCTTGGATGGCAGGCACCACGCCAAAGCCGCCGGGCACGACGAGCATATCCAGGGCGGTGGCATCCGCAAATATGCCTGTGGGAACCAAGGACAGGCCGCAATCACTCGGCACGGGTTCGGCTGTTTTTGCCAAGATATGCGTCTCAGCATCCGGCATGCGGCTCAGTACTTGAAGCGGACCGGTAAAGTCCAGTTGAGTGACATTCGGAAACAGGACAAAACCGATCTTCATAGTGACCTCGTGAAGAGTTTAACGGCACATGGCGGCGGCCTTGTCGATCGCCGCTGCGGACCCGCTGAGAGAGAAATGATAGGCGACTTGTGTATTGCGCGCGGATACGGCCTCTACCCGCAGTTCTGACCCCTTGCGCAGCGCAGAAACGATGCGGGAATCGTCTGAATCATCGGCAAAGGCTTCGCGGCCGACGCCGAACATTGCCCAGGTGGAGCGGCCAACGCTGGCCTTGGGGGCGAGATCCTCGCGCAGCTCATAGCCCACTTTGAGGCTCGGCTGGTTGCGGGCGCGGCCGGATTTCCAATTGGTCACATAGAACCAGACTTCGCCATGATCCGCCGCGCGCGGGGCTTTGTCTGTTGCCGGGGTGGCGGCGTAGCAGATGGTTTCGCCATTGGTGGTATCGGTGAAGACAGACCAGTCCTTGTAGCGGCCAATCGCCGTCGGGCTGGCAGAGGCCAGAGGTGCAGCAAGGGCAGCTGTTACAGCAAGACCAATCAGCGTTTTGCGGCTTATCTTCGGCATGTGCATGTCCATTACGTTCCCTTAGTCCGGAGCTTTCCCGAATGATAGTTGGAACAGAGTTAAGGCCAAACTACGACAGGCAGCTTATACACCTGTTCACAATGGGTTTATGTGTTCAAGGTTGCCTTCGCGGGCAGGCCACCTGATACTGTTTGAGAGGTAATTTAAGGGACCTTTTGTGAACGATAGTGCAACAGGTACCATCTCTCCGGCTGTCAGGGAGTATCATGCAGACTGCATGGCGCGGATTGCTGGCAGCAAGTGCCGGGAGTCGTTCTCCGAGCTGTTCAATTTCTATGCCCCGCGCCTGAAGAGCTACATGCTGCGGCTTGGGGCCAATGATATTGAGGCAGAAGACCTAGCGCAGGATGTGATGGTGACAGTCTGGCGCAAGGCCGAACAGTATGATCGCAACCTGGCCTCTGTCTCTACCTGGATCTTCCGTGTGGCGCGCAACCGCCGGATTGACCGGCTGAGGCGCGTAACCCGGCCGGAGCTGGACGCCGAAGAGCCGCTGCTGCGCCCGCCGGAGATTGAGAAACCGGAAGACACGATCAACCGCGTGCAGATCGAACAGACTGTCCGGGAGGAACTGGCAAAGCTGCCGCCAGATCAATTGCAACTGCTGCAGGCTGCCTTTTATGATGGCCTGTCGCATTCCGAAATTGCCGAAGCCTACAATTTGCCACTTGGTACGGTAAAATCACGCATACGGCGCGCCTTCGACAGGCTGCGCGGTGTGCTGGATGAGGATACTGCCGATGCATAGACTGACAAGACGAGGAAGGATCTGATGCCGACATCCCCCGCATCTGCTTTCGGTGAGCTCTATTCTGCCTACGCGGCAGGACGGCTAGACCCGGCTTTCGCGTTGATGCTGGAAACGCAGAGTATGCTGCGGCCCCAGGTGCGGCAGGCCATGGCTGTTGGCGAGACAGTGTCCGGCCTGATGCTGGAGCGTGATCAGCCTGCCGCCATGTCAGCCAATTCCGGGGCGCGGGCCTTGGCCATGATTGATGAAATGGAAGCTGCAGCAAGTGCGCCTGACGCTGCATTGCGGTTGCCCGAGGAGCCGGAGCTATCCGAACTGCCGGAGCCGCTGCGGGAGCCTGCATTGATGGCCTATGGTGACATGGGATGGCAAAACCTGGCCTCTGGGATAAGGCGGCTTGGCCTGGATGTGGGCAGCGCGCTGGAGGTGGAACTCTACCGTATTCAACCCGGCGCCAGAGTGCCAAGGCACACGCACGGTGGGCAGGAATTCACATTGGTTGTATCCGGAGGGTTTACCGACGAGACCGGCTCTTACGGCCCCGGAGATATGGCGATCAACGGCCCTGAAGATACTCACCAGCCGGTAGGGGATGCTGATGGCATCTGCTATGCGTTGGCCGTGCGGGATTCAGGCCTGCGGTTTACGGGTGTGATGGGGCTCGTGCAAAGGCTGCTAGGGAAGTAGTCGGCTCACCTCAGGTGCGGTCCCGGCCGGGCACATAATCCGTTCTTTTGCCGTCACCGGTCGTTCCGCCGGGCATGATCGGCCGCGTCGCATAGCCGCCCATGGAGAGATGGCGATCATACATCACCAGCGCGCCAGCCAAGCTGACATTGATGCAGAACTTGGTCGGGATCTTCACGACATGATCGCACTTGGCGATGATGTCGGGAGAGAGATCGCCCTTTTCTGGGCCAAGAATATAGGCCGCCTGCGGAGGGTGCCGGAAGGTTGGCAGCATGACGGCGTCATCGGTCAGTTCGACGCCGACCATCTGGCAGCCGCGGGGTAACTGCATTTCGTCGACATTGTCCCACTGATAATAGGGCACCTGTCCGGCAGTCTTTGATGTGTCGGCCTGATAGGCTGCGCGCAGGCGATGCTCCGCATTGATCGAGAACACAAAGCTCGCGCCAAAGGCATTTGCCGTGCGCATCAGCGCGCCAAGATTCATCGGCTTGGAGATCCGCTCCGAGCCGATTGCAAAATATCCACGCATCAGAATGCCTCCAGTCCAAACCTCAATATCACCAGCAAGGTGATGATTATGGGCAGGGAGAAGACAGACACTTTCCGCGCCAGCCGCATATGCGAAAGCTGCTGGGGGTAGGTCTGGTTCAGATAGGTTGCGACTTCGGTATGCTCTACCAGTCGGCCTGCATCCGCAACGCCCTGCCGATATTTGAGATCCGTATACTGTCCGCCGAATTTGTCGGCCAGTCCGCGTCGCAGTGCCGTGGAAATCAGCCAGCGCATCTGTAGGGCCAGCAACAGCGCAAAGCAGGTGAGGCCAAGCAGAATGAAGAGCACAATGGCGGTCACAGGAAGGTCCCTACTTCGAAACGTCCTGAGGAGTCTGCCATGGCGCGCTTCAAACCGGAAGAGTTCCAGAGGGCTGTGATTTCGCCCTCAGCGGAAATGGCGATCATACCGCCTGATCCGCCAAGATGGCTGACATCATTCAGGGCACCCTGTACGGCGGCTTCAAGATTGGCGCCACTATAGCGGATGCGTGCGGAGACATCGGCGGCGGCATTGGCGCGAATGAAAAACTCACCGAGACCTGTGCACGAAACTGCGCAGCGTTCATCTGCCCAGGTGCCGGCGCCGGGCAGGGGGGTGTCGCCGAGGCGTCCCGGCGTCTTGCCACTGATGCCGGCTGTAGAGGTGGCGGCAGACAGGTCGCCATAGATATCCAGCGCAACGGCGCCCACTGTGCCCGGCGGGTTAGGCTGGTTCAGCATGTCCTGCGTCGTCATCTCGTCGATCGGCTCATAATAGCTGGCGGGATCTTCGATGATATCAAGGCCGCTATCCTTCAGCAGGTGGCGCGCGCCATCTGCGACCAGCAGGACGTTAGGTGTGTGCTCCATGACACGGCGGGCGCAGCTGATCGGGTTGCGATAGCCCTGAAGCGCGCCGACGGCACCTGCCGTACGGTTGCGGCCATCCATGATCGCCGCGTCCAGTTCATACTCCCCCAGCGTGTTGGGGCTTGCGCCCTTGCCCGCCAGATACAGCCCGGATTCCTCCAGGCCGCGCACCATCATTTCGACCACATCAAGGGCCGGCTCTCCGCCATGAAGACGCTCCATGCCGTTGCGCAGCAGGGTCGCCAGATGGGCTTCCTGAAGGGAATAATCCTGACCGGGGATCGGCCCGGCGCCGCCATGGAGGGCAAGGGCCCATTTCTTCGACATTTCAGCGTTACTCCGCTACGTCAGGCTTGGACATTTCGTGGCCACACCGCTACCGTCTGCTGGCATAAACAACAAGTCGGGAAGGAAGTTGCAGGCATGAAAGCTGTGCTCTCAAAGGAAGTTGGTGGCCCGGAAGCCCTGGTCATTGAAGATGCGCCCATTCCGGAATGCGGCAAAGGCCAGGTTCTGGTGGAAGTGAAGGCGTGCGGCGTCAATTTTCCGGATTCCCTGATGATTCAGGATCTCTATCAGTTCAAACCGCCGCGTCCGTTCTCTCCGGGCGGCGAGATCGCCGGATTAGTCAAGGAAGTTGGCGAAGGCGTCAGCCATGTGAAGCCGGGGGACCGGGTGCTGGCCTCAATCGGAACGGGTGGCATGGCGGAATATGCCGTCGCGGCCCAGCATTCCGTCATGCCCATTCCGGATGACATGCCGTTCGAAGAGGCGGCGGCCTTCATGATGACCTATGGCACCAGCTATTACGCTCTAAAGGATCGGGCCGATCCGAAGCCGGGCGAAAAGCTGCTCGTGCTGGGCGCGGCTGGCGGTGTCGGCATTGCTGCGGTTGAGCTGGGCAAGGCAATGGGCCTGGAAGTGATCGCGGCCTGTTCCACACAGGAAAAAGTCGATTTCTGCCTGTCCAAGGGCGCGGACAAGGGTCTTGTCTATGCGCGCGAACTGGACCGCGACGGCCAGAAGGGCTTTTCGAATGATATAAAGGAAATCTCCGGTGGCGGCGTAGATATCATCTATGATGCCGTCGGCGGTGCCTATGCAGAGCCTGCCGTGCGCGCGATGAACTGGGAAGGCCGTTTCCTGGTGATCGGCTTCCCGGCCGGTATTCCGAAATTGCCGCTGAACCTGACCCTGCTGAAAAGCTGTGACATTCGCGGCGTGTTCTGGGGGGCCGCCGTGGCGCGCGATCCGGAAGCGCACAAGAAGAATGTTGCGGACCTGTTCAAACTGTACAGCGAAGGCAAGGTGCGGCCGCACGTTTCCAACACCTATAAGCTGGACAAGTCTGCCGATGCGATCCGCGAACTCATGGACCGCAAGGCGCAAGGCAAGGTTGTCGTGGTCATCGACTAGGTCATGAATGGATGGCCTTTCCGGGGGCTGGCGGTCTGCAGTAGACACGACCAGCACCCCGGAGAGACCATATGACTGATCTGCGCACGCTTTACCCCGAAATTGAACCCTTCGAGACAGGCTTCCTCGACACCGGCGATGGCCATAAGGTGTACTGGGAACGATGTGGTACAAAAGGCGCAAAGCCTGCGGTGTTCCTGCATGGCGGGCCCGGCGGCGGATGTTCGCGCAGCCACCGACGCTTGTTCGATCCTGCGCTCTACGATGTCATCCTCTTCGACCAGCGCGGCTGCGGACGCTCAACGCCCTTTGCCAGCCTCGACAATAATACGACCTGGCATCTCGTTGCTGATATTGAGCGCCTGCGCGAGATGATTGGAGTGGAGACATGGCAAATTTTTGGCGGCTCATGGGGGTCCACACTGGCGCTCGCCTATGCTGAGACGCACCCAGACCGCGTCAGCGAGATCGTGCTGCGCGGTATTTACCTGCTCACCAAGCCGGAGATGGACTGGTTTTACCAGTCCGGTGTCTCGGAGATGTTTCCTGAGAAGTATGAGGCCTTCATTGCGCCGATCCCGGAAGATGAGCGGGGTGATCTGCTGAGCGCCTATCACAAGCGACTGACGGGCGATGACCGTGAGGAACAGCTGCGCTGCGCGAAAACCTGGAGTGTGTGGGAAGGGGAGACCATCACCTTGCTGCCAGAGCCCTCAACCTCGGACCAGTTTCATGAGGCGGAGTTTGCGCTCGCCTTCGCGCGGATTGAGAGTCATTATTTCATCAATGGCGGCTGGTTTGATGAAGGTCAGCTGCTGCGTGATGCGCACAAGCTGAAGGACACTCCCGGCACTATTGTGCATGGCCGCTACGACATGCCGTGCCCGATGCGACAGGCTTGGGCATTGCACAAGGCCTGGCCGAAATCGGAATTCTATCCGATCGAAGGCGCAGGTCATGCCTATTCCGAACCCGGCATCCTTGACCAATTGATCCGCGCAACAGACAAATATGCCGGGAAAGACTGACGCGATGCGTAGGTCTGAAAAAACCCGCCGGAGCGATCCGGCGGGTTTTGTTTTTGGAGTGGCCTCAGGCCGATTATTTCTTGTCGCCGTCGACTTCCTCGAAGTCTGCATCGACCACATCGTCGCCATCAGCTGCAGCGTCAGAGGCGGCATCGGCATGGGCCGTTTCTTCCTGCTGGCTGGCATAGATCGCCTCGCCGAGCTTCATGGCGGCAGACATCAGGGCCTGATGCTTGGCCTGAATGTCGGCGAGGTTATCGCCCTCGCGGGCTTCCTTCAGCTCGGCAATGGCTTTTTCGATTTCGCCTTTGACGTCACCTGACACCTTGTCGCCATGTTCTTCCAGCTGCTTCTCGGTCTGGTGGACCAGAGCTTCGGCATGGTTCTTGGCTTCGACCATTTCGCGGCGAGCCTTGTCGGCGCCGGCATTGGCTTCGGCGTCTGCCATCATGTTCTTGATGTCATCCTCGGAGAGGCCGCCATCTGCCTGGATGGTGATGACCTGTTCCTTACCGGTGGCCTTGTCCTTGGCGGACACGGAGACGATGCCGTTGGCGTCGATGTCGAAGGTTACTTCGATCTGCGGTACACCTCGCGGGGCCGGCGGAATGCCTTCAAGGTTGAACTGGCCGAGCATCTTGTTGTCGACAGCCATTTCGCGTTCGCCCTGGAAGACCTTGATCGTCACAGCCGGCTGGTTATCGTCAGCGGTTGAGAAGACCTGGGACTTCTTGGTCGGGATCGTCGTGTTGCGGTCGATCAGGCGTGTGAACACGCCGCCGAGCGTCTCGATGCCGAGGGACAGCGGCGTCACGTCAAGAAGGACAACGTCTTTGACGTCACCCTGCAGAACGCCGCCCTGAATGGCCGCACCGATGGCAACCACTTCATCCGGGTTCACACCCTTATGCGGCTCGCGGCCGAAGAATTTCTTCACGGCTTCCTGCACGGCCGGCATACGTGTCATACCCCCGACGAGCACGACTTCATCAATGTCGGATGCGGACTTGCCGGCATCTTTCAGGGCTTTCTTGCACGGCTCGATCGTGCGCTTGACAAGGTCTTCGACAAGGCTTTCGAACTTTGCGCGGGTCAGCTTGATGTTGAGGTGTTTCGGGCCGGTCGCGTCAGCCGTGATGAAGGGCAGGTTCACTTCGTATTGCGATGCGGATGACAGCTCTTTCTTGGCCTTCTCGGCTTCTTCCTTCAGGCGCTGTAGGGCCAGCTTGTCTGTCTTCAGGTCGATGCCCTGATCCTTTTTGAATTCTTCTGCAAGGAAGTCGACAATGCGAAGGTCAAAGTCTTCACCGCCAAGGAATGTGTCGCCATTCGTGGACAGCACTTCGAACACGCCGTCGCCGATCTCCAGCAGGGAGACGTCAAATGTGCCTCCACCAAGGTCATAGACCGCAATGGTCTTGGACTGGTCGCCCTTGTCGAGGCCATAGGCCAAGGCGGCCGCCGTCGGCTCGTTGATGATGCGGAGCACTTCAAGGCCGGCAATCTTGCCTGCGTCTTTCGTGGCCTGGCGCTGGGCGTCGTTGAAGTAGGCCGGAACGGTGATGACGGCTTGCGTCACTTCATTGCCAAGATAGGCCTCAGCCGTTTCCTTCATCTTGGTGAGGATGAAGGCAGAGATCTCCTGCGGCGCGTAATCCTTGTCGCGGCCTTTCACCCAGGCATCGCCTGCCGGGCCTTTGACGATTTCGAACGGGGAAATTTCCTTGTCCTTCTGCGCGGTCGGGTCGTCAAACTGACGGCCGATCAGGCGCTTGATGGCGTAGAAGGTGAAGTCCGGGTTCGTGACAGCCTGGCGACGGGCCGGCATGCCGATCAGACGTTCGCCGCCTTCTGTGAAGGCGACAACGGACGGGGTCGTGCGCTGGCCTTCTGCGTTTTCAATTACCTTGGCCTGCCCGCCTTCCATGACGGCGACACAGGAGTTCGTTGTGCCAAGGTCAATACCAATAATCTTGCTCATGTTGCGTCTCTCTTTTCTTCAAGCCGCCACGGGCTGTTTTTTCTGTTGCGGTCTGCTCAGCAGCCCCGGACAGCCAGTGGCTCTTTCCAAGGTTCAAAATGAGGCGACGAGTTGGGAGTTTCATTCCGTTCGTCGGTTCGTCTAGCGATATGGGAAGGCTTTGGCCGGTCTCAAGGGGGGAATACTACGTAGCTGCGAAGGATCAGCATTACGCTTGCGATAGTCAGCCTCTATAGCGCCACCTGAAACTATCTATTTGAGATCCATTCTCATGATGCTCACATATGGAGGTCTGAAAGGATCTTCCGCCATGCCCCGCCATATTCTCAAAACAATGACTTACAGCCTGATGCACCTGTCCGTTGCCGTCACGGTCGCCTTTGCACTGACCCACAACTGGCATGCCGCGCTTGCCATCGGCCTGATTGAGCCTGCCGTGCAGACCATTGCATATACGTTTCATGAGCGTGTGTGGGAGCGCTGGCCCAAGGCAACGAATATACCGCCGGTTGCCACCTGACAGATTTGCGGCACCGCGCCCTGTATTAGCAGGATCGCCGATCTGAGGGTGGACGCGACCCGGCATGCATTGCCATAGTGTTCTGAAGTTGGTCCACGCCGTGTCCTGAGGCATATCCATTGGAGGTTTTAATGCTGCGCACATCCATTCCGGTACTTTTGACAATACTGGCGGCGGGCTGTGCCGCGCAGACAAATGACGAGGGGGCGGCAGACACGGTTCTTCCGGTTATAGATGAGGTTTACATTTCTCAGGGGTTCGAGAATCCGGAAGGGGCGACCCTGGCCCCGGACGGCGGGTACTTCATCTCCAGTGTTAACGGTCCTGGCAATCAGAAAGACGGCAATGGGTACGTGTCTCTCATTTCTCCGGATGGGGAGATGGTAAAGCGCTATTGGGGGGCAAAGCTGGATGCGCCCAAAGGCATGGCCATTCTAAATGATACGCTTTACGTCGCAGACATAGACAAGATTGCGATGCTCGACCTGGAGACCGGCAATCCTGCCGGGTCCATCCGGGTTGAAGGCGCGGCCTTCCTGAATGACATGACGACCTGGGGTGACGCCGTTTATGTCTCAGACTCCGGCACCGCGACGATTCACAAGATTTCAGATGGCACATCGGAGGTCTGGTTGCAGGATGAAGCCCTTCTGGGCGGCGTGAACGGCCTTCTGGGAGATGGCGAGCGGCTCCTGGTCGCCACTATGAAAACAGGTACGCTTTTCAGTGCGGCGCGGGATGGCACGCTGACCGAAATTGCCACGGGCATGGAGAATGCGGACGGTATCGGTCTGGTGCCGGGCGGGGGGTATCTTGTTTCGTCCTGGCCAGGGCAGATCCATTATGTGGCTGAGAACGGTGCCGTGACGACGCTGTATGATGTCGAGGCAGAAGAGGGACCGACACAGAATGATCTGACGGTCATCGGCGACACCGTGATCGTGCCGAACATGCGGCAGAACACGGTGACGCTGTGGAAAGTAAGTCGTTAGGGCTGGTCAGTTAGCTGAGCCAGCGCTGACGGCGACCATTGCGGCGCGCAGGGTGCGCTCGCCAATCTTCCAGCCGGGCTGAAAGCAGGAGGCAATCGTACCGTTCGGCTGGTCTGACGGAATGTTCGCCACAGCCTGATGCTGGTTCGGGTCGAACGCATCGCCCGGCTCAGCGGCAATGGCAGTTACGCCATGACGCGCGAGGGCTGTGTGCAGCTCCTTCTGAGTCATCTCTATGCCTTCGAACAGGTTGCGGCCCGGCTCTGACAGGGCGTTGCGGTCTTCTTCGGACAGGGCGGATAAGGCGCGACCGAGATTGTCGGACACGCTCAGCAGATCACCGGCAAATTTCTCGATGGCGTAGATGCGGGCATCGGTGACTTGGCGCTCAGCGCGCTTGCGGGTGTTCTCAAGATCAGCCAGCGTGCGCAGTAATTGCTCGCGCATTTCTTCCTTTTCGATCTCCAGCTTCTGCATGGCCTCTTCCGGAGACAGTTCTGCTTGCTCCTTCGGGGCAGATTTCAGGATATCATCCGCAGCCGCCTTCAGATCTGCCGGCGAGGCGTTGGGATCAATGTCAGCGGTTTCGCTGTTCTTGGACTCGTCACTCATCCTTTTGCATCCTTTTTGCGGCGGGCAGACAGGATTTCCCCAACCACCTTCGCCGTATAATCCACCATGGGTATCACGCGGGCATAGTTCAGCCGGGTAGGGCCAATCACGCCGAGCGCGCCAATAACCTGTTTTCCGCCTCCCATATAGGGAGCCACAATCACACTTGAACCCGATAGCGGGAAAAGCTGGTTTTCCGATCCGATAAACAGTCGCACGCCATCGGCTTCGCGGGTTGTATCCAGGATATCGAGAAGACTCTGCTGGCGTTCAAGCTCATTGAACAGCTGGCGCACACGGTCCAGGTCTTCGGCGGCCTGGGCGTCTTCCAGCAGATTGGCACGGCCACGCACGATCAGCGACCTGCCGCGACCAGGGGATTCGCCTCCCCATTGGGCGAGGCCCTGCTCGACCAGGGAGGAGGCCGCTTCGTCCAGTGCCGCCCGGTGTGTGCGAAGCTCCTCGCGGATAGCATTCGTAACTTCCGAGAGCGTCCGACCGCGCACGCGGGTTGAGAGGTAATTGCCCGCCTCCATTAGTGTCGTGATGGGCAGGCCTTCCGGAATGTCGATGATGCGGTTTTCAACATCGCCATCTTCGGTAACGATCACGCAGATCGCTTCCTTGCCGCCTAGCGGTACAAATTCAGCGTGGCGTACAATGGCGTCACGCGTGGGGGAGGAGACCAGGCCCGCGCCGCCGGTCAGGCCTGACAGAATGCCGGAGGCTTCGCCCATCACGGCTTCAATGTCGGTCCCGGCGGATTTCAGGCGATCATCAATTTCCTGACGATCCGCGCGCGTCGGTTCACCAATCTCCAGAAAGCCATCTACGAATAGGCGCAGGCCGGTATGGGTCGGTGCGCGGCCCGCCGAGATGTGCGGGGATTCCAGCAGGCCAAGATCTGTCAGATCTGCCATCACATTACGGATAGAGGCCGGGGAAAGCGCAATGCCGCTTTTGGAGAGGGTGCGCGAGCCGACTGGCTCCCCTGTTGCCAAATAGCCTTCCACGATTTCCCGAAAGATATCCCGAGAGCGCTGGTCAAGGCGCTGCATCAGGGATGTCGTGTCGAAGGGCTTGTGGATCATGTCTTATTGATTAGGCGCGGCCGGGGCCGGGTTCAATGGGTGTTAAACAATGTAGCCTGAACCCTCTTCGCGATCCGTCGCGGTGCGCCAGACAAACCAGGAGTAGATGACGCTGATCAGGGTCGCACCTATGGCCAGAACGGACAATTGCAGGGCCAGCCAGATGCCATTGAAGACAAAGGCGCCGATGATGCCCAGAGCGCCAGCCAGCATGAACAGCCGTCCGGCCAGGCGGTGGGTTTTCTCCCAGGTCATGTCGGAAGACAGCGTCCAGGGCGTGCGAATGCCCATCATGAAAGTAGAGCGCGTCTTCGGCAGATAGTTGCCGATCAGAATGAACAGGGCGCCACAGGCAGCAATAATCCAGCGGATCATTTCAGGGGAGCCTGAAGACGGCGCGCCGGTTCGGGTCATCATGAAGGCAATACCGGCATGAATACCCGTCAGTACAATCATCGCGCCAATCCAGCAGATCAGATAGGCCTTGCGACTCGCGCTCAAATTCGCCTGACGGGGATCAACGGTGGCGGCGATCGCCATACAGGTTGCGATAAAGGCCGAAATGGCGGGCATCATCCATAGCATGAAGGTCGCCCCTTCGCGGTCAGCGAATTTGTCGGGGCTGCCATCCGCCCCCCAATGGATCGGGATCTGGGTGCTGTCCGGCAATTGGGACGAGGCCACCAGGCTGATGCCGCAAGCGACAAGGGTGGCCCCTGCGGACCAGGCAAGACCTGTTTGGACATAGGGTTTCATTCTGCAGCCTCCTTGAGATCATCATCGCCATTGTCCTTGCCCATAAGGCTGAGCAGGGCAGAGGCGGCATCTTCAAGCACGCTGGTATTTACGCGGTAGAGGATCTGGTTGCCCTGACGCTCGGCTGTGATCAACTCCGCTTCTTTTAGGACCGCCAGGTGCCGGCTCATTGTGGGCCAGCTTGAGTCAAATTCTGCGGCTAGATCGCCTGCCAGGTGCGGACCCTTGCGCAGAAGCGCAAGGATCTGTCGGCGTGCAGGATGGGCCAGAGCTTTGAAGACGCTGTTTTGCATAAATGCTAATTAGCCTTTTTGCTAAACAGAGTCAATCGCGTTAGGAAAGCCCTTCAATCTGGCCTGCGGAATTGAGATAAATGCTCTCAGCCGATGGGCGGCGTGGCAGGCCTGGCATGGTGACGATCTCGCCGCATATACCTACGATAAAGCCGGCGCCCGCAGACAGGCGGACATCGCGCAATTGCAGAACATGGCCTTCCGGCGCACCAAATAACTTGGCATCGCTGGAGAAACTGTACTGGGTCTTGGCCATACAGACCGGGAAGTCGCCATACCCTTCCAGTTCCCAGCGCTTTAGTTGTTCCCGCACGGATTTTGGGGCATCGACACGGCTTGCGCGATAGATGCGCCTGGCGATCGTCTCGATCTTTTCAAACAGGGGCATGTCCGCTGGATAGAGCGGTCGGAACTCTGTCGGTGTTGTTTCGATCAACTGGGCCACCTTCTGGGCCAGGTCTTCGGCGCCATGGCCGCCCTCGGCCCAGTGTGTACAGAGCGAGACGGGCACGCCCATCTTTGTACAGAATGCCTCGACAGCGGCAATTTCGCCAGATGTGTCAGAGGTAAAGCGGTTGACGGCAACCACGACCGGAACACCGAATTCGCGCATATTCTCGATATGTCGGCCCAGATTGGCGAGGCCCTTTTCCAGCGCATCATAGCTGACAGAGCCGACATCATCTTTTGCAATGCCGCCATGCATCTTCAGGGCCCGGACGGTTGCTACAAGGACGGCGGCGTTCGGCACCAAGCCCGCTTGGCGGCATTTGATATTGAAGAACTTCTCCGCGCCAAGATCTGCGCCAAAGCCTGCTTCGGTGACCACATAATCTGCCATCTTCAGGGCGGCACGCGTTGCTATGACTGAGCTGCAGCCATGAGCGATGTTGGCGAATGGGCCGCCATGCACCAGTGCCGGATTGCCTTCCAGTGTCTGCACAAGGTTTGGCAGCATGGCGTCTTTCAGCAGTGCCATCATCGCGCCCACCGCGTTCATGTCTTTTGCCGTCACGGGCACACGGCCGCGACGATAGCCGATCACCATGCGTTCAAGGCGGTCCTGCAGATTTTGCGCGTCGCGTGCAAGGCAGAGAATCGCCATGATTTCCGAGGCGACCGTGATGTCGAAACCGGTCTCGATCGGTGTGCCATTCTTCGTGCCGCCGAGTCCGGTCACAACGTTACGCAAATTGCGGTCATTCATGTCCAGCACGCGTCGCCAAGTGATCCGTGTCGGGTCAATGCCACTATCGCTGCCCCAATGGATATGATTGTCGATCATGGCCGACAGTAGATTGTGGGCAGAGGTGATGGCGTGAAAGTCCCCCGTGAAGTGGAGATTGATATCTTCCATCGGGACCACTTGGGACTGGCCGCCACCGGTCGCGCCGCCCTTCATGCCAAAGCAGGGACCGAGGGATGGCTCGCGCAGGCAGAGCAGGGTCTTGTTACCAATCCGGTTCATCGCGTCCGCCAGGCCGATGCTGGTCGTTGTCTTGCCTTCGCCTGCAGGCGTGGGGTTGATGGCCGTGACGAGGATCAGCTTGCCATTTGCCCTGGCACGCAGGCCGCTCAGGTGTTGCGCCGCGATTTTCGCCTTGTCATGGCCGTAGGGGATCACATCCTGCGGCGCGATCTGCAACGTCTCGGCAACATCCATGATAGGGCGTTTCTTCGCGTTTCTGGCGATCTCGATATCGGTCGGCATGTATCCCCCGGTTTCTGTTCTTGCTTGTCCCCGGTGTAGACAGACGCGCCAAAACCCGCAATCAGACAGGTCACAAGAGAGGACAACCTTATGAGCAAGCTTATCCGTCCGTCCGGGCGCGCTTTTGACCAGTTGCGTGAGATCACGTTGGAGACGAATGTCACCCGTTATGCGGAAGGGTCATGCCTTGCGAAGTTCGGAAACACCCATGTGCTGTGCACGGCCAGCTGGGAGAAGGGGGTTCCGCCTTGGCTGAAAGGGCAGGGCAAGGGCTGGGTTACCGGTGAGTACGGCATGCTTCCACGCGCTACGCATACGCGGGGCAGGCGAGAAGCTGCAGCGGGCAAACAGTCTGGCCGCACGCAGGAAATCCAGCGCCTGATCGGCCGCTCCCTTCGCTCGGTTTGTGACCTCCAGGCGCTGGGCGAGAATCAGATCACTATCGACTGTGATGTCCTTCAGGCTGATGGCGGCACGCGCACGGCATCCATTACGGGCGGCTTTGTGGCGCTTGCCATGGCCTGCCGGTACCTGAAGGCAGAAGGCGTCATCTCCGCAAACCCGATCCAGAAGCAGGCTGCTGCCATTTCCGTCGGCATCTATCAGGATCATCCGGTTCTGGATGTCGACTATCCGGAAGATTCCCGCGGCGAAGCCGACATGAATGTCGTGATGAGCTCCGATGGCGGTTTCATTGAGGTGCAGGGCACAGGGGAAGAGCGCCCGATCACGCGCTCTGAACTGGATGAAATGCTGCGTCTGGCCGAAAAAGGCTGCACCGAATTGTTCGAAGCCCAGCGCAAGGCGCTTGGCTAGGCCATTATCTGGCTGGCAGGTTCTGCAACTCGAACATGCCGAACTGGAAGTTCTGGGCGATACGGTCGGCACGCTCCATGAAGTAGTCAACTGTTTCCGGATTCTCCGAAATGTCCTCCAGCGTCAGCCGGAACAAGGCCAGCCAGATATTGAAGTGAGCGGGCGTGACGCCCGTCAGCTTCATGTGCACCGGGAAGGGCTTCCCCGAATAGCGGCCTGTATTCATCGCCACCGATGACCAAAAATCCTTCATCTTGGCGAGGTGGGGCTCCCACTTATCCTTAATCTCTGTGTCGAAAATCGGGCCCAGCATGGGATGGGCCCGAACCCGTGCATAGAAGCTGTCGACAAGGTTTGACACGAATGCCTCATTTATGCCGAGGCGCGCGGCATTTTCCTGAATTTCGCGGCGGCGGTCTTCAGCGGATCGAACTCGATAGGTCATACAGCCTGCACATGGGCACCGAAGGCGAAGGCGTCCATACGCAATATCCCATAAGTGGAACTTTTGTGCAGCAATTGGCGCGGGCCATCCGATCCGGCGCCGAGCGCTGCAAATAGCGGCAGTATGTGATCTGGAGTGGGGTGATTGGTCAGACCATGAGGCCCTGTTTCCAGCGCATTCAGAACGGCCATGTCGTCACTCGCCAGTGTCTTATCATCCACCCAGTCCGCAAATGTGTTCACCCATTCCGGTGTGTCGCTATGCAATTCAAGGCGTGCCGTGAACAAGGCGCGCAAATTGTGTGTCAGGGCTCCTGAGCCTATAATGAGAACACCTTCATCCCGGTAAGAAGCGAGCGCCTTGCCGAGACGGTAGTGCCATTCCGGGGTCTGATTCATGCTGATGGACAGCTGCACGATCGGAAACTCGGCGGCAGGATAGATCAGCTGCAAAGGCACCCAGGCTCCATGATCCAGCCCGCGTGTCGGATGCAAACGCGCCTCAAAGCCGCTGCGGACGAGAGACTGCCGCATGGTTTCTGCAAGCGCAGGGGAGCCCGCAGCGGGGTATAGCTGTGTATACAGTTCTTCGGGAAATCCCTGAAAATCATGAATGGTCTCAGGATGCAGCGCACCTGTCAGAACCGGTATGGGGGCGTTGAAGTGGGCGGAAATAACCAGAATGGCCTTTGGCCTGGGCAATGCCTGGCCGAGGTGGCGCAGAAAGTCCCGTACTGGCGCATCATCCTGTCCCAAAGTGGGGGAGCCATGGGAAATGAAGAGGGATGGCAGGCTGTGTGTCATGCTGTAGAGATGCGCCGCAGGGCAACCCTCTACAATTCACATCTCTGGCATATGACCTATTCGCGGCGTGCAGGCTTGCCGTTCTGCCAGGTTACTTCCTGGCCATACAGCGGAACGGTCGAAAGGCTCATCTTGGCTGAGCCATCAACGATTTTCCGGCTGTAGGAGACATACATCAGACTGTCGGTATCGGCATCATAGATGCGGCGCACAGCCAGCTGCTTGAATATCAGGCTCTGATTCTGATCGAATACTTCCTCGCCGGACTTGTCGAGGTCAATGCGTCCGATACGGATCGGGCCGGACTGAAGGCAGGAGATGGAAGAATTGGACGGGTTCTCAAACCAGTTGCCTTTGCCGATCCGGTCCCATACGCCCCGGTCGAAATAGGATAGGTGACAGACCACGCCTTCGATCTTGGGGTCACTTAGCTGCTTGATCTTGATCTCGTTGCCGAGCCAGTCATTCTTGAACTCGCCTACCTCCTTGCCATTGCCACAGGCAGACAGGGGGATAAGGGCGAGAAGCAGGCAGGCAGTGATGTGTTTCATGCAGACACGTACGCGAGGCTGCGGGCCTCGTTCCCATACACGCTAGTAATAGCGTTTTTTATTCTTGGAGAGCATATCCCCGATGGCGCGCACGGTCGCTGCGCCGACTTGCATCGGGGTTGGCTTGCGATGATGGGCATGGCGAACCAGGTGTCCGCAATTGGAGCCGAAGAAGTCGTAATCATGGCCGATGCGCCCACGTGCACGGTGCTCCACCAGATGTGCATCCAGACCGCTATAACGGCCATGGCGACGGATACGCTGGCCGGTTGAGAAGTCTTCGAGGCTCTGTTCGATCACACCACCATGCTTGCGGGAGTTTGAAATCACCGTCCTGCGCGTGGTTACGACGCCATAATGGGAAAGGACGACCCCGAATCGAATCGAGACTACATCACCAGACTCATATTTGGTGCGCGGGTCATGGGTCATTTATTCGGCCGCCACCTGTTCATGGTCAGCCGTGTCTTCCTCATCGAAGGTGAGCAAGTCTCCAGGCTGGCATTCCAGCTCCCGGCACAGGGCTTCCAGTGTCGAGAAGCGGACAGCCTTGGCCTTGCCGGTTTTCAAAATGGACAGATTGGCCAGTGTCACACCGACACGTTCCGACAGTTCTGTCAGGGACATGCGGCGATCCAGCAGCACTCGGTCGAGGGTCACGCGAATGGACATATCCTGTGCTCCTATATGGTCATTTTCTCTTCGTCACGCAGGCGTGTGCCTTCGCGGAAGACTTGCGACAGGATGAAGAGGGCGGCAACGGACGCCCAGGCGATAAGGTCAAAAGACAGTTCAATACGCGTTCCTTTCACCATTAGCCCGATGATCAGCGCAATTGCGTAGCGCATGAGCTGGGTCACGGCGATGGCAATGGCGATACGGGTCAGGCGTACAGCATTCTCAGGTACGAACGGATCGCCCGCTGCAAGGGTTGCAAGGATTTTTCGAAGCTCCATACAGACAAATACAACCGCTGCGACAACAACCACAGCGCCAATGAGGCCTGCAGTCAGCTCAGGTACCGTGATGTCGTGATTGTCCACGGTGACAGAGCCGATACTAATCGGGTTGCCTGACAGCATGGAGATCAATTCCACACTTCCTGCAATAATGACGATTGCGCCGATCAGCGCAGTCATCCACATGACAATCGTGACCAGCACGGTCATGATAGCAGCCATGGAATTCCCTGCATTTGTACTCATACGTTGTCTCTTCACCGTTGGGTGCTGATGTTTTGGGGCCGTCTGTCTTTATCGGTAAAGACGTAAGGCTTACCGAATAACGATATAGGCTTTTATGTCAAAAGCAAGAATGGAGCCATTGCAGTATGGGTGAGAATAATACGATTCGACGCTTGGAACCTGGGCGATTGATCGCCGCGACTCACAATAAGGGTAAGGTCTCAGAGCTTAAGGATCTGTTTGGGCCGATGGGCTTTGACGTCGTATCGGCCCTTGATCTGGATTTGCCGGAGCCTGAAGAGACCGAATCCACCTTCGCAGGCAATGCTATTCTGAAGGCCAAAGCTGCAGCAGTCGCTACAGGTGCGCCTGCCTTGTCAGATGATTCAGGCCTGGCGGTAGCGGCGCTTGGCGGGGCACCGGGCATTTATTCTGCCCGTTGGGCCGGAGAGCCCCGGGATTTCGGCACAGCGATGGCCAAGGTAGAACGGGAACTGGAAGAGATTGGCGCGACAGACCGGACTGCTAAATTTGTCTGCGCCTTGGCTGTTGTCTGGCCGGATGGTCATGCTGAAGTGTTTGAAGGCGAAGTTCATGGCAAACTGATCTGGCCGCCACGCGGTGACAAGGGGTTTGGATATGACCCTGTTTTTGTTGCAGAGGGTGAGCAGATCACGTTTGGAGAGATGGACCCTGACCGCAAACATGCGATGAGCCACCGTGCCAACGCCGTGAAGAAACTGAAGGCTGCCTTGTTATCATGACAGAGACGCCCGCCCCCTTCGGTCCGGAATATGGATTTGGGGCCTACATCCATTGGCCGTACTGTTCGAAGATCTGCCCGTATTGCGACTTCAACGTCTATGCGGCGAAGGATCGGGACCCCTCTTTGTTGCTGCAGGCCATCTGTGATGATCTGAAGATCCACCGGCCGCGCATGCCACAGCATGGCGCACTGGATGCGGTGTTTCTTGGTGGGGGGACGCCATCTTTGCTGAAGCCGGTGGAGATTGTAGAAATCCTGCGCGCTGCGGACGAAGCGTTTGGCATCAAGGACGGAGCAGAGATCACACTCGAGGCCAATCCCAATGATGTTCTGCGCGCGGATTTGCGCGGCCTCAAGGCGGCCGGCGTAAACCGGCTGTCCGTCGGCGTGCAGTCCCTACGGCCGGCGGCCCTGGCGTTCCTGGGGCGTGACCATGATGAGCACGCGGCCATGGCGTCCATTGCGCGGGCCATGAAAGTGTTTCCCAACACATCAATAGACCTGATTTACGCGCGTCCCGGCCAATCCCTCCAGGAATGGCAACTCGAACTGGAAGACGTGCTGAAATTCGGCGTACCACATATCTCCTTATACGAACTGACGATTGAAGAGCGGACAGCTTTCGGCAAGGCCGTCGAGCGTGGCCAGATTGTGCCGATGGAGGATGATGATCAGGCCGATCTATATGAACTGACCCAGACCATACTCGGCGCAGCAGGGCTGCCTGCCTATGAAGTCTCCAATCATGCCATGGCCCCGGAATACCAGTCCCGCCACAATCAGATTTACTGGCATGGAGGGGACTGGATCGGCGTAGGTCCTGGCGCCCATGGCCGCGTCAGCGTCAATGGGCAGCGCTATGCTTCTGAAGCGGAGAAGCGCCCGGATGCCTATATCGCCAATGTGCAGGCGCTGGCTTCTGGCTGGTCAGCTGCGCAGAAGCTCTATCCGCTGGATATTGCTCGGGAGTTGCTTGCCATGGGGCTGCGGCCATCAGGCGGGATTGACCGGCGCCGGGTTGAGGTCCTGTCGGGCCGGTCGCTGCCGCAGAACAAGATTGATGTCTTTGTTGCTGAGGGCTGGCTGAAGGAGGATGGGCCACGCATTGCGCTCACCGCAGCCGGACGTCTACTGGCTGATGCGATCACGGCAGAACTGGCGGCGTGATCAGGTTAAGGGAAATCGCCTTATGCGGATTTTCCGTAGAACGTCCGCATAAGGCCAGTATCACTAGTTCTTAGTCGAGGGATTTGGCGATGCCTTCCCGGCGCGGGTCTGCGCCACCTTCAAGCCCGTCCTCGCGTACCACGATGACGTGTAGACCGGAATTCTCGCCTTCGCGCTCTTCCACGGTGTAGCCCATTTTGCGAAGAGCTTCAGCTGCTTCCGGGCCTCCGTCGATATCGACTTCAACGCCAATAGAGTCGCCGCGTGCAATGATGTTCGGCAGGTCGATGGCTTCCTGAGCCGTCTTGCCCCAGTCAATCACGCCCACAAGCGTTTTGGCGACATAGGCAATGATGGAATTTCCGCCCGGAGAGCCGGTGACCATGAAAAGGTCATCATTGCTGTCAAATACGAGGGTCGGGGACATGGAGCTGCGCGGGCGTTTATTGGCGGCGGGGGCGTTGGCCACCGGCTTGCCACCCTTTGTAGGCTCGCGTGAGAAGTCCGTCAGCTGATTGTTGAGTAGATAGCCATTGACCATGATGGAAGTGCCGAAGGCCGCCTCGACCGTGGCCGTCATGGAAACAGCATTCCCCTCATTATCAATGATGGAGATGTGTGTCGTGCCCGGTTTGTGCTCGGTGGCGTCTTCTCCCCAGAGCGGGCGAAGCGGATCACGGCCCAGCACAACACCCGGATCGCCTGGCTCGGCATGGCCATCCGGTGCGAAGGCTTCGGTTGCGCGCACTTTTAGATAATCCGGGTTGATCAGATCGCTTGAGGGGACAGCCACGAAGTCTGCATCCGCAACATAGTGGTCGCGGTCAGCATAAGTCAGGCGCTGAGCATCCACGAAAGCCTTGAGGAAATCATCTTCCGTCGCCGTGTCGGATGTCGGCTTCAGGTAATGATACAGCCCCATGATCATGTTCTGGGCAACGCCGCCGGAAGAGGGGGGCGGGGCAGAGCAGATGCGATAGCCTTCCGGAATGGTGCCGCATAGGGCCGGGCGTACCTTCACTTTGTAATTTGCCAGATCTTCCAGCGTCATGTCACCGGCATTCGGGCCGCTGTTCACGGCGGCGACAATCGCCTCGGCATTTTTGCCTTCGTAGAAGGCGGACGGGCCTTGCGTGGCAATGGCGCTCAGCATGTCCGCATAGTCCTGGTTCGTGCGGATGTAGCCGACCGGCAGGGGCTCTCCATCCGGATAGAAATAGGCGGCGGGAACCGGCAGGTCATCAATGCGCACAACGGCTTTCAGACGATCACTCGCCAGCAGTTCAGCGAGGCGCGGAGAGACTTCAAAGCCATCCTCGGCTAGCTTGATGGCAGGCTGGAAAACTTTTTCCCATTCCAGAGTGCCGGCCGCATCATGTGCTGTCTTGTAGAGGGCAATTTGTCCCGGAACGCCAACAGCCTTGCCAGACTGCCAAGCCTCCATGAAGCCCATGACCTCGCCATCCTTGACGAAATGCTCGGGCGTGGTGGAGGCAGGTGCCGTTTCCCGGCCGTCGAAAACGGTGATTTCATCCTTGGCGTGGTCATAATATACCATGAAAGCGCCACCACCGATGCCGGAGCTTTGTGGCTCAACCAGGCCAAGGACGGTGTGAACCGCGATTGCGGCGTCGATGGCGTTGCCGCCTTCGCGCATGACTTCCAGCCCGGCCTCAACCGCGCGTGGGTCAGCTGCTGCCACCATAGCGCCCTTGGTCCAGGCTTCTGGAGTCGCAGTCTCTGTGGCCTGCGCTTCAGTCTCTTGCGCTGTGTCTGCAGCGCGTTGGGCTTCTTCTGTGGCGCTCATTCCGCTCTCCTGAGCGGGAGTGCAGGCAGCTAGCCACAGAACGGAAAGGAAAAGCGGTAAACGTGTCATGGGGAGCCCCGTATCTTGGCGTGAGTCGCGGCTGACCTTATGAGACTGTAGAGGCAAGGGAAAGATAGAGGCGCAATTAATGACAGCACCCGGCAAACGGAATCTCATCACGGATGTTTCTGGCATTCTCGTGGGGCAGGCTGAAGACAGCGCGGTTCGCACGGGAGTTACCGTCATTGTGCCGGATAGACCGGCCATCGCGGCGGTCTGTATCGCCGGGGGTGGCCCCGGTACGCGCGAGACGGATTTGCTGACGGGCGGGCGTCTGGTGGAAGGGGTCGATGCTATCTGCTTGTCCGGGGGGAGCGCTTTTGGACTTGCGGCGGCAGACGGTGTTGCCTCTGGTCTCAAGACAGATGGGCGGGGCTTCTCTCTGGTGGCCAGGGAGGGCGTGCCGGCGACGCCAATTGTTCCGGCAGCCATTCTGTATGATCTGGCAAATGGTGGCGACAAGAATTGGGGGCAGGCCTCACCTTATGCGGGTCTGGGCCTCGATGCATATCGTGATGCAGGGAGTAGCTTTCTTCTGGGCCGGGCTGGGGCCGGCTATGGCGCTCTCGCCGGGGTTCATGCGGGGGGCACAGGCTCTGCCAGCATTATGACCGATGATGGCATCACGGTTGGTGCGCTGGCGGGAGTGAATTGCTTCGGATCGGTAAGGATGCCGGGCACGGATGCCTACTGGGCCTGGCCCTATGAGCTTAACGGCGAATTTGGCGGCGCCCGCCCGCCTGCGGACTTCGTAATGGACCCGGAGGATTGGGGGGGCGCGAAAGTGAACCCGGCTTTGGGACAGAATACGACCATTGCCTGCATCGCCACAGATCTTTCCCTCACGCAAGAAGAGGCACGGAGGGTGGCACAGATGGCGCTTTCCGGATTTTCGCGGGCTATCCGGCCGGTGTTTGCGCCATTTGATGGGGATGCCGTGTTTGTTCTGTCTACCGGCCGGGTCGACATGCCTGAAAACTGGCCATTGATGGTGGCGCGTGTGGGGGAGCTGGCCGCGTCAACACTCGCGCGCGCCATCGCTCGGGGCGTGCATGAAGCCAATCAAGAGCAAGACGTATGACTCCTGAGGGGAGAACTGGCCCGTGCGGACCTTCCCAACTTGCCCGCGCAGCCAGAGCGGCCCAAGCATCTATATGAGCCTGCCAGTCTATATGAGCTGAGTTGGTGCTGTCGCGAAGTGGCCGGAAGGCCTGATCTTGAGGCTATTTCAGCTCCTGCTGCGAAAGGTGTGAATCTTGCGCTCAAACAGGCTTGCATCCACTGATCCATGCCTGTATGTGTCCGCCTTCCTTATGGCCGGGCACCGGTAGCTCAGTTGGATAGAGCACCAGACTACGAATCTGGGGGTCGGGGGTTCGAATCCTCCCCGGTGCGCCATTCCTGTGCAAAAGCAGGCACT
>NZ_AWFA01000019.1 GCF_000682675.1 Hyphomonas pacifica | reverse complement strand
ATGTGGCGGGCGCAATCCACTCCGTTCGGGCGGCTGCAGCCGTGGGCGCAAAGCGGTTTGTCTTCATCTCGACCGACAAGGCCGTTGATCCGGATAATGTCATGGGTGCCACCAAACGCCTTGCCGAAATGGCGATCACGCAGATCGCTGCCGAATCCGGCATGGCGGCCTCGATTGTGCGTTTTGGCAATGTGCTCGGCTCCTCCGGCTCCGTTGTGCCTCTTTTCGAGCGCCAGATCTCTGCGGGCGGTCCAGTCACGCTGACCGATCCGAATGTCACGCGTTACTTCATGACCGTGGAGGAGGCCTCTGCCCTTGTGCTTCAGGCCGCCACGCTTCAGGATACGCCTGCTCATACGGGCCTTTTCGTGCTGGACATGGGGGAACCCATGCCGATCCTGCAACTGGCCGAGACGATGATCCGCCTGAAAGGCCTGGTGCCCGGCGTGGATATCAAGATCACCACAACCGGTCTTCGTGACGGTGAAAAGATGCATGAAGTGCTTACCTATGAACATGAGCATGTCAGCAAGACACCAGTCGAGGGCGTCAACCGTGTGGACAATTGCACCATCCCGTCAGAACTGTTCGAAAAACGCCTGAAGGAAATCATCGAGGCCGCATCGCGGCGTGAACGGTCAGAGGCCCTGCGCCTTCTTGGCATACTGGTGCCGGAATATGCTATTGAACGCGCTGAAAAGGCGCGGCGCTGGAGCGCTTGACGCACAGCCCTTTCATGCTACGCCCCGCGGCACAAGCCATCATGCCTGCGCCAGAGGATATTTCCCATGACTGATGCCGCCACGAGCGGAACCCCCGTTCGCATTCGCCGCGCCCTCCTGTCCGTTTCCGACAAGACCGGCCTTGTAGACCAGGCCCGGAATCTGGCCGAAAAGGGCGTCGAGCTCGTGTCCACCGGCGGCACGTCGAAACTCCTGAAAGAAGCCGGCCTTGACGTGAAAGACGTCTCTGACCTGACCGGCTTCCCCGAAATGATGGATGGCCGCGTGAAGACGCTGCACCCGGCAGTGCATGGCGGCCTGCTCTATCTGCGCGACAATCCTTCCCATGTGAAAGACGCCGAGACCCACGGCATCGGCGCCATCGACCTTATCTACGTCAATCTCTACCCATTCGAGGCAACCGTCGCCTCAGGCGCAGACTTCGAAACCTGTGTCGAGAATATCGACATTGGCGGCCCGGCCATGCTGCGCGCCGCGGCCAAGAATGGCAGCTTTGTTGCCGTCTGCACCGATGGCGGAGACGTCGATGCCGTTCTCGCCGAAATGGACGCGAATGACGGCCAGGTCTCCGTCGCGCTCTGCCGCAAGCTGGCCGCGAAAACCTATGCCCGCACCGCGGCCTACGATTCTGCGATCTCGTCGTGGTATGCCGCGCAGCTGGATGAAACCGCGCCTGACTGGGCTGCGCTTGGCGGCAAGCTTCAGCAGAGCCTGCGCTATGGCGAAAACCCGCACCAGAAGGCCGCTTTCTATGTCACGGGAGAGCAGCGCCCCGGCGTCGCCACTGCGAAACAGCTGCAGGGCAAGGAACTTTCCTACAACAACATCAACGACACCGACGCGGCCTATGAGCTGATCGGCGAACTGGGGGCGGAAACGCCTGCCGTCGCCATCATCAAGCACGCCAACCCCTGCGGCGTCGCGCAGGGGTCGAGCATCATCGAGGCCTACCGCGCGGCGCTTGCCTGCGACTCGACCTCAGCCTTTGGCGGCATCGTCGCCCTGAACCGCGCGCTGGATGAAGAGACCGCGAAAGAAATCTCCCAGATCTTCACCGAAGTCGTCATCGCCCCCGGCGCGGATGCCGCCGCTGAAGCTGTCTTCGCGAAGAAGAAAAACCTCCGTCTCCTGATCACCGAAGGCCTGCCCGATCCGGCCGCTGCCGGTCGTTTCGTGAAAACCGTTGCGGGCGGCTTCCTGATGCAGGACCGGGACTTTGGCCGCATTACGAAGGCAGACCTGAAAGTCGTCACCAAGAAGGCGCCGACCGAGCAGGAGCTGGAAGACATGCTGTTTGCCTGGCGCGTCGCCAAGCACGTCAAATCCAACACCATCATTTATGCGAAAGACGGCGCAACCGTCGGCATCGGCGCGGGCCAGATGAGCCGCATCGACAGCGCCCGTATCGCGGCGCGCAAGGCCGAAGACGCCGCCGAAGTGGCTGGCTGGGCTGAGCCGAAAACAAAGGGCTGCGTTGCCGCCTCCGACGCCTTCTTCCCCTTCCCGGACGGTCTGCTGCAAGCGGCCTCCGCCGGCGCGACTGCGGTGATCCAGCCAGGCGGCTCCATCCGCGATGATGAAGTCATCGCCGCCGCCGACGAGGCCGGCCTCGCCATGGTCTTCACCGGCATGCGCCACTTCCGCCACTAGGGACCAGCCCGATGCGTGCCCCCCTCCTCGTCGTTGCTGCGCTGCTGCTGTCCGCATGCAGCCAGCCGACTGTTCAGGAAGCGGAGTTCATGCAACGGCTCTCCGCCCTCTGCGGCAAGGCTTTCGAAGGCAGGATCGTCAGCGACGATGCAGAAGACGATGCCTGGCGCGCCGAGCGCATCGTCATGCATGTCCGATCCT
The DNA here is from genome assembly GCF_000682675.1 of Hyphomonas pacifica. Classification (GTDB taxonomy): domain Bacteria; phylum Pseudomonadota; class Alphaproteobacteria; order Caulobacterales; family Hyphomonadaceae; genus Hyphomonas; species Hyphomonas pacifica. The sequence goes on along the minus strand of NZ_AWFA01000019.1, from coordinate 39,613 downwards.
GCGGGAAGGATGAAATCCGCATCCCGCTTCATGTCGGCGATGATCGCTCGCGCATCTGGGTCATCCACCGCGAGCGGGACCGCCTCGCCCTGCATCATGAGCACCGCCATGAAGATGGCAGCCTCGACCCGGTGACCGGCTATGGCGGCGTTCGCGATGACCGCTTCAGCGGCAGCCGCTTGAACTTCCCAGCAGACGAAGCCACGAAGGCTCTGTTTGATGCCAATGGAATTCCTGAGTCAGGAGACAATATCTGGGCCATCGAAGTTCGCCCTACCCACAACCTGTTCGCCTATGAAATGGAACGGCCGGGACGCTTCTTCCGTGTCGAGTTTGATACGTCCAAACCCATAGACATCCCACCCGCCCCCTGGGGCTTAGACTAAACAGCGGAAAAGACCACACCACCCCCTTCTTCCTCTAGAGAGGGGTCAGGAGGGAGGGAGCACGCAGGTGCCGCGTGCACGGAATTTTGCTTCCACAGAGGCCCCGCGCCTATCCGTTCCTGATTGAAAACCACATCCCCCCGATCCCGTCATCAAGGCGCTCGCGTCACGCCAGACCCGGGCTGCAATAGCGCGTGAGCCCTGGCATATTTCATTGAATATGAAAGAAAAGCGCTTCGCACCCCTCCTGGGGGGCACGAATGAAGAGTCGAAGGGGCAGATAAGGAGCAGACAGATCAACTGTCAAGGGACTGCCCAAGATGAAAAAGAAAATGATTGTTGCGACCGCCATGCTCGGTCTGTTTACATCCCTTTCCGCATGCGGAACTGTGGCCGGGGCCGCGGGATCAGCGATTGCTGGCTCTGCCGCAAGTGGCGCACTGGCAAGCGGCGGAAACAAGGCACGGTTTTCACGCCAGAGCTGTGAAGAACTGGAACAGGAAATTGCCGGAGCGAAGCGATCAATGATGAACCCCGCAAATATTCCCTACGCCCGCTCCTACATCAAAGCTGCCCATGAAGTGGCCGCTGAAAAAGAATGCGGGCTGGAAGACTGATTTCTTTCAAGAACCACCTCAAAGACAGGTCTGAAGTTCAGCGGCACGCCGGGTACTGACTGGCATGCGCCTCGTCCGCCACAAGGAGCGGAAAAGACCACACCAATCCCCCTCTCCCTCTGGGAGAGGGGTCAGGGGTGAGGAAGCGTACAGGTCCCACGTGCACGGAAGGCTGCAACGGCTGAAACGTCTGTCTACACGGCAGATCCTGGCGCAGAGCGAAAGCCTGTTTCCCCTCGCCCCCGGCCCCTCACGCGGGAGGAAGAGGGGAAAAAATGCACGCCCCCAATCCAACCGGTATTCAGCCCGCGCCATGCTTGCGCGCATGGATCCGCACTATCGTCCCTTCTTCAAACATGTCTGGGCTTTTTGTTGGCCCTGGCTGTGGTGGAATCTGGTGCGGCTGACCGAGTGGCGTCGCCGGACAGGACGGAACGTCTTTGTCGTCGTCGACAAATTGGGCAATGTCTACATCCAGTATATCGGCGATGTGCCCGGGGCCAAAAAAACCTACACATATGAGCCGCCGAAGATCCGCGCCTGGGAACGCCTTGCGCCCAGCCCGCATCTGCCGGATACGGAACCTGTTTGCATCTGCCTACTGGCAGACGCGCCCTGCCGTGAGCAGATCATCTTGTCCGACACATATTGTACCTGCGCGCGCGACCCGCCTGACTGTGCCCTCCTCCGCTTGCGGCGGAGATGAAACAGCATCCTGATCACCGGACGGCCATCGCCGCGCCGGCCGCACGCGCTGGTTACAGTGTGAACTGACCTTCGATCACCGTGACGGACTGGCCGATCACCTTTACCCGGTCACCTTCGAGACGCGTTTCCATATGCGCGCCCCGGCCCGGATAGGCCTGATAGCAGGACACGGCATCCTGCCCGGTGACGGCCTGCATGATCGGCGCCAGCATGGCGTGCCAGCTGCCCGTGGCGGGGTCTTCATCAATGCCGCTGCCGGGCCCGAAGACACGGCTGGTCACATCCACGCCCTCACCGCCTCTGGCAAAGCAGCCGAAATTTCCGCGCGGCCAGTCTGCCGAATCCTCGCCCAGATCCTTCAGCGCGGCATGGTCCACATCCAGCGCGATGATCTGGTCTGGCGTCTCGAACATGGCCGCATAATAGGCGCCGCCCCAGGCCTTCACCGGGCGCGCGCCGAGAGCGCTCGCAATCTCGTCCGTCACCGGAACTTCGAAAATCCTGTAAGCAGGCAGATCCATCTCCAGCCGGCCATCTTTCAGACGGCGCACCGTCAAGCGGCCGGACTTGACCGTGTCGAAGGCAATCGCTTCGCCATCAAAGCCCAGTTCATTGAACAAGACATGCGCGCTGGCCAGTGTCGCATGTCCGCATAGCGGCACTTCGACAGCGGGCGTAAACCAGCGCAGCTTCCAGACGCCCTCCCCGGCCGGAACAATATAGGCCGTCTCGGAAACATTGTTCTCGGCGGCAATCGCCTGAAGCGTCTCGTCAGGCAGGAAGTCGTCCAGCGGCATGATGCAGGCCTGGTTTCCCTCGAACGGCTTCGAGGCAAAGGCATCGACCTGGTAGAAGGGAAGTTTCGTCATCGTTCAAATCTCCAATCGGGCAGGCTTCATGCCACAAGGCCGGGCACCGGAGAAACGATGATTTCTCAATATCCGTTGAGGCGCTCTATTGCTCGTCCAGCATCCAGCCATGATTGACCGGACCGTGGCCATGGCCAAAGCCCTTCGCGGTACGGATGGCTTCGAGCAGATAGTCACGCGCACGCTCAACCGAGTCCGGCACGCTCAGCCCCTGCCCCAGAAGCGCGGCAATGGCCGAGGCCAGCGTACAGCCTGTGCCATGTGTAGATGTCGTCTCGATGCGCGGGCTTTCAAAGATCCACTCTCCGGTCGTCGTCTGCAGCACATCATGGATGATGCTCCCGCCAATATGGCCGCCCTTGACCAGCACGCCATTCGCGCCGAGTTCCAGCAGCGCTTCTGCGGCACGGCGTTGTCCGTCTACGGTTTCAACCACCTTGCCGCTCAGCACTTCAGCCTCTGGTGCATTGGGCGTCACCAGCCGCGCGCCAGGAACGAGTTCGGACCGGATGGCACCAACGGCTTTCTCGTCTACCAGACGATGGCCCGATGTGGAAATCATGACAGGATCAATTACGCGCGGTACCAGGATCGCCAGTTCCGATAGACGCTCGGCAATTGCCTCGACCAGTTCGGCACTGCCAAGCATACCGGTCTTGATCGCGTCTGCGCCAATATCCTTCAGGGTCATGTCAATCTGCTTGAGCACCCCATCCAGCGGCACAGGCCACACACTTTGTACACCATGTGTGTCCTGCGCCGTGATGGCGGTGATGGCGGTCATCGCATAACCGCCCAGCATCGTGATGGCCTTGATATCCGCCTGGATGCCTGCCCCACCGCCGGAATCAGACCCGGCGATGATCAAGACACGGCCCTGCGGACCCTCTGGCTGTGCCATCGGATCAGACCTTGATACCGGCCTTCTGTGCGTCGGCAAGGAAGATTTCCAGGCCCTTGTCGGTCAGCGGATGATTGGCCAGTGACTTGATGACGCCCGGAGGCATCGTCGCCACATCAGCGCCAGCCAGGGCAGACAGCTTCACATGGTTCGCAGAGCGGATGGAGGCCGCCAGGATTTCCGTGTCAAACAGATAATTGTCATAGATCTGGCGGATGTCCGCGATCAATTCCATGCCATCGATATTGATATCGTCCAGACGGCCGATGAAGGGAGAAATAAAGGTCGCGCCCGCCTTAGCAGCCAGAAGCGCCTGATTGGCCGAGAAGCAGAGCGTCACGTTAACCTGCGTTCCGTCACCCGACAGCGTGCGGCAGGCTTTCAGCCCGTCCCAGGTCAGCGGCAGCTTTACGGCAACGTTGTCAGCGATCTTCGCCAATTTACGGCCCTCGGTGATCATGCCCTCATAGTCTGTGGCGACCACTTCTGCGCTGACCGGACCCGGCACGATCTCGCAGATTTCCTGAATGACATCCGCAAAGGGACGGCCGGCTTTCGCGATGAGGGACGGGTTCGTGGTCACACCGTCAATCATGCCGCTTTCAGCCAGATCGGCGATATCCTTGGTGTCGGCGGTATCTACGAAAAATTTCATCTGTCCTGTCCTGTTCTCTTTAAGTCTCAGACGCTGGGACGGCCAATGGAGAAATAGTGGAATCCGCGGGCCGCCATATCGTCTGGTGCATAGATGTTCCGGAGGTCTACCACAATATTAGAGTTGAGGGCCCCCTTGATCCGATCCAGATCCAACGCACGGAACTGGTCCCATTCGGTGATGATGACCATCGCATCTGCATCTTGAACAGCCTCATAGGCGCTCTTGGTAAAGGTCACATCGTTCAGCAGGTGGGAGGCCTCTTCCATGGCTTCAGGATCATAGGCCTGGATCGTGGCTCCGGCGGCTTGCAGCGCGGGGATGATGTCCAGGCTAGGCGCATCGCGCATGTCATCGGTGTTCTGCTTGAAGGCCAGGCCCAGCACGCCGATCGTCTTGCCGCTGACATCGCCGCCCATGGCCTCGATAACCTTGCCGGCCATCGCCTTCTTGCGGGCAGCGTTTACCTCAACCACCGTGTCGACGATGCGGACGGGAGAATTATAGTCATTCGCCGTCTTGGTCAGGGCCAGCGTGTCTTTCGGAAAGCAGGAGCCGCCATAGCCCGGCCCGGCATTCAGGAATTTCTTGCCGATCCGACCGTCCAGACCTATCCCGCGGGACACTTCCTGCACATTCGCGCCAACCTTCTCGCACAGATCAGCCATCTCGTTGATGAAGGTGATCTTCACGGCCAGGAAGGCGTTGGCGGCATATTTGATCAGTTCTGACGTCCGGCGCGCCGTGAACAGGATCGGTGTCTCATTCAGGAACAGCGGACGATAGAGTTCCTTCATCACATTGCGGGCGCGCTCGTCTTCAGTGCCGACGACGACGCGGTCCGGAATCTTGAAGTCCTTGATCGCCGCACCTTCCCGCAGGAATTCCGGGTTTGAGACAACGGCAAAGTCACCATCCGGGCGGGCCTTGCGGATAATCTCTTCCACTTCGTCACCCGTGCCGACCGGAACGGTCGACTTGGTGACAACGACGGTGAAACCGTCCATCAGCTGGGCGATCTCTTCTGCAGCAGAATAGACATAGGAAAGGTCCGCATGGCCATCGCCGCGGCGGGATGGCGTGCCTACAGCGATAAATACCGCATCGGCATCCTTGATCGCGTCTTTCGCCTCAGTTGTGAAGAACAGACGCTCTTCCTCGACATTCTTCGCGACCAGGCTATCCAGCCCAGGCTCATAGATCGGCATGATGCCAGCCTTAAGCTTTTCGATCTTTGTTGCATCCTTGTCGACACACGTCACAACGTGTCCGAAATCAGCAAAACAGGCTCCGCTCACCAGGCCTACATAGCCGGTACCAATCATCGCGACGCGCATGGAAATCCCTCACCACAAACAAACAATAGGGGTTGCGGCGAGGGGTGCGATTTTTGTGCCAACAGGTCAAGAGGCTGCATGCGCTGGCACAGTGAGAAACACATTATCGTCACGCAATACCATATGACCAGGCTTTCCGGAACCGTACCAAGGATTGACGCGAAGCAGCGCAAAGACTAGATCAAATCGTGAACAATGGAGGGGCGCATGGCAGATCTTACTTTTTATACAAACCCGCAATCCCGCGGTCGCATTATTCGCTGGATGCTGGAGGAAGTGGGCGCCGAATATGACACGGTGCTGCTGACCTATGATGGCACAATGAAGGGCGCGGACTATCTGGCCATCAACCCGATGGGGAAGGTACCCGCTATCGTGCACAAAGGCAAAACGGTCACCGAATGCGCCGCCATCTGCGCCTATATGGCAGATGCCTTTCCGGAGACAGGCCTTGCGCCGCCAAGGGATCAGCGGGCGGATTACTATCGCTGGCTGTTTTTTGCCTCCGGCCCGCTGGAGAGCGCGATCATAAACCGCTCGCTGGGCTTTCAGGTCACGCCGGAACAAAAGCGCATGGCTGGCTATGGCGACTTTGATGACACCTATCATACCCTCATCCGCGCGCTGTCCGGCACACCCTATGTCTGCGGGGAGAATTTTACCGCAGCCGATGTCTATGTCGGCGCGCAGGTCGGCTGGGGCCTGCAATTCGGCACCCTGCCCGAGCATGACGTGCTGAAAGCCTATTGGGAGCGTCTGGCCCCGCGCCAGGCCTGGACCCGCGCCACCCAAATGGATGACGCAGCCGCCGCCGATATGGCCTGAGGACTGTGCCCGCTGCCTTCAGGCAGCAGGACATGTCAAACCCCGGTCTGACTGCAATCAAATTTCCTGATTGTAGGCGCCGACTTCCGGATGCTTGCCGAGGCGCGGCTTCACTTCCTTGTGGAAGAGATTCCGCATGTCATCCTCGCTGGTCATGGATTCGACCACAACGACCAGTTCCGGCTTGTTGGACGAAGCGCGAACCAGCACCCAGGACCCATCCTCCAGCGTCACACGGGCACCGTTGACCGTGTTCACATCGACAATTTTCCGGCCAAGGATTTCCGTGCCGTTCAGGCCCTCATATTCCGCGACCATCTTGTCAATGATGCCGTATTTGGTCTCGTCATCACAATGCGGAGACATGGTGAGAGAGGTATAGGCCACGCCAAGTTCTGACTTGATGTCCGCCATGGTCTTGTCCGGATTGCGGTCCAGCATTTCCAGTACGGCCTTAGCGGCAACCAGGCCGTCATCATAACCAAGACCGATTGGCTCACGGAAAAAGAAGTGGCCGGACTTTTCAAAACCTGCCAGCGCGCCGAGCTCTGTCGTGCGGCGTTTGATGTAGGAGTGGCCGGTCTTGTAGTAATCAACCGTCGCGCCATTTTCCTTCAGCACGGGATCGGTCTTGTAGAGGCCGGTGGATTTCACATCGACCACAAAGGTCGCATTCGGATGCAGTTTCGACAGATCGCGCGCCAGCATCAAGCCGATCTTGTCGGCGAAGATCTCCTCACCCGTATTGTCCACCACACCGCACCGGTCGCCATCCCCATCAAAACCGAGGGCCACATCTGCGCCGGTTTCCCTCACCATGGCGGCCATGGCGTGCAGCATTTCAGAGTCTTCCGGGTTCGGATTGTATTTCGGGAAGGTCATATCGAGATTGCAATCCATCTCGATAACGTCTGCGCCCATTGCGCGCAGCGCATCCGGTGCAAAGGCCCCTGCCGTGCCGTTGCCGCACGCGGCGATGACTTTCAGCGGGCGGCTGAGCTTTGTGTCGCCTACGACAGCTGCGATATATCTCTCGCGCATGCCGTCCACACGGTGATGCGCGCCGCCAGCACGAGGCTGGAAGTCTCCGCCCATGACGATCTCTTTCAGGCGGCCCATTTCATCCGGCCCGAAAGTCAGCGGACGGTTCGCGCCCATCTTCACGCCGGTCCAGCCATTCTCATTATGGCTGGCCGTCACCATGGCGCAGCATGGCACGTCCAGCTCGAACTGGCTCCAATAGACCATGGGCGAGAGGGCGAGGCCGACGTCCAGAACCTCGCAGCCACCCTGTGTAAGCCCCAGGATCAGCGCGTTCTTGATCGGCTGGCTGATCGAGCGATAGTCATGTCCGGTCACAACTTTCGGTTCCACCCCCAGTTCGTGGAACAGGGTCGCCATGCCCAGACCTAATGCCTGCACCCCGGTCAGGTTGAGTTCGGGGGCTTTCTCCTTGCCGATGCCGTTGAACCACCAACGGGCGTCATATTCGCGGAAACCAGTCGGCTTCACCAGCGGAAGGATCTCGAACTCCAATGTGTTCGGGGCAATATTTACGAGCGGTTTAGGCATCATGAGCGTTACGTCTCCAGGCTATGTGCGTCCCTACAGCACGGATGTGTCAATTCAGCGATGAGTATGCAGGTTTCGCGCCACAGGCGAAATAGCATAGCGCAGGCAAACGCGGGCAGCGCCGCGCGACTTGGTAAACAAAGCCCTCACCGGACTTCACGTATTGAGCAGGTTCAGCCCCGGCGGGTCACAAAGTGGGCAATCCAGCGGCCCAGCCTCTGATTATCCAAGGGCGCTTTCAGCCCCTCAATCGCCAGTGCAACGGCCTCTTCCGCCAGCGGTCGCCCCTTGCGCGCGGTGTAAAGCGCGGCCGAGTAGGCTTCGTTGAATTCCGGATGGCACTGGAAAGACATGGCCGGCACAGCGCCATAATCAATCGCCGCATAGGGCGTGAACTCTGACGCGGCCAGCACGCCGGCACCGGGCGGCAAGGCCACGACCTGGTCCTGATGGCTGACCGGTACGGAAATGGTTGCCGGGCAGGCCTCTCCGATCCAGTCCGGGCAGGCCTTCATCTCATAAGTATGGCGGCCAATGCCCCAGCCTTTCGGAGACTTGATCACTTTGCCGCCAAGCGCCTCGGCCATTACCTGATGCCCGAAACAGATGCCGACCTGCGGCACGCCTGCCCCGGCCGCCTCGCGAATGAACTGCATCAGCGGCGCAATCCATGGATCACTGTCATACACGCCGGCCGGAGAGCCGGTGATCAGGACAGCATCCAGCCTGGACGGATCGGGCAGCGCCCGCCCCTTGATGACCGAAACTGTCTCATATTGCAGGTCCGGATCTGCCGCGCCGATGAGACGACGGAACATCGCCGGATAGTCTTCAAAGTCATGCCGGATGGCTTCAGGCAAAAGGCCTGTTTCAATAATGGTGAGTTTCATGCCGCCTCATATGGTCGTAACCGCCTCGTCTAGGCCGCTTCCAGCTCAGGCGGCAAGCGCCAACCCGGCCTGTATCGCCACATAGGCAGCCACGACCAGAATGAAAGCAGCAAACACACGACGGGCGAGCAGAGCGCGGCTGGCGAGGTATCTGGCGAGCTGATGCCCGATCAGACCGCCAAGTAATCCCCCAATCACCAGAATGGCCGCCAAGTGCAGATCAATATAGCCGCTGAGGGCATAGTTCGCCGAAGTCGCCGCACCAAAAATCGTCACCGAAACGAGCGAGGAGGCCATCGCTGCGCCAATCGTCATGCCGGTCGCATAAAGCAGGCCCGGCACGATCAGGAAGCCGCCACCAATCCCGAAGAATCCCGCCGCGAAGCCGACGAGCAAGCCGAGCGGCACAAGACGCATCATGAAGGCCGGCGTCAGATGCACATCCGGATTGCCTGCAAACTCCCGCTGGCGAAACATGGAGAGCGCAATCGCCGCCATTGCAAAGGCAAAGGCCAGCAGCAGCGCCTGCCCGTCGACCAGCTTTGCGACCGATGACCCGGCCAGCGATCCGGCGAGGCCCGACAGAGCGAAAACGGATGCACATGGCCATTTCACATTGCGCGCGCGGGCATGGCCGATCAAGCTGATCAGAGCGGTCGCCGCAACCGACGCAGCGGATGTGCCAATCGCCACATGCGGGTCCTTAACGCCGACAACATAGACCAGCAACGGCGCCGCCAGTACAGAGCCCCCACCACCAAAGGCAGACAGGAACAATCCCACCAGCGCGCCACTGGCCAGCGCCAACGCGAGCGTTGTCGAATCGAGCCCAAACATTCGCTTACCAGCCTCTTGTCAGCAGGCTGATCAGGACGAGAAGCGCCATGGCCGCACCGCCAGCAAACAGGAAGGGTCGCAGCGACAGCTCTGTCCCCTGTGCATGCTCAACCGGTAAGCCCGCCTGTTTCCAGGCCAAAAGGCCACCTTCCAGCACATAGGCCTTGCCTTCTGCCTGCGCCGCCAGCGCATCACAATGCATCTTCGTCCGCATGCCCGATTTGCAATGAAAGACGATGGCCTGGCCAGCTGGCATTTTCTGATTTCCGCGCCGCACTCTCGACAAGGGCAATGAGACAGCTCCCGCAATATGCTCGCGCGCATATTCATGGGGCTCGCGCACATCGACCAGGGTAACTCTTCCCTTGGCCAGGCGGCGGGAGACTTCTGCCGGGCTGAGGGGTTTCAAAGTACTCATGTCAAAGCCTCCGGACAAAAGATTTCCGCCAGTGTCCGGATGATCCTGGCCGCCGACGGATCGGCAATGGCATACCAGATGGTCTGCCCTTCCCGGCGCGTCCGGACGAGGCCTTGCGCGCGCAGTTTGGCCAGATGCTGTGACAAGGCCGATTGGGAAACCGGGCACGCCTCACAAAGCTGGGTCACATTGCGCTCACCGGCAGCGAGTTGGCAGAGCACCATAAGGCGGTGCTCATTCGCCAATGCCCGCAACAGGTCTGCGGCTGCGCCCGCATTCCGGGCCATGACCTCCGGGCTGATCTGTGTCTGTTCCATGGGGCAAATATACGGACAAGGAGCCCCCCATGGACATCCATGCCTATTTTGATCCCGACACCTCGACAGTGACCTATCTGATCTCTGATCCGGGGACGAAGCAGGCTGCGATCATTGACCCTGTGTTGGATTTCGAACCGAACAGTGGCAAACTTTCTAGCGCCTCCGCTGACAAGGTTCTCGACGCTGCGACAGCCGCCGGGCTCACCGTTGAATGGGTGCTGGACACGCATGCCCATGCAGACCACCTGTCTGCGGCAGACTATATCCGCAAGCAGACTGGCGCGGCATATGGCATCGGCGCGCACATTGTGGATGTACAGCGCCAGTTCAAACCCATGTTTAACGCAGATGATCTGATCCCGGATGGTCATGTGTTTGACCGTCTGTTCCAGGAAGGTGACATATTCCAGATCGGCAATATAGAGGCGCGCGTGATCCATACGCCAGGCCATACGCCCGCCTGCCTCACCTATTTGATCGGTGATGCAGCCTTTGTCGGCGATACGTTGTTCATGCCAGACTATGGCACCGCCCGCGCCGACTTTCCGGGCGGTGATGCGGCAACGCTTTACCGGTCCATCCGCAAGATCCTGTCCCTGCCGCCAGAGACCCGCATCTTTGTGGGGCATGACTATCTACCGGACGGGCGCGAAACCTATGAATGGGAAACCAGCGTCGCGGACGAGCGCGCAGGCAATATCCACGTGCATGATGGCGTGACCGAGGAGGACTTTGTTGCCATGCGGACAAGGCGTGATCAGACTCTCTCAGCTCCGCGCCTGATTCTGCCTTCGCTGCAGGTGAATATCCGCGCTGGGGCCCTGCCCCCGGAAGAGGATAATGGCAAAGTGTATCTGAAACTGCCGGTGACGGTGGACTGATCAGTCTTGCGACGTCTCCGCAGCAGGTTCTGCCGACTCCACCTGGCCAGAAACCCAGGTCTTCACCCGCCAGTCGAGCACGTCCAGCGGCACTGCGCCTTCGCCCAGCACGACATCGTGGAAGGCCCGAATGTCGAATTTCGGGCCAAGATTTTCTTCGGCATAGGCGCGCAGTTCACGGATCTTCAGCTCGCCCACCTTGTAGGCAACCGCCTGCCCCGGCCAGCCAATGTAACGCGTCACCTCGGTCTGGATATTGAGCGGTGACAGGGCAGAATTCTCAATAAAGCAGGCCTCTGCCTCTTCACGGCTCCAGCCATACCAATGCAGGCCCGTATCGGCGACCAGACGGCAGGCGCGCCACATCTCATAGGACAGCGCACCAAAGCGCTCATACGGTGTGCGGTAGATGCCCGCCTCCCCGGCAATCCTTTCCGAATAGAGCCCCCAGCCTTCCCCAAAAGCGGTGGCATAATAGTTCTTCCGGAATTCCGGCTGGTCGGTCATTTCCTGCGCCAGCGTGATTTGCAGGTGATGGCCCGGCACGGCCTCATGGGCCGAGAGAGATGGCAGCTCATACAGCGGACGCTGGTCCAGCGCATAGGTATTGACCAGATATGTGCCCTTGCGGCCCTCCTTGGGCTCTCCGGAGACATAGCGGCCTGTCGTATAGCCGGGCGCAATCGAGGCCGGCACCGGCTCGACATTGAAATCCAGCTCCGGCAGGTGGCTGAAATAGTCCGGCAGTATGGCACGCAGGCGGGCAGACACCTCCTCGGCAGCCGCCATCAGCTGTTCCGGCGTCTCGGCATAGAATTGCGGATCAGTGCGCAGATAGGTCAGAAACTCATCGAAGCTGCCTTCATAGCCGATCTCCGCGATGATCGCTTCCATCTCGGCGCGGATACGCTGGACCTCTTCATTGCCCAGCGCATGGATCGTTTCGGCATCATAGCCTGCCCCTGCTGTGTAATGCTCCACGGCGGCGGCATAGGCATCGCGGCCGCCCGGAAGATCGGCAATGCCTGCGCCGTCGCGGGCCTCAGGCGCATATTCGGTTTCCAGAAAGTCCAGCGTCTCGCGATAGGCATCAATGGCATGGCTGACCGCAACCAGTCCGTCCGCCTGCAGGCGCGCCCTGTCGGCCTCCGGCATGTCATCCGGCAGGCTGAGGAATGGCGCATAGAGGCCGCTTTCCACCGGATCCTCCACGATCTGCTCGCGGATTTGCGCCATCACCGTGCCCAGCGGGTCCGCATTGGCGGTCCAGCCGGTCTCGATGCCGCGCCGCATATTGGCAACATTCTGCTCGAAATAGCGCTGCGTATCATTCAGACGGTCAATCCAGGCCTGTCCTGCCGGCACAGTCGTGATGGTTTCGCGCATGGCAGCGAAAATAGGCTGAGCCTGAAAGCCCCAATCCCCTGTAAACGGGATACGTGCCGTGTCATAATCGGCGTCCATCAGCTCAGACTGGAGCAGTCTTTCGAGGATGGCCTGGTCGATCACCCGGTCTGTTTCGGCATTTTGCACTTTTTCCAGAAGGGCCCGGGCCTCCTCGGCATAGCCGGAAACCGCCTGCAAGCTGACGTCGCTCCATTGATGAGGGGTTTTGTCGTGATCGCCTGCAGCTGCTTCAGGACTGGCAGATTTCACATGCGCCTCATAGGCCGGAATCAGCTCATCCAGAGGGTCCGCGGCGGCCAAAGGGACCATTATGGCCACACTTAAAGCGCAGAGAAAAAGTTTCATATTGTCGCTCCCGGCCCGTTGCAGCGTTGACAGGACCATAGAGAATCCTAGAACCCAAAGCCAAGCGTTTCATTGCAGGCAAGGTAATCCTCATGTCAGGCACTCCACGGGCCGATACCCGCCCCCTGTCGCCACATCTTCAGATTTGGCGTCCACATCTCACCATGGCAGCGTCCATCACCCACCGTATTACGGGTGTGGCGCTCTATTTCGGGACATTTCTCATCACGGCATGGATTGTCGCTCTCGCCACCGGCGCTGAGTGCTACACCACCATCGAAGGCCTGGTGACGGCCTGGTACGGCCAGATCATCATGTATCTCTGGGCGGTTGCCGTGCTCTATCACTTCGCAAACGGCATTCGCCACCTGCTATGGGATGGCCCGAATATCGGCTTCACCCCAAAAACAGCCAGCGCCGTGTCCCTGTTCAATTACGTGTTCGCCTTTGTTGGCGCAGCGGCCATCATGGCTGCCACGATCTGGCTGTAGGAGGCTGCTGACATGTCATACGGCAAATTCACCACCCCTGCCAAAAATGCCCGCGGTCTCGGCTCCGCCAAATCCGGCACGGAGCATCATATCCGCCAGCGCGTGTCCGCAATCGCCCTGATCTTCCTGGTGCCATGGTTTATGTTCTCCATCATCAATGCGATGGGTGCCGGCATGGAAGCCGCACAGGCATGGGCTGGCCAGCCCCTGAATGCCATTCTGCTGATCCTGACCGCTGGCGCGGCGATCTTTCACATGCGCCTTGGTATGCAGGTCGTCATTGAGGACTATATCGAAAAGACAGGAACCCGTTCGACCCTGCTGATCCTGAACAGCTTTGCGTGTATCGCGCTGTTCGTCACGGTCGCGCTGTCGGTTCTGAAACTCTGGATTGGCGCAGGCGCCTGAGCCCTGCGGGAGAATTAACGAGATGAGCACATATACCTGGACCGACCATACTTATGATGTCGTTGTTGTCGGCGCCGGTGGCTCCGGCCTCCGCGCAGCCTTGGGCGCCGCTCAGGCGGGCCTGAAAACGGCCTGTATCACCAAGGTTTTCCCGACCCGTTCCCACACTGTGGCAGCGCAGGGTGGCATCGCCGCCTCCCTCGGCAATATGGGCGAGGATGACTGGCGCTGGCACATGTATGACACCGTCAAGGGGTCTGACTGGCTGGGCGACCAGGACGCGATTGAGTATCTCTGCCGTGAAGCGCCGCAGGCCGTGTACGAGCTTGAGCACTGGGGTATGCCTTTCTCCCGGACCGATGAAGGCAAGATCTACCAACGCGCCTTTGGCGGCATGACCCGCGATTTCGGCCAAGGCCCTGTTCAGCGTACCTGCGCCGCTGCGGACCGGACCGGCCACGCCATGCTGCACACGCTGTACGGCCAGTGCGTGAAGGAAGAGACCGAATTCTTCATCGAATATCTGGCGCTTGACCTGATCATGGATGAAGACGGCGCCTGCCGCGGTGTCACTGCCTGGAAACTGGATGATGGCACGCTGCACCGCTTCCGCGCGCAGAAAACCATTCTGGCAACCGGCGGCTATGGCCGCGCCTTCTTCTCCTGTACGTCTGCCCACACCTGCACGGGCGACGGCAACGCCATGGTGCTGCGCGCCGGCCTGCCGCTTCAGGACATGGAATTCGTTCAGTTCCACCCGACCGGCATTTACGGCTCGGGCTGTCTGATCACCGAAGGCTCGCGCGGTGAAGGCGGTTATCTCACCAATTCCGAAGGCGAACGCTTCATGGAGCGCTACGCCCCGTCTGCGAAAGACCTCGCCTCCCGCGATGTGGTCTCTCGCGCGATGACGATGGAAATCCGTGAAGGCCGCGGTGTCGGCGCAGAAAAGGATCACATCCACCTGCACCTTGAGCACCTCGGCGCAGAAGTTCTGGCCGCTCGCCTGCCGGGTATCTCCGAAACAGCAAAGATTTTTGCCGGTGTGGACGTCACGAAAGAACCGATTCCGGTTCTGCCAACCGTGCACTACAATATGGGCGGCATCCCGACGAACTATCACGGCGAAGTGCTGACCAAAAAAGACGGCAATCCAGACGCCATCGTTCCTGGCCTTATGGCTGTGGGCGAAGCAGCCTGTGTGTCGGTTCACGGCGCCAACCGTCTTGGCTCCAACTCCCTGATCGACCTCGTTGTATTTGGTCGTGCGGCGGGCCAGCGCTGCGGCGCAACGACGGAAGCCGGCGCAACCCAGCCGGAACTGCCAAAAGGCGCAACCGACAGCCACATTGCCCGCCTCGACAAGATGCGCAACGCCACAGGGGACCAGCCAGTCGCCAAGCTCCGCCTCGAAATGCAGAAAGCGATGCAAAACAATTGCGCCGTGTTCCGTACCGGCGACGTTCTGAAGGAAGGCGTTGACGCCATTGAGGAAGTCTTCAAGAAACTCCCGGGCATAGATGTTAAGGATCGCGGCATGGTCTGGAATACCGACCTTGTCGAAGCCCTTGAATTCGACAATCTCATCCTGCAGGCGGCTGTCACCGTGAATGGCGCAGCCAACCGTGAAGAGAGCCGCGGCGCGCACGCCCGGGAAGACTTCTCCGAACGTGACGACACAAACTGGATGAAGCACACGCTGGCCTGGTGCGATGACGGCGGCAAAGTCACCCTCGATTACCGCCCTGTGCACGATTACACGCTGTCCAACGAGATCAGCTATATCGAGCCCAAGGCCCGGGTTTACTAGGACATCAAGGCGAACACGACATGGTACAGCTCACACTCCCCAAAGGGTCCGCCCCGAAAAAAGGCAAGACCTGGCCGAAGCCGCAAGGCGCGACCAATCTGCGTCAATTCAAGATCTATCGCTACAGCCCGGAAGAAGGCGGTAATCCCCGCTGGGATGTCTATTGGGTAGACATGGACCGCGCCGGCACGATGATCCTGGACGTCCTGCTCTACATCAAAAACAATATTGACCCGACGCTGGCCTTCCGCCGCTCTTGCCGGGAAGGTGTTTGCGGCTCCTGCGCCATGAACATTGCCGGTCAGAACACAATTGCCTGCACCAAGGGCTTTGACGAGCTGCCGGGCGGCGTGATCACCATCGCTCCCCTGCCCTCGCAACCGGTAGTGAAGGATCTGATCCCGGACCTGACCAATTTCTACGCGCAGCACGCCTACGTGCAGCCCTTCCTGAAGACGGTTACACCTGAGCCTGAGAAGGAATGGAAGCAGTCAGAGGAAGACCGTGAAGAGCTGAACGGCCTTTACGAGTGCATCCTGTGCGCCTCCTGCACCACCTCCTGCCCATCCTATTGGTGGAATGGCGACAAGTATCTCGGCCCGGCTGCGCTGCTGCAGGCCTATCGCTGGCTGATCGACAGCCGCGACGAAGCCACGGGCGAGCGTCTGGACGATCTGGAAGATCCGTTCAAACTGTATCGCTGCCACACGATCATGAACTGTGCGCAGGTCTGCCCGAAAGGCCTGAACCCGGCGAAAGCCATCGCCAAGATCAAGCACATGATGGTGGAGCGAGTTTCCTAAAATCTTCGCTTCCCATTGCGGGATGAACAATTTAGCCTCCATCTGGGGTTGAGCCAGATGGGGGCTTTTTTAATGATATCGACATCCACTCCGGACATTGACGTGTTCGGCGAAGAGCTGGGCGCGACGCCAAAGACACCTGGCTATCATGCGGATACTGAACCACGCATCTAGGCGCGCTTTCTGGCCTTGGCGTGGGCCTGTTTGGCTGGCCCTTTGAAGAGGCCTATTTCGAGGGCTGGAGCTTTGTGATCGGGTATTTCGTTCTGCAGATGCTGGTCTTCTGGCTGCTGGAGGCGTTCTGCATTTCCCAATTCGGCAATACGCCCGGCAAGGCGCTGATGCGCATCCGCGTGCGCAATGCGATTGGCAGGCGCCTGGCTTTCTCCGCCAGCCTGAAGCGTACCGGCATGTCCATATTAGCGGGCATGGGGCTCTTGGTCTGCCACTGGTCAACTTGCTGACACATATCATGCAGGCCCGCGCCCTCGGCGAGGATGGCTTTGTGATTTGGGACAAATATGATGGACTGCAATATCAGACCCAGCCTGTCGCCGCGTGGCGCTGGGCCATCGCCGTTTTTGGCTATGCCCTCTTCCGCATAGTGGATGCTGCCCTAACCTACCTCTAATCTTCCGCGCCATTCACACGGAACACTTCGCGCAGACCGCGCGGGCTTTCCATGGCACGCAGAAGGCTGATCACCTCCCCCACATGGAATTTCCACAGCATGGTCGGCGGGCCTGCCCGCACGACATGGCCACCAATGTCGCGGAACAGATTGTTCGCCTTGCGGTTCTCGGACAGGGTTTCAGCCTCCAGCGCAATGACGCCCTCATCCCGGCAGCACAGCGCCAGACAGGCAATCAGCATGCGCGACAGGCCTTGTGAGTGGTGCGCGTCGAGGACACCCATGGCGAGTTCGCCCTTTGTGGGGTCTTCCCTGTCCCGGAAAACATGCGCCGCAGCGATGAAGGGGTGTCCCGGAGCGTTAACCTCTGCTGCGCCCCAGGCGATATGGCGGTGCCCATCCGCATCGGCCAGCATATGGATGATGGTTTGCGGGATCTGGCGTACACCGGAAAAGAAGCGCAGATAGCGCGACTGGTCCGACATATTCTCCACAAGATGCGCAAACCGGGCTTCATCCTGGATATCAGCCGGTCGCAAAACGGCATGCGCACCATCATTCAGCGTTACATATACGGGCTGATTACACATGAGCCCTTCCCTGTGTCGTCTGTCGTTCTTTCTGTAGGGTCACATAAAGGCTAATATTTGATTCCGTTCCTGCTTTTTGCAGCGCAGCATGAATTTCCGCAGCGCAGCAAAAAGGCGCGTACCCTTGGGATACGCGCCTTGATGAAACAGTCTTGCCGCTGGATCAGGCCGGGTTCGGCTCCGGATCGCCCAGGCCGCCATCGCCCTTCGGCTTGCGCCGCTTGCCGATGACCGGAACGGCAGAGCCCGGTGAGGAATCATCATCGCCAAAGTCCGGACGCTCAGGTGGATTGCCCTTCAGCAGCTCATTGATTTCATGGCCGCTCAGCGTTTCATATTCCAGAAGGCCGGTCGCGATCGCTTCCCAGTCCTTTCGGTATTCGGTCATGATGTGACGGGCATCATCCATGCCGGTCTGGATCAGCTTGCGAACTTCTTCCTCGATCTTGCGGGAAGTCTCTTCAGACACATGAGAGGATTGCATCAGTTGCTGGCCCAGGAACACATCCCCCTGATCATCGCCATAATCGACCGGGCCGACCGCTTCGGCAAAGCCCCAGCGCGTCACCATGGCCCGCGCCAGACGCGTAGCCTGCTGGATGTCAGAAGCTGCGCCGGCGGTGACATTGTCGTCGCCGAATTTCAGCTCTTCCGCCACACGGCCACCCATCATGATGGCCAGGCGAGAGGTCATTTCGATCTTGGACATCGACATCTTGTCGTCTTCGGGCAGCTGCATCACCATGCCCAGCGCACGGCCACGCGGAATGATGGTTGCCTTGTGAACCGGATCGGCCACGGGCACTTTCAGCGCCACGATGGCGTGGCCAGCCTCGTGCCAGGCGGTCAGTTCCTTTTCCTTTTCGGACATGACCATGGAGCGCTTTTCAGGGCCCATCAGCACCTTGTCCTTGGCATCCTCGAATTCCTGCATTGCTACGACCCGTTTGCCGCGACGAGCCGCAAGCAAGGCCGCCTCGTTCACAAGGTTGGCAAGGTCTGCACCGGAAAAGCCGGGCGTGCCGCGCGCAATCACCTTAGCGTCGACATCTTTGGCCAGCGGCACATTGCGCATGTGAACGCGCAGGATCTTCTCGCGACCTATAATGTCGGGATTGCCGACGGTGACCTGACGGTCGAACCGGCCAGGACGCAGCAGCGCCGGGTCCAGAACGTCCGGACGGTTGGTTGCGGCCATGATGATGATGCCTTCATTGGCCTCAAAGCCATCCATTTCGACCAACAGCTGGTTCAGCGTTTGCTCGCGCTCATCATTACCGCCGCCCAGACCGGCCCCGCGGGAGCGGCCCACAGCGTCGATCTCGTCGATGAAGATGATACAGGGCGCACTGCGTTTGGCCTGCTCGAACATGTCGCGCACACGGCTGGCACCAACGCCGACGAACATTTCGACAAAGTCAGAGCCGGAAATCGTGAAGAAGGGCACGCCAGCCTCCCCCGCAACAGCGCGGGCCAGCAGCGTCTTACCAGTGCCCGGAGGGCCCACCAGCAGCGCGCCTTTCGGAATCTTGCCACCAAGGCGCTGGAATTTGGACGGGTCCTGCAGGAATTCGACAATCTCCTGCAATTCTTCCTTCGCTTCATCCACACCAGCCACATCATCAAAGGTGACGCGGCCATGTTTCTCGGTCAGTAGGCGCGCCCGGCTCTTGCCGAAGCTCATCGCGCCGCGCCCGCCGCCAGACTGCATCTGGCGCATCATGAAGAAGACAAAGCCGACAATCAGGATAATCGGCAGGATGGAAAAAATGAGAGACGCAAAGCCGTTCTGCCCGCTGTCGGCATCCACGGTGAAAGGCACATTATGCTCTTCCAGATAGTCCTGTGTGCGGGTGTCAAAGACGCGGAGTTCACTTTGTAGCGTGCGGCCATCGGTTGTCTGAACGACGATGCGCTCATTACCGAGTGTCGCTTCGGTCACCGAGCCATTCATGATCAACTCGTTGATCTCGGACAATTGGGCCTTTTTCGCACCGGCCGACTCGGAATTACCGCCCATGGCAACTGCCATGCCGATAACAAGCAGGGCAATGGCGCCCCAAATAGCCAGGTTCCTGACGTTCATATCGCGTCTCGCTTCAGGTTCGGATGTTTCCACAATAACATAGGGGTCTTGTTACAGGAAAACGACTCCTTTGGTCTTAATATAGCTGATTTGTCACGTCTGACCGCAGTAGAGCGCCATAATCGCCCCCAGACGGGCCTCGGCTCGGCCAAAATCAGCCTCTGGCCCGGTTACAGCAGGCTCGGCAGACAGCTGGATCAGCCCAGACTTGCGATAGATCAAGGCACCGCCCAGAGTAGCGCCCTCAAAGCGGTGCTCGCTGATCAGGTGTGCGACGAGCGGCTGAACCCCATCGCGTCGCGGCGGTACTTCCCGTCCGGCAATAATCTGGATCAGAAGGCTGATCAGCCTTTCGGCCCGTTCCAAGGGTAAGCCGCCCAGCGAGATCTCAAACCGGCCGGCCTCGGCGTTCGCCTTAACATTATGCTCAATCCAGCGCCCCATGGCCCGCTCTTCCAGCCGTCTCAGCTGCTGCAGCCTTGCCTGAGAGGCAAGAATGCCCCGCTTCAGACGTGGGTGTCTGGCCAGCAGGGCCCGCACGCGCACACGCTCGTAGACAGGGTTGGCGTTTGACGGGTCATCCACCCAGTACTGCCCCGCTTCCAGCAGAACGTGCCGCAAGGCTTCGCGGCTGTAGCCGAGCACTGGCCGTGCCAGCAGGATGCCCTGCCCTTCTGGCCAGACAGGAGACAGCGAGACCGGCTGCATGCCCGCCAAGCCGTACCATGTGGACCCCTGACGCGCGCGCATTAGAAAGGTTTCGCATTGATCGTCTTCCGTATGACCCAGCATCAAATGCGTGCCGCCGCGCGCCTTCAATTCTGTCGCCATCAGCGCATGCCGAGCCCGGCGAGCCGCCGCCTGCTTCCCCGCAGGCCTATTCCAGACAAGGGTCTGGTGGGGGATATGCAACCGCCCGCACAGCGCCGCAACGCCTGCCGCTTCCTCGGCGGCTTCGGGTCGTAGGCGATGGTCAACCGTGAAGGCAATCAGATGCCGCCCTTTTGCCCTCGCCCATTTTTGCGCCAGCAGAAGGAGCGCGAGGGAGTCCCCTCCCCCTGACACCGCAATCCCAACCGGCCCTATGGCAGAGCCGCAGAGCCGGTCAAAAGCGTTCATCGAACCCGTCTGAAGAATCTAATTGATGCAGCCGGATTTGGTCCGCTCGACAGCGGCCAGATCACGCGTGACGCCAGAAGCATTCGGATAACGCTTCGGCAGCGTATCCAGCGCAAGGCACGCCTTGTCCTTGTCGCCAATCAAGCGCATCGCACGGGCCAGCTTGACCAGCGCATCCGGTGCGCGCGGGTCTTCCGGATAGGAGCGGATCATCGTCGTATAGGCAGCGCCGCTGTCAGCATAGGCCTTCTGCTGGTACAGCGCCTCACCCAGCCAGTAATGGGCTTCGCCGGCCTGCGGATCATCACCGAACTTGTCGAGGAAAGCGCGAAACGCCTCTTCGGCGCCAGCATAGTCAAACTGGATAAGCTTGGACTTCGCCATGGCAAAGAGCGGGCCTGCTTCGCCAGGCAGTGCACTGGCCGGTAGCGTGCCCAGGCTGCCTTCCGGAAGATTGTCCTGGCCGCTGATATCCCCGGCCATCTGTCCCGGCGTAAGGCGTTTCGGGCCTGTCGCCTCGGCAGGGCTGCCATCAGTTGTCAACGGGCGCATATCGGACGACGCGCCAGCATCCGTGCGGGCCGACAGCCCGTCAGACGAAGACGGCGCGGAAAAGTCGCCTGCTGCACCCGGCATCATGTCTGTCTCCGGCATGATGCCGGCAGAGGAGAGATAGGTCTGCAGGGAGGCCAGCACGCGAGACTGTTGCTCCAGCTGAGCGCGCATCTCGTCCAATTCATCCACAAGGGTTTCATTGTCGCGCTGCAAATTCGCATTTTCTTCGCGGGCCTGTTGCAACTGGAATTCCAGGGTCTCGACCCGGCCTGTCAGCTGCATGACATCTCCGGTCAGGCCATTCACCTCAACCCGCACCTCGGCGCTTTGCTGGCGCGCTTGGGCAACCTGATTGGCGAGGTCTGAACTTGTGACCCCTTGCGTAATGGGTGCGCTGCGCTGGGCCATGGCGGGACTTGCAAGAAGGCAGAAACCAGCCAGGACGAGTGCGGGAGCTTTGAACATGAAAACAGGCCTCCGGAACTATGCGGGCGAACATACAAAAACAGCCGGGGCCAAAATAAGGCACCCGGCTGCATAGTGTAAGGTATTCGCGGCAGAAACCTAGCTGGTTGTGCCGGAAACAAGCTGCGTGAAGCCGTTACGGTTCAGGGCCCATGCTTGCTCATCAGAGCCAGCAGCGATCGGGCGCTCTTTGCCGTAGGAAATCGTGTCGATGCGGGACGGGTTAACGCCCAGGCTGACCAGATAGTCCTTCACGATGGACGCGCGACGCTCGCCCAGTGCCAGGTTGTATTCGCGTGTGCCGCGCTCATCGCAGTTACCTGCAACCAGAATGCGTACAGCCGGATAGGATTCGAGCCAAGCAGCCTGACGCTTCAGGATCTCCTGGTCGTCGCTGTCGAGGCGATAGCCGTTCAGGTCAAAGTATACGCGCTCACCAACGTTAACGCGGAAATCTTCGAGCGAACCGGCAACCGGGCCCGTCGGGCCTACCGGTTTGGTGTCGACCGGCTCGGTCACGGTGGGCGTGTTGTCCACGACCTCAACGGGTGCTTTCTCCTCAACCTGTTCGACAGGCTCAGGCTTGGACGCACACGCGCCGACCGCGAGCACAACCGCTGCTGCGGCAGTAATTTTAAGAGTGGTTTTCATTGCTAATCAGACTCCCCTGGATGTCCTGAGTGCTATTTGACGCCTTACGGCTCGCGTTTGTCAACGTTGTGCCGGATGTAGCGGCTATCTGTCTCCATATTCTGACAGAATTCGGGCAACAATCGGGCGGAAACATAGCTGCCGACCCAATTGATACCTATTTCCACCATATGTCTCAAAAAAGCAACGCCCCCGGACGAAAATCCGAGGGCGAAACCTATGAAATTATTATAAAATTACTCCAAAAGTGGAGACCAGGCGGGGTCAGAGGCATCCGTTTGGGTCTGGACACGGCGCTCATTGCGGCCGGAAAGGTCAACCGACCAGAGCTGCGGACCTGCGCCAGGGCGGCTTTCGCGGAAATATACGATGACACGCCCGTTGGGGGACCAGTCCGGCCCCTCATCCAGGTAGGATTCGGTCAGGAGACGTTCGCCCTTACCGTCAATTCCGATGACGCCGATGTAGAAGCGACCGCCGAGCTGCTTGGTGAATGCCACCAGATCGCCACGCGGGCTCCAGACCGGCGTGGAATACTGGCCCTTGTTGAAGGTGATACGGCAGGCCACGTCACGACCGCCTGACGGGCAGGTCCGCGGGCTGCCATCGGTATTCATGATATAAAGCTGCGGACTGCCACCACGATCTGACGTGAACACGATCGCACGGCCGTCCGGAGACATGGAGGGCGAAGTATCAATCGCCGGATGGTCTGTCAGGCGGCGCGACTGGCGCGTGCGCAGATTCATCAGATAGATTTCGGAGTTACCGCCCTGTGCCTGCGTCAGCAGCACGCTTTGCCCATCACGGGAAAAACGCGGCGCGAAAGTCATGCCCGGGAAGTTGCCGAGCAGTTCCTGGCGGCCCGTCTCGATATTGAAGAGGTACACGCGCGGGCGGCCCCCTTCATAGGACATGTAGGTGATTTCCTGGGCAGATGGGCTGAAGCGCGGGGTAAGCACCGTATTCGTGCCCGGCGTCAGATATTGCTGGTTGGCGCCATCGGAATCCATGATGGCGAGACGCTTGACGCGCTCCGTCTTCGGGCCAGTCTCGGCGATATAGACGATACGGGTGTCGAAATACGGGTCTTCCCCGGTCAGGCGCGTATAGATGGAGTCAGCAATCTTGTGCGCGATACGGCGCCAATTGTCCGGCGTCGTAGTTAGGCGGCGGCCCGGCTGGCCATTGATGCGCATCACTTCCCCGCCATACACATCCCACAAGCGGAAGGAAACGGCGATCTTGCCGTCAGGAAGCTCCTCATACGCACCAACAACCAGACCTTCGGTCTGAATGATGCGCCAGTCAGGGAAGCGTGGCTGAACGTCGATCGACAAATCCTTCTGGATGAAGGAGGCGGGGTTCTGGATGTCAAACAGGCCGGTCGATTCCAGGTCGGCGCGCACCACATCCGCAATATTCTGCGCCATTTCTGCATTCTCGCCGCGAACTTCAAAGTCCGGAATGGCCAGCGGTGTGGGTTTGAAGTTGCCTTCATCGACCCGCACTTGCAGCTGCGCGGCGGCAGGCAGGGCCAGGCTAAGCGGCATGAAAACCGCCAGCATCAGCATTGTCAGAATACGGGTCATTATCAAACTCTCCCTGGAGTACTCATTCGGTTATTCGAGTGGCCCGACCGTGACCACAATGTCTTTCCACTCTTCATAGTCATCTGCTGGTAGCTGATAGTTTGCGCATTGGCGCACAGCCGTCAGGGCCCGTTGAACCACCACGCCTCTGCGGCCAACCGGTATCGACCGTGGTGACACCAGGCGCGCGTCTCCGTCAAGGGAACCGTCAATATTCAGTTTAACGCGAATAACGACATCAATTTGGTCATCCTTGGGCAGATCATCAATGCCATTCCAGCAATAGCCGATTTGGCGGCGCATCGCGGCTTGCAGAGACGCTGTGTTGCCACGGCGCTCCCCTGCCCCCTTGCGGGGCTCCTGCACATCCTTCAGCACCGGCTTGTTGATTGGCGGAGGCGCCTCTTCGCGCGCGACCTTGCGCTGGTCCTGCGCCTTATCTTTCAGGATGTCTTCAAAATCATTCAGGAAATCCAGATCATCCTTTTCCGCCTTGGGCTTCTGCTTTTCAATCAGCTTCGGCTTGTCTTTCGGCTTGGGCGGCTCTTCCTTCTTGGGCTCCGGTTCCGGCTCTTGCTCGGGCTCGGCTTCCGGGTCCTCAACAACGACTTTCTCTTCCTGAGGTTCGCTTTCACGCGTCTCATTGACTTCATCGGGCTGCTCTTCAGGCGGCTCGTCGACAATCTCGGCGTCTTCTTCAACAGGGTCCGGCTGTTCTTCCGGCTCGGTCTCTTCGGGTTCTTCCTCCGGTGGCACATCTGCCTTTCGGACCGGGGCAATGTCCGTCACCAGACCAATATCGACAATGTCGATCGGCACATCTATCGCGCTGGCGCATTGCGGCAGGCGCATCAGGATATCGACCTGCGACAGGCCTGGCTCCTCGCGTTCCAGCCGTTCAATCTGCCGGTCGCACTCGCTCTTGCGCTGCGGCCAGGTCAACACCGCAGCCGCAAGCACGGTGGCATGCAACACAGTCGAGATGGTGAAGCCGCGAAGCATTTGGGGCGGGTCGCTCCTACTTCTTCTTTTGTTCAGTCACAAAGGATACGCGCGTATAGCCAGCTGCCCGGATCTCTGCGGTCACATCCATGATGCGTCCATAGGGCGTGTTCTCATCGCCGCGCAGATAGATTGGCTGATCATAGCCTTCGCCAATGATTGCCTGCAACTGGGGCCCAAGCGAAGACAGATCCTCAATCCTGGTTGTCTGGATGAAAACATCGCCATTCTCGCGGATGGAGATGGCCAACGGGTCTTCCTGCGGATTTGTCTGCAATGGCCCGGAACTGGTCTTCGGCAGGTTCACTTCCTCACCGCGTACCAGAAGCGGCGCGGTGATCATGAACACGATCAGCAAGACCAGCATGACGTCCACAAAGGGCGTCACATTGATTTCGGCATTCAGCGCGCGCCGCCCCCGACGTCCGCCCTTGCCTCCTGAACCAAGGATCAGACCCATCGCCTAGTCCCTCGCGCTATCAGATGCCCGGCGTGACAGGCGGACAAGGACATCCTGGGAGAATGCGTCCAGTTGGTCGCCCAGCTTGGTCAGGTCGCCGGTGAATTTGTTGTAGAAGATAACAGCTGGGATAGCGGCGACGAGGCCCATGCCGGTCGCAAACAGAGCTTCGGCAATAGGGCCCGCAACGGTGCCGAGGCTGGTATCCTGCTTTTCCGCAATGTTGAGGAAGGCATTCATGATACCCCACACCGTACCGAACAGGCCGATAAAGGGAGAGGCCGAACCGATCGTAGCCAGAATGCCAAGACCGTTGCCAGCCTTGCCCAACTCGCGATCCACGCTCGCGCGCATGGAGCGCTCAGCGCGGCTGACAATCGCAGCAGCCTCTTCCGGGGTGGCAGTAATGCGCTTTGCATCGGACCATTCGCGCGCCGCCGAGGCAAATACTCGGCTGGCCGCATCATTGCCGCCAACACCAGGCCGCATGTCGAAATCTTCCGTACGGCCGCTCCAGAATGCTTCCTCGAACTGCTTGGCCTTGCGGCGCAGACTTCCTAGAGAAAACAGCTTTTCGCCAATCACCATCCAGGACCAGACAGAGGCCAGGAGGAGAAACAAGAGAACAAGCTTAACAATGGGGTCAGCCGCCATTATCAGGCTAATCAGCGAGAAATCTGTGTGACTCGCGGCGGTGCCAATCGCTTCTGATTCCATTAGGGCTAACGCTCCTTATTACGGGTCATGGGTGAGCAACCGTATCCCGCCCGGGACCGGCCCCTCTTCATCAACGTCAAATCCGGCAGAAACGGGGCAGAATCGCCAGTTTCCGCAGCTTGGTTAACCGTTAGGCGCGCTTTGTTAATGAATCGTGGCCAAAAATCCGGAAGATCCAATAAAGACTTCAGCTTGATCAGGAAAAGACGCGATCCGGGGCGTTAAGCCCAAGCTAAGGGCGCAAAGCCTCGCCCGTCACGCCTCAGGCGCGATCCAGCGATAATCTTCCAAATGTTTCACCAATTCCCGGATCGGGCGGCGCGGACGGCCATCGGCATGGATCATCACGGCCGTGATCTCGCCCTCTGCAATCACTTCCTCGCCGCGAAAGCAGGTCTGCGAGAAGCGGATACGCGGGCCTTCCATGCCGATATAGCGCGTGCGGATATGCAGAAGATCATCCACCCGCGCGGCCTTTTTATAGTCGACCTCGACCCGTGTCAGCGTAAACGCCGCCGGGTCTTCGCGGTCCAGCAGGGATTGATGCGAAATGCCTGCATCACGCAGATGGTCTGATCGTCCGCGCTCGAAAAAGCGCAGATAGTTGGCGTGGTAGACCATGCCGGTGAAGTCTGTGTCTTCATAGTACACCCGCACGGAAATCCAGTGCTGGCGCTCGGCGTCGAAATTGCGGTCATCAAGGTCAGGCAGGCTCATTCCCTTCGCGTATCAGAGCCCGCAAATCCCGTCACCCCTGTTGTGACTGAACCGTCATCTCCAGCGGAGCCATGTCATATCCCAGCTCTTTTGCACGCTCTTTTAAGGCATCAAGCGTGCCGGACTCCAACTGAGGCTCACGTGCCAAAATCCAGAGATATTTGCCATCCGGGCTACCGACGAGGGATGCGGAATAGTCATCTTGCAATGCGAGGATCCAGTAGTCCCCTTCGGCAAAAGGCACCCAGGCTGGCGCAAACTTCACTTTCAGCTTGCTGTTGTTGGAGCCATCCACGACACGCGCGCGCCCTTCGGCCACATCCTTCTCGCCATTAACAGAGTTTCTGAAGCACGTATTGGTGACGGCAACCGTCCCATCCTCATTCAACACATATTCTGCGGTCACGCCGGTACAATTGCGCTCAAAACTGTTCGGATAGCGGGCAATTTCGTACCAGAGGCCAGTATAGCGCTGCAAATCCACAGACGAGACGGTTGGCGGCGGCGTGGTTTCTTCCCGGTAATCCGGCTGGCTGGTGCAGGCTGTCAGAAGGGCAGCGGCGATGACGGACAGAACGATGCGCATGTAATGTGTCTCCTTTGAAGCATTTACGCATCAGCGCAGAGCCCGGTTTCACAGCTGCGACATCATTCCCCTTCCGTAGGTGCAGAGGCCTCTGCCGGTAATGCTGGCGCATACACCTCGGCCAGAAACGCCCTCAGATCGTCTGCGGACATTTCGCCAATTTCTTCCTGCGGAATATGCCCGACATTCGGATAGAGTTTCAGCTCTGCGCCCGGAATGGCCTCGGCGAATTTGCGACCATGTGCGGCCGGCACCAGATTGTCGACCTCTCCCTGCATCACCAGCGTGGGCGCGGAGATTCTGGCCAGTGCTTCCGACGTCGCCGGCACGCGCGTCGTCGCGCCGCTCATCAGCTTCAGCAGGGCCTCACGATGGCAAGGCGCACGTGACAGGGCGGAATAGCGCTCCACCATGGGATCATCGACCAGCGCCGGATCCGCAAAGCTCTTCTCAAGGCCAGAACGGATCAGCGCCGACATATCGAGATCCTTCATCAGTTTGCGCGCAACGCCATTGCGCAGCAATTTGAAGATAAGCGGATCACTGTCGCCTTCGCCCTTTTCATCCGGCCAGCCTGCAGCATCGACCAGGACCAGCGCGTCCAGCTTTTCCGGATATTCCAGCGCATAGGCCCAAGCCGAATGCCCGCCCATGGAGCTGCCCACCAAGGTAAAATTGCGCACATCCACTGTCGTCACAACCCGGTCTACCGTATCGACGAATTGCTCGATGCCAATGGCGTTATTGTCGACACAGCGCGACAGGCCATGCCCCGGCAGATCCAGACTGATCACGCGGTAATCCCGGCGCAGGCGCTTCACCCAGTCATCCCAAGTGTGCATGGACGCCGCATAGCCGTGCACCAGCACGATGACAGGTGCATCACGCGGACCGATATCCCGGAAATGAATCTGGGTTTCTCCGCCCGATTTCAGAAAGCGACTGTCATTATAGGAGTAGACGGATTCCAGCGTGTTGTAGGAAATGTCGGGCCGTTTCAGCATGTACCATCCGGCCGTCAGAATGACCCCCACCGTCAGAAGAACGACAAGAAATCGTCTGAACACGTCGCGAATCTCCCCTGTAAGCAAATCTACGTCGCGGCACTAAGCCTGCGCCGGGGGGACAAGTCAAATGGCTGGCAGCTGATTACAGACCGGACAGGCAGCATCGCGTCTCAGGCCGATTGTCCTTGGGGTTGCAGACAGTCCATCCAGAAGAAGAATGCGCCCGATCAGGGGGCTGCCGGCGCCAGTGACCAGCTTGATTACTTCCAGCGCCATCGCCGTCGACACCATGCCGGTCACTGGCCCCACCACACCCACCTCGTCACAGGCTTCGGCGTCCGGCGGGGTTTCCGGAACCCAACATTGATAGCAAGGTGCGTCGCCCGTGCGGCCGGAGGCAAACACGCTCACCTGGCCTCGCCAGCCTGCTGCAGCACCATGAACCATGTAGCGCGCGCTGGCATGCGCCACCTGGTTCAGAGCATAGCGGGTCGCAAAATTATCGGTCGCATCGACCAGAATTCTCCCGTGCAACGCGTCGCTATCGGCCCAGCGCTTGCGCCGGGGCTCAACCACCGTATGCGGATGGTCTCGCATCAGATGCGCAGCCAGGACATCGGCCTTGTACTTGCCAAGGTCCCCTTCCCCGAACTGGACCTGGCGCTGCAGATTGGAGCGCTCAACATGGTCATCATCCCAGATTTCCAGCTTGCCTACGCCGGCCGCTGCCAGGAACATGGCGAACGGTCCGCCCAGCGCCCCGGCCCCGACAATGGAGACCGTCGCGGCGCGCAGCTTCTGCACGCCGGGGCCGCCGATCTCCTTAAGCATGATGTGGCGTTTGTGGCGCGCCAGGTCTTCCGGACTGAGAGGGGTCATACCCTACTCTCCCGGATCGCGGTGGAAGATGCCGGGTCCAACGGTGCATTGAGATAAACCCAGGCTGGCGGCGTGCGGCCCGGCAAAGTCTTGGCGGCCGCCTCCGGAATGCGGCTTGCCGCAAAGCGCCGCGCAAAGGGAGAGTTGCGCGCCCCCGGCCCGACACCCGGCCGCGCAATAATGGCAATCGGCATCAGTTGCGCGATCTGCTGCCACTGCCCCCAGAGGTGAAAGCCGACCATATTGTCTGCGCCCATCAGCCAGACAAAATCTGCCTGCGGAGCAGCGCTCACAATCGTCGAAAGGGTCTGATATGTATAGGTCAGTCCCATCTGCCGCTCAATGTCGGTGACAATCATGCGGGGCTCATGCGCCATTGCCTTGGCGGAGGCAAAACGCTTGTCAAAATCGCCGTGCCCGGTCTTGAGCGGATTGCCCCGCGCCACGATCCACCAGACCCAATCCAGCTGCAGCCGCTTCATCGCGGTTGAGGCCACATGGTAGTGCCCGGAATGGGCCGGGTGAAAGCTGCCACCAAACAGGCCGATGCGCAGCCCTTTTGTCGGACCCGGCAGGACCAATCTGCTCAAGGACGAACCTGCCCCGATCCACGCACGACATATTTATATGTCGTCAGCTGCTCGGCGCCGACTGGCCCCCGCGCATGAATACGCCCGGTCGCGATGCCGATCTCTGCGCCCATGCCAAACTCGCCACCATCGGCAAATTGCGTGGAAGCATTGTGCAGCAGGATGGCGCTGTCGACGGTCGCAAAAAATTTCTCTGCCGCCGCATCGTCTTCCGTTATGATGCATTCGGTATGGCCGGAAGACCAAGTGCCGATATGGTCCAGCGCGGCGTCAAGGTCATCCACCACGGCAACGGCCAGAATCGGCGCGAGGTATTCCGTAGACCAATCAGCCTCAACGGCCTCTTTCATCTCGGGTACAATCTTGCGGGCCCGCGCGTCGCCGCGCAGTTCACAGCCCGCTTCCATCAGAGCCGCCGCGATGCTGGGTAGCATGTCATCCGCAACTGCCTCGTCCACCAGCAGCGTCTCGGCAGAGCCGCAAATGCCGGTGCGGCGCATCTTGGCGTTGACGACAATGGAGACGGCCTTGTCCAGATCGGCATCCTTGTCGACGATGACATGGCAGAGGCCCTCAAGGTGGCCAATTACCGGCACGCGGGCATCGCGTTGCACGCGCTCGACCAGGCTGCGTCCCCCGCGCGGCACGATGACATCGACATTGCCTTCCAGCCCGGCCAGCATATGGCCCACAGCGGCGCGATCGGTTGTCATGACCAGCTGAACGGCATGTTCCGGCAGCCCCTCTTTCATCAGTGCGCCCTGCATGGCGTCAATGATCGCACGTGAGGAATTCGTGCTTTCGGAACCGCAACGCAGAATCGCCGCATTGCCGGAGCGCAGGCACAGCGAGCCTGCATCAGCCGTCACATTCGGACGGCTTTCATAAATGATGCCGATAACACCCAGCGGCACAGCCACGCGGGAAATCTCCAGCCCGTTGGGCCGTTCCCAGCGCGCCAGTTCACGCCCGATCGGATCGCCCAGATCGGCAACCGTCTCGACGCTGGCAGCGATGCCTTCCAGGCGCTCCGGGTTGAGGGCCAGCCGATCCAGCATGGCCGCGTCCAGGCCTTTCTCACGGGCGGCATCCATATCCTTGGCATTGGCATCCAGAATTGTGGAGGCAGTCTCGCGAATGGCAGCCGCGACGGCCTTCAGGCCGCGGGTGCGGTCTTCCGGGGTCTTGCGCCCCAGGGCGCGGGAAGCGGCACGGGCGCGGCGACCCATCTCCAGCATGGTTTCAGCAAGGGCGGCGTCGGGCGATGTGGTTTGTACAGTCATGTCATGGGATGTGGCCGATTACCGGCAAG
The DNA here is from genome assembly GCF_000682675.1 of Hyphomonas pacifica. GTDB lineage: Bacteria > Pseudomonadota > Alphaproteobacteria > Caulobacterales > Hyphomonadaceae > Hyphomonas > Hyphomonas pacifica. Next base: position 8,174 of record NZ_AWFA01000019.1, on the reverse strand, counting down.
ACTTCAAGGCAATGGCTTGCGCCGCGACCATTAAGACATAAATCTTTGCCTGAAAGAGAACGGATAAGTTCGGAGTTTCCCTCACGCCCGAATGTCAACCTATTTGACAAAAAGCTCGCTTCCGACAATTTATTCCCGTCAAACAAGATATTTCAAAAAGAACAAGACAAGTATCGGAGGAAAACATGATAGACGTGGAGGCAATGCCCCATATAGCCGACATCCCGGGGGTGCAGGCGCGCATTCGTCCACAGGATGACGCCTATTGGTTTGAAGGGGAAACCACCAGCTTTGCCCAGTTGGAAACGCGCTCCAACCAGGTCTCCAATGGCCTGATCGCCCTTGGCGCCTCCCCCGATGACCGGATCGGCTATCTGGCAAAGAACACCGCCGCCTATTACGAGATGCTGTTCGGGGCTGCCAAGGCCCGCGCAGTGATGACAGCCGTCAACACACGCCTCGCCGCACCGGAAGTAAAGTTCATCCTTTCGGACGCCAATGTGAAGGTCCTGTTCGTTGGTCGTGATTTCTACGACATGATCGACAAGATCCGCACCGAGCTGCCGGACGTTCAGCATATCATCGCGATTGATGAGCCCCATGGCGACTGGCCGACCTATAATGCCTGGCGCGACAACCAGGACGACATCGCCCCCGACCTGGAAACACTGGATACGGATGATGTCATCCAGCTTTACACTTCCGGTACGACTGGTCTGCCCAAGGGTGTGCAGCTGACCAATGGCAATTATCACGCCGTGTTCGATCAGGCCGGTCGCCTCGAATGGGCCAGCTACGGTGTCGGCGAGGCCGTGATGAACGCCATGCCGCTATTCCATGTGGCAGGCGTGAATATCGGCATCCTGACCGCCGCGCAGGGTGCGAAGGCCGTGGTGCTGCGCGAGATTGACCCGCAGCTGATCTTGAAGCTGATCCCGGAACACAGGATCGCCCATGCCTTTTGGGTGCCGGCCGTGATCCTGATGCTGACGCAGATGCCGAATGTGCGCCAGATTGACTGGTCCAGCATGAAGCAGGTGTTCTATGGCGCCTCTCCCATCGCGGAGAGCCTGCTGCTGGAAGCCAAGCAAATTATGGGGGCCCGCTTCACACAGCTTTACGGTCTAACCGAAACAGCCGGCTGCGCCACCTATCTGCCGCCCGAAGCGCATGATCCGTCATGGGGCAAGCTCCGCTCCTGTGGTGTGCCCTACCCGTCCACCATCGTGCGTTGTCTGGACGCGAACGGAGATCCTGTGCCGCAAGGCGAGGTTGGCGAGATCGCCATCAAGTCTCCTTTTGTCATGAAGGGATACTGGAACAGAGACGACGCAACGCGGGATGCCATCAATGCAGAGGGCTTTTTCCGAACCGGCGATGCAGGCTATTTCGACGAGGACGGATTTCTCTACATCCATGACCGGGTGAAGGACATGATCGTCTCCGGAGGGGAAAATGTCTATCCGGCAGAAGTGGAGAATGCGATCTTCGGTCATCCGGGCGTCGCGGATGTCGCCGTCATCGGCGTCCCGGACGAAAAATGGGGCGAGGCCGTCAAGGCGCTGATCGTGCCAAAGCCCGGCGAAACGCCAACGGCAGAAAGCATTCTCGCCTATGCGCGCGAACGGATTGCCGGGTACAAATGTCCGAAATCCATCGAATTTCTGGAAGGCCTTCCGCGCAACCCATCCGGCAAAATCCTCCGTAAGGATCTGCGCGAGCCTTACTGGAAAGACCAGGACCGCCGCATCAGCTAGGCGTAAGAAGCATTCAGGCCGGCACCCCGTCCCGGGCAGCTGGCCTGAATGGTATTAATGGGCCAGCTTCAGCCAGTCGCGGGCAGCAGACAGCGCCACTTTCACTTCGTCCGTGCTCAGCATGTCGGCCATCTCCTGGCGCTGCAGCTTGGCATCTTCATGGCCCTTGGCGGCGGCCAGATTGAACCATTTGTGCGCGGCGATCAGATCGATATCCGATTCCAGGCCTGCGGCACAGGCGAGGCCTGCCTGATAGAATTCTTCAGCGGCGGCATCACGATCCAGCAGGCCACCGGGCTTAATTTCAATATCCGAGAAGGGCATCTTGTTTCTCCTGTCACCCTGCCCCGCCCCCGGGAATTTTCCCGTGTCAGCGAAGGCACCCATCTGCCGCCGGAACATCCGGCAACGGAGAAAGACTGCACCGCGGACTTTGCCGTATGGTTAACAGGACCTGCCAGAAACCGCGACTTCGTAAAGGCGAGCGCGCAGTATGTTTACTTTCGGGGCCTCAGCGGTCATGCAGGCCCTTCCCGCCTAATATTGTCGGCAGCGCACACTTAATGCGGTACGTTCGTGCGGCAGACTGTTCAGCACCGAAACACGGCAAGGCCGGCAAACTCCACCCAAAGAAAAACCCCGGACCGCGAGAGCGATCCGGGGTTCTGCATGATGCGCGTTCGGGCTTACGCCCTATGCTGCAACCTTCTTCTTCGCCAGCGACTTGGCGAGTTTTTCCATGGCGTCACCCTTGTCGATGTTTTCGACAGCGGCGAGCTCGCGGGCCATACGGTCCAGCGCGCTCTCATAGAGCTGACGCTCGGAATAGGATTGTTCCGGCTGGTCTTCGCCGCGGTGCAGGTCGCGCACGACTTCCGCGATGGAGATCAGATCACCGGAATTGATCTTGGCTTCATATTCCTGTGCGCGGCGCGACCACATGGTGCGCTTGATGCGGGCACGGCCGCCCAGCGTCTTCAGCGCGTCATCGACCAGCTTGGAGCCAGCCAGGGCGCGCATACCGGACGCCTCAGCGCGGTTTGTCGGAACCCGCAGGATCATCTTGTCCTGATCGAAGGATACTACATAGACTTCCAGGTCCATCCCGGCCACAGTCTGCTTCTCGACGCTTGTGATCTTGCCCACCCCGTGTGCGGGATAAACGACGCTCTGACCCACCTCAAACGCCAGTTCCGCAGATGCTTTTTTAGCCATGTTAGGTATCGCCCTTTTCTACGCAGTAACGAGCCGATAAAAATCGTCCCAGTCCGGCCACTATGACGGCTGAGGTGATGATTTCGGCTCTTGTCAGTTATTACTCAAGTCTGAACACTAGCATAAATGTGCAGGTTTTTCAACACATACGGCCAAGTGTTGACCAAATCTAAAGTTAACCGCGCATGGCTTTTCTGTAACTTTTGTTGAGAAGTGCAGCAAATACAGGGCGTCCGGAGACGGACAATCAGTCGCCAGTCCCTGGCTGAGGGCTGAAATATTTCTCCAGTTTACCCGTTTCCTGCGCAAATTTTTCCCGATCTTCAGGCGGTTCCTTCATCCGGGTGATGTTTGGCCAGGTCTTGGCATACTCACTGTTCAGCTTCAGCCATTTGCCGTCCGGATCGTCCTCGGTGTCTGGCTTGATGGCCTCAACCGGGCATTCCGGCTCGCACACACCGCAATCAATGCACTCATCCGGATGGATGACGAGCATGTTTTCGCCTTCATAGAAGCAATCGACCGGGCAAACCTCGACGCAATCCATGTATTTACAGCGGATACAGGCGTCGACGACAATATAAGTCATGAGCAGGGGCCTTCTGAGAAATTGTGCAGGGGCGAAATGGCGCGCAGGAGGCCTCATGTCAATGAGACCTTCTGACAGCACTGTTCAGGATTGGTCAGGCATGCGGGCTTCTGCGGACTGACGGGCCTGTGCGCGAAGGATATCATCGACATGCAGCAGCGAAGCGACGTGACGGATATAGGCGTCTTCAATGTCGCTTTTCTCGCCATCAGCCAGCGCCACGCGGTAAAGCCCTTCAATGATCGAGACGCGCTCTTCAATCGCCAGCTTCTTCACATGTTTTGTGAACTGGTGAGAGCCGACCGCCTCTTCGGCCAGGGCCTCGCCCTCAGCCAGCACAGCATCTGCCTTGTCGGCATCGAACTGGAAGGCTTCCAGCAGGATTTCCGCGATGACATCGCTTTCCATGTTCACATAGACACCATCTGACAGAGCCGCCTCAACCAGCAGGGCCGCTGCGGCGACCTGTGGGTCCATCGGCTTTTCTGCCGGGGTCTTGGCGCGAAACAGGTTTTTCAGCGCATTCATCATCGGTCAGCCTCCAGCGTCCTGTACAGTGCCGCCGCCTCTTCCGGTGGGCCGCGCCGTATTCCAAGGTCCAGCACCTCTATGGTCGTGATATGCGCCCCTCTGGCTAGAGTGACAATATCCCCCACACAGATTGCGGTTCCCGGCTTGTCTACACGCCGTGTCTGACCATTCCGTGAAAGCCGTATGCCGGATTTTCGGACATGAGCGCCTGACAGGGTCCGCGTTTTGAAAAAGCGCGCGCGCCACAACCACACATCAATGCGCAGCGTGACCGCCTCGCTCATTGAAAGGGTTTGTACACAAAGCTGGAGTCAGAAGAGGCCGCCTTCGCCGCGCCACCCTGCTGATTGTCTCTTGGCTTCTTCTTTTTCTTCTTTGGCTTGGGCTGGGCCGGTTTCTGGTCCGGCAACAGGACAGCCAGCGCCGCAAACGGGCTGTTCGGGTCAGGCTGCCTGGAAGTGCCACCCCGGTTGCCGCCCTGATGACGCCCGCCTTGCGGACCGCCTTGAGGTCTGGCCCCGCGCGGACCTTTCGGGCTCCGGCCCTGCCCCATGTCGCCAGCGGGCTTGTCGCCGCCGCGTTGGCCACCCTGACGGGAACCTCGCGCTGCGCCGCCCTCTTCCGGACGTGCCCGCGACGCATAGCGCCAAAGCGTGACCGCTCCGGTTTCCTTGTCCTTCTCTGCCGGGGCCAGACCAAAGCCTTTCAGCACTGCAGGCCAGTCATCGGCCGGGCATGATACGACAGAAGCAAGATCAATCTCGATGGCGAAGGCATTCTTGCCGGCTTCCTTGCGGCGCTTGGCGATTTCCCAGCCGAGGCGTTCGGCGAGGTCTGCGCGCACGGCCCGCTTGCCAAAGCGCAGATAGCCATTGGCCGCCAGCGCTTCTTCCGGCCAGGTGCCGTCCAGCGCGAACGATCCTGCGCCCTCCGGGGCCAGCGGGAAAGGCTGACCAGCCTCTACCGCGCGCAGGATGGCAATCATGCGCTGCGCGGCAGGCTTCTGGGCGTCCGGCACATGTGCGGCCACCCGGCCGGCACGAATGCCGATGCCTTTAAGGGCTTCGCGCTGTTCGGCGCTGAGGCGCAGATTGGGATCATCCTGGCGCAGATCCACCGCCGCACCGCTTTCCAGCACGCGAAACGCAATCCCGCGCGCCAGGCCTTCCAGTGCCTCGCCGGATTTCTCGTTCGCCAGCTTCGCATGGGTCGGCAGGACGCGCGCAATCTCTGCCATCGCCCAGGCTTCCAGCCTCTGACGAGCGGGCTCGCGTTCATTCGGGTCCACTTCCACAGCGCCGGAAATCTCGACGCGCGGTGCCATCCAGCCCGATCCCTTCATCAGACGGGCGACGGGGGAATTGATATATTCGATCTCGCCTTCATCATTCAGACGGAAGGCATCATCCGGCGCCGCCACGATCAGCGACAGGCGCTCCAGGATCAGCGGGCGCACAGCTGCCTGCGCTGCGTTGCGCACGGCCTTGCCTTCCAGCGTGCGGGCATCCAGCACGGGTTCAAAAATCAGGCCTTTGAGGCGCCCGACCACATGGCCTTCCACACGGACATCACCTTCCGGGGTCAATTCGGTCACGAGAGCGTCTTCCTTCTTCAGACTTGCCAGCAGGGCCGTTGTTCGCCGGTCGACAAACCGGGCCGTCAGCGCTTCGTGTAGCGCGTCTGACAGGGAGTCTTCAATCTCCCGCGTCCGATCCTGCCATTTTTCAGGGTTCTCCAGCCAGTCCGGCCGGTGTGCGGCATAGGTCCACGTGCGGATATTGGCAAGTCGTTGCTGCAATTTCGCAATATCGCCCTGAACCGAGGAAAGATCATCCAGCCGCCGTTCCAGCCCCTTGTCAGAGAGGCGCGCATCCGGATCGGCCAGCGTTTCCGCCAGCCCCAGCACCAGCCGCGCATGCCCTTCAGGGCCTGCCTTGCGGAAATCCGGCAGCCGCGCCAGATCCCACAAACGGCGTACCTTGCGCGCGCCCGCCACATGCGGCCCGATAGCTTCATCCTCGCTCATCCGGCGCAGCACCCATTCATCCAGCGCATGTGGATTATGGATCAGCGCCGCATGGCCGGACGGTTTCTCAAGGCTGCGGATCAAGAGGCGCAGGCTGGAAAAATCGAGATCGGAATTGCGCCACTGGATATGGTCCACAGGATCGAAACGGTGCGCCTCAATCGCACGCCACATGTCTTCATCCATGGGCGGACAGGTCGCCGTCTCGCCAAACTCGCCATCGGTGCGAAAGCGCCCGGCCCGGCCTGCAATCTGCGCGCACTCGGCCGGGGTCAGCAGACGGTGGCGACGGCCATCGAATTTGGACCGCGAGGCAAACACCACCCGGTCGACATCCAGATTCAGCCCCATGCCGATGGCATCCGTCGCGACGATATAGTCCACCTCGCCCGATTGATACATCGCCACCTGGGCGTTGCGCGTGCGCGGGCTCAGCGCGCCCATCACGATGGCAGCGCCGCCCTTCTGCCTGCGGAGCAATTCGCCAATGGCGTAGACTTCATCCGCGCTGAAGGCGACGATGGCCGTACGCTTGGGCAGTTTGGTGATCTTGGCATGGCCGGTATAGCGCAGCTCCGAAAAGCGCTCGCGCGGCTCGGTCTCGGCATTCAGGTCCAGCCGCCGCAACAGGGGCCGCATCGTGTCACTGCCCAGCAGCAGCGTCTCATGCGTGCCGCGCAGATGCAGGATACGATCGGTGAATACATGCCCGCGGTCTTCATCCTCGGCCAACTGGATCTCGTCGATGGCGACAAAGTCGACGCGTTTCTCCACCGGCATGGATTCCACGGTACAGACCCAATAGCGCGCCGTAGGCGGAACAATCCGCTCCTCCCCCGTGACCAGCGCAACATGGGCCGCGCCCTTGCGCTCCACCACGCGGTCATACACCTCGCGCGCAAGCAGGCGCAGCGGAAGGCCGATCATGCCGGTGCCATAGCCCGTCATCCGCTCGATGGCGTAATGCGTCTTGCCGGTATTGGTGGGGCCAAGAATGGCCTTCAGGACAGAACTCATGCTGCTGCGTGGCGGCGTCTGGCGCGGAAGTCAAGCGGCCAGAACGGTAAGCGCATTTAGATCACCCTCGCCTGGAAAGAACGGGTGAAGGCCGACTAGCAGCGCCTCACGCCACCACGCGCATCTTTGCGGCTTCGGCCACCGGTTCCGGCGCTTTTACGTCGTGCGGCTGGAAGTGCAGCAATTCCCAGCCTCCGTCATGATGCTCCACCAGCGCGGTGCAGCTTTCCACCCAGTCGCCATCATTCATATAGGTGATGCCGTCGATCTCACGCATCTCGGCGACATGGATATGGCCACAGATCGCACCGTCAAAATCCTTGCGGCGGCAGTAATCGGCCACATGGCCCTCGAAATTGTGAATATGGTTCAGCGCGCGTTTCGTGCGCTTTTTCAGCGCCTGCGAGAGAGACCAATAGGGCATGCCCATACGGCGGCGCACAGCGTTCAGCTTCGTATTGGCCCAGAGCAGGAAATTATAGGCATGGTCGCCCAGATGCATGATCCATTTGCGGTCGGCCCGCATCATGCCGTCAAACATGTCGCCATGCACAACCAGATAGCGCTTGCCATCCTCGCCCTCATGGGTCGCGCGGTTCTTCACCTTGATGTCGCCAAAGGCCAGCCGGAACTGCAAGAAGGCGCGCAGGAACTCGTCATGATTGCCGATGATATAGGTCACCTCCGTGCCGCGCTTGGCAGCCGTCAGGATACGTCGGATGACATTGGTATGGGCCTGTGGCCAGTACCATTTCTTGCGCAGCCGCCAGCCATCAATGATGTCACCCACCAGATAGAGCTGCTCTGACGTATGCGACTTCATGAAGGCGCACAGCGCATCGGCCTGGCAGCCGGCACTGCCGAGATGCACATCGGAAATGAAAATGGCGCGATAATCAGGACGGGTCATGCCTGACGCCCTTAATCCAGTTCGGTATGAGTTTTATGACAGCATACCCCACAAATTTCGTCACAAAACTGAAACAAAAACAGGGGTCTGACTTTTATTTTTCCGACACCCCTCCGTGCCGGGATATAC
>NZ_AWFA01000018.1 GCF_000682675.1 Hyphomonas pacifica | reverse complement strand
CACAAACTTCCGCACCTGCAGCTCTGGACCCAGGCATGCGCCAAGGTGAGGGGAAGAGAGGGCGGGCGTGCCTATCCCAATATTACGTGCACGTAGAAAACGGGCCAGACTATGCTGGCCCGTTTGGGTGTTTTGATTTTGATAAATCGTATCAGCGCGCGCCGGTGCGCTGTTTATTGGGCGTGCTGGTGACGCGGTTTGCCACGGCGGGAATCAGTTTGGGGCTGGCCGTGTTGGTGTGGTGGCCGAGATACCGGCGCAGCAGCGTACGCGCGGCATAGCCCGCGCCAGCGGTGGCGAGGGCAGAGCCTGTAAAGATGGCAGCTTTTTTCCAGAATTGCATGATGGGTCTCCTATCAGATTTCGTGTCTGAAAAGTAAACGCGGCACCTGACAGGAGAGTTCCGGCAAGGGGCCTCTATATTCCGTGGCGTGTGCGGGGGCCGGGCATCAGGCGAATCTGTCGCCGTGTGCGCAGGGCATGGGCCATGTCAGTCATCGGAGCGCTGACATCATGGTCAAACTCACCTGTCCCGAGACGGGCATGATGCATGGCGCGGCGTATAGTAGACTGCGCATCAGCACAGACCGTTTGTGAGGCTGTGATACGTGTTTTCCAGAGATTCATGGGAAGTCTCCTCTACCTTTATGTCATGGGTCTGTTGCCCATGTGAGGAAAATATACGCCCGTCATGCCGCGGACTGAACCCGCTTTGGCATGAATTCCCTGTCATATGGCGCGTACGAAAAAGGGCCGCAAAAGGCGGCCCATATTTCGCGTGGGGATGAAGCGTTATCAGTGCGCTGTCATCTGGTCGCCCTGTGGCTTTGTTTGCGGCGCCTGCTGGCGCGGCGTAGCCTGGATGCCGGACTTGCCGTTCAGACGGGGCGTTTCATCGGTATTTTCCGCGCGACGCTTGCGCAGATATTTGCGGCCATATTTCTGGCCTGCGAAGGCAGCGCCCGCTGCCGTAACGAGACCGGCAGCAAGGAAAAGCTTGTTCTGGCGTTTCATGAGTCTTGCTCCTTTCGTTCGTTTCATTCGCCGGGGCCTCTTGCCCTCGGGTATCGCCTAATCAATGCATGGGCCGGCGGACTTGTTCCGTTACAGCCGGGTAAGGCGCTTTCGCTTTTCTTCTGGCGCCGAGGAGGGTAAAGCCGGAGCATGAGCCTGAAAACCCGCATCATCCCCTGCCTCGACGTGAAAGACGGACGCACCGTGAAGGGCGTCAATTTTGTGGACCTGAAAGATGCCGGCGACCCGGTGGCGCTGGCGAAAGCCTATGACGCGCAGGGCGCCGACGAGCTGTGCTTTCTGGATATCACCGCCAGCCATGAAGGGCGCGGCACGCTGATGGACATTGTCTCTGCGACGGCCGAGCAATGTTTCATGCCGCTGACTGTGGGCGGGGGCGTGCGCAGCGCGGAGGATATGGTCGCGCTGCTGAGGGCCGGGGCGGACAAGGTGGCGATTAATTCCGCCGCCGTGGCAGACCCGGATGTGATCAGCCGCTGCGCCGCGAAGGCCGGCGCGCAGGCCGTGGTCGTCGCCATTGATGCGCGCCGCGTGGGCGATCACTGGGAGATCTTCACCCATGGCGGGCGCAAGGAAACCGGCATCAATGCGGTGGAATTTGCGCGCCTGGCCGAGCAGAAGGGCGCCGGCGAAATCCTGCTGACCAGTATGGACAAGGATGGCACGAAATCCGGCTATGACATCCCGTTGCTGAAGGCGGTGACGTCTGCGGTGAATGTGCCGGTGGTGGCCAGCGGCGGCGCGGGCAGTGTGGATGACATGCCGCCGGCAGTGCTGGAGGGCGGGGCGACGGCGGTGCTCGCGGCCTCGATCTTCCATTTCGGGGAAGCAACGGTGGCCGATGCCCGGCGGGCATTGTCTGAGGCTGGCGCGCCGGTGCGGCCGCTTTAGGCATCCGCTGCGGCCCGAACCGGGCTGGTATCTAATCTGTGAATTCCGGCTTGCGCTTTTGCATCTGGGACATGACGGCTTCCATCTGGTTTGGCGTGCGCATGATCTTTGACTGTTCGTCGGATTCGGCCTGCAGCAGTTCCGCATCGGTCGCGTCCTGCATCATGTTGAACAGACGCTTGGAGGCCTTCATGGCATCCGGATTCTTCTGCGCGAACTGCTTCGCCAGCGCCAGTGCGTCTTCATAGGGCGTGTCGGAGATATGGGTGGCAAAGCCCATCTCATGCGCCTCGCGGCCACTGAATTCGCGATTGGTGTAGGTCAGCTCCCGCAGCACATCATCGCGAACATTGCCCCGCCAGAGCGGAAAGCCCGCCATATCCGGCACGAGGCCCCATTTCATTTCCATGATGGCGCAGCGCGTATCGGGATGGATGAAACGAATGTCGGCACCGGAGAGAACCTGAAAGCCGCCGCCAAACGCGACACCATGCGCCGCAGCGATTACCGGTGCAGGCACCTCGCGCCAGCCCCAGGCGACATATTGCGCGCGGTTGGCGATGCCATTGGTACGATCGCCGAGACTGCGGGTCGGATCTTTCGTGACCTTGTCGTCACTGTCTTCATTGCTGCCAAGGCTGGACAGGTCGAGACCAGCGCAGAAGGCGCGGCCTTCCCCAGAGACAACCACGGCGCGCAGACCCTTCATGGTCTTCAGCTGCTCGATGGCCTCAACGATGCCATTGAACATGGCGGTGTCGAGCGCATTCATCTTGTCGGTGCGAATGAAGCGGACATCGGCAATGCCGTCATCCAGCATGGTGATGGAGACCCGGTCTTTCATGGCTCTTTTTCCTGATCTTGTGGCGTTCCTCTTTGCCTAAAGTGACGGTCGGGCGGGGAAGGTCAAGCGGTCAGGCTTCCTCACGTCGCGTAAGTGCGCTATGGCGCGGGGCATGACTGATCTTGGCTCTTCCGACCGCCTCGCTGCAGCGCTTGCGCATCTCGGCACCACTATCGACGCCCGGGCAAAAGAGGGCGATGCCTCCACCTCATGGACGGCCAAGCTGCTGTCCAAAGGGCCGGAGGCCTGCGCCGAAAAAGTGCATGAGGAAGGCCAGGAACTGGCTGAGGCCGTGATGAAGGAAAGCGATGACCGTGTCGCCAGCGAAGCCGCCGATGTGCTGTACCATGCTTTTGTGGCCCTGCGCGCACGGGGCGTAAGCCTGAATGACGTCGCCGCCGAGCTGGAAAAACGCCAGGGCATCAGCGGCATTGACGAAAAGGCGGGACGGGCCGGTTAGTCCTGCAAGCAACGCTTCATCCTTCGACTACGCTCAGGATGAGTCGCGGCCCTAAACGTCTTTCGGCGGCTTCAGGCGGCGTTTGGTCTGGTGGCTGTCAGCCTTGTCGCCGGTGGGTTTCTGGCCCTTCATATAGTGGCGCTGCCAACGTTCCTTCATGGCGTTTTCCTCGCCGCTTTTGAGGCGCGTGTTGAAGTCCGCCCGGCTTTCGCTCCAGGCAGTGTATTCCTTCACGAGTTCCTCATTCGAGCGCAGCAGCTTGCGTTCGGGCTGAACCTCTTCGAGCTTTTTATGCTCCATCAGCGTGATGAAGGCGAAGGGCTCTCCCTTTTCAAAGACGACCTCGCCCGGCCTTGTCATCTGCCAGTTCATCGTGAACGGGAAGGGCAGCCAGTCAGTCTCAACCAGGCCCGTCAGCGGATAGATGCCATCCTTCGGCCAGTTCGGCGCGCCGGTGACCCAGACGCCCCAGCCCGGCGGCGTGCGGAACAAATGGCCGGTATGGAAGGTGACGATGCCGCGCATGAAGTGCGCGTCGGCAAAGCTGGAAATCGCCTTTGGGTCGCCGCGTGTCAGCAGCTGAATATCCTCATTCCGGGGACCGCCATTCCATTTGATCTTGATATCCATCGGGCAGAGCAGTTCCCAGCCCGTAGAATTCGCCATGGTCAGCGGCAGGCAGCGATAGGGGTGGCGATCCGTAAAGGCATCCATCCAGTCCCGGTTGGAGCGGGCGGGCACCAGATCCGGTGCGACGTCGTAGATCTTGTAACAATCGAGATGCATGGAAGGCCTGTCCTAACGGTGCTTGACGAGAGGCCCAAGTCTTGGCCCAAAGGCCCCCATGACTGCAAGCCCTGATGATCTGTTCGCCTATCTTGATGAATTGGGCATTGCCCACAGCACGCACTGGCATGAGCCAACCTTCACCGTGGAGGAAGGCCGCGATCTGAAAGCCAGACTGCCCGGCGGGCACACGAAGAATTTGTTCCTGAAAGACAAGGACGGTACTCTCGTGCTGATCGCGGCAGAGGCCCATTCTCAGCTAAAGCTGAACCAGCTGCACAAGCTGATCGGCACGAAACGGCTATCTTTCGGCCCGGCGGAATTGATGCAGGAGGTGCTGGGTGTTCAGCCGGGCTCTGTCACCGCCTTTGCTCTGATGAATGACCGGGCGGGCCGCGTGCACTTTCTGGTCGATGCCGCGCTGACGGAACATGAACCGGTCAATTTCCACCCGATGACCAATACCGGCACGACCGCGATCAGCCGGGCGGATTTTCGCAAATTCGTTGAAGCGACCGGCCATGATTTTGTAATCGTGGACTTCACGCAGCTTTAGCGCCTACACTTTGCCCGAACAGGATTGAGGAAAACACGATGCAACACCGCCGCCTTGGCAAGAGTGCCATTTATGTGTCCGACATCTGCATGGGCACGATGACGTTCGGATCCCAGACGGATGAGGCCGAAGCCCACCGTATTCTAGATGCCTCTCTGGATGCCGGTATCAATTTCTTTGATACGGCCGAGAATTATCCGGTGCCGCCCAAGGATGAATGGGCCGGGACGACAGAGGAAATCTTCGGGCGCTGGATGAAGACCAAAGACCGCGATTCCATCATCCTGGCGACCAAAGTGTGCGGGCCATCCCATGGCTGGATCCGCGGGTCCCAACGCGCGGGCATGACAGCGCTGGACCGGCACAATATCATCAAAGCGGTCGAAGCTAGCCTGACGCGCCTGCAGACGGACTATATTGATCTCTACCAGACGCACTGGCCTGACCATGGCACGGCCTTTGACGAGACGATGGAGACGCTGGACGATCTGGTCCGCGCCGGGAAAATGCGCATTGTCGGCTGCAGCAATGAAGATGCCTGGGGCCTGATGAAGAGTATCGAGACATCTGAACGTCTGGGTACGGTGCGGTATCAGACGATCCAGAACAATTTCAGCCTGAACAATCGCCGCTTTGAAGATGCGCTGGCAAAAGTCTGCCGCCGTGAGGGGGTCAGCCTGATCCCCTATTCTCCGCTGGGCGGCGGGGTTTTGTCCGGCAAGTATCAGAATGGCGCACGGCCGGATGGGGCGCGGTTCTCCAACTATCTGAAGATGGGCGGACGCCAGAGCGTCATGGCCGAGCGCTTTGTGAACGAGAAATCCCTGGAAGCGACCCGCCGCTATATGGAAATTGCCAAGGAGGCCGGCATGGCGCCTGTCACGCTGGCCACGGCCTGGTCCAAGCAGCATGATTTTGTTGCCTCCACCATTGTCGGTGTCTCAACCTATGATCAGCTGGCGGATATTCTGGCCGCGTCTGACATGACGTTGACAGATGATGTGATGAAGGCCTGTGACGCGGTCGCCAAAGACATCATGTACCCCATGGGATAGGGCGATGGCGACGCAGGGACGAAACGGAGTTTTGATCGGGCTGGCGGCGTTTCTCCTCAACGCATGCCAGCAGGTCACACCTGTTGCCGTCATTCCGGCACAGCCTGTCTTGCAACCCTCTGCGCTAGCGGAGCGTGATCCGCCGTCGCTGGCCTATCCGGGACTCTTCCAGAGGGTCGCGCTTAGCGGGCTTGTCGATCCGAAGGATTGGGTGGATGCCAAGCCCAAATTGCCGCCGCCGCTGATCAATGAAGCCTATGCCGAGGCCCGGCCGCAGACACGGGAAGACCTGGCAGAGTTCATTGACACCTATTTTGACCTTCCGGATAATAATCCGATCACAGATTATGTTGCTTTGGCGGAAGATTTGTCTCTCCGCAAGCATATAGAGGCGCTTTGGCCTCATCTGACGCGCAATGCTGATGATTCGGTGCGCGTCACATCGCTCATTCCGCTGCCTCATCCCTATATCGTGCCCGGCGGACGGTTTCGCGAAGTGTATTACTGGGACGCCTATTTCACAATGACCGGGCTGGGGCCCGGCCATGATGACATCAAGCAGAGCATGGTCGACAATTTCGCGTGGCTTATCCGCGAAACAGGGCATGTCCCGAATGCCAATCGCACCTATTATCTCAGCCGCTCGCAGCCGCCCTTCTTCTTCGCCATGGTAGGATTACTCTCGCCCGGAGACGAAGCCGCCGCATGGGCTGATTATCTGCCGGAGCTGAAAGCAGAATATGCTTTTTGGATGCAAGGCGAGCGGGCGGTCACCCTGCAGGATGGCAACGTGCTGAACCGCTATTGGGACGGGCGCGATGTACCGCGTGACGAATCCTTCATTCAGGATACCGAAACCGCCCACCAGTCAGACCGGCCTAAAGCCGAACTCTACCGTGAGCTGAGGGCAGGGGCCGAAAGCGGCTGGGATTTCTCTTCCCGCTGGCTGGAAGACCCGAAGGACCTTTCGACCATTCAGACGACGCGCATTCTTCCGGTGGATCTGAACGCTTTACTCTATGGACTGGAGCTGGCGATTGCCGCTGGATGTGAGCAGGCAGAAGATCCGGTCTGCAATGCAGCTTTCATGGCAAAGGCCGAGGCGCGCAAGGCTGCCATGAATATCTGGCTGTGGGATGAGGCGCGCGGCGTTTTTGGCGATTATGATCTGGACGCCACTGTGCCAACGCAGCGCGATTCTGCCGCCAGTCTCTATCCGCTTTTCCTGGGCCTCGCGACACAGACGCAAGCCGACAGGACGGCGGCCTATACTGCTGAGCACTTGCTCGCGCCGGGTGGGCTGATGACCACACCGCTGAATACGGGCCAGCAATGGGACGCGCCAAATGGATGGGCGCCGCTGCACTGGATCGCGGTAAAGGGACTGGAAGACTATGGCCATGTGCCCCTGGCCGATGACATCGCCGAACGCTGGCTGACCACTGTATCGCGCACATATTGTGAGACCGGCAAACTGGTGGAGAAATATGATGTCGTCACGGTGCGCCCTGGTGGCGGCGGTGAATATCCGTTGCAGGACGGGTTTGGCTGGACGAATGGCGTCACCGCCGCACTCATCGACACGAACCCCAATTACTCTGCCTACGGAGACACGATGCCGGGTGAGACCTGCGAGCGTTATGCCCAGACAAAATAAAACCCCCGCCCGCTTCTAATGTCGGACGGGGGTTTGCCCCTTTAACGCCCACCAAAGCCTTTGATCAGGCGGCGTCACTCGCGCGGTTGCTGGCCAGAACTTCGCGCTTGCCTGCATGGTTGGGCGCGGAAATGACGCCTTCTTCTTCCAACCGATCAATCAGGCCTGCAGCCTTGTTGTAACCGATCTTCAGGCGGCGCTGAAGATAAGAGGTCGAGGCCCGCTGATCGCGCACAACAATAGCGATGGCCTGGGCGTAGAGATCATCTTCCTCATCGCCCGTGCTGGTACCGAGCATGGCGTCCATCACAGCAGAGCCGGTGGAGCCGTCATCCGGCGATTCGAGAATGTCCATGACATAGTCCGGCTCGCCCTGGTCACGAAGCCATTCGACCACACTGCCGACTTCCTCATCAGATACGAACGGACCATGCAGACGCTGGGATTTCTTACCTGGGGCCTGATACAACAGGTCACCCATGCCAAGCAGCTGTTCCGCACCCTGTTCGCCCAGGATCGTCCGGGAGTCGATCTTGGTGGTGACCATATAAGAAATCCGTGTCGGGAAGTTCGCCTTGATCGTGCCTGTGATCACGTCAACCGATGGACGCTGCGTGGCGGTGATCAGGTGGATGCCGGCCGCACGAGCCATCTGGGCCAAGCGTTGCACGCAGCTTTCGATCTCCTTGCCGGCAACCATCATCAGGTCTGCCATCTCGTCGATCACAACCACGATGTTCGGAATATGGTCCGTTGGCAGCATTTCCGTCTCATAGGTCGGCTTGCCGCGCTCATCATAGCCGGTCTGTACCTTGCGGGTCAGGGTCTCGCCATTATTGCGATACTTGGCGGCCTTGTCATTGAAGCCTGCCAGGTTACGCACGCCTGCCTTGGACATCAGCTCATAACGACTTTCCATCTCGCGGACAGTCCATTGCAGCGCATTCACCGCCTTCTTCGGATCGGTCACAACCGGTGCCAGCAGGTGCGGAATGCCTTCATAGATGGAGAGTTCCAGCATCTTCGGGTCGATCATGATGAAGCGGCACTGTTCCGGCGTGTGACGATAGATCAGGGACAGGATCATCGCGTTCACGCCGACCGACTTACCAGAGCCCGTCGTACCGGCGATCAGCAGGTGAGGCATCTTTGCGAGATCAACAACATTCGGCACGCCGCCAATGTCCTCACCGAGCGCCATGGGCAGGCTGGCGCGGGTGCCAACATAGGCCTCCGATTGCAGCAATGTGCGCAGGAACACCGTGTCGCGGTCTTCGTTCGGCAGTTCGATACCGATCGCGTTCTTGCCAGGCACAACCGCAACACGGGCAGAGATGGCGCTCATGGAGCGAGCGATATCGTCTGCGAGCGAGATCACGCGGGAAGATTTGACACCCGGAGCCGGCTCCATTTCGAACAGGGTGATCACCGGGCCGGGGCGCACTTCCTTGATGCGTCCACGCACGCCGAATTCCTTTAACACTTCGGTCAGGCGCGCCGCCTTTTGCAGTAGGGCGTCTTCGTCAACCGTGTCGCCGCGCTCTTCCGGCATTTGCAGAAGGTCAATGGACGGGAGCCGACTGGAGGAGCGTCGGCGGTCATTCTTGGTGACTTTCGGACGGGAAGCCTGACGGGAATTCGTCATCGGCAGAGCGAAGCGCGGCGGACGCATATCTTCGACTTCGTCTTCCTCATCATCCTCATAGTCATCTTCGAGCAACGTTTCGTCTTCCTCGAAATCATCCTCATCGTCTTCATAGTCGTCGACATAGCTGTCATCTTCTTCATAGCTGTCATCGGTCTTGATGACGCGGGCGCGATCGTCAGTATCCTCTTCTTCGAGGTAGTCCTCTGCCACTTTGCGGCGTGGAAGGATTGCGCCGATGACGGAGATCAGGAAGCCGCCGACCCCCGTGGCCTGACGGGCCGCACGGCGACCGGAATTGGTCGCGGCCTGTTTCAGGAGGTGGGCGTCATCGCGGCGGAAGCCGAGCGCGGACAAGGCCGTCCAGGCAGCCAGGATGCCCAGCAGCACGCCAGCCCAGACATTGGGTGACGGCAGCAAAAGCGCGCGGAAGGGCATGGAGGCATAATAGAAAAGGGCATCCCCAACGATACCACCCAGCCCGGCAGAGAGCGGCCAGCTCTGTGGCACCGGCCAGGCCGCAAAGAAGGCCGCAGACAGCGGCACGAACATCAGGCCCATCAGCCAGCGACGAACGCGCGGTGCACCAATCAGAACCGTGCGCATGGCGCCGCCGATCATCAGCGCCAGACCTGCAGTCCAGGCCGACCAGCCAAGTGTCTGACGGGAAAAGTCCGCAAAGATAGCCCCTGCCCCGCCAAACAAATTCTGGACATCGGATTCAGTGGCAACATTCCAGCTGGGGTCGCTCGGCACATAAGAGCCAACACTACCGCAGATAAACACCCCCAGACCGAAGGCGGCCGCCCCCGTCAGAATCCGCCAAACCGGATCGCTGACACTCGGGCTATCGTCATCGGTATATACATAATCTGTCATGGGGGGACGCCAGGCTCCATCTGTGTTGTCTGGGAACCTGCACCCTGCCTCAACACGCTTAACGCCCGGCAAACGCCGAAAAAGGATTTGCAGCGGCTTTGTTAACTTCTGGGAAGCCATCAATTGCTGCAGAAAGCAGCATTTCTACCTCAAGCAATAGCCGTTCCAAAACGTCGTTTCCGAACATGTATTCCCTGTAATCTCCGGAACTACGGGGCTTTCTGGCTATTGGTCAGGCAAGACAGTAGTTCAAGAGGAGACACCAAAATGAGACGCACACTGATCATTCCAGCGACCATCGCCCTGTTAACGGGTATGTCCGCGACCGCACAAGAAAATAACACAAGCAGCACAGAAATTAACGCCTCCGCTGCTGTCACAGCGACAGAAAATGAAGAGGCGCTTGATGATCTGGAGGTTGATGAACTGAACGCGGTTCAGCTTCAGGCCCTGGAAAAACCGGAAGCCTATGCTGAAAACGCCGAAAAGGTGATTGTCGAGGTGACGGAGGATAGCGAGGAGACGCCTGCGGAAGCCGAGGTGATGGCAGACGCCGATATGACGGTGACCACTCAATCAGAAGAAACCATGGCCTCCGCCGAGGTGAATTCAGAAGAAATGGATTCCGAAACAAGCGAAGTCTATGCCTCTGACGAAATGGACACCCCGCCAAGCGAGATGATCGAATCTGACACGACAATGACGGCGGATGTTGAATCGCCAGAGATGGACGTCGATGTCGCAATGACGGCAGACGCAGACGTGGATGAGGATGTTACCGCTGTGGGCGGACCGGAATATGCCTCCGAAATTGATGCCATGAGTGATCTGGCCATGCAGGGCACGATCGGCGAACTGGCCGCAGAAGACCCGCGCTTCACCACGCTTGTCACACTGGTTCAACAGGCTGGTCTGGCTGACAAGCTGAATGCCGACGGCGAATGGACGGTCTTTGCGCCGACCAATGCGGCCTTTGACAAGCTGGACCCGGAAACCCTGGCCAAGCTGAAATCCGGTGAAGCCAATGACAAGCTGGCGATGATCCTGAAAGCCCATGTCGTGGAAGGCGAAATCATGAGCGGGGACATTGCGGAAGGCGACACGACCGTCACGACCTTGGCCAACACCAATCTGGTGGTTGAGAAAGAAGGCGACAGCGTGAAAGCGGATCAGTCTGCAGTCATCGGCGCTGACATTGTTGCCTCCAATGGTGTGATCCATGCCGTTGATACGGTGATCATTCCTGAAGACGAACCAGAGCAGCAATAATCGCGCCGCTGCCTGTTTGGGGCCGGTCCAACCACACCTACGGCCCTGAATAGAGAAAGCCCCGGCAGATAACTCTGCCGGGGCTTTCCTTTTGGGAGATACGAAGCTGGCTTAGCCGTTCGTGAATTCCGGATAGGCTTCGAGGCCGATTTCTGCCTTGTCGAGACCCATTTCCTCTTCTTCCGCGCTCGGGCGCAGGCCCAGCGTGAATTTGAGGGCGAACCAGATGGCGCTGGAGGCTGCCATGACGAACACCCCCGTCAGGACGACACCGACGAGCTGACCCAGGTAGCTGACCTGCATCTCTCCCTCAACTTCGACCGGCATGATGTGGTTGCCGTAAGACGCTGCGACGACCATCGTGCCCCAGATACCGCACACAAGGTGGGCCGGGATGGCGCCGACGACATCGTCGATTTTCAGCTTGTCGAGCAGCGGAACGGTCACGACAACCAGGACACCGCCAACAGCACCGATCAGGACAGACGCGCCCATGGACGGAGCCAGCGGCTCAGCCGTGATGGAGACGAGACCGCCAATCGCACCGTTGAAGACCATGGTTGCGTCGATCTTGCCTTTGTAGAGCAGGGCCGTGGTGACCATGGCCGCCATCACGCCGCCAGCCGCAGCCAGGTTTGTGTTGGCGAAGATCTGACTGACAGAGTTGATGTCAGCAGCTGTGCCAGCAGCGAGCTGGGAGGCACCATTGAAGCCGAACCAGCCAAACCACAGGATGAATGTACCGAGTGCAGCGAGCGGGATGTTGTTGCCCGGCATCGGGTTCACCTGCTTGCCGAAATACTTGCCGATCCGCGGGCCGATGATCAGGGCACCCGCGAGCGCCGCCCAGCCACCGGTGGAGTGCACCAGCGTAGAACCTGCAAAGTCAGAGAAGGCCCATTCAGAGTCGAGGTAGCCGCCGCCCCACTCCCAGGATGCCACGATCGGATAGATGAACGCGGTGAGGAAAGCCGTGAAGATCAGGAACGGCCAGATTTTGACGCGCTCGGCAATCGTACCGGAGACGATGGACGCTGCCGTTGCAACAAAGACCATCTGGAAGAACCAGTCGGAAGCCGGTGCGTAGCCTGCATCGCTTTCAACGCTGAGGTCGCCGCCGTTCCACAGTCCAGGCGTCGTGCCGAGAAGGCCGCCAAGCGTCGTCGCGCCCGGATAAGCCATGTTGTAGCCGACAATCCAGAACATGAGGCCGGCAACGGAGTAGAGGGCCACGTTCTTGGTAGACTGCATGGCCGCGTTCTTGGACCGGACAAGGCCCGCTTCCAGCATGCAGAACCCGGCGGCCATGAACATTACGATGATGCCGCCGATCAGGAACAGGTAGCTGTTATCAACATATGCCGAAGCACTGCCTGTAACAGTTTCTTCCAGTGCCGCGAGGCGTGATTCCAAATCTGCTTCCTGGGCGTAGGCTGCTGCCCCCACCATCAGTGCGGCTGGCAACAGCGCCGCGCCGCGTATCCAGTTGTTTAGTTTATGGCCCATCTGGCCCCTCCTTCGTCATCAAGACTTCAGAGCGTGGGACCCCCCGCGCTCTCCCAGAACCGATATGATTGCGCCCACGCAGGAAAGTCGCACGGGCTGCGTGTGTGACAGGTTTTTCTCACCCCGCATGGTCAAAGCATGGGCAGCGTTGCGGCCAATCGCCCAAATCTGCGTCATCGCTAGACGCATGCCCGGACGTGGATTACCTAAGGGGCATGAAAACACCTCATGCAGAGTCTGACCGTAAGTATGACCTTGCCGTCGTAGGGGCAGGGCCAGTTGGAACATCGCTCGCCATCCTGGCGGCGCAGCGCGGCTTTTCAGTTGTGCTGATAGATGCCCGCAATCCGGACATCACGCCCCGTCCGGATACGAGGACATTTGCGATTGTGCGCGGCAGCTGGCGATTGCTGGGCGCGACAGGCGCAACAGCGGATCTTATGGAGCTGATCGAGCCCCTGAATGGCCTGGAAGCCATTGATGGCGGCACACACGTGTTTGGCCGCCCTTCTGTATTGTTTACAAATGAAGACTTGCCGGAAGACGATGATGGAGAGCCGCTTGGCCAGATGGTTCCGGCCGGCGCCTTGCAGGCTTCGCTGGACAAGCTCTGCGCCGAAACAGACAGCCTAACCTGGCTGCGCAACACGCTGTTTGAACGCATGGAGACACATGCCGCAGGGGCAACCCTGACCTTGAGCGAAGGCCGCACGATTGAAGCCGGACTCGTCGCTGCCTGTGATGGCATGAAGTCTGCCGTGCGCGGCGATGCAGGCATCAAGACCGAAGGACATGACTACAAACAGTCCGTTTTTGCCGCCAATGTGCAGCTCAGCAGCCCTCACCACGGTGTCGCGCGGCAATTGTTCACACCAGAAGGCCCGTTCGCCACGCTGCCGATGCCTGACAATCAGGCAAATCTTGCCTGGTACATGAAACGCGGCGCAGCCGAGGCTCTGGCTGAATTACCGGTCGAGGATATCGAGGCCGAGCTAAATGGACGCTTTGCTGATTTTGCCGGCCCGATGAAGATTGTCGGGCCTGTTTCCGCCTATCCGTTGGTGATGCAGCTTGCGACCCGTATGGTGGGCCCGCGCACGGCGCTGTTGGGTGATTCTGCCCACCGCATCAATCCGCTGGCCGGGCAGGGACTGAATTTGGGCATCAAGGATGTCGGCGCTCTAATCGATGTGATGTGCGAAGCGCGTGATACGGGCCTGGATCCGGGATCTGATGTGATGCTGGAGAAATACGAAAAGTGGCGCCGCTTCGATGCTGCCGCCTCTGCCATGTTCATGGATGGTGTGGACCGGGCCTTCTCGAATGACAGCGCCCTTCTGAAGCCTTTTCGCGGACTTGCCCTGACGGCGGCCAACAAGATTGGGCCGCTGCGCCGCGCCATGGCCCGTCAGGCAAGCGCCGATCAGACCCATCAGCCGAGCCTGATGCGCTAGGCCCCGACCGTATCACCCACTGCAAGCTGTCTCAGCTGGCCCCAGGTATAGAGGCCGGAATTGTGGCCATCGGAAAAATGAATGCGCACAGCGTAGCGCCCGACCGGATCTGCACCTGTGACGCTGATGTCTGCCGGAACAGGTGCTTGGGGCGGAGGTGGCCCCCCGCCATGCCCGCGCACTTCAGCGGACGGGCTTTCCTTGCGAAGGGTCACATAGGGAATAGTACCCGCGGCGCCGTCATCGAACTGAACAGCCAGTTCCGCGGCTGACTTGCGAAAGGCCAAACGGGTCGGCCAGGGTGCGGCGCTCATTCAGACGGCCCTTTCTCAGACGCAGCCATATCCAGATCGCGCGCTTCTTCCGCCAGCATGATCGGGATACCGTTGCGGATCGGATAGGCGAGGCGCGCCTTGGGAGAGATTAACTCATTCGCGGCGCGGTCATAAGTCAGCCCCTGACGGGTGACCGGACAAATCAGCACTTCCAGAAGGCGCGGATCGACACCAGACGTATTGTCACGTGGGAGGTCTTTTTCGTCCGTCATCGGATATCCTATTGCAGCGTGCCGCCATTGGAGCCGGACACATCCATTTCCAGAAGCGTGATGAGCGTTTCCGCGCGATCTTTCAAGGTCTGCGCCTCAACCAGCGCCTGCTTTTCAATGACGGAGAACGGACAGCCCGAGCAGAGCGCATTGATCAGCGTTTCCAAGGGCGCCTCCTCAACCGCAAGCCAGTCGGTCGCCATGCCATTGGCATCTGTATACTCTCGCAACGCCCGGACCAGCTTTTGCCTATCCGGCATCGAAGACGGCGCGACCTCATAAAGGTCATCCTCATAAGGCGACCATTCTGCCACTACCTGACGGTAAGGCGTTGTAACAGACAGCTCTTCCTTCACATCAAAGCGGGCAACGCCCGTCAGCGTAATCAGGTAGCGGCCATCGCCTGTCTCTGACCATGCCGTGATCCGGCCGGCACAGCCAGTATGGGCAAGATGGGGGCGTGATTTTGGCCCGCCCATGCTCTGAATCATGCCGATGACGCGCTCTTCCTGCATGACATCGTCAATCATGTTCAGATAGCGCGGTTCAAATATGTTCAGCGGCAGCTGCCATCTCGGGAACAGCAGCGCACCGGGCAAGGGAAAGACCGGCAGCTCAGTTGGCAGGTCTGACATTGTCCTGATGGGGTGCTGGCTCATCGCCTGACTGTCTCGCTTGTTGAATTTATTACGTGAGACAGATGTGGGGCGATTACGGGATCAGGCAAACATAAGGGAGGCGAGACGGCGGCGACCGTCCACTGTGGCCGGGTCTGTTGCTCCTGCCGCTTCGAACACCTGAAGCAGTTTTTCCTTCGCCTTGCCTTCTTCCCAGTTGAGATTCTTGCCAAGGATGATCAGTAGATGATCGACGGCATCAGCGTATCGACCGGCGGCGGCATATTTCTCTGCCAGGTCAAAGCGCAGGGCATGATCGTCAGGATTGGCCAGAACAGCGGAGAGGGCTTCCTCGAATTCATCCGGAGAGCCGGCGTCTTCCATCATTTCCAGCGCTGTGAGCACACCTTTTACGGCATGATCATTGCGCTTGTCTTCCGGCACCATGTCCAGGGTCGCCCTGGCCCGTTCTGCATCCCCATTGGCAAGGTAGCAGCGTGCAAGACCCGCAATCGCCGTCACGTTTTCCGGATCTTCCTGAATGATGGCGGCATAGATCTGCGCGGCAGTCCCCGCATCGCCTGCCTGGCTGGCGGCTTCGGCCTGTGCCAGCGCTTCAGCGATCATCTGGCCGGCATCCGTGCCGCTGACCAGCTTGTCGATAAACGCATTGATCTGGCTTTCCGGCAGCGCGCCCATGAAGCCATCGACCGGGCGGCCCTTGTCAAAGGCATACACGGCCGGGATGGAGCGCACGCCAAGCTGGCCCGCATAGGCCGGGTTCTCGTCAATATTGATCTTGACCAGTTTGACCTGGCCCTTGCGGTCCTCGACGGCCTTTTCAATGATCGGGCCCAACGTACGGCACGGCCCGCACCAGGGGGCCCAGAAATCCACGATCACAGGCTGTTCCTGGGATGCCTCTACAACATCCGCCATGAAATCCTGATCGTTTGTGTCCTTGGTGTAGAGGGAGGCCATGTCGGTCATTGTGTGTATTCCTTGACTGTCTGGGGCGAAGATGGGCCTCTGCCCTGCCTTTCGCAAGCGTTTCCCCTGAAACCTTACTTCATGAACAGCGTTCATGCTCCGCTCATGCCAAATGCCGCAACCTGTGAAGCTGAACACTGCCCAACGAAAAGCGGCCAAAATACCTTTTTACTGCCCTGTTTCGGAAGGACTAAGGCCCTTAAATACGAAGCCGTGGTCAACGAACAAGGAGACCTGACCCATGTTGAATTTCCTGGCAACGCTTGGCGCCGTCACGGCCATCGCGACCAGCCCGATCGCGCTGGCCCTGCAATCGCCTGCCCCTGCCGTCCCGGCGGCGCAGACCGCCGAGAAGAAAGCGCTCACCGATGCGCAAAAGCAGACCCTGCTGAAGCGAGCCTCTGCAGCACTGGCCAAGGTGAAGACCGCAACCGGCACGTTCCAGCAATTGTCCCCGGACATGAGCGTCACCACCGGCCGGTTTGCCCTGTCACGCCCCGGCAAGATGCGGTTTGACTATGACGCGCCGACCCCGCTGCTTATGGTCAGCGACGGCACTACCGTCGCCTTGCAAGATTCAGAACTGGAAACGACGGATCGTGTGCCGCTGGGCACCACACCGCTCGCCCTACTGCTGGACGACAAGATCGACCTTGCCAGCGAAGCAGACATTCTGGATGTCACGCAGGCAAATGGCCATGTCGAAATCACGCTGCGGGACAAGTCCGGCGAGATGGATGGCACGCTGACGCTTCAGATGCGCGAGTCCGATATGGAGTTGACCGGCTGGCGCACATTGGATTCAGGCAACAACATCACCTCGGTTCAGCTGAGCAATGTGGAATATGGCAAACGCCTCAATCCGCGCCTGTTCGTTCTGAAGGATCTTAATGAAAACTGAGGCAATCAAGGTGGGCGCGACAAGCGCCCACCGTCATTTCCGACACACGCAAGAACATAACGTATATTTTACTTGAAAATATTTCTGGGAGTGACATCTTTGCAACTGTCGACGGTATGAAGACCCCGCGCAGCAGCCGACCCCCCGCTGTGAACCATCATACTGTCACCGCCGGAGCCTTCCCCTCCCGGCGAGACGTTGGAAACTCGCGTCAGGCGCGCCCGAACTTCCCCGCGTTCGGGCGCGTTGACGTTTTGGGAAACACTGCTACGCAGCTTTCATGTCAAAACCTCTCAAGATCGTCAGCTGGAACATCAACTCTGTCCGGCTTCGTGCACCCAATGTTGCTGCCTTCGTTGCCGCCGAGCAGCCGGATGTTATCTGCCTTCAGGAAACCAAGTGCCAAGATGGCGAATTTCCGGAAAAGGCCTTCCGCGAAATGGGACTGCCGCATCTGGTCCTGAATGGGCAAAAAGGCGGCCATCATGGTGTGGCCATCGCCTCTCGCCTGCCCATTGAACGGATTGAGGCGCCAGACCTCTGCCGACACGGCCATTCGCGTGTCATCGCCGGGAAAGTCGCAGGCGTTGAGGTGCACAATATTTACTTGCCCGCTGGCGGAGACGAACCGGACCCCGCCATCAATGACAAGTTCGCCCACAAGCTGGACTTTCTGGAGCGCCTCGGCCCGGCCTACAAGAAACAGTCGACAACGCCGCGCGTACTGGTCGGTGATCTGAACGTCGCACCGCACGAGAATGATGTTTGGTCTCACAAGCAGCTATTGAAGATCGTCTCCCATACGCCGGAAGAGACCGAGCGGCTGGAAAACTCCCGCAAACAGGCGGAGTTTGCGGACATCGGCCGCCTGTCAGTAGATGACAAACAGAAGCTCTACACATGGTGGAGCTACCGCGCGAAGGACTGGGCAAAAAGCAATCGTGGCCGACGGCTGGACCATATCTGGGTGAATCCTGCGGCTCTGCCGGATACGGACGTCAGCAGCTACAAGATCCATCTTGGCTGGCGCGGTGGATGGAAACCTTCCGACCATGCCCCGATCAGTGTAGTGCTCAATACGTGACGCCCATTCGCCTTTTCCTGCTTGTTGCCTTCACGTTCTCATGGACGTGTTTTGGCGTGTTGTACGGATTGGGTGGATTTAACGGTGCAGGCATTTACGCAGGGGGGCTGGTCACACTGGCCATGTTCGGGCCTGCTATTGGGGCCCTGGTGTGCGCCTATCTTTATGACAGGGGTCACCGAGCGAGGACTTTGGGCCTGAGAGTTGAAAGCTGGAAGCGGTTTTTCCTGTGGCTGCCCTATGCCTGGATGATGCCATGCATACTCGCGGCGCTCTCAGTTGTACTGTGCCTGCTCGTGATGGGCGCTGCCCCGGCCGATCCTGCGCAGAAACTGGCCGATGCCGTGGAGGCCACAGGAACACCCCTGCCGATGCCCGCTGACATGCTGTTTTGGATTCAGATCGGCGTGGGCGTTCCCATCGGCATCCTGATCAACACACTGGCTTTGACCTTTAGCGAGGAACTCGGCTGGCGCGGCTGGCTGCAACCGCGGCTGGCGCATCTTGGCTTCTGGAAGATGAGCGCTCTGATCGGCCTGATCTGGGGCCTCTGGCATGCACCAATCATCCTGATGGGCTTCAATTATCCGGGACTGGGCTGGGGCGGCGTCCTCGCAATGTGCGTCTTCTGCATGCTGATAACGCCCTACCTCTCACTGCTGCGTGAGCGCGGGGCAGGCGCATGGGGCGCAGGTGCCTTTCATGGCAGTATCAACGCCGTGGCGGGTGCGTCGCTCTTGTGGATGCCCTCTGTTGAGTGGCCACATATGGGACTGTTGGGCCTGGAAGGCTTTGCGCTGGTATTGGCCGGATGGGCCGGTATCTGGTTTTACCGCCGCGCACGCCCTGTTTCAGGCATGGCTGATCAGGGCTGCAGGCGATAACCACCAGCATCCGTCAGCAAGAGGCGTGCATTGGCCGGGTCCGGCTCCACCTTCTGCCGCAGGCGGTAGATATGCGTCTCCAGCGTGTGCGTTGTAACGGTGGCATTATAGCCCCAGACCTCTGACAACAGCTCATCCCGCGCAACCGGCTTGCCCTGCGCGCGGTAGAGATATTTCAGGATATTGGTTTCCTTTTCCGTCAAACGCACCTTGCGCCCTTCTTGCGTGATCAACAGCTTCATGGCCGGGCGAAAATCATAGGGCCCGATCTGGAAGGTCGCATCCTCAGACTGTTCGAAGCTGCGTAGATGTGCGCGCACCCGTGCCAGAAGGACGGAGAATTTGAATGGCTTGGTCACATAATCATTGGCACCGGATTCCAGGCCGAGGATCGTGTCTGCATCGCCATCCTGCCCGGTCAGCATGATGACCGGCGTGCGCACACCTTTCTGGCGCATCTGCTTACAGGCTTCGCGGCCATCCATGTCCGGCATGTCAACATCCAGCAGGATCAAATCTATCCGCTCGGCCAAGGCAGTGGCTATGCCCTCATGTGCATTTTCAGCCTGCAGGGTTTCAAAGCCTTCGTGGAGCTCAAACTGTTCGGCCAAGGCCTCGCGCAGGTCTGGATCATCATCCACCAGCAGGATTGTCTTCTTGCCTGTCATGCGGGTCTCCTTCTCTGCGGGATCACACCGCATCTTGTCGCGTCCGCCAGATGCCATAAGAGTTCCCAAAATGGGCAATCACAAGTCTGGGAGCAAGATGTGAGCATGAAGTTCACGGCGCGTCCAAATGGCAAATTCTCCGGTCCGGGATTTACGGCGCGCTGCGTGCTAGGCAAGGGCGGCGTTGTCGTGGCCGGCCAGAAGCGCGAAGGCGACGGCGCTTCACCGGCTGGTAGCTGGCCCATCCGCCGTGTCTTCTATCGGCCTGACAGGGTTGCCCCACCCAAAACAGCGCTCGAAAAAGTGCCCCTGACGCCAGACGATGGCTGGTGCGATGAAGCACACCATCCGCTCTACAATCTGTTCGTGTCACTGCCTTTCAAACACAGCCATGAGAAGCTGTGGCGGGACGATCATGTCTATGACGTGATTGTCGAGCTTGGCTACAATGACGACCCGATCGTGCCAGGGCATGGCAGCGCCATTTTCATGCATATCGCCCAGCCGGACTTTCGGCCCACCGAGGGCTGCATCGCGATGGAAAAGGAAGACCTGCTCGCGGCGCTGGAAATGATGACACCCGACACGCTGATCGAGATCAGCTTCTAGGCGCTATAGTCCCGCGCGCCAAACAAGGCCGAACCAACCCGCACATGTGTCGCGCCAAACCGCGCACCGAGGTCATAGTCTGCGCTCATCCCCATGGAGAGCTGGTTGAGCCCCAGCTTGTCGGCGAGCTTAGCCAGCAGCGCGAAATGCGGGCCTGCAGGCTCCTCAACCGGGGGGATGCACATCAGGCCGACAACATTCAGGCCGTGCTCACGGGCTGTTGCCAGCAAATCCTCAACACCGTCCGGACTCACCCCCGCCTTTTGCGGCTCTTCCCCGGTGTTTACCTGAATCAGATAGGTGCGCTTCAGGCCGGTTTTCTCTTCCGCCTTGGCAAGTTCGCGGCAGAGCTTTGCCCGGTCGATCGTCTCGATCACGTCAAACAGCCGGACAGCGTCTTCGGACTTGTTGGACTGCAGGGGTCCAATCAGGCGCAGCTCCAGATCCGGAATACTCTCGCGGCGGGCTTCCCAATGCTCATAGGCTTCCTGAACGCGGTTTTCCCCGAAGACGCGCTGTCCATCCAACAGGATTGCCTCTAGCGCCTCATCCGGCTGTGTTTTGGTGACAGCCACCAGAACCGGCGGCGTTTCCGAAATATCGGAAAGCTCATCCAGGATCGCGCGGCGACGCTTGGCAATTTCGGTAATATCCGTATCAGTCATGCTGATGGCGCAGAAACCCCAATATGGCGAAAGACGCAAGCTGATCTCTGCGGCAAGACGTGCCATGCGGCATCTGCCAGCGGGGCTTCCACCTGCGTTGTTCCTGACAGATCCCAAGCGTACACCGGACCCTCTCCCCGTGGCTGAGCAGCTGCCGCAGGGATGGGGCATCATTTATCGCCATTATGGCGCCGCGGACCGTGCATGGCAGGCAACACAGCTGGTAGAGATTGCCAATCGGCGCGGCCTGGACCTGCTGATCGCGGCGGACCCGAAGCTTGCAATGCAAGTTGGGGCAGCCGGTGTGCACTGGCCCTTTGCGCAGCTGGCCACAGCCCGGAAATGGCGAACGCGGTTTAAGCTGATGACTGTCAGTGCGCATGGGGGCAGGGAATTGCGGCGCCTGGATGCGAACACGTTTGATGCCGCACTGGTTTCGGCCGTGTTTCCATCCAACAGCCCCTCAGCCAGCAGCCCCCTGGGTGCGCATACGCTGCGCGCACTGTCAGGCCACACCCCCTTGCCGCTCTACGCGCTGGGCGGGCTGAACGCACAAACAGCCAGCAGCATAAGCAATGCGGCAGGCCTGGCCGCGATTGAGGGAATTGTGGACGCGTTTGAGCGCTAGAATTTAAACGCGGATTTGAGGCGGATGCCAGCTTCGACTTCTCGGGATTCCCAAGTGGATTTGTCATCCAGCTTGTCGGCTCCGACGCTGACTTCACCCCCAACGGAGAAACGCGGCGTGATCAGGAAGGTGGCACCGGCCTGCATTTCTTCACGCGGAAGCGGTGTCAACCCCGGACGGGATACCTTGTCGAGGCTGAAGCGGAGCCGCTTGTCGCCACCGAACTGCATGGAGAAATCCTGCGTCGGTTCTGCCTGCCAGACCGGCTTGCTGTCGGCTGGCTTCGGCTGGGCAAACTGACGATACCATTCAGACTGAGCAGATTCGGTTTCCGAAAGGGTCGGCGCTTTGACCTCAATCGAAGGTGCAGGCATGGCGTCTTGCGCTGTCGCCGGCATGGCCAGCGCAGCGAACAAAATCCCTGCCGTGATAGCGAAGCTGAGCTTCATAATAAACGCACCTCTGTAGTCAGAATAGTCAAAGGGCCGGGTAAATAGAAGATTAACATTCCAACAAGGTTGAGATTCTAATTCGATAGTGTGATTTCTATCACAATCCCATCGAGCGAATTGCCTGTTTGCACACCAGCTGATGCGGGAATCGGGACAAAATCCAGATCGGTTTCACGATAACCGAGCGAGCCTTTTACATGATCGCCGAACTCGCGCGCCACCCCTACACTCCAGACTTTTCCATCCAAATTGGTGAGATTGTCTTCACCCTCTCCATACTCTGCACCTAGAAGATAGTTCCCGACCTTCCTGGTCAGGCCCAGAGTCCAGGCATCATAATCTCCTTGAGATGCCATTCCGTTGTCAGAGTTTAGGTAAGACGCGCCGAAACTAAAGTCCTGATATTCAAGAGAACCGCCGAGCGACCAAGTTGATACGCGGTCATAGCTTGCTGCGGCATAGGCAGGAACATCCACCTCGGCTGTGCTCGCCGCCACCGAGGCACGTACACGCACACCGCTCTGGCGCAGAAGGTGAGAGAAATTCACAGCGCCTTCCGCAGCATTTTTGAGGGTTACCGGGGCCGTGCTGGGCAAATTGCGGTCCGCATCCCGGTCCATGCCACGCACAGCGACGCGCGGCGTAAAGCTGAGCCCGGCGCGAAAGCCGATCAGGCGCGGGGTCGTATAGGTCAGCTTGGCAGAAGGGCCGGTCAAATCATGACGGGTCGTTATGACGTCCGTGCCGCTGGGGTCCAACGTCTGCGCGCCAATGGCCACCGTGTTGAAAATGGAAGGCGACCCCTCCCGAAAGCGCAGCGCGACACCAGCATCGCGCCCAAGGCGGAGTTCGCCATAGCCGCCATTGGCATAGACATAGGCCTGCTCCAGTTGCAGGCGCGCATCTTCATTCTCCGCCGGAATGCCGGTGGCGAGACCA
This sequence comes from Hyphomonas pacifica, assembly GCF_000682675.1. Lineage (GTDB taxonomy): Bacteria > Pseudomonadota > Alphaproteobacteria > Caulobacterales > Hyphomonadaceae > Hyphomonas > Hyphomonas pacifica. The sequence goes on along the minus strand of NZ_AWFA01000018.1, from coordinate 21,950 downwards.
GTAAAGGCACCCTGCAAACCAAAACCGCTGCCTTCTGTTCCATTCGGAACACCGCTGAAGCCTGCGCGCGCGGGATGATCGCGCTGCACTTCCAGCCTGCCAGCTGCGCCAATCTCCACACCATTGTCCAGAATGCGATTGCGCGAGGTATCCAACCAGAAGCGATACAGCACAGGTTCGTCCGCATGCGTTGCCCCAAGCAGGGTTGTGCCAATTTCGGTTTTGGTTTCCCAGACCTGCCAGTCATCTTCCCATTGGGCAGACGCGATGGGGGCCAAAGCCGGGCTGAGGGCAAGGCAGATCAGGGCATATCTCATTCAGTCACTCCTGGGGTGATGACACGCAGATCAGCACTGGCGAGCCTGTACACCCCTTGTTATACAAACGCGCGTCAACAAGGTCTTGCTTTCGGGAACTTTCTTCATGATCAAATTTGTCTTCTCTGCGGCAGTGGCCGGAATGCTGTTGGTTTCTGGCTGCCAGTCCAGGTCAGTCGCCAACACAGAACAAAAAGTTGCACAGCAGAATATTGGCAGTGTGAATCCGTATCTATGGCGCGCGGCCCTCGATACATTTGATGATCTTCCCGTAAAGTCGGCCGATCCCATCGGCGGTCTTATCGTTTATGACTGGAAAACCTTCGATAAAGCTCCGGGGGAGCGCATCAAAGCAACCGTCTATATTCTCGATACACGCCTACGCGCTGACGGCGTGAAGGTTTCCGTTTTCCGTCAGACGAATGAAAATGGTGAATGGGTGGATGCCCCGGTCGATCCGGTGACAGGTGTCCAGCTGGAAAACAAAATCCTCGAACGCGCTCGTATTCTGAAGAATTCACAATTGGGATAGAGTCCTCAGGGGCACTCTTTTCATCCGGAAAGGTCTAGGGGCATGGCGACCCGTTACGATCCGCAAACAGCGGAAGAAAAATGGCGTGCAGCTTGGGACAAGGCTGCGCTGTTCGAAGCGAAATCACCTGCCGAGGCGGGTGATGCCCCTAAGGCTTATGTGCTGGAGATGTTCCCTTATCCTTCGGGGCGTCTGCACATGGGCCATGTACGTAATTATGCGATGGGCGACGTAGTTGCCCGTTACAAGCGCGCCAAAGGCTACAATGTACTTCACCCGATGGGTTGGGACGCGTTTGGCATGCCCGCAGAGAATGCTGCGATGGAGCGAAACGTCCATCCAGGCGAATGGACCTATCAGAACATCGCCGCCATGAAAGCGCAGTTCATGAAGCTCGGCCTGTCTCTGGACTGGAGTCGGGAGTTCGCAACCTGCGATCCGGAATATTATGGCGACCAGCAGGCCCTGTTCCTGAAATTTCTGGAAAAGGGCCTTGTCTATCGCAAAGCCTCCAAGGTGAATTGGGACCCGGTCGACAATACGGTGCTGGCTAATGAGCAGGTGATTGATGGCCGTGGCTGGCGCTCTGGTGCTCTGGTGGAACAGCGTGAGCTGACCCAGTGGTTCTTCAGGATCACAAATTATGCCGAAGACCTTCTGGAAGAAGTGCAGAAGCTGGAGCGCTGGCCTGAAAAGGTCCGCACCATGCAGGCGAACTGGATCGGACGGTCAGAAGGCCTGCAGATGCGGTTCGAGTTCGCAAGCGATGCCCCGACAGGCTATGCTGATGGCTTGGAGATCTTCACGACGCGGCCCGACACGCTGTTCGGCGCGAGCTTTGTGGCCCTGTCACCTGATCACCCGCTGACCATCAAGCTGGCCGAGCACTCGGAAGAGCTGAAAGCCTTCCGCGCAAAATGTGCGCAGATCGGCACCAGCGAGGAAGCCATCGAGAAGGCAGACAAGCTGGGCTTCAACACCGGCCTTACTGTGAAGCATCCCTTCGATGAGTCCATCACCCTGCCGGTCTGGGTCGCGAATTTTGTGCTGATGGGATACGGCACCGGCGCGATTTTCGCCTGCCCGGCCCATGACCAGCGCGATATGGACTTTGCCCGCAAGTACGACCTGCCGGTAAAACCTGTCGTATTGCCGCCAAATACAGACGGTCAGACCTTTAATGTTGATACAGAGGCCTATACCGGCCCCGGCACGATCTTCAATTCCGGCTTCCTGAATGGCCTGTCTATTGAAGACGCCAAGCGCGGGGCGATTGAGAAAATCGAATCCATGGGCCTTGGCGAAGGCACGGTGAACTACCGCTTGCGTGACTGGGGGGTTTCCCGTCAGCGCTACTGGGGCTGCCCGATCCCGGTCATACATTGCGACAGTTGCGGAATTATGCCGGTGCCGGAGACAGACCTGCCGGTCAGACTTCCGGAGGATGTCAGCTTTGATAAACCGGGCAATCCGCTGGAGCGTCACCCAAGTTGGAAGCATGTCGACTGCCCGACATGCGGATCCGCTGCACGCCGCGAAACCGATACACTCGACACATTCGTCGATAGCTCCTGGTACTACTCCCGCTTTGCAAGCGTGAGAGACCTGGAAGAGCGCGCCTACTGGATGCCGGTTGACCAATATGTCGGCGGGGTTGAGCACGCTGTGCTGCACCTGCTGTATTCGCGCTTCTTTGCCCGAGCCATGCGCGATGTCGGACTGCTGGACCTGCCGAGTGGAGAGCCTTTCGCAGGTCTGTTCACGCAAGGTATGGTGACGCACGAGACCTACAAATCTGCTGCCGGCAAATGGTTGCAACCGTCGGAAGTCCAGAAGGACGGAGACATCTGGATCGAAACCGCAACGGGCGCCATCGCCACGCCGGGACCAATCGAGAAGATGTCCAAATCAAAGAAGAACACGGTCGACCCCGACGCCATTATTGCGCAGTTCGGTGCAGACGTGGCCCGCTGGTTCGTGCTGTCTGACTCTCCGCCGGAGCGCGATGTCGAGTGGACGCAGGCCGGTGTAGAAGGCGCAGCGCGCTTCGCCCAACGCTTGTGGAGCGTCTTTGACAACCTGCCTGAGGATGCCACCGTGCAGCCTGGTGATGATGCCGACTCCCTTGACCTTCGCAAGGTGAGCCACAAGGCTGTCGCCGCCATCGACAAGGCGATTGAAGAATTCCGTTTCAACAGCGCAGTGGCCACAATCCATGAATGGGTCAGCGCGCTCAAGAAGGCGGAATCTGCTGGAGACGCCATTCTGGGCGCGCGACAGGAAGGGGCTTCCATGCTGGCCCGCTGCCTGACACCTTTCATGCCGCATCTGGCTGAAACCTGTTGGGAGCGTCTCGGCAAGGAAGGATTTGTTTCCGCAGCCGACTGGCCTATAGTCGACAGCTCCCTGACAGTTGATGACAGTGTGACAATGGCTGTTCAGGTGAATGGCAAGCGCCGCGCGGAAATCACCGTACCCAAGGCAATGAGCAAGGATGACGTTGAGGCTCTGGCCCTGTCTCAGAAGGAAGTAACCAGTTTCATTGAAGGCAAGTCCGTGAAGAAAACCATTGTCGTTCCCGGCCGCATCGTGAATATCGTGGTGGCATGAAATATCTTCTCGCCATCTTAGCTTTCGCCCTGATTTCCGGCTGCGGCTTCCGGCCTGTTTACGCAACGGGTTCCAATGCAAACTATGCGAGCGGCATGATTACCGTACCCCCGATTGCAGGCCGGTCCGGCTACATGCTGCGCCGGGCGTTGCAAGAAGAACTGGCAATCGGCCTGCCCAATGTGACCGAGCCAGCTACGCTGAGAGTGGAAGTTGATGAAAACCTCACGCGTTTGACCTTCAAACCGGATGGCGCAGCCTCACGCTCAAGCGTTGTTGCCAATGCCCGCTACACGCTCTCCCGTGAAAGCGGATCGTTGAGTGGTAGATCATCCAGTGAAGTCAATTTTGCCGTTCCAGATAGTCCCTATGGAGATATCTCCGCTCAGAAAGGGGCTTCCGATCGTGCCATGCGTCTTCTCGCCAAGCGTATCGTCGATGATCTACGTCTTGAACTTGTTGAAGACTGATGCTGCTGAAGGGCAAACAGGCCGCTGATTTTGCCCGTAAGCCCAAGCCGTCAATCTGGGCTGTGCTTGCATTCGGGGAAGATGAGGGGCTGGCCTCTGATGCCGCTCTCAGCCTGATCAGGGCCTGGACGCCGAAATCCGGAACCATGGATGTTACCCCTCTGGATGATGATTCCATTCGGAAAGACCCATCCCTGTTGTTCGATGGTTTGGAGGCTGTGTCTCTTCTGGGCGATCCGCGTGTCATTCGCGTGCGGACCAATGGCGACAAGATCGCCGCACTACTTATCGAAGCCATCCAGAAAGGCGACTCTCAGGAAGGCTTTTATTCCGCCCGTCTCATCATCGAAGCCGGCAGCTTGCAAAAGCGCTCAAAGATCCGCGCTGCTGCCGAAGCCGCCAAACTGACCGCATGCCTGCAATTGTTCGCAGATGAAGCTGGCGACATTGAAGGCCGGGTGAAGTCTGTTCTGGCCGAAGCGAACATCGAGATTCAACCGGATGCGCTCAACCTGTTTGTGGGTGACCTGCCAGGCCATAGAAATCTGGCAAATGCGGAGATCGAAAAGCTTTCGCTCTACGCACTGAACCTCGGCCGTCCGATCAATGTCAGCGACATTCGCGCCCTCTCGGCAACGGATATTGATCACAATCTGTCGGCTGCAATCCGTGCCACACTGAATGGCCAGCCTGCTGCCGTACATGCAGCGCTGGACCGGTTGGCTGTTGCCGGCACAAGTGGCATCTCCATTCTCCGGTCCCTGCAATTCGAAACGGTGCGTATGCTGGACGCGCACTCAAAAATGGCGGCGGGCAATTCCAATCCCGGCATGAAACTGCGCCCGCCCGTCTGGCAGAATGACTGGCCGGCCTTCAATGCCCGTCTGCGCAAATGGCCAGCCAAGCGTCTTATGCGGATCATGGAACGGATCTATGAAGCCGAGCAGCAGGCAAAGTCCAGCTCCGGAAGTGCCGATCCTGTTGTACGTGTACTGATGAATGAGATCGCTCGCGCAGCTGAAATGGTTGGCTAGACCTTACAGCTTCCGCTTTGCTGTCAGGCGGCGGCACACATCATCCAGCTGTTCCAGATCGCGATACTTGATGCGCAGCTCTCCGCCATTCTTGCCGTGACGAATATCAACATCGAGGCCTAGCTGGCGGGACAGATCTGCTTCCAGCGCCTCCGTATCGACATCCTTTTCATCCGGCTTGGGCTTCGCAGATTTGGTTTCAATCGGGCCGCCTTCGCGGGCCGCTTTGGCGCGCGCTTCCACATCGCGAACCGTCAGCCCCTTCTCGACGGCCATATCGATCAGCGCTTCCGGGTCTGGCGCGCCGAGCGCGGCTCGTGCATGGCCAGCTGTGATACGACCCTCACGGACATGCTCCCGAGCTGCTTCCGGCAATTGCAGAAGACGCAATGTGTTGGCGATATGCACGCGGCTCTTGCCGACACTGGTCGCCAGGCTGTCTTGCGTCCGGCCAAACCGCTTCATCAGCGCTTCATAGGCCTCGGCCTCTTCAATCGGGTTGAGGTCAGATCGCTGAACGTTCTCGATGATGCCGATTTCAAGCAGTTCCAGCTCATCAGTATCACGTATGACCGCAGGAATACTGGTAAGACCCGCCATTTTGGCGGCCCGCCACCGACGCTCGCCTGCGATTATCTGGTACTTCCCGGTTTCCTTCGGATCCGGACGCACCAGGATCGCCTGCAGAACACCGCGGCTTTTCAGGGATTCAGCCAGTTCCTTCAGCGCACTTTCGTCAAACGTACGCCGCGGCTGCGACGGGTTGCGGCGGATCAGATCAATCGCAATCTCGCTACCGCCTTCAGACTTGCCGCCTGTAGTGTCGGCTTCAGGGCGAGAGATACCCTCGACCTCTCCGATCAGGGCCGAAAGTCCGCGTCCAAGGCGGGAAGGTTTGCTCTTTGCGTCTTCGCTCATGATATTCAGGCCGCCCGGGCCTTCTCTCTTTGCAGAACTTCTGATGCCAGGCGGATATAGGCTTCACTGCCCGGGCAACGATAATCATACAGAAGCGCCGGCTTACCAAAGGATGGCGCCTCCGACAGTCGGACATTCCGGGGGATGACTGTATTGTAGACCTTGTTGCCAAAGAAAGCGCGCACTTCGTCGGCCACCTGATCGGACAGATTATTGCGGCGGTCATACATGGTCAGAACTACGCCCTGGATCTCAAGGTTTGGATTGAGGCCCGCGCGCACAACTTCCACGGTGCGCAGCAATTGGCTAAGACCTTCCAGAGCGAGGAACTCACATTGCAGCGGCACCAGAAGCGCGTCCGCCGCCGTCATGGCGTTCAATGTGAGAGACGACAAGGAAGGCGGGCAATCAATCAGAATGTAGTCATACTTGACGAGACTACCGGCCATAGACCGGTTCACATAATCATGCAGACCATCGCGCAGACGGTATGACCGGTGTGCATCATTGGCCAATTCCGTCTCGACACCGGAAAGGTTCTCGTCACCTGGAACAATGTCCAGACGCGGCACGATGGTTGACAGAACCGCCTCTTCCAGGGGAATCCGGTCCACGACCACATCATAAGATGTTTTCAGGCGATCTTGGCGCTCAATGCCAAGACCGGTCGACGCGTTGCCCTGGGCATCGAAGTCCACGATCAGAACACGGCGCCCCACAGCCGCCAAAGCCGTTCCCAGATTGATCGACGTGGTCGTCTTCCCGACACCGCCTTTCTGGTTCACAACCGCAAAAATTCTAGGTTTACCGCCTGCCACGTTTGAGCTCCCTCACGATCAAAATCACGCCTGACCCACCGGTGCGACTTGGAATCGCCTCATAGGCGAAACTCCATCTTTGTTGCGCGTCCGTCAATTCTTCTTTCCAGCGTTCGCCCTTCAGAAAAACCCCTTTTGCACCGTTTTCCATCCATGGAGCCGCATAGTCGAGCAATTTGGGAAGTGGCGCAAAGGCCCGCGCGGTGACGATATCTGCCTCACTCGCCGGGGCGGTTTCGATCCGTCCCTGATAGACGGCGGCATTGAGACCGGCTGCATCTATCGCGGCGCGTAGAAACGCACATTTCTTCCCGACACTCTCCATCATGGTCACGTGAGACGCTGGGCGGGCCGCCGACATGATCAATCCTGGAAAGCCCGCGCCGGAACCGAAATCCACCACACGCGTTTCATTAGATACAGAGTCAAGGATCTGGAAGGAATCGCCGACATGACGTGTCCAGATCTGAGGCCATTCGCGTGGGCCAATCAAGTTTGACCGCTTGCGCCAGTCGTCGAGGGTTAAGATGATCGTGTCCAATCTTTCCAATGTTTCACGTGAAACATCGAAATCGGCCAAAAAAGCCGCGCGATCCTGAGAATTCGTCATGAGTATTAACCGGCCTTCTTACGGCGCTTAACATATCCGAGTAGTGCGGTCAGCGCTCCGGGAGTGACGCCTTCGATCCGTCCGGCCTGTCCAAGGGTGGAGGGGCGTACGGTTTCGAGCTTTTGGCGTACTTCATTGGAAAGTCCGCCAATCGAGGAATAGTCCAGATCACCCGGGATCATCAGATCCTCATCCCGGCGCAGTGCTGCGACATCTTCCGCCTGGCGATCCAGATAGGCGGAATAGGTCGCCTCGATCTCGATCTGTGTTGCGATCTCTGGCGCGATGTCCGATAGCTCTGACCAGACTTTGGCTAGTGAAGGGAGACCTATGTCTTTATATGAGAGATATTCCCACGCCGTCCGGACGCGGCCATCCTGATTGACCGACCATCCAGACAAAGCGGCTTTGGCTGGAGAAAGCGTGAGAGTATTGAGAAGAGTCCGAGCCGCTTCCAGTTTTTCCTGTTTCACGTGAAACACAGAGGCACGGTCTGACCCGACACATCCGGCGGCAATACCCTTGGCGGTCAGGCGCTGATCCGCATTATCTGCCCGTAGTGCCAGACGGTATTCCGCGCGGGACGTGAACATCCGGTATGGCTCCGTCACGCCACGTGTGACGAGATCATCAATCAGAACACCGATATAGGCTTCGGCCCGGTCAAAAATGATCGGATCTTTCCCAGCCGTCGCGCGCGCGGCATTCAGACCTGCGACGAGGCCCTGGGCGCCAGCTTCTTCATATCCCGTGGTACCATTGATCTGTCCCGCCAAATAAAGGCCGGGCAGGAGCTGAACTTCCAGGGCGGAGGAAAGCGCACGCGGATCCACGTAGTCATATTCAATCGCGTAGGCGTATTGCAGGATCTTCGCGTTTTCGAGACCGGGAATGGTTTTCAAAAAGCGTTCCTGAATCTCCTCCGGCAATGACGTCGAAATACCATTCGGATACACGGTGTGATCTTCCAGGCCTTCCGGCTCGAGGAATATCTGATGCCGATCCTTATCCGCAAAGCGATGCACCTTGTCTTCAATCGACGGGCAATAGCGTGGACCACGACCGGCAATCGCGCCAGAATAAACAGCCGATTGCGTGATATTCTCTGCAATAATCGCGTGGGTTTCGGGGGTCGTCCATGTGATGCCGCACTGGACCTGCGGCACAGTGATTTCGTCCGTCAGATAGGAGAACGGAATAGGGCGCTCATCGGCCGGCTGCATCTCCAGACGATCCCACGCAATCGTGCGGCCATCGAGACGGGCAGGGGTTCCGGTTTTGAGGCGCCCCATCGGCAGACCCAGACCATAGAGTCGATCCGAAAGACCAATCGCCGGGGCTTCCCCTACACGGCCCGCCGGGATGCGCTTCTCACCGATATGGATCAGGCCTTTCAGGAAAGTTCCTGTGGTAATTACTACAGAAGGCGCATGATATGCATCGCCCTTGAGGCCGATCACACCGGCCACATGATCGTTCTCAACAATCAGGTCTTCCGCGCCATCCTCGATAATAGTGAGGTTCGGATAGTCGGCGAGTTCCGCCTGCATCGCTTCGCGATAAAGCTTGCGATCAATCTGAGACCGCGGTCCCCAGACGGCCGGGCCTTTCGAGCGGTTGAGCATCCGGAACTGGATGCCTGCCTTGTCTGCCAAGCGCCCCATCAAACCATCCAGCGCATCAATCTCGCGCACGAGATGTCCCTTCCCCAAACCGCCAATGGCCGGGTTACAGCTCATCTCGCCAATGGTTGCGATCTTGTGGGTTACGAGCGCTGTGCGTGCACCCGTCCGCGCCGCCGCTGCCGCTGCTTCGCAGCCGGCATGGCCGCCGCCCACCACAATCACATCAAACTGGTTTGTCTCGCTCATCGCGCGCCGCTTCTGGTCCGGTGTTTTCAGAAAGGCGCTATATAGCGGCTCGGGCGCTCAAACCCTAGGGGTCATTTGCCGATGCAGAACTGGGAGAAGACAGCGCCAAGCACATCTTCCACGCCGACCGTGCCGACAATCGCGCCCAGATGACGGATCGCGAGGCGTACATCTTCCGCGGCAAGTTCCGCTCCGGTACCTAGGTCCAGCGCATCTCGTGCCGCGATAAGACAGCCAAGACCCTCAACCAGGCGGGCCCTGTGGCGCGCACGCGTGATCACAGGCGCCTCAACTGAGGCCGCTTTATTTGCAATGAAATCCGCGAGCGCGGCTTCCACTTCCGCAACGCCCGCGCCATCCTTTGCCGAGATTTTATAGTTAAACTCTGGCAGATCAGGCGACAAATTCACGTCGGCCTTGTTAACGATGACTATATCCGTCGATTGGCGGTAAGGGGAGGTCAGCACCCCCAGCTCGGGGGCTGATCCGTCAACCATTAACAGGCGCAGATCAGCTTCAGCGGCAACACGTTCTGCACGGCGCACGCCTTCGGCTTCAATCTCGTCTTCCGTTTCGCGCAATCCAGCGGTGTCAGAGATCCAGACAATTTGCCCGCCAAGCACTAGGCGGACCTCGATCACATCCCGCGTCGTCCCAGGACGGGACGTCACGATGGCCGCATCACGGCGCGCGAGCCGGTTCAGCAAGGTTGACTTGCCCGCATTGGGCGCGCCGATAATTGCGATGCGGAAGCCGTCGCGGATCTTCTCTCCGATGCCCCGGTCGCCGAGAGCTTCTTCCAATTCTCCGATCAACCGGTTCAGTTTTATGATCACCGGTGCCGTTGTTTCTTCCGGGGCATCCTCTTCATCCGGGAAATCCACGGCGACTTCGATAAGCGCCAAAATACCGGTCAGCTCAGCGCGCCAACGGTCATACTGCTCGGTCAGACCGCCTGTCAGCTGGCGCAAAGCCTGGGCTTTCTGCGCGGTCGTCTCTGCTTCGATGATGTCCGCGACGCCTTCGGCCTCTGTCAGGTCTATCTTGCCGGCTTCAAACGCGCGGCGCGTGAACTCGCCTGGCTCAGCCATCCGCACGTTCGGTTCTTTAATCAGTGTGCTGATTGCATGTTCGATGACCGCAGGCCCGCCATGCAGGTACAGCTCCAGCGTATCTTCGCCTGTATAGGAATGTGGCCCCGGCATGAACAGGGCGAGGCCTTCATCAATCAGATTGGCATCTTCATCGCGAAACTTGGTCAGGGTTGCCCGGCGCGGTTCCGGCAGCCCACAATCCAGCAGCGCACCGGCCAGTTTCCAGATCGCATCTCCGGAGAGGCGAATAATACAGATGGCAGCAGGGGGCTGGCCCGAGGCGAGGGCGCAGATAGTGTCGCGCTCGCTCATGGCCAATCGCGCTCCCTTTAGTTCTTCATCGCTTCGAAGAATTCATCATTGTTCTTCGTCTGGCGCAGCTTATCAAGCAGGAAGTCGATGGCATCATTCGTACCCATCGGCCCCAGGATACGGCGCAGGATATAGATTTTCGACAGCTGCGCCTGCGGCGTGATCAGTTCTTCTTTCCGCGTGCCGGACTTCATGATGTCGATGGCAGGGAAGGTCCGCTTGTCGGCAATCTTCCGGTCAAGCACGACTTCGGAGTTACCTGTCCCTTTGAATTCCTCAAAGATCACTTCATCCATCCGGCTGCCGGTATCGATCAGAGCCGTTGCGACGATGGTCAGCGAACCACCGTTTTCCACGTTCCGTGCGGCACCGAAGAAACGCTTCGGACGTTGCAGGGCGTTGGCGTCCACACCACCAGTCAGCACCTTGCCGGAGCTTGGTACTGTCGTGTTGTAGGCACGGCCGAGACGGGTGATCGAGTCGAGCAGGATGACAACATCGCGCTTGTGCTCAACCAGACGCTTGGCTTTTTCGATGACCATTTCAGCCACCTGAACGTGGCGGGTCGCCGGCTCGTCAAAGGTGGAAGCGACGACTTCGCCCTTCACCGTGCGGCGCATGTCGGTCACTTCTTCCGGACGCTCGTCGATCAGCAGAACGATCAGATAGCATTCCGGGTGATTCTCTTCGATGGCAGACGCGATGTTCTGCAAGAGAACGGTCTTACCGGTCCGTGGCGGCGCAACGATCAGCGCACGCTGGCCCTTACCAATCGGCGCAACAATGTCAATCACGCGGCCGGAGCGATCCTTGCGGGTCGGGTCTTGGCTTTCCATGCGCAGGCGCTCTTCAGGATAGAGCGGCGTGAGGTTGTCGAAGTGGACTTTCTTGTTGGCCTTGTCAGGCTCCTCGAAATTGATGCGGGAGACATCGGTCAGCGCGAAGTAGCGCTCATTATCCTGCGGGGCGACGATCGGACCTTCAACCGTATCGCCGGTGCGGATATTACCCTTCTTGAGAACTTCCGGGCTGACATAGATGTCGTCCGGGCCAGGCAAATAGTTGGATTCCGGAGAGCGGAGGAAGCCGAAGCCATCGGTCAGTACTTCCAGAACGCCCTGGCCCGTGATTTCCACTTCGCTGTCGGCAAGTTCCTTCAGGATGGCGAACAGCATGTCCTGCGTCCGCATAGAGGAGGCGTTTTCGACTTCCAGCTCTTCTGCGTAGGCGAGCAGTTCTTCAGGCGACTTCGCCTTCAGGTCGCTGAGTTTCACACTGGTTATGTCGTCGAGCATGGAAGATGCCATGAGGGAATTCCGGATAAGGGGCTGCTGCAAATAATATCAGGAGCCGGATTTTAGAAATCGGGGGATCATCGCCCGCGCAAGGACTGCGCAGCGGTTTTGCTGCATATGCCTCCTAAAGGGGCATTTCGTCAAGGGTTGTGCCAGAGTCGACGACTCAGAACGGGCGCACGATCACCATGATGACGATGCCGATCATCAGCAGAAACGGTACTTCATTCATCATGCGCAACCGCTTGGCCGTAACATTCGGTGTGCCGCGGTCGATCTTTTTGCCAACACCGATGAAGTAGCCGTGCAAACCGGACAGGATCAGCACCAGCAGCAGTTTCACATGCATCCATGGCTGGCTCAGCAGGCTCTGATTCATGACCAGCATCGTGATTCCCAGAATCCAGACTAAAATAATACTGGGGTTGAGGATAATCTTGCGCAGCCTGTTCGAGGCATCCTTCATCGTCTCGAACAATTCATCACCCGGCTTGCTGGACAATTGATGGATCTTGTAGCGCGGATAGACAAGCAGACCACCCATCAGGGCAATCACGAAAATCACATGCAGCGCCTTCACCCAGAGATACAGCATTACGCGCCGGCTTTCTGATCTGCATTCACCAGCTTGCCCGCGCCGGCATGGGCTTGTGTGTTCGGACATCCACTCCAGTTGCCCGCGCACAGGCGAGACCCTGCACAGGACCGAATGGCAAGATCTTCGCGCAGCGCATCTTCCACCTGGTCGGCCAGCATGGAGATGAATTCCTCATGCACGCCGACGGCTTCCACGCGGGTATAGCTCGGCGCGCCATGCTGTTCGGCAACAAGGCGATATTCCTCGCCCAGCTCCACCAGTGTCTCAATATGCTCTGACACGAAGGCTATCGGCGCGATGAGGATGTTCTTTCCTTCATCGGCAGCTTCCGCGATGCACTCCTCGGTCGGCGGCCCGATCCATTTCAGCGGGCCAACCCGGGATTGGTAGCACGCCACGACTTCCCAGTCGGACGGCACCCGGCCAGCAATCATGTCGGCCATGGTCTCGCACTGCCACTGATAGGGGTCACCCGATTTGACGATCTTTTCCGGCAGACCATGCGCCGACAGAAGCAAGCGCACATTGCCCGGCTCGCCCGCGCGCTTGTGCGCATCCATGATACGCTCGACATGCGCCGTGATCAGGCCCTCGGCGAAAGGATAGCAACACACCGTCTTCACAGGCTGCTTGTAGGCTTTCTTCCAAGCCGTCAGCGAGGAGCCTGTCGTCGTTGTGGAGAATTGCGGATAGAGTGGCAACAGCACGACTTCATCCGCGCCCCAGGCTTTTACCTCTGCGGCGGCCTCTTCGGTGAAGGGGTGCCAGTAGCGCATGCCGATAAAGCAGCGCACTTCATCTTCCGGATAACGCTTCGCCAACGCCTCGGTCAGCGCCTCTGCCTGTATCTTTGTTTCTGGCAGCAGGGGTGATCCGCCGCCCGCATCCATCATGGCGTAATTCTTTTTCACCGACGGCGCCCGCGTGGACGAAATCAGCCGCGCCAGGAACCATCTCACCGGCAGCGGTGCGCCGATAATCGCCGGATCGCGGAAAAGGTTTTTCAGAAAAGGCTGAACATCCTTCTCCGTATCCGGTCCGCCCAGATTGAACAGTACGACAGCGATCTTGCGGGCCATAAAAGTCAGCCTTCCCGAATGATTTCCAGAACGCGCTGAACATGCGCGATGGGGGTTTCCGGCCGGATGCCATGTCCAAGATTGAAAATATGCGGGCGGCCGGAATAGACAGAGATAAGCTCACGAACGCGGGCGTCGAGTCTTTCACCGCCTTCGATCAACAATAGCGGGTCCAGATGGCCCTGAACCGGGAAGCCTTCCGGCAGCGCGCTATTGATAAAGCTTGGCACAGCCGCCGTATCGAGGCCCACAGCTGTCACGCCGGTTTCGGCCACATACTCGCCAATCATGGCTGAGGCGCCGCGCGGAAAGCCGATGATCGGCACGGTGATGCCCATCTCCCGAAGACGCGCGACAAGTTTCTTTGTCGGCGCAATAATGACTTCGCGGAAAATATTGTCCGGCAGGCCCTCGGCCCAGCTATCGAACAGCATCAGCGCATCGGCGCCTGCCTCGACTTGCGCGCTGAGATAATAGGCCGTCGCATCAATGATCTGGTCCAGCACAGCGGCCAGTTCATCCGGCTTGCCATGGGCCCAGCGCCAGGCGGTGGACTTGTCGGTCTTGCCACGTCCCTCGATGGCATAAAGCCCAACGGTCCAGGGAGAGCCGGCAAATCCGATCAGCGCTGTACCTGACGGCAAACCGGCTTTCACGCGAGAAACAGTTTCATAGACGGGAGACAAACGGTCTGCCGCCTGTTGTGGTGGTACGCGAGAGAGGTCCGATGCGCTGGCGATCTCTTCGACCAGAGGCCCGACACCTTTCTCGAACCGCACACCCAGGCCCATCGCGTCCAGGATCAACAGGATGTCAGCGAACAGGATAGCCCCGTCCATGCCATATCGGCGGACGGGCTGCAGGGTCGCTTCAGCGGCCATTGAAGGCGTGTAGCAGAAATCCAGGAAGTTCTTAGCTCTCGCCCGAAGCTCAAGATATTCGGGCAGATGCCGCCCGGCCTGGCGCATCATCCATACCGGAGGCGGAGAAACCGCATGTCCCTCGAGTACCTGAATCAGTTTCGGCTTGGTGTTCTCGCCCATCGCCCCATCCATTCCAAATTCAAACAAAGCCCGACAGGGCGCTTATAACTATTAGACCGTGTAATTCGTGGAGAAAGGCCACACACAGGAATTGTCCAGCTAATTCCACAGGTGAGTCACAGGGTGTCGCACCCGGGTAAGGTTTCATTAACTACCCGCCGCGACAGGGTTAATGAGGGGTTAACACCTTAGCGGGACTCACAGAGTCGAACATAAAGGGATTCTTAAGGAGTCGGATTCTGCCTCCTGTGAGTCAATTGTGAATCCAGTTGGGGAAAAATGGCTATCCACAGGCGACTCACAGGTCTTGTGTGTTTCGCCAACCTCGGCAACACAGGGGGTATGAATACGACCCCTCAGCGCTTCAGCATTTATTTCAATGTCCACCTCGTGTCTGACAGTACGGGTGAGACCCTTAATGCGATTCAGCGAGCGGCCTGTGCACAGTTCGAAAACGTACAGCCGCTTGAACACAATTATTATCTCGTCCGCTCCGAGCGCCAGCTGGAACGCGTGATGCGGGAGATAGAGGCCGCACCCGGCGTTGTCTGGTACACGATCTCTGATGAAGTCCTGCGCCAGAAGCTGGAATCCTTCTGTCGTGAGCATGGTGTGGCGACGCTGCCCGTTCTGGATGCGTCGATCGCCATGCTGGGCCGCCACCTCGGCATTTCGGCCAACCAGAAAGTTGCCGGCCAGCACGCGCTGGATGATGACTATTTCGAACGGATGGAAGCAATCAATTTCACACTCGCGCATGATGATGGCCAGAATGTTGACGGGCTGGTCGGCGCGGACGTTATCCTGCTGGGGGTCAGCCGCACATCCAAGACGCCGACCTGTGTGTATCTGGCAAACCGCAAGGTGAAGGCGGGGAATATTCCTCTGGTTCCGGGCGTGCCGCTGCCGCCTTTTATTGAAAAGCTCGGACCGAAGGGCCCGCTGATCATTGGCCTGAAGATCAGCGCAGAGCGCCTTGTGCAGATCCGCCGTCAGCGCCTGATCTCGCTGGATCAAGATGAACACACCATCTATGCCGATGAAGCGGCCGTGCGCGATGAGGTGACCCAGGCCAACCGCCTTTTCCAACGCAACAAGTGGAAGACCATTGATGTGTCCCGCCGCTCGGTTGAGGAAACGGCTGCCGCGATCCTGAACCTGCTGAACGAACGGAAAGCACAAGTATGAGCCCACGCATTATTCTCGCTTCCGGCAGCCAGAGTCGGCGCGCCGTGTTGACCGCTGCGGGTGTGGAAGCCGAAACCATCAAGCCCAACGTGGATGAGGATGCTGCCAAGGCTGCATTCCGGGCCGAGAACATGTCCGTGCGTGATCAGGCCATGAAGCTGGCCGAGATGAAATCCATGAAAGTTTCGATGCGAGAAAACGGTCTGATCATTGGCTGTGATCAGATGCTGTCGCTGGAGAATGAAGCCTTCGACAAGCCCGTGGATCTGGAGGGTGCGCGCGACCATTTGCGTAAACTGTCCGGTAAGACGCACACGTTGGAAACAGGGATTGTCATTTCCGAAAATGGTGAACCGGTCTGGCGCTATCTGGCGCGGCCGAAGCTTACCATGCGTGTGCTGAGCGAAGACTTTATCGAAGACTATGTCGAAAAGGTCGGCGCGCCGCTCTTGTCCACAGTGGGCGCGTACCAGCTGGAAGGCTTGGGGGCACAATTGTTTACGCGCATCGAAGGCGATTATTTCTCCATTCTCGGTCTACCGCTTTTGCCCCTGCTTGATTATCTGCGTGTTCGGAAGGTAGTGCCCTCATGACCTTGCTGTATGGTGTTGTTGGCGATCCGGTGTCACATTCTTTGTCGCCTGTGATTCACAAGGCATGGATTCGCGAGCATGGAATCGATGCGACCTATGAAGCCCTGCACGTTGCCAAAGGCGAACTGGACGAAGGGCTCAAGACATTGGAGTCGCGCGGCGCAAAGGGTCTGAACATAACTTTGCCGCACAAGGAAAAAGCCCTGTCGCTCTCTGAAACGGTCAGTGATGTCGCGCGCCGTATTGGCGCGGCGAATACGCTGATCCATTTGAAGAAGGGTGGCTGGCACGCAGAGAATACTGACGCGCCGGGATTTGCCGAAACGCTTGGCCAGATTGATATTGATATTTCCGGCCAGCATGTGTGTCTGCTGGGGGCAGGGGGCGCAGCCCGCGCTGTGGCACTTGCTATCTCCGATATGCGTGCAGAGCTGACAATCTGTAATCGGACTGTTTCACGCGCAGAGGAAATGACGAACCATCTGAATATCGAAGCGGAAATCTGCAGCCTGGACCAGGCTGTTGCGGCCATGGGTGAGGCGGATATTGTGATCAATACGCTCAGCCTCGGGCATTCAGGCGGGGCGCTTGAAATGCCTGATGGCAAGTCCCGTATCTTCTACGATATTTCCTATGGCAAGGCGGCAAAACCTATGCTGGATGCGGCAAGCGCGCAGGATTGGAAGCCTGTCGATGGAATTGGTATGCTGGTGGCGCAGGCGGCGTTCAGTTTTGAACACTGGTTCGGCGTGTTGCCGGATATGGTGTCCGCACAGGAGCGTTGTCGCAAGCTGGTGGAGGCCACGACATGATTGTCCTTGGACTGACAGGTTCCATAGGAATGGGTAAATCCGCGACAGCAGAACTCTTCCGCGAGGAAGGCGTGCCCGTCTATGACGCTGATGCCGAAGTGCACGCGCTCTATGCCAAGGACGGCGCTGCGGTTGCCCCGGTTGAGGCGGCCTTTCCCGGTGTCACCAAGGATGGCGCGATTGACCGCACTGCGCTGCGCACGCGCGTTCTGAATGATTCTGAAGCGATGAAGACGCTGGAAAAAATCGTCCATCCACTCGCCGGCGATGCGCAGAAACACTTTCGGGATACTGCGCACAAATCCGGCGCACCCTTCATTGTGCTGGATATTCCGCTGCTTTATGAAGCGGGCGGATATGCCTATTGCGATTATGTCGCGGTTGTAAGCGCCCCGGCAGAGGTGCAGCGCGAAAGGGTGCTCTCCCGCCCCGGCATGACGGCGGAGACATTCGAGTCCATTCTCGCGCGGCAAATGCCGGATGCGGATAAGCGCGCCAAGGCAGATTTCATTATCTCCACTGCTCATGGTTTCGAATTTGCACGCGACTGTGTTCAGGCCATAGTGCGCCTGATGAATCGCCTGGCTGAGGAAGAGAGTGACGCATGAGTGATGTTATTCGCGAAATCGCATTCGATACCGAAACAACCGGTCTGAACCCTGCTGACGGGGACCGGGTCATCGAAATTGGCGCAGTGGAAATGCTGAACCACATTGCGACCGGGCGTACGTTTCGTGTACTGATTAATCCGAAGCGATCCGTTTCTGAAGACACGGTCCGTATCACCGGCATCACGGATGAGCATCTGAAAGATGCCCCCTATTTTGAGCATCCGGAAGTCGTCGATGCTTTCCTGGAATTCCTGGGCGACGCGACGATTGTTGCGCACAATGCCGGGTTTGACCGGGGCTTTATCAATATGGAGCTGGAGCGCTGCGGGCGTCCGCCGATTCCGGAAGAGCGCTGGATTGATACGGCCGCCATGGCGCGCAAGAAATATCCCGGCGCCCCGGCCAGTCTGGATGCACTTTGCCGACGCTATGATATTTCGCTCGAAAGCCGGACATTCCACGGCGCTCTGCTCGACAGCCAGCTGTTGGCCAGCGTGTATCTGGAATTGCTAGGCGGTCGCGCGCGGGCCTTCTCGTTCGAGACGGCAGAGGAAAGGGATTTGGGGTCTCGGAAACGGACAGCAAAGCAAAGGCCTCAACCACTTGCCTCATCCATCACTGAGGAAGAGCGCGCCGCCCATGAAGCCTTCATTGTGAGCCTGGGCGACGACGCGATCTGGAAAAAGGTCTGCTGATCAGGCCTGGCCGGTGCCGTTTTGAGCAGATTGCTCAGCGGCGCGCTGATACTGGGCCTGGTAGAGTTGAACAAAATCTACCGGATCGATCAGCAGCGGCGGGAAGCCGCCTTCGCGTGTGATCTCTGCAATGATGCGACGCGCGAACGGGAAGAGGAGGCGCGGGCATTCGATCAGAAGCATGGGCTCGATCTGGTTCTGCTGGACTGTTTGCAGCTGAAACAGGCCGGCATATTCAAGTTCACAGAGGAACAGCACAGTTTGCTCGGATGTCGCCTTGGCGGACAGTTTCAGGGAAACTTCGAAAAGGCCATTCCCGTCGGCGTGAGGTGTCGCGCCAACATCAATACCGAGATCAATGTTCGGTTGGGCCTGAACAGGGCCATGGCCCGGATTTTCGAAGGACAGGTCTTTGACATATTGACCAAGCACCCGCATGGACGGCGCCTCTTGGCCGGTGCCCTGCGGCTGGGGGTTTTCCGGTGTGCTGGCATCTGTCATGCTTGTTCTCCCTCTACACTTGACGTCGCGCCGCCTAGCATGCGGCCCCTTAACGCGCAATGTATCACTGGCATGACAGGGCCGTTCACCCTATCTAGAATACCAGACACTTCTTTGGAGGATATTCCGTCCTTATGTTCGATCCTGTGGTCCAGGTAATCATTCTTGCAGCGATTGCGCTGTTTGTTCTTTTCCGTCTCTACACCGTACTGGGGAAGGGGGAAGACGACACGCCCATGCGCCGGACAGAACCGTCTGCGAAGCGCAGCGATAGTCCCGTCACGCCTCTGGACCGGCCCATGCAGCCGGCTGAGCCGGAAACACCGATCTTTACCGGTCCTGCCGCGGGTGGAATGGAAGAGATCTATAATGCTGACCGCCGGTTCAATGAGCCGGATTTCATGCGCGGGGCCCGGGCCGCCTATACGATGATTGTCGGGGCCTTTGCCCGGGGGGACCGGGAGACTTTGCGTCCATTGCTGGATGATGACGTGTATGAAGCCTGGGATCAGGCGATTAGCGATCGCGAAGCTAACAACACGCCCGCTTTTGATCTTCTTCGCATCAAGAAGGCCGAGATCGAAAGCGCAGAGCTGGACGGCAAGATGGCGCGCGTCTGGGTCCGCTATGAAGCCGAACTGGGCGATGGCGAGACGACGCGCACGGCGAAAGAGCTGTGGGCCTTCATGCGCGATGTGACCGGAACGGATCCGAACTGGATCCTCGATGATGTGGAAGAGGCCAATTAGGCCATCTTCTGCTGTACGTCCGACATCTGGGGCGTGACAGACTGACCTGAAGCAAGCCATAAGTGGCGGTATGCTCCGCCGTTTGCTTTGCCTGTCTGTGATGACCATTCTGGCCTCCTGTCAGAGTGCCCCGCCGCCTGCGCCGTCCCCTGTGGTGCCGGATATTCCGCCGAAAGTCTCCACCCCGCCGAAACAGGTTGAGGCGATTGAGCGCCCAAGCAGTTTTGCCGCCCTGCCGAACTGGCAGGAGGCCCCGATTGAATTGCCGATCAGCGCGTTCAAGCGATCCTGTGTGAAGCTACAGGACCGGTCTGCGGGCGATTATCTGTCCGCCAAGGCGCCCTGGGCCGGATTTGTCGCCGAATGGCTGCCGGTGTGTGACGCGGTCAACAGGGCGGAGGATGATGCCAGCGCCAAGGCCATTCTGGAGGCCGAATTTCTGCCGGTCGAAATCTCCTCTCCCACGGGTGAGAGCCGGTTCACCGGCTATTTCGAGCCGATGTATGAAGCGCGCTACACGCCGACGCCTCCTTTCACCGAACCTGTTCCGGCGCTGCCGGCGGATCTGGTGCCGAATGGGGCGAACCCGAAACAGCGTATGCCGGATGGTAGTTTGCGGCCCTATCCACCCCGGGCAGACATCACGACAAATGGCGTGACGGCGATTGCCTATGCCCACCCAGCGGATGTCTTCTTCCTGCAGATCCAGGGCAGTGGACGCCTGCATTTCCCGGACGGGCGAACCGTGCGAGCGGCCTATGCGGCGCATAATGGCCACCGTTTCGGCTCTACTGCCAACTGGTTGATGGAGACGGGCCGCATCAGTGCAGGCGAGGCGAGCATGCAGGGCATCCGCGCCTGGATGGACCGAGCCGGCCCTGTTGAGACGCGCAAGGCGATGAACCACAATCCGCGCTTTGTGTTCTTCCGCGCGCTACCGGAGGGCGACCCGTCGCTTGGCCCGGAAGGAGCGCAGGGCATTCCGCTGACCCCGCTGTCGTCCATGGCGGTGGACACGTCGATCCACCCGCTGGGCGTGCCGATGTATGTGGAGACCGAAGCCCCAGGCCTGGGCGGCAAATGGGCGGGCCTGTTGATTTCGCAGGACACGGGCGGCGCCATAAAGGGCGCCGTGCGCGGTGATCTCTATTTCGGGACCGGCAAGGAAGCGGGCGAGCGCGCCGGCACAATGAATGCGCCTGGCCGGCTGTGGGTGTTCCTGCCGCGCAAGGTGGCGCGGCGCCTGATGGATGAGAATGTCGCCAATCCGTCCCTGAAGCTGACAGCGCCATAGGCCATGACCAAGCGCCGCCTGACCCCTGAGGAATCCCGCGCCTGGGCCAGGGTTGCACGCACGGTAAAGCCGATTGGTCCGCCTACGGCAAATCTGGAAGAATTTGAGCGCGCCCTTGAATCCGGCGGGCCGGTCAATCCGATGCGTCCGCGCAAACATTCAGCTGACGGATTGATCGCGGCGGCCGGCAAGGCGGAAGACAAACAAAAGCCCACGGCAAAAGCCGCTGACCGCGGCGGTGAAAAGCGTGTGCGCCGCGGCCGGCTGGAACTGGCCGGGACGATAGATCTGCACGGCATGACACAGACGACCGCAGAGCTGCGCCTGATGCAATTCGTCACCCGCAGCCGCACGCAAGGCGCGCGCTGCGTTCTGGTGATTACAGGAAAAGGACGCGGGGGCGAGGGGGTTCTTCGGCGGAACTTTCTGCACTGGGTTCAGACGCCGGATGCGAGCCAGCATGTGTCTGGCTATTCAGAGGCCCATGCGCGTCATGGGGGCTCAGGGGCGTTTTATCTGTTTCTGCGGCGGTCCGGGCCCGCTCGGCAGCCATGAGTTTTTTGTACTGAATGGTGAAATCGTCTTCCCTTGGCCCCAGCTCTCTCAGGATACGATCATATGTTTCCGCAACCAGATCCGGATCATAGACGCACCTTTCAACCCATTCCCGCGCCTGCGGAATATTACGGGCGATCCGGCGCAAGAATTTGACATGGGTTGAATGCGACGCGTCCGCGAAGCGCCACATGAATTTCATGCGAAACGTGTTTCTGATGCGGGCTTTACGGCGTGGCATGGAGTTGTCCTTTCTGTTTTCCTTGTCCCGTGTTTGGGGCTGTATCGGCGGAGGCGTGCAAAACTCCGTTCTCTGTTATGTCTTTCCTCCTGCGCCTAAAGCCGGACTGG
>NZ_AWFA01000017.1 GCF_000682675.1 Hyphomonas pacifica | reverse complement strand
GTAGGTTCGAATCCTATCGCTCCGACCATTTCTTTCGCAGCGGTGAGGCTCATCAATGCAAGCGCGTATCTACAAACCTTCTAAGAGCGCCATGACGTCTGGCCGGGCCAAGACGAAAACCTGGGTTCTGGAATTTGTCGATAATGATGCAAAGCGTTCTGTTGACCCGTTGATGGGCTGGACCAGTATTGATGATACATCCGGCCAGGTTCGCCTGACCTTCCACACACGGGAACAGGCCATCGATTATGCGCAGAGCCAGGGCATGACCTTCACGGTCGAGCCGACGCATGAGCGCAAACGCCTTGTAAAGTCTTACTCGGCTAATTTTGACGCAGATCGCAAGCAACCCTGGACGCACTAGGGGGCTGCCGGCACAGTCCGGCCCCGTAGCTCAGCTGGATAGAGCACCCGACTTCTAATCGGACGGTCGCAGGTTCGAATCCTGCCGGGGTCGCCATGACTTCATGGCATCTGCTTATTAGGTCACCATCACCCTATTCAGAGCGCGGGATGCACTCACCGGCTTCGTAACGTTTCTTCATCCGGCTTTTCTGAAGGTCGAGGTGTAACAGAACATCTTCCCCGAAATCATATGGAATGAATAACCGAGCCACGACCGGGGAGACGATCGTGACTTGCCGGCTAATGAATGGCGGCTGGGTCACCTTGCGTCCCCCAATTTCAACCTCCACCTTTTCGCCGTTCATCCGCTCCGGATTTTTCTCATAGAAATAAAAGCGGGAATCGATGGTGCAGCGCCACTCCGTCCGCGCGCTGCCATCAGCCGCCTGTACAGTCCGCGCGACAGGTGTGTAGTCGTAGTCCTGAGAGCCAAACCCATACTTGCCACAGGCCTTCAATTGATCCTTGGCGCCGGGGAAATCGTAAAACGCCAAGATGATCGACTCCTTGGCATTCTCCCCGTTCAGGTCTCCGCGATACTCCAGCCAGACCGAACTGGCAGGAGGCGTCGCCGCCAGTTCCTCATCCATGAATTCCAGCTTCTTGTCCGGAAAGAAGGTGATCTGTTGCAGGGTGACATGGCCATTGGCGTCTTCGAAATAGCCTGCCTTGATCTGGTGTGAGTCCCCCATCACACCGGATTCGCAGAAAGGGATGTCCGCCCCCTCTTCGGCAAAAGCGCCTGGCGACATTACGCACAATGCTGCCGGCAGGAGTCCGTAGAATATCTTTATCGCTTGCGTCCCCACGCCAAAAATTCTGCCCGCAGCGACCTAGCTGACTTCCGCGCTGTCCATTTCCTTGGTCAGCTGTTCTTTAAGGTCACGCTTGATGAACTTGCCGCTGGCATTCCGGGGCAGCGCATTCAGGAACCAGATATAGCGAGGCACTTTGTGCTTCGCCATGATCTCGGCGCAATGCGCGCGCAGCTCTTCTGCGGTCAGGCTTTCGCCATCCTTCAGCACGACCGCCGCGCCGACTTCTTCGCCCAGTCGGTCATCCGGAACGCCAAACACGCTACATTCTGCGACAGCGGGATGGCGGTAGAGCGTCGATTCGACTTCCGCGCAGTACACATTCTCGCCGCCGCGCAGCACCATGTCTTTCTTGCGGTCGACTATGTAGATGAAGCCATCCTTGTCGATGCGCGCAATGTCACCGGTGTGCAGCCAGCCATCGGTGATGGCTTCCGCCGTCGCCTCAGGCCGGTTGATGTAGCCCTTGATGACAGATGACCCGCGCACCCACAGCTCGCCCACTTCGCCTTGCGGCACAGCTTCACCAAACTCGTTGACGCATTTTGTCTCGAAGTTTGGCATCGCCGGGCCAGCACTGTCGGGCTTGTCGACGAAGAAGTCTGCGGCCACCGACGTAATGATGCCGCATGTTTCCGTCATGCCATAGCCGGTGTTCGGGCGGGCTGTTGCAACTTGCGAATCGATCTTCTGCACCAGGTCCGGCGGCAATTGCGCCCCACCCCCGCCCAGCGTGGCCAGGGTGGATGTATCAGTCTTTTCAAAGTCCGGATGATTGATCAGTTCCCGCGCCATGACCGGCACACCACTCATCGCGGTGATGCCTTCCCGCTCGATCAGTTTCAGCGCCTCGCCGGCATCCCAGCGATACATCAGCACGATCTTGCCGCCCGCTGCCGTAAGCAGATAGGCCGCGCAATTATTGGCCGTCACATGGAAAAGCGGCGTCGTGATCAGGCCGACTGGCACGGGGGGCTCTTCCGGGGGCTCTTCCCCTGTCGCCCATTGTGTCGCGAGCGCCGTGGAGGCGGATGAGAACATAAGATTGAACAGGTTTGCGACACAGCCGCGATGCGTCAGCTGTGCCCCCTTCGGGAAGCCTGTCGTGCCGGATGTATAGAAGATACAGGCATCGGCATCCGGGTCGACCGTTACAGTTGGCAGATCTCCGCCATGCGCGATCACCTCATCCCACGGCGTCACATCATCCGGCACGTCCGGAAGGCGCACGCCGACAAGCTTGATATCGCCTATGTCTCCAATCGCCCGCACACGCTCCAGACGCTCGGAATCCACGAACAGCACCTTTGGCTCTGAATCCTTCAGGGCGTAGGCCATTTCCTCCGGCGTCCACCAGGCATTCATGCCCACAACCACGATGCCAACCGAGGCGCAGGACCAGTAGATCTGCATCCATTCGGGATAATTGCGCATCGCCACAGCCACACGGTCACCCGGCTTTACCCCCTGCGCGAACATCCAGGCCGCCAGCGCATTCGTCCGCTGGTGCGTTTCGGCATAAGTCAGCGTCTCCTCTTCATAGACCAGGTAGGGACGCTCAGCGTATTGAAGGGTCGACAGCCACAGCTCGCGGATGCTGGGCGGGGCGTTCTTGTAAACGCGCAATGTGTTGCCCAGAACATCGGCTTCAACGATCTCGAAATCGCCGCCTGGCCCTGTCAGTTCCTCACGTGCCTTCAGCAGTTCGGTATAGTGCATGCTTCCTCCGGATACTTTGGCAGGATCATACACAATGACGCCGCGTCAGGAATACCAGACGTGGGGGCAACATGCTGTGGGCAGCTTCAATTCTGTTTACGAAACCCAGCATCTGCTATGACTACAACACCATATGTGCGCATCATGCCGCACATGACAGCATTTTCAGAACAGGCTGCCAGTGCTAACAGCCCGCCCATGTTGTCAGGGCTACACGCTGCGACAGCGCGCATTCTGGCGATGCTGGCCATCAGTCTGCTGGGGCTCCAGCCAGGCGCAATGTCCTATGGCCAGGCCCGGGGACTGGATTTTTCCAGCTTTTATTGCGGTCCGTCCGGCGAAGCCCCCAACACCGCCGTCACCAAGACCCTGTCGAAGATTGCCAAGCTGGCAGATGGGAAACAACCCGGTTCACCTTCCCAGTCAAAGCACTGCCCGCTTTGCGTCATGGCGCATGGGGTTGTTCTTCCGACCCTCAGCCTTCCCGCAGCACTGGTGCATTTTGGTCCACACTTTGTAGCAGTTCGCTACGAGCCCTGCTTTTCCCGTCATTCGCATGGGCCGCCGCTCGGCTCGCGCGCGCCTCCCTCACACATCTGAACGCACGTGCCACTGTTCCGCCTGGCGGAACACCTTGAGCTGCGCCCTGGCGCGGCATGCCTCCCCTTGTGTGAGATACAAATGAAACAACTTCAAACCCTGCTACTGGCAGGCACTTCGCTTGCGGCCCTTGCCGCTACAAACTGCAACACCGCTTCCGCTCAGGAGGCAGACCCGGATCCGGACGCCGTCCAGCAAACCGTTATCGTAACCGGTAGCCGGATCATCCGGGATGATTTGACATCAGTTGGCCCGATGTCGATCTATGATGCAACCCAGATCGACAATCTCGGCATCACCAATGTTGAAACGCTGCTACAGCGCGCGCCTTTCTCTGCCGGCTTTGCCGGTAACGCCAATTCAGCCTATTGGGTCGGGGGCGGCTGGGGCACCGCGCAGGTCAATCTGCGCGGTCTAGGCGTGAACCGCACGCTCGTCCTACTCAACGGACGCCGAGTCGTCGCTGGCGGGTCAGGTGCCAATGACTCTGTTGACCTGAACATGATCCCTATCTCGATCCTCAACCAGGTCGAAGTCCTCAAAGACGGCGCGTCGGCCGTCTATGGGGCCGACGCGGTGGCAGGGGTTGTGAACCTGATCACCAAGGATACCTTTGATGGCCTGCAGATTGAGGGCAAATATGGCATCACCGGCGAAGGGGACGGCGAAGAATACCTGCTGGACCTGACATGGGGCGTCAGCAATGATCGCGGTAGCCTGGCGCTAAACATGAACTATCAGGACAGTCAGGCCGCGCCCCTGTCGCCCCGCGCCCCCTGTTCTGTAGCGGACCTTGATGGAAACGGCAGCCTGGAGTGCACCCCCGGCAGCTCCTCCACCGCGGGCGGTCGCGCCGTGTTGCCAAATGGCGATCAGATCAATTTCATTGGCGGGGATGTCTACGAGCCATTCGACATCCAGAAGCATGGCTTCAATTTCAATCCCTATTTCAACGCCTCGAACCCTCTTAAACGCCTCAGCTTAAGCGCCTTCGGGAGCTACCGGCTGAACGATACCACAAATTTGTTCTCGGAAGCGCTGTTCAACTGGCGTAATTCCACGCAACCGGCATCACCTGCGACCCTGAAGAATATAGCTATATCCGCGTCCCATCCCGCAAACCCGACGGGAGAGGACATTGTCGTTCTCAGTCGCCGCACGACAGAATTCGGCGCGCGCACATTTGAGCAGGATGTTGAAACCTGGCGCATCGTCGCCGGGCTTGAAGGGGAGTTCGGCTCAGGCTGGCACTATGATGTTGCGCTCAATTGGGGTCGCAATACCGCCACCGATGCCCTTCTCAACAACATCAATACGCGCCGCTTTGCCGAAACCCTGAATCCAGACCTTTGCGGATCGAATGGCATCCCGTGCGCCGATATTCTCGGTGAGGGAGACCTGACGAAAGAGATTGGCGACTATATCCTCGTCAATCAGAGAAGCACTGGCGGCAATGAGCAACGCAGCCTGACCAGCAATCTCACGGGCCAGGTATTTGACTTGCCTGCGGGCACGGCCGGAATCGCGGTCGGCTTTGAACTGCGCGAGGATGAAGGCTGGCTGGAACCGGATGCCCTGCTCGCCTCTGGCGGTGCACTTGGCAACGCGCAGACCCCCATCCGGGGCAGGATAAAGGCGAGCGAGATTTACGGCGAAATCAATTTGCCTCTTTTAAAAGATGCCGCCTTTGCAAAGGCGCTCGATCTGGATGCGGCTGTTCGCTATTCCGATTACCACCTGTTCGGCGGAGACACAAACTACAAGCTGGGCCTCAACTGGCAGATTGTGCCATCCTTCAAGTTGCGGGGTACATGGTCCACCGCTTTCCGTGTACCGAGCGTGCGGGAATTGTTTTCCGGGGTAAACGAAGCGCAACTTCCCACGCAAGACCCGTGTTCCAATTACGTAGATCTCGACCCGTCCAGCACAATCTATAAGAACTGCCAGGCGGCAGGTGTTCCGCTCAATTTTGAACAATTCGGCTCTATTATCCTGACAGACCAAGGCGGCAATCCGGACCTGCAACCGGAAACCTCGAAAACCTTCACCTTGGGCCTTGTTGCAAAACCTGACTTGGTCCCTGGCCTGTCTCTCACTCTCGACTATTTCGATATTGAGATTGAAGACGCGATCCGGCAGACCTCCGGCTCGGCAAAGCTGGCAAGCTGCTACACAACGCCGGGCTTCAGCCATCCTTTCTGTGCCAGCAGGCACCATACACGCAACCCACTGACGGGCGAGGTGAACTTCCTGTCGGCGCAAAGCTCCAACACAGGTGACGAGACTATGCGCGGCATTGATTTCGGCGCGTCCCACACAGGCGAACTCGGCCAGCTGAACAGCCATGTCCAGTTGCAGACGACCTACCTGATCGACTATGAAACGGTGGCCTTCGACGGGGCAGACCCGTTTGAGTATGTCGGCGGGGTTGGCTGCTGCGAAGGGGGCTATCCGGAATGGCGAGGTCAGGCCAGTTGGACGCTATCGTCTGACTGCTGGGGCGTGACCTGGAATGCCCAATATATTGGCGAAGCGACAGACCTCTACGGAGATCCTGAAGGCGTCGGTTACAATATTGATCCTGTAGTTTATCATAACGTACAAGGACGGTATCGCCTGTCAGACACGGCAGAACTGGGCTTTGGCATCGACAATCTGTTCGATGAGAAAGCGCCATATGTTCAGTCTTGGTCCGATGGCAATACCGACACGATGACCTATTCACTGCTCGGTCGCTTCTTCTATATGCGGGCGACGCTGAACTATTAGGCCCAACACGCTTCCGGCGGCATATACTGCCGGAAGCGACCTTTCAGGACAGATACGATGATCATTCTGCGATGGGCCGTTCGGGTCCACAAATGGCTGGCCCTTCTGATAGGCCTTCAGGTCTTTCTCTGGCTGCTTGGCGGGCTGGTGATGAGCGCGCTGCCGATTGAACGGGTGCGCAGCGAGCATAACATTGCTGAGCATCCAGCCTTGGAACTATCGCCTGCCAGCCTGATCTCACTGCAGCAGGCGACTGACGCGGCTGGCCTCGCCGTGATTGATGAGGCAACACTTGGCGGGCTGGCCGGCGCGCCCGTCTGGCGGCTGAAGAGTGGCACGCAGACGGTTCTGGTCTCTGCTGAGGATGGCACACGGCTGACGCCCCTGCCTGAGCAGCTTGCCCGCACAATTGCCGAGGATGATTTTGCGCCCGACATCCCGGTGAAAAGCGTCCAGCTTATGGAAAAGCCGCCTTCGGAATATGGACCAGGAGGCCCTGTCTGGCAGATTGTCTTTCAGGACAAGGAAGACACGCGGCTCTATGTCGATCCTGAGAGCGGGATTGTTCGTGCCAGGCGGTCATCTACCTGGCGGCTGTTTGACTTCTTCTGGCGCCTGCATGTGATGGACTATGATGATGGGGCGGATTTCAACCATCCCCTGCTCATCGCATCTGCTCTTCTGGGCGTTCTGGTGTCTGTCGCCGGACTGGTGATCCTGTTCTTCCGAATGCGGCGCTTTCTTCAGATCAGGGCTGTCAGGAAAATCCGATGACTCCTGTAGACTAGCCTGCCGCGCGGGTCTGTCCCGCATGCAGGGCGCAGATCAGGGTGAAGAGGCGGCGGGCCGTCTGGAAATCGACCTCCACCTTGCCTTCCAGGCGCTCAGCCAACAATTCGGAGCCTTCATTGTGAATCCCGCGCCGCGCCATGTCGATCGCCTCGATCTGGTGCGGCGTCTGCGTGCGTATGGCATCGTAATAGCTGTCGCAGATCATGAAGTAATCGCGAATCACCCCCCGGAACGGCCCCAGGGACAGGATGAAGGTGTGCACTTCATGGCCCGTCTCATCACGCACGGCAAAGACGAGACGACGCTCTATCTTTGACAGAACAAGCAGATAAGGCCCCTCATCCTTCTCGATCAGTTTGAAGGAATTGCTTTCCAGCAGATCAAAGATCGCAACGCGCCGCTCATGCTCTGCATCGGGGCCGGAAGCGCCCAGCGTCTCATCGTCGATCTCGACACCGATGAGTCTGTCATTGCTCATCAGTCCGGTTCCCTGTTGGACCGGATCGACACAGACCGCGCATGGGCCGGCAGGCGTTCCGCCTCAGCCAGGCGCAGGGCCGCTGGCGCAAGTGCGGCGAAACCCTCAGGGCTCGCGCGCTGGACACTCATACGCTTCAAAAAATCATACAGGCCAAGCCCCGAAGAGAACCGGGCCGCCCGGCTGGTCGGCAGAACGTGGTTGGAGCCCGTTACATAATCGCCCAGCGCTTCGGGTGTGTGGTGCCCCAGAAACACCGCACCGGCATGGCGGATGCTCGGCAACAGGGCATCTGGATCGGCAATTGCCAGCTCAAGGTGCTCGGGTGCGATCTGGTTCGCAATGTTCGCGGCAGTGGCAAGGTCAGGCGCATCGACAATAGCGCCGTGTGCACTCCAGCTCTCGGCTGCGCGCTCGCCCGTGGAGAGAGATTTCAACTGACTTTCCACCGACTTATCCACAGCCTTGCCCACAGACTTGTCCACGGTGATCAGAATGGATTGAGACGAGGGGTCATGCTCTGCCTGGGACAGCAGGTCAGCGGCGATCCAGTCCGGGTTTGCCGTTTCATCCGCGATCACGAGAATCTCTGACGGGCCCGCAATTGTATCGATGCCGACGCGTCCGAAAACCTGACGTTTAGCCTCTGCGACAAAAGCGTTGCCGGGACCGACAATCTTGTCTACCGGCGCAAGGCTAGACGTTCCAAACGCCAACGCACCAACCGCCTGCGCGCCGCCAATCGGGTAGAACTCATCCACGCCAGCCTTCACGGCGGCATAGGCAACCGCAGGGGCCAATTGCCCCTCCGGCGCGGGCGCGACCATGACAATCCGTTCCACACCGGCAATCTTTGCAGGCACGACATTCATCAGAACCGATGACGGATAGCTTGCCCGGCCGCCTGGCACGTAAACGCCGACGCTTTCCAGCGCCGTCCAGCGCCATCCGAGTTGCACACCGGCATCGTCGGTAAAGCTGTGGTCATTTGGCCTCTGCGCCGTGTGATAGGCCGCGATCCGGTCATGTGCATAATCAATGGCATCGCGCAGATCCTGCGGGCATTGCGCGGCCAGAAGGTGAAGATTCACATTGTCCGATTGCAGCGTCGCAGGATCGATCTGCAGCTTGTCGAACTTGACGGTATATTCGGCCACCGCTTCGCCGCCGCGCGCCTGAACATCTCTCAAGATGCCTGACACGATATCTGCCACATCATGCCCTGTGCCGCGCTCTTCCTTCAGGAAGGCGGCAAACTCGCTTTCGAAAGCGGCGCGTGAGGCATCAAAGTGGCGGACCATGATCTATCTCCGGCGCCGCTCATGATTTGGCAGGTGGCGCGTGGGCCACACATAGTCACTATCCAGCAGAGTTGCATCCAGTACTTCGACGTCGAGTGCAATTTCGCCATCGCCTGCGAACAGCAATGTCACGGTTCCGCCTGGCGGTTCCTGAGATGGCGTGAAGGTAACCTGCAACAGCGACAGGATCATTTCCGGGTCAGCCTTGTTCACGGCGCGAGTTTTCACCTTCAGCACGCCATCAAAGGCCAGCAGAGACCGGATGCGCTCGCCTTCCTTGGCGCGCTTGCCCTGGCTTTCCCAGCGATAGCGGTTCAGTTCCAGCGTGAACCGCCTGTGGCGGGACTCGTAATTCAGGTTTTCCGCCTTGACGACGCTATCCTGAATGGCCGCTGAAATGACTTCCAGATCCTCGACACTTTCGGCGAGGAGGCGAAGTGGTTTTACATCAGCCATAACAGCCCCTTGAATAATCTATTCGTCTTCTCCCGACCGGCGCTCAATGCTTGCACCACAGGCGTTAAGCTTCTCTTCCAGTCGCTCGAACCCCCGGTCCAGGTGATAAATACGGTTCACCACAGTCTCCCCCTCCGCGGCAAGCCCCGCAATCACCAGAGAGACGGACGCGCGCAGGTCTGTTGCCATGACAGGTGCGCCGGTCAATTGCGGAACACCTTTCACAATGGCCTCCTGCCCGCGCACCAGAATGTCCGCGCCCAGCCGCTGCAGCTCTGGCGCGTGCATGAATCGGTTCTCGAAAATGGTTTCACGAATGATGCTCGTGCCGTCCGCCAGGCTCATCAGGGCCATGAACTGGGCCTGCAGATCTGTTGGGAAGCCCGGATGCGGCTGGGTCGAGACATTGATGGATTTCAGCCGTGTGCCATTGCGCACGATGCGTAACGTATTGGCCTCCTCGTCTGCCTCCACCGTCACGCCAGCTTCTCTAAGCTTGGAGATCATCGCGCCCAGCGCAGCCACAGGTGCGCCTTCCAGCGTAACATCCCCGCCCGCCGCCGCCGCGGCCATGGCATAGGTGCCCGCCTCAATCCGGTCCGGCATCACGGCATGAGTCGTGCCGTTCAGCTTCTCAACGCCCTGAATGCGGATCTTTGACGTGCCCGCGCCGGTGATTTTCGCGCCCATGGCGTTGAGGCAGTCGGCCAGATCCTCGATTTCAGGCTCCCGCGCAGCATTCTCCAGCACGGTTTCGCCCTCGGCCAGGGTCGCCGTCAGCATGGCATGCTCTGTCGCGCCGACACTCGGCATGGAGAAATTGATATGCGCGCCCTTCAGCCCATGAATGGCCGCTGCCTTCACATAGCCTTGCTCGACGCGCAGGTCCGCGCCCATGGCTTCCAGCGCCTGAAGGTGCAAATCCACCGGACGCGCGCCGATTGCGCACCCGCCTGGCAGGGACACTGTCGCATGGCCCGAACGGGCAATCAGCGGGCCCAGCACGTTGAAGCTGGCACGCATCTTCCGCACCTGATCATAAGGGGCGATTGTGCTTTTCAGCTCCGCTCCGTTCAAGTGACAGGTAGATTCGCCCTTAGGCCAATAGACTTCCACGCCCAACGTTTCCAACAGCTGCGCCAGAAAGCGCGTATCTGCCAGGCTGGGCATATTGGTCAGCGTGATTGGCTGGTCCGTCAGCAGGCAAGCGACCATCAGCTTCAGCGCAGAATTCTTCGCGCCGGATACCGGAATGCGGCCGTTCAGGTGAGCGCCGCCCTTGATGTGCAATCTATCCATGGGAGAGGCTTATACAGCGCTTCGCGGCTTTGAAAGGGCCTGAATGTGGCAGGGACTGTACGATTTTATGCAAAGCTTACTTATGCTTAGCGTCGGCAAGCAGGGTTTAGCGCCAGGACGTCGTGAGACGGCTACATTCATCTGACGTCAGCTATCGTGTTTCTTGCCCTTGCTTTCACTGGACTGGGCATCCTTCGCCTTGCGATTGGCCGCTTTCCTGCGCCTCAGATTTGCCCGCAATGCCTCCGCCCGGCGGGCGGCTTTGTCGTCTGCTATGCTCTTGTCTGTCATATAAGGTGTATTTCGCGCTGAAACGGTCTTTTCATGTCCGGCTTCATAAGCTAAAGCCCGCTTTCTGTTTCTGCAACGCCGCGGTAGCTCAGTGGTAGAGCGCATCATTGGTAATGATGAGGCCGGGAGTTCAATTCTCCCTCGCGGCACCAGCCCTTCAATAAATCTCAGTATGGGGGCACGAAACAGCTATCTAACCTTTCGGCTACGTTCCAGGACAGGGCGGTTGCCTTTGGCATCCAGCATACCATTCTTCGGGGCACCTTTCTGGGCCCCATCAACCTGCCCGTCATGTGACGTTCGAGTGTCGAGATGTTCATGGCCGACTTCTGTTTCGGATTGACTCTTCTGCTTTAGCGCACGCCGGGTTTCTTCTACCTGAGCGGCTTCAGTGTTGTTGGACTTCTCCATGGTTTGTCTCCCATATATGGGGTTAAAGCAGGATGCTTGCCTGCTCATATATAACGCCATGGCCGGAAGACAGTTCCGGTCTTACTTTCAGGCCAGCGTCTTGCGCAGGGCCGTTGCCCAGCCCTGGCGCAGTCTGGCAGACATCGCGGCTTCCATCTTCGGCTCGAACGTGGTGCCGGGTACGTCACGCTCTGCCCAGTCTTCCGGGTTTAGCCAGCCGAGCTGGATCGCGGCCAGGGCAGCCGCACCGAGGGCCGTCATCTCGCGATAGTCAGGCCGCAGAATCGGCCGCTCGCAAATATCCGCGATGAATTGCATCAGCCAGTCATTCGCCACCATGCCGCCATCGACGCGCAGTTCCTTGATCGCGACACCATCTGCCTCAAATGCATCCAACAGGTCACGCGTCTGATAGGCGACGGATTCGAGGCCCGCGCGCACCAGATGCTCCGCCGTCGTCGCACGCGTGATGCCGGTAATCGTGCCGCGCGCATCCGCCGCCCAGTGCGGCGCGCCGAGGCCGGTAAAGGCCGGCACGATATAGACTCCGCCATTATTGCTGAGCCCGGCGGCGATCTCTTCGGTTTCGCCAGCATCGGAGACAAGGCGCAGATCATCGCGCAGCCATTGCACAATCGTGCCTGCATTGAAGATCGAGCCTTCCAAGGCCATCGCGCCCTTGCCGGCACCTTCATAACCGACCGTTCCGAGAAGACGATTAGACGAATGCGGACGATCGGTTCCGGAATTCGCCACAAGGAACGCCCCCGTGCCATAGGTGATCTTCGCCGTTCCCGGGAGAATACAGGCCTGCCCGACCAGTGCAGATTGCTGGTCGCCTGCCGCGGAGAGGATCGGCAGCGCCTTGCCAAACAGGCTTTCTTCACTGGTGCCGAAATCATCCGCATTCTGCCGTATCTCTGGCAGCATGGATGCCGGCACCCCAAACAGCGCGCACATGGCTTCGCTCCAGCCGCCATCTTCGCCGAGACCCAGGCGATAGAGTAGCGTACGCGAAGCATTGGTCACATCGGTCACGTGAGATGCGCCGCCTGTCATCTTCCAGATCAGGAAGCTCTCCACCGTGCCAAAGGCCAGTTCGCCCATCTCTGCCCGCGCACGGGCACCGTCCACATTGTCCAGAACCCAGCCGATTTTCGTACCGGAGAAATAGGGATCGATGAGCAGGCCCGTTTCCGCCTGCACAGCGGGCTCATACCCGTCTGCTTTCATCCGGTCACAGATGTCTGCCGTCCGCCGGTCCTGCCAGATGATGGCCGGGGCGAGGGGCTTGCCACTTGTCTTGTCCCAGACCAGCGTTGTCTCGCGCTGGTTGGTGATGCCGATGCCGGCGATCTTCTCCACACCGCCCGCCTGCTCAATCGCATCGCGGCAGACGTCCAGCGTCTTCTGCCAGATCTCCTCGCCATCCTGTTCCACCCAGCCATCATTAGGATAGGTCAGCGGCACTTCCTTCTGGGCAACCGCGACCTGCTCCAGATCGCGGTCAAACACGATGGCCCGTGTCGAAGTCGTCCCTTCATCAATGACGAGAATATAGTCGCCCATGCATGTATCCTGCCCTTTGCCTGTTTCGGGCAGGATGGACCGGGCGGCCTCATCTGGTCAACGCGCCATGCGCTTTGTCCCGCGATCCCCAAACCACCAGAGCGTGGCCGCCGTTGCGGCAAAACTCGCCGTCTCGACGATCCTGGCCTGTTCCGGCTCCGGCGCGCCCGTATAGACGAGCCAGGTGATCAGCCAGAGCAGAAGGGTCAGTACAGGCCGGGTCAGTGCCCGCACGGCATTCACCCAGGCATAGGAGTCGCCAATCGCGGCCTCGGCCTCAATGGATGCGGCGAGGCCCTTCCAGCTGCCCGCCGTCTCGGCCTGTCGCACATCGGCTTCGGCGGCGTCTCGGCGCGCCTCCATCTGCAGGGTGACCAACTGGGCTTCATGCTGCCAGCGCACCTGCTCATGGGCTTGCGCCTGACTCTGCTCGAAATAGCCTGCGACCCGGCCGATCACTGTGCCGATCAGACCGAACACGCCGCCCCCGGCTGCACTGGCCGCCAGGCTGATTACCTCTCCCATAGCGCTTTGCTCCCCGAATAATACCAGCGGGCAGGTTTGCTGCGCCGGTCCAGATGAAGAAAATGACGGCCAAGGCCGATGCCGGTGAAGCCGCCCTGCTGTGCCGCCGCCAGCAGCGCAAAACGGTCATGCCAGGCCAGCGCAATATCGACGGCAATCTGCCTGTGCATAGAATGCGCGGCCCCGCCGACATGCGTATTCCATAGCGCGCAGCGATGCCCGGAATTGATGACCAGCGGCTGGCCGACCGCCGCACGCAAAGCCTCCAGCACATCCAGAAACTCCGGATCGTGCCAGTACTCGCCACCGCACAGCCGCCCACCGCATTTGCAGGACAGCTCTTGTGGAGAGAAATGCGGCCACCGCCAGCCGCTTGTATCGAACAGGGTGAAAGATCGTATCAGCATGAGCGCAAGGCTGACACGGGGCCGACCCTGCCGGATTCGATTTGGAGCGAAATGCAAAAGACCCCTAAAATCACTCGGACTTCAGGGGCCATCCAGCATCAGATGCAGGGGATAAATCAGACCATTTGCGCAGGGATCGGCTTCGGAGAGAAGCCTTTGCCCTCTGCCAGCGCGGCGCGCGCCTCATCATATTCACGCTTCAGCTTGGCGACATAGTCTGCCGTCGGCATACGCTTCTGGATGGCGCCGATGCCTTGACCGCAGCCCCAGATGTCTTTCCAGGCCTTGGCTTCCTGATTGCCGCCTGAGCCGAAATTCATCTTGCTTGGATCGCTCTCCGGCAGATTGTTCGGGTCAAGCCCCGCACGGGAAATCGACGGCGCCAGATAGTTGCCGTGCACGCCGGTGAAGAGGTTCGAGTAGACGATGTCGCCCGCCTTGGAGTCGACGATCATGTCCTTGTAACCATCGACCGCATTTGCTTCGTCACAGGAGATGAAGGCAGAGCCCATATAGGCAAGGTCTGCGCCCATGGCCTGGGCTGCTGCGATGGCACCGCCATTTGCGATGGAGCCGGACAGCGCCAACGGTCCGTCAAAGAACTGGCGAATCTCCTGAATCAGCGCGAAAGGTGACAGCGTGCCGGCATGGCCGCCAGCGCCCGTGCAAACCGCGATCAGGCCGTCCGCGCCTTTTTCCAGCGCCTTGTGCGCGAAGACGACATTGATGATGTCATGCAGCACGATACCGCCATAGGAATGGATCGCATCATTCACTTCCTGACGCGCGCCCAGCGACGTGATCACGATCGGCACCTTGTACTTCACACACATCTCGACATCATGATCGAGACGGTTGTTAGTCTTGTGGACAATCTGGTTCACCGCGAATGGCGCAGCGGGCTGGTCAGGATTCTTCTCATTGTACTCGGCAAGCTCTGTGGTGATCCGGTCGAGCCATTCGTCCAGCACATGTTCCGGGCGCGCATTCAATGCGGGAAAGCTGCCGACCACGCCAGCCTTGCATTGGGCGATCACGAGATCCGGATTGGAAATGATGAACAGCGGAGACCCGATGACGGGCAAGCGCATGTTCTGAAGAATGGGGGGCAGTGCCATGAGAGAATACCTCATTACCGAACAGGATACAGTTTACGTAAACGGAAACTAGCGGATGATCCATGCGGCACAAGCCGTTACGTTGGGGATACCTCTTGCCCTGACAGCAGCTTCAGGCCAGACTGTCATCCAATCCAGAACATTCACATAGAGAAACCACCGAGGGAGAAAACGGAATGCGGAAAGCCAGCCTTGCTTTTGGTAGCGCTATCATACTTGCGGCACATCTTGCCGCCTGCTCAGGCGAGAAACCTGCAGCGCCTGCAGAGCAGGAGACGGTCACACAAACACCGCCGGTCGAAGCAGAACGGGTAGAAGACGCCTCTGCCACTCATTCGAAATATCTTGAGCAGCCCCTCGTAACCGAAATCTTCACGGCCGACCCGTCCGTGCATGTCTGGGATGATGGCCGCATCTACGTCTATCCCAGCCACGATTACGACGCCGGCATTCCGGAAGATGATCTCGGCAGCCAATATGCGATGCGCGACTATATCGTCCTCTCCATGGATGAAGTCGGCGGTGATGTGACGATCCACGATGTCGCGCTCGACGTAGATGATGTGCCATGGGCAGCCCAGCAAATGTGGGCCCCGGACGCAGCTCACAAGGATGGCAAATACTATCTCTATTTCCCGGCCAAGGATGAGAATGGCGTGTTCCATATCGGTGCAGCCGTTTCCGACAGCCCGACCGGCCCGTTCACGGCCGAGTCGGAAGCCATTGAAGGCTCATTCTCCATGGATCCGGCTGTCTTCGAGGATGATGATGGCGAGTACTACATGTATTTCGGCGGCATCTGGGGCGGCCAGCTGCAACGCTGGGCGACAGGCGAATACAATGACGATCCGAATCTCAACACAGATCTGGTCAATGACGATCCGCTGACCAATGAGGATGAAGCTGGCCAGCCGGATGATGTCGCGCTGATGCCGAAAATCGCCAAAATGGCTGACGACATGGTCTCCTTCGCAGAGCCCCCCAAGGATGTGATGATCCTTGATGAGAATGGCGATCCGGTAAAAGCCAAGGATCATGACCGCCGCTTCTTCGAAGCAGCCTGGGTCAATCGAATCGGAGACACCTATTATCTGTCCTACTCCACCGGGGACACGCACAAGATTGTCTATGCAACCGGGGACAGCCCGTATGGCCCGTTCACCTATCAGGGCGTTGTCAATCAGCCAGTTGAAGGCTGGACCAATCACCACTCCATCTTCCAGCATAATGGTAAATGGTATCTCGCCTATCATGACGTCCAGCTGTCCGGGAAAAGCCATTTGCGGAACGTGAAGATCACGGAGCTCACCGTGAACGATGATGGCACGATCGAACCGGTCAACCCGATGCCGGGCGAATAAGCCCAGCTCAAATCGCAAAGACCTAAAAGCTGGTGAGCCTCTCGCCAGCTTTTTTCATTTCTGGCGCAACCCTTTCGCTGCCTGCGCGTTATGGCCCCGCCGCTTCAGCGGCCATAACAAGGAGACGCCCCATGAATTCAGCTCGACGCCGCATCCTGCTTGCAGGTGGCACCGCCATGCTGGCCACATCTCTTTCCGCCTGCGGAACCATCCTTTATCCGGAACGCAAAGGCCAGAGGAGTGGCCGTATCGACCCCTCCATTGCCATTCTTGATGGCATTGGCCTTCTTCTTTTCCTCGTACCGGGCGTGATCGCCTTCGCAGTGGACTTCTCCAACGGCACAATCTACCTGCCGGGCACTCAGGCGTCAGCCGAGACGAATGATGAGATCCAGACGGCGCGCTTCAAGGGCGAGCTAACGGAAGAAAAACTCGATACGGCCTGGAACGAGACTTATGGCGATGCAAAGCCATTCGAAGTCTCCCAGCTGCAGCGGTATCCGATCCGCAACCAGTCCGACATTTCATCCCTGATCGGTCACCTGTCCGCATCGAATTACGCACGCAGCTAAATTGTCATGCATCTGCCGGCTGACCGAGGGTCCCTCAACCCCTGGTCAGCCGGTCCTGCATCATCGCCAACCAGCTCTGCTGGCGATGCAGCATGGATATGACATCATCCGGATCCCCACTCTCCAACAGCCCATCAATGGCGACACGAGACACCTGCGTGTGACGCTGTGTGAAGTCCTGCATAGATTGATGTTTCATTGCTTCAGGACGCTCAGACGGACGGGGCTGGAAAGTAAGAAGTTTGGCTGACATCACTTCGCTCCAGTTTGCGAATAATTCTCAATCGCACACTTATGCCGTCTCAGTCAAGCGACCATTCGCCCCTGACGCATCGGAAAGAGTTCACAAACCCCATATGTTCGGCATAAATGCCGGCTCATGGCAGACGATATCCTTTCCCTGAGCAGCAGCTTCCCCGATGCGACCGAGGCCGATTGGCTCGCAAGCGTTGAAAAGGCCCTTAAAGGCCGCGGTATTGATTCCATTACACGAAAGACGGCAGATGGGCTGGAGATCCACCCGCTCTATCGCGAGAGCGACTTTCCTTCGGCCTCTGATCCGCTCGGCACGCCGGGCGAGGCGCCCTATCTGCGTGGCCCCACCGCCGCGCCGGACAAATTCATGCCTTGGGACATCCGCCAGGCCTTCACGCATCCGTCGCCGCATGTGACGAATGAAGAGATACTGCGCGACCTTGAGCGCGGCGTGATGTCGATTGAGCTGAAACTGGATGCGACAGCTCGTAATGGCGTTCAGATCACCACGCTGAACGAAATGAAAGCTGCACTCGACGATGTGCGTGCAGACATTGCCACCATCGCTCTGGACCATGGTGCGGGCGCCGGAACGCATGCCGCCACGCTTTTGGCCTTATGGGGACAAAGCCAGGCAGAGACGCAGAATCTGAAGCTCGACTTCAACATGGACCCGCTCGGCGGTCTGGCCCGCAGTGGTGCCCTGGAAGGCGGCCTGAACCAGACCTTCGCACGCCTTGCGGAAACGCTGGAGCAATTGGGCAAAACCTATCCGAATGCCGGTCTTGTGCGCATTGATTCCCGGATGGTACATGAAGCAGGCGGCTCGGAAGCGCAGGAACTCGCGGCCCTCATCGCCAGCGCTGTCGATACCTTGCGGCGCCTCGACCATCGCATGGACATTTCCAAGCTGATCCCGCGGATGAGTTTCGCCGTGGCGCTGGATTCCAATTACGGTATCGGCGTTGCCAAACTTCGCGCCGCCCGTCGCCTCTGGGTCCGCTGTCTCGATGCGCTGGGCCAGGACGCCGTGCCGATGCGCCTGCACGCAACAAGCTCTGCGCGCATGCTGACACGCTATGATGCGTGGACCAACATGCTGCGCAATACCGGCGCGGCCTTTGCGGCAGCTGTCGGCGGCGCAGACATTGTGACGATCCGCCCCTTCAACGAAGCCCTCGGCATTCCGGAAGAGCTGGGCCGCCGCATCGCGCGCAATACGCAGATCATCGCCATGGAAGAAAGCCAGCTTGGCCGCGTGGCAGACCCGACCGGCGGCGCATGGTTCACCGAAACCTTCGCAGACGATCTGGCCGAAGCCGCCTGGAAGGAGTTCCAGGCCATTGAGCATGAAGGCGGCTTTGCAGCCTCTCTCATCTCCGGCGCATTTCAGGACCGTATCGCCGCGATCCGGACGGAACGCGGCAAGGCCATCGCCAAGCGCAAGGTGCCGATCACCGGTATCAGCGAATTCCCGTTGCTCGACGAGATCACCGCGCCCGTGGCAGACGACGTTTCCATCACCCCGCGTGACGGTATGTCTGATGAAGGCCTCAAGCACTTCGTCCAGAAGGAAATGCCCCCGGCAGAAGAAGACGCCACATGCACGCCGCTGCAGCAGGTTCGGCTGGCCGGAGACTATGAAGCCCTGCGCGATGCCGCCGCAGCGCAGCCGAAGACGCCCATCATCTTCCTGGCGACGCTCGGTCCGCTGGCAGAGCACAATGCCCGCGCAGACTTTGCCCGCAACCTTTTCGCCGCTGGCGGACTGGAAGCCACGCAACCGCCTGTGCCACCGCAATCGGCCTCTGAAACCGTCGCGGCCTTCAAGGCATCCGGCAGCAAGCTTGCCTGCATTTGCGGCGCGGATGCCCGTTACGAAGACGAGGCCACTGAGACCGCCAAGGCCCTGAAAGCCGCTGGTGCATTGCATGTCTGGCTCGCCGGAAAGTTCGAAGGCGAGGGCATCGACACAAATATCTTCATAGGCTGCGATGTGCTGCACTCGCTGAAACTCGCCCACGCAGAACTGGGAGTGAAGTAATGAGCAAATTTCCTGACTTCACCAAAATTGATCTCGACAAACCGCACGCCAAGGCAAAATCGCCTGATTTGGGCGCGCCATGGGAGACGCCTGAAAGCGTCGAAGTGAAATCAGCCTATATGGCGGATGATCGCGATAATCTGGACTATCTGGACGACTATCCGGGCCTGCCACCCTTTGGCCGTGGCCCTTACCCGACCATGTACACGAACCAGCCCTGGACAGTTCGTCAGTATGCGGGCTTCTCCACGGCGGAAGACTCCAACGCCTTCTACCGCCGCAATCTGGCCGCTGGCCAGAAAGGCCTCTCGGTCGCGTTCGACCTCGCCACCCACCGCGGCTACGACTCCGATCACGTCCGCGTGTCTGGTGATGTCGGCATGGCGGGCGTCGCCATCGACTCCATACTCGACATGCGGACACTCTTCTCTGGCATACCACTGGACAAGATGTCTGTCTCCATGACGATGAATGGTGCCGTCCTGCCGATCCTCGCGCTCTACATTGTGGCGGCCGAGGAACAGGGTGTCGGGCCGGAAAAACTGGCCGGGACGATCCAGAACGATATCCTGAAAGAGTTCATGGTGCGGAACACCTATATATATCCGCCCAAGCCCTCCATGCGGATCATTTCAGACATCTTCGCCTATACGTCGCAGAACATGCCGAAATTCAACTCCATCTCCATTTCCGGCTATCACATGCAGGAAGCCGGTGCCACGGCGGATCTGGAGCTGGCCTACACGCTCGCCGATGGCATCGAATACATCCGCGCCGGTGTGGATGCCGGGCTGGACGTCGACGCCTTTGCGCCGCGCCTCTCCTTCTTCTGGGCTATCGGCATGAATACCTTCATGGAAGTTGCCAAGATGCGCGCCGCGCGCCTGCTCTGGGCAAAACTTGTGAAGGAAGAGTTCAACCCGAAGAACCCGAAATCCCTCAGCCTGCGGACACACTCTCAGACGTCCGGCTGGTCTCTCACCGCGCAGGACGTTTACAATAACGTCATTCGCACCTGCCTTGAAGCCATCGCCGCGACCGGCGGGCAGACGCAATCGCTGCACACGAACAGCTTTGACGAAGCCCTCGCCCTGCCGACGGACTTCTCCGCCCGGATCAGCCGCAACACGCAGCTTTTCCTGCAACAGGAAGCCGGTGCCTGCCAGACGATCGACATGTGGGGCGGCTCCTACTATGTCGAGCGCCTGACGCATGACCTTGCCGCCAAGGCCCTCGCCCATATCGAGGAAGTCGAAAAACTGGGCGGCATGCGCAAAGCCATCGAAGAAGGCGTGCCGAAGCTGCGCATCGAAGAGGCCGCCGCCAATACGCAAGCCCGTATCGACAGCGGCACGCAGACCGTTGTCGGCGTCAACAAATTCCTGCTGGACGAGGAAGAAGACGTCCCCGTACTGAAAGTTGACAATGCTGCCGTGCGCCGCATGCAGCTGGACAAGCTCGCCCGTCTGAAGTCAGAGCGGGATGAAGCCGAAGTCACCGCCAAGCTGGATGCGATCGCAAACGCCGCAGCAGGCACTGAAGGCAATCTCCTCGCGCTCGCCGTGGATGCGGCCCGCGCCAAGGCAACCGTGGGAGAAATCTCCGAAGCGGTTGAGCGCAGCCAGGGCCGCCACAGCGCCGTGATCCGCTCCATCAAGGGCGTTTATGGCGGCGGCGTAAAAGGCAATGACAAGGCCGAGCAGGCCGTCTCCCTCGCCCAGGCGTTCGAGAAGAAAGCCGGTCGCCGTCCAAAGATCTACATCGCCAAGATGGGTCAGGATGGACACGACCGTGGCCAGAAAGTCGTCGCCTCCGCGCTGATGGATCTCGGCTGGGATGTCGAGATCGGCCCGCTCTTCCAGACGCCGGAAGAGGCCGCCGCCGATGCCCGCAAGGCTGGCGTGGACATTGTCGCCGCCTCCTCGCTCGCGGCCGGGCACCTTACCCTGGTGCCGGAACTTAAGCGCGCGCTCGGCAATGAAGGCGCCGCGCATACGCAGATCATTGTGGGCGGCGTGATCCCCCCGCAGGATTTCGACGCGCTCTACGCTGCCGGGGCCACCGCCATCTTCCCGCCCGGCACCGTCATCGCCGACAGCGCCATCAAGATGCTGGAAGTTCTGAACGGGGATGATGACGGCACGAAGAGGGCGGCGGAATAGAGCCACATATCAAGGCGATAAACTCGATTTGAATGTCCAGAAGGACATGGGGATTTGCCGTCTCAGG
This sequence comes from Hyphomonas pacifica, assembly GCF_000682675.1. Lineage (GTDB taxonomy): Bacteria > Pseudomonadota > Alphaproteobacteria > Caulobacterales > Hyphomonadaceae > Hyphomonas > Hyphomonas pacifica. Next base: position 31,445 of record NZ_AWFA01000017.1, on the reverse strand, counting down.
GAATCTTTATTATAGTCCGGATAGGGAAGTCCTGAGATGAAGTGGGAAGTGGATTCATGAACAGAAACAGTGTGTTCGGGCTTTCGGCCCTTGTCCTTGCTGCATGTGGCGGCGGTGGTGCCACGTTCACCGATCCGGTGAACCCGGAAGACATCCGTGCTGCAGCAGCGGCAACGCTTGATGTTGTTTGTCAGGAAGTCGATGGCAGTAGCACCATCAAGTGCGACAACGATGAAGAGCAGATGATGACCTCGTTCACCAAGCTCCGGATCCAGGTCGCTGAAGAAAGTGACGGCAGTCTGTACGCCACCATTATTTCGGTTCAGCAGGGTCGGCTGGAGCGCAAAAAGGTGGTCGCCTTCCTTAAGCGGTTCGGTTTCTCGGAAGATGACTTCCTCGCGGCCATCGAACGCGGACAACGCATCACGCAGGGCGACTTCACACTGTATGACAATGGCGACTATATGTCGATCTACTCGAACTAGGTTACGCCGATTGCCGGGGCGGAGGTGTCTGATAGGCTTCCGCGATGGCTGAGTTGACCTCAACCTCCGGATATGACGAAGAGGCGGACGACCTGTTCGTGCGCTACGAGGCGCTGTCGGCGCCGGAAACGCATGCGCACTGGCACCGCCTGTTTCCTGAACCGCCCATGCACACGCTGGATATTGGTTCAGGCACCGGGCGGGATGCGGCCTGGCTGGTTTCGCTCGGCCACTCCGTTCTGGCGGTGGAGCCTGTGGAGACGCTACGTACAGGCGCGACGCGATTGCATCCGGAGGCCGGGATTACTTGGCTGGAGGACAGCCTGCCGAACCTCGCAGCGACACGCGCCCGCGGCGAGACCTTCGGCATGGTGATGATGAATGCCGTATGGATGCATCTGACGGCAGAAGAAAGAGCCGCCGGTATGGGCCGCGTTGCCGCGCTGATGGCACTGGGAGGTCGCCTGTTCATGAGTCTGCGGCACGGGCCTATCCCTCAAGGGCGCCGCATGTTTGACGTCACAGGCTATGAAACCATCGCCCTCGCCGCCCGTCATGGCCTCGTCCCCATCAGTCATATCCGCAAGAATTCCATAATGGCTGAGAACGCGGCGGGCGGTGTTGAATGGACCGCACTCGTCTTTGAAAAAACCACTTGAACCGATGGCGCAGCCTCCCATCTATATATTGTTATTCGATAAAAGGAGCGCCTACCATGATCATCTCCACCACGCCGACCCTTCAGGGTCATGAAATCTCGAAATATCTCGGTATTGTCTGCGGGGAGATCGTGATTGGTGCCCATATCGGGAAAGACATTCTCGCCAGCTTCACCAACATCGTCGGCGGGCGCTCCAATGCCTATGAGAGCACGCTGCGCGAAACGCGCGATGATGCACTGGCAGAGTTGGTAGAGGAGGCGAAGAAGCTTGGCGCGGACGCAGTTGTCGGCCTGAAATTCGATTACACCGTTATCGGCCAGAACGGCTCCATGATGATGGTCGCCGTCTCCGGAACAGCCGTCACCCTCGCATGAGCCTGCTGGATGAAACCGCCCCGACAGCGGACGTGATGCTGGACATCGCGACAGCCTGTCTTGAGCGGCTGCCAAAGCATATGCGTGATGCGGCGGGCGACATCCGCATCATCGTGTCAGACTATGCCGAGAAGGCAATCCTGCACGACATGAAAATCCCGGACGCCCTGGGCCTCAGCGGGCTTTATGTCGGTGTTCCGCTGACGCATGAAAGCGTGACTTATCCCTCAATGGACCGCCCACTGATCTATCTCTACCGCATGCCGATGCTGATGGAGTGGGCCGCGCGGGAGGATGTCACCATCACCGAAATGGTGGAGCACGTGTTCATCCACGAACTCGGCCACCATTTCGGGTGGTCTGATGAAGATATGCACCGCACATTAGGCGGTGAAGACTAGGACGCGTCCGCCTTTGATTTGTGGGCCAGCGAATCCGCATTGGCTTCCCAGTTCTGGCCATCGAAGCGATTAATGGTCACGTCGAAATCCTGCCAATTGTCCAGGCACCGCCAGGTGATGGCATAGCCATCCTGGTTAGACCGCGGCACATAGAAGCTCTTGATGCCACAGATACTGCAGAAGCGATGCTTCGCCCCACCCGTATTGAAAGTGTATTCGGAGAGTTTGTCCGCTCCCTGAATAAGGCGGAAATGCGTTCCCGGTACGATGACATGTATATTCCCGCTCATCGCGCAGATGGAACAGTTGCAATCCTCAACTTCAAACGCATGAGGCAGTTTCACCTCGTAGCGAACTGTTCCGCAATGGCACCCACCGAGGCGCCAGGCCATACCTGTCATTCTAATCCTCTTCAGACATGTGACTGGTATAAGAGATAATAATCTCTTCAAACAGGTTCAGGTCTTCCTCATCAAAATTATGCTCGTTCTGCAGATCAATGCCATAATCCACACCGACGGCATAGGTTTCATCATCTCCGCTCGGCAAAATAAAGGCCCGGCCGAAAGGATAACTGTCATTATAAAGATTGGTTCTCTCATACATGCTGAAGTCCGGCGCGCCATCCATCGTAAAGGTGGAAAAGAACATAGCTGAACTGCAGGTGCGGGAGTCGTCACAATTCATCAGACGAACAGAGTAATAATATTCGCCTTTCTTTGCATCCAAGCGCGCGACATCATCGCCCAGCCAAGTCACTTCGACCTCCTCGCTGCCAGCATTGGTCAGCACCTTGCCGGCATTTTCAGGCGCAATCGGCCAGGCAAAGGCAGGAACCGCAATGGAAACCGCAACCACACCACAAAGCAATATTCTGATCATCCCGTATTCCCCTGCACAATTGATCTTTCAGCATTCTGACATGCTGGCACGGAAAATATCAATGGATGCAAAAGTTGAAAATTTTATGGCTATCCTGCCCATATAGGTGGACGCCTACGCACCCATGGCTTTGCCCGCTCCAATTGTCCGGCTAGAGAGTACAGCAAGGCCTCGCTGCCATAACGCCCACCAAACATCATCCCGATCGGCAGCCCCTGCGGAGCCGTTTCAGTTGGGGGTGTCCAGTGCAGAGGTACAGACATGGCCGGTGCCCCGATCTGATTGAAGAACGGGCAATGTGGTGAAAAGCTTGCCACAGCAGCGCCCATTGAGTCCGGGTCGGCTGTCAGCGCCATCACGCCCAGCTTTTCCGGTGCCCGGGACAGGGTTGGCGCCAGGATCAGATCATATCCGCCCTCATTCAGAAACGTCTCAAAAATGATGGCATTCTCGTTGAAAAGATTGTTCGCCTTGGCCAGTTCCACCATGGGTACCGTGCGCCCCAGATTGGACATGGCCAGCGTGATCGGCTCCAACTCGTACTCGCGCGGCTGACGCCCGGTCATCTTAGCGCGGTCATCAATCATGGCCGCGATATTGGCGGAGATCGTGAACAAGGCCGCCTTTCCGATAGCCTCTCCGTCAATCTGCGGCGCGGCCTCAACCACTCTATGGCCCAAATCTTCCAGCAGTTTTGCCGTCGTGGCCAGCCCTGCCGCCGCATCCTCATCCGGCTCGGTGCCATTCGGCGCGGTACGCCACAGCGCAATCTTCAGCGGCTTCGGATCGCGGGAGACCTCTTCCAGGAATGACCGCTCCGGCTTGGGGGCCTGATAGCGATTGCCGGTCTCCGGGCCATGCGTTGCATCCATCAGAGCCGCATTGTCCCGCACGCTGCGGCTGAGGGCATGGATTGTGGAGAGGCCATTCCAGTTCTCCGTGCGCCATGGTCCCATCGGAATACGCCCGCGAGAAGGCTTCATGCCAAACAGGCCACAACTGGCGGCCGGAATACGGATGGATCCTCCACCATCACTCGCCTGCGCCATGGGCAACACACCTGCTGCCACGGCTGCAGACGCCCCGCCGGATGAGCCGCCTGACGTGCGGGTCACATCCCAGGGATTTCGCGTTTGCCCATAAAGCGTGGACTCAGTTGTCGTTGTCAGGCCGAATTCGGGGCTGGTCGTCTGGCCGAAGAAGACAAGCCCCGCATCCCGGTAACGCTGGGTGAGCGTAGAGTCCCACTCGGCAACATGCCCCTTCCAGCTGACCGATCCATTGGTCAACGGCGCACCTTTTACGGCGACAGCCAGATCCTTAGTCACAAAGGGCACGCCAACAAAAGGGCCCGTCTGGTCTCCCTTCGACAATTGCTGTTTCGCAAGATCAGGGTAGAGCGCCGAGAAGCAATTCAGATCTCCCTGCACGGCCTCTGCCCGCTGCACGGCTTCATCCAGTAATTCACTGGCAGATACCTGACGCGTCCTGACAAGCTCTGCCAGCCCCATCGCGTCATAGTCGGAATATTCCTTCATGGCCTCTCTCCCTTTTCGCGCATACTGTAATGTATGCGCAGGGAAGGAAAGCCCTTCAGGCCTAGTCCTTGTGGCGGTGGCGCTCAGGGCCTCGGGCCAGGCGTTCAGCCATCATGGCCCGCTTTTCCGGGGACATGGCCTCCAGCCGGTCAATCATCGCCTCATGCGCTACAGCATGCACGCGCTCGTCCGATACGCGCAAATTGCGAAAGGCCTCTTCCGCGGCAGGCCGGTCGAAAGGCTGCCGGGTCAGAACATCCGCCAGCTGACTACGCACCAGCTCCCGGGTTTCCCGTTCCGGCTTCGTCGAGCGATAGGATTCCTTGAGCATCGTATAGAAGGCCTTGCGGTCTTCCTCAGACAGCGGCTTTTCCTTTCCCGGCAGACCGGGCGGCGGCTCTTTGCCGGGCGCCTTGTTGTGCAGCACCATACCGCCCACCAGGCCCAGCAACATCATGTTGCCCAGCAGGGAAATCGTAAGCCAGAACGGAATACGTCGCGGCGAAGAAACGGGCTCTGTCATTGCGGGGCCTCATCTTCAAGGTCCATGGAATATGTATCAAAGCCAAGCGCAGCATAGACCAGTTCCTGCGCCTGGTCTTCCTGTGCAGGCGTAGAGGTTTGCGCGACGCTCATGCCGGCAAACAGGCCCACAGATAAGGAGGCAATCGCCCCGGCCGGGATCCATACCGGCAGACGCCATCTGCGCCCCGCCGCTCTGGCCGGTTTAGGGGCATTGTCTATAAGGCGCGCGCGCAGCTCTGCCGGGGTATCCACCGGTGGCACAGCCTGCAACAGCATGTCCAGGCTGCGGGCCTCTTCCAGCGCGGCGGCAAAGGCCTGTGGGTCAGCCTTCAACAGCACGCGGGCGCTCTCGCGCTCATCTTCCGGGTAGGCGTCAACATCTGCGCCATACGTCTCGATCAGCGCGAGCAAACGTTCTGCAGTGATGTTCCGTGCACTCATGACCCGGTCCTTTCCATCAGGCTGGCCCTCAATCCGCGACGGGCACGGGCCAGCAGGCTCTCCAGCGCTTCCACGCTGACTTCCATTATCTCTGCAGCCTCTGCCTGAGAGTGGCCTTGCAGGGCGCACAAGGTCAAGGCGGCTGCCTGGCGTTCCGGAAGGGCAATAATGGCTGCTTCCACCGCGCGCACTCTTTGTTTCTGCTCCAGCTCTTCTGCCGGGTTCAGGGCCGGATCCGTTCTCTCCGGCAGATGTTCCATCGTCACTTCGCGTCGCTTCCTCAGCCGGTCATAGCAGAGGTTCAGCGCCACCCTGTGCAGCCAAGTCGAGAATTTCGCCCTTGGCTCCCAGCCCGGCAAGGCCTTCCACGCGCGCAGGAAGGTTTCCTGTGTCACGTCTTCCGCCTCCGAGACATCACCCAGCATGCGCGTGGCAACTGCCAGCACGCCGCCACTATATCTGTCCACCAGTGCCGAAACGGCCGCAGGATCGCCTGCCGCCGCCCGGGTGATCTGGTCGAGATCGGATGAAAAAGCCACGAAGCAGAGCCTAACCCAAAACGGGCCGAAAGAGCGAGATCATGTTGCGCGTGTATGTGCTGTAACATGCATGTCCATCCGGCCCGGCCCTTGGCAGGGATTATTGGGGAGTCGGCCCAGCCTTCTTCTTGCTCCAACGCTCTTTCATCTGTGCCTGCATCGCAGCGCGCTCTTCTGCGGTGACCACACCATCCCCATCGGCATCGGCCTTTTGAAAACCGGGCATCTGGTGAGTGTTGAACTCTTCGGCGCTGATCGCGCCATCGCCATCCGTGTCCATTTTAGCGAACATGCGGGCTTCACGCTCGGCGCGGCGCTTGGCGCGCTGTGCCTCATGATGGGCCGTCATTTCTTCAGGGGAGACCTGGCCGTCACCATTTGTATCAATCTCGGTAAATTTCGCCGCACGGAAGGCTTCCACTTCTTCCTTGGAGATATCGCCATCTCCATTGGTATCCATTTGAGCCATGTAGGCCTTCATGCCGCCATGACCGCGCGGTCCGGCATTGGCTGCAAGTGGCAGCGCAATAGCGGCAATGGCGCCAAGGGATACGGTCGCAAGGGTAATACGTTTCATGAGAGAAGTACTCCTGTTCAGTGTTGTACCCATCGCGTGTTGAACGCATGAGCCCTCAGGAATCCGTCGCGCCAAGATGCAATTTTTCCACGGAAAGCGTATGAACTTTTGATTTCATTGAAGATAATTCTTCTTCAAGGCTTGCAAAATTTTCTGCACCTGCCGCCCGGCATAGCCTGTCTTTCAGGCCCGCCGGCAGGTTCTCTGCCTGAATATCGCTGCCCAGCGCCAGTCTCTGCACCTGCTGGAGGGACTGCATCAGCTTCACCGCCTCGCCCAGCATCTTCCGGTCAGCAGGTGCCAGAGAAGCACGGGCAATCGCCTCGCGTATGTTCGGGATTATCACATCCGGATCGCCCGCCAGCAGCATGTCCTGCTGCACGATGAACTCCGCATCTATCAGCCCGCCTTCTGCCGTCTTGAGATCCCAGAGCCCCTTGCCCGGCTTTTCGCGATAGAGGCGCTGGCGCATATCGGTGATGTCAGCAGTAATCTTGCCGTGATCTGTCTTGGCGCGGCTGACAATTGCCTCATGTGCAATGTCCAGAATGGTCTGGCTGAAACCGGCATCCCCCGCCACCGGGCGCAACCGCGTCAGTGCCATATGCTCCCATGTCCAGGCATCCTGGGTCTGATAGCGCTCAAAGGCTGGCAGGCTGACTGCCACAGGCCCGGCCCGGCCAGAGGGCCGCAGCCGCATATCGACCTCATAGAGTTCACCTTCCGCCGTCGGAGCGGTCAGCGCTGTGATCAGGCGCTGCGTAAAGCGCGTGTACCAAGTTTGCGCTTCCAGCGGGTCGGCATCATAAATGACAATGATGTCAAGATCAGACCCGGCCGTCAGCTCACGCCCACCCAGCTTGCCCATGGCAAAAATACCCCAACGTCCCGGCGTCGGACCATATCGCCCTACTGTCTCACGTTCCGCAGCAGCGGCCATTTCGCGGATCGTCTCATCCGCCAATTCAGACCAATAGCCCGCGGCATCCTGCGCATCTATCAGACCATGCAACAGGCGATGCCCGGTCAGAAAGCTTCGTTCACGATGATACCGGCGCCAGATATCCAGCGCGGTATCGAATGGCATGTCGTCCGTAATGACCGGCTGCATCGGTTCCTGCCGACTGACCAACGCCTCCAGCAGGTCCGGCCTGCGCGACAAGATCTCCGCCAAGCGTGGGGCAAGCGCCAGTGTCGCGACAAGATCATCCAGAAGGTCCGGCTCGGCCAGCAACATGGCCAGCGTCTGCACACCGGAGGTCAAACCCTCAAAGAAGCGGGAGAACCAGCGAAACGCCTCATCCGTCTCGCCCACCTTGCCCATCGCCACCAACATACCGGGCAACAGCGCCGTCAGCAATTCCCGTCCGCGCGGCGTGCGGGTCGCGGGAACGCGCCCCCTGTGCCAGTTGCGGATCGTGTTTATCGCCGCACTCGGATCACTGAACCCCAGCCCTGCCAGTGTTTCTATCGTACCAGGATCATCATCTACGCCGGTGAAGACCAGATTGCCCAACGGGTTTTCCTGCAACGCGCGGTCTTCATGGGCAAAAAGGTCATCATAAGCCGCCTGAACCATGCGGCGCGTCTCCAGCAGGTCACGGTCAAAGCTCGCCAGATCCTCATAGCCGCACAGCCGGGCGACATCAGTGCGATCAGCCTCGTCTGCCGGTACGGTATGGGTCTGCTCGTCCCGTCTCATCTGGACGCGGTGCTCCAAATTACGCAGGGCCAGATAGGCCGCCTCCAGATGATTTGCGGTGTCGGTCTGGACCACGCCTGCCTCGGTCAACGCTTTCAGCGCGCCAAGGGTAGTGTTGTTGCGCAGCTGCGGCTGACGTCCGCCCAGGATCAGCTGCTGTGTCTGAGCGAAGAACTCAATCTCGCGAATGCCGCCCGGCCCCAGCTTCACATCCGGCGCGACGTTCTCCAACCCGGCACTGCCTGCCTTTCTGTTGATCATGCGCTTGATGGCCTGAATGTCGCCAATCGCCCAATAGTCCAGATTGCGCCGCCAGACGAAGGGCTCGATCACTTTCAGGAATTTGTTTCCACACGCCAGATCCCCCGCCGCTACGCGCGCCTTGATCCAGACCATGCGCTCCCAGTTCTGGCCAACACTTTCATAATAGACATCAGCCATCCGTGTAGAAACTGCCAGCGGCGTTGAGGACGGGTCCGGCCGCAACCGCAAATCAGTACGGAACACGTATCCGTCTGCCGTCATGTCTTCCATCAGACGCACCAGATCCCGCGCGACACGCTGGGCAGAGTCTGCGGGGCCCTTGTCGCCCCCGTCAAACACGTCCGGATCATACATGACGACAATATCGATATCGCTAGAATAGTTCAGCTCATACGCGCCCATCTTGCCGAGTGCGACAGCAAATATGCCTTCGCATTTCAGCCCGCGTTTGGAGAGCGCTGTGCGCAGCGCGGCATCGACACTCGCACCGGCAAATTCCGTCAGCGCCCGCGTCACCTCCATCACGTTCAATTTGCCGGAAAGGTCTGCTGAGGCGAGCGATAGATGCGTCTGCGCCTTGGCGCGACGCATGATCTGCATGGCCTCGTCTTCGGGCGTGCTTTCCGCAATGGCCTTCACATCAGCCAGCGCCGCTTCCCAGCTTCCGGAAATACCCCGATCTTTCAGACGGCGCAGATAGGGCGCAGCATCCAGTGCCTCCTCCAGCACGCGCTCAGGCGTTTCAGCAATCGGCTTAATGTTCAGCATATGTTTAAACTCTCGGCAGTCGCAGGATCGCCTTCAGGCCGGGGGCTTCAGGCGGCCCACCTGCATCTGTCAGAATAAAGTCCCCCCCGTGCATATCGGCCACCGAATCCACCAGCGCGAGCCCGAGGCCAGAGCCCGGCTGAGTCCGCGCCGAATCCATTCTTTGGAAGCGCTGCACTACGCGTTCCCGCGCCTCTTCCGGCACACCCGGCCCGGAATCGACAACAATCATGTCGACTGTATTGTTCGGGCCGCGCGTAATGCTGAACGTGATCGCGCCGCCCTCCGGCGTGTACTTCACCGCATTGTCCAGCAGATTGGACAGCGCCTGCCCAACCAGATCGCGGTCGGCCAGAACCGTCATGTTGCGGCTGATATTGCTCTTGAAGCTCAGACCCGCCTCCTCACAAGCCGGGTCGAATAATTCGGCCAGTTCCTCGCCCAGGCCTGACACATCCATGCGCACCCGCTCGCCCTCGGCCCCGGCCTCCAGCCGCGCGAGACGCAGGATGGCATTGAACGTACCCAGCACGCGGTCCACCTCTTCCACAGTCTCGCCCAACGTCGCCTCGGCGCTTTCCTTGGACATCGGTTCAGACAGGGCAATCTCCAGCCGGTTGCGTAGACGCGACAGGGGTGAGCGCAGATCGTGCGCAATCGCATTGCCCGTATGTCGCGTCGATTCCACCAGCTTCTCGATCTGGTCCAGCATGGCATTAAGGCGGGAGGCCAGCCGGTCGAACTCGTCACCGGAACCGCGCACAGGTGCACGCCGCTCCAGCTCTCCGCCCATCACGGCCTCCGCCGTTCGCGCCAGTTCGTCGGCCCGCCGCGCCGCGCCGCGAGAGATCAATATGCCGCCCAGCAGAGACAGAATGAGGCCAATCGGTGCCGCGATGAATATCGCACGCTGAATCCGCCCCACAATCGCCGTCTGCTGCGCAGTGTCGAACGCGACCAGCAAGGCCCCGCCATTATTTGTCAGCCGCACGATCCGGCCTGCCGCCGGGCGCTCGACAATGGTGCCGTCCGGCTCTTTCTGTTCGAAGGTAAAATAGACCGTCTGTACAAGATCAGACTGCGGTGGCGCAGCGGGCAGCCTGCCAAAGTGCCCGGCAATCTTCCGGCCTGAGGCATCTTCAAGATAATAGAAATAGGTCGAGCCCGTGCGTGTCATACGCTCCAGCACGGACTGACTCAGCCGCTCCATGCCGCCGGTATAGTAGGCATTGCCGAGTTGCTCAAATTCAAGATCCATCCGCCGCTCGCTTTCGGTGCGGATGTAGTAGACGGTCGAGTAATACAGATAGACCAGCAACGCAGCCGAAAACGCCGCAAACATGGCGCTGTAAATCAGCGCCAGTTTGAACGTCGTCGTTCGTAGAAAAGTCGGCAGGGCGAGTTTCATGCCTCGCTACGTGCCAGTCGTCTGCATCCGCGTCTAGCCCTGCAGCCGATAACCGGCACCGCGTACTGTGTGCAGCAGAGGCTCTTCAAATTCCTTGTCGATCTTCGCCCGCAGGCGGGAGATGTGAACATCGATGACATTGGTCTGGGGGTCGAAATTATAGTCCCAGACTTTCTCCAGCAACATGGTGCGGGTCACCACTTGGCCGGCATGACGCATGAGGTATTCCAGCAAACGGAATTCGCGCGGCTGAAGGTCAATCTTCTGCCCGGCCCGCGTCACCTTGCGGGTCAGCAGATTCATTTCCAGGTCACCCGCCTTCAGCACGGTCACCTGCTGCTCGGTCCGCACGCGGCGGCCCAGCGCTTCGACACGGGCGGCCAGCTCTGACGGCGCGAACGGCTTGGCCAGATAGTCGTCCGCCCCCGCCTTCAGGCCCTGAACACGGTTCTGGACATCGCCCAGCGCGGACAGGAACAGTGTCGGCGTCTGACCGCCGGCTTCCCGGTATTCCTTGACCAGCGTCAGACCATCCTTTTCCGGCAGCATCCGGTCGACCACGAGGGCGTCGAATTCCGACGCCCTCGCCATGGCGAGCCCGCGCTCGCCATCCGTGGCCATGTCCACCTGGTGGCCCGCTTCGACGAGAACCTTCTCGATAAAGCTGGCCATTTCCAGATCGTCTTCGATTACCAGAACGCGCATGGTATCTTCCTGAACCGTATCCAGCATTCTGCTCTCCTAGCTAGCATCTGAAAGGTCAATCGTACGATAGTTCGTGATCTGACCAACACGGATAGCGATCAGCACTTTGGTACGATCCGATTTTCGGGCATCTGCGATGGCCTTGCGGAAGTCATCCACAGAGGCGGCCGGCTTGTTGTTCACCTCAAGGATCACCATGCCTTCGGCCAGGCCTGCCTTGTCCATGACGCCGCCCTTTTCGACATGTGTTACGACGAGGCCACTTTCACCGCTGCGCAGGCCAAGACGGCTGCGAAGCTCATCATCCATCTGCTCGAACGTGGCGCCGACATCCTTGACAGACGTGCCCTTGTCAGGCGTGTCGGCTGGCTTGCTGGAAGAGGCCGGAACCGTGCGGGCATACGGATCTTCCGGACGTTCGCCCACGGTCACATTCAGCGTCTTCGGCTTGCCGCCGCGGATGATCTCGAACTTGTTGGACGTATTGGCGATCAGCTTGCCAACCACGCGGGTTGTTGAGGTTGCATCCGTCACCTTCTTGTCATTGACAGACAGGATGATGTCGCCACGCTCCAGACCGCCCTTCTCTGCCGGGCTGCCATTTGTAACGTCGGCAATGATAGCGCCTTCAGCATTCTTGATGCCTTGGGCCTCGGCCATGTCTTCAGTCAGGTCCTGAATGGAAACACCCAGCCAGCCACGAGAGACCTTGCCCTCCTTGATGATCGCCTGCGTGATCTCATCAGCGAGCTCTGCCGGAATGGCAAAGCCAATTCCGACAGAACCGCCCGTCGGCGAAAAGATCGCCGTGTTCACACCGATGACATTGCCATTCAGGTCAAATGTCGGGCCACCGGAATTGCCCCGGTTGATGGACGCATCAATTTGCAGGAAGTCTGTGTACGGGCTGTCCGGGCCAATCTCGCGGCCGTCAGCTGACAGGATACCTGCCGTTGCCGTACCGCCCAGGCCGAACGGGTTGCCCAGAGCAACTACCCAGTCGCCCTTGCGCATGGTTTGCGCATTGCCGAAGTGCACGAAGGGATACTTGCCCTTCTCGATGACGCGCAGAACGGCCAGGTCGGTCTGCTTGTCGGTGCCGACCAGTTCTGCATCCAGTTCGCGGCCATCCTTCAGCACAACCTGAATTTCCTTGGCGCCCTCAACAACGTGATTGTTGGTAACAATATAGCCATCCTGAGAGATAAAGAAGCCGGAGCCGAGCGAACGGCCTTCCTGAACTTCCGGTTCTTCAGGCTGGTCTTCCTGTTCCTGGCGACGCTGTTCCAGGAATTCGTCAAAGCCCGGCATGCCGCGGAATTGTTCGAAAAACTGGTCCATGTCGCGCAGACGACCAACTTCGCGCTCGGTTGTGACGTTCACACTCACAACGGCAGGTTCGACCTGTTCAATCAGGTCAGCAAAACTCAGCGGGGCATCATGGGGCGCCTGTACCGTAATCGGCTGAGCGCCCGCTTCCGGGCTGAAGACCTTCGGGGCGACGGACAATGTGCCGACGGCTGCTGCACCGAACAGCGCGGCTACCAAGGCCTGTCTTGAGATGCCTATCGTCTTCATAAATCTCTCCAAGTCACTGAAAAATTGCCGGTTAAGGCGAATGTGGGTCAGCATAAGCATGCCACAAGGAATGTGGTCATTAAAAGACAGTAAGGGGCACTGACTGGACCATCTGCTCTCAGGAATGTGAACGCAAAAGCCATATCAGGTCCCTTTACGCCTTAACAGATCAGCCGCCTTTCCCCTGTCAGGAGAATTTAACATACATCAAAAATATACTTCGCCTTCTAACTTAAAAAAATCTTGTAATATTGATTATCGCAAAGCATCATGCCCCAAGAACAAGTTTCTTGGGTTGGGAACGGGCGATGGGCTCACTGGTGTATCTACACCAGAATACAGCTTTGTTCGCTCAGCGGGGATGCATTCCAGCCCATGAAAGAGTTGCCGGCGTCGCTAAGGCCCGCATTGCGGGCTTTGCGGCTTTTGCCACCTTCTGGCACCCGTCCTCTGCCAGGACATTCGCCAGAGGGCCTTGCCATACGTCAAGCGTCGTCCCCACCCAGCTGACGGAAGGTACAGGATAGCGACGCCGGCATACCAACACCCACAAACGCTTGCTTTCTGTTCCGGCGCACTGTTTGCCTGTCATGGACTGGACCCCTCTGAAAGGCCTTCCATTTGAGCCGCAAAACGCCCCTTCTGCTGACCAGCCTGGCCATGCTCGCCCTCGTCGCGGTTACGGCAGTTGCCTTCGCGCCTTCAGGTATCCTGCTCTGGTTCAGCCTTGTCCTCGGCGCCCTGCTGGTTGCACTTAGCGTGCTTGACATGCGCACGCTGACCCTGCCCGATCCGCTAAATCTTGCGGTCTTCGCCCTGGGTGCACTGATGGTGTGGCAGACACGGCCTGATGCCTGGCCGCATCATCTGATCGGCGCCTTTGCCGGCTATACGCTTCTGGTGATGGTGGAGATCACCTATCGCCGGATGCGCGGGCGCGACGGCCTTGGCAGGGGCGATGCGAAGCTGCTCGGCGCGCTCGGCATGTGGACCGGCTGGGCAGGCCTTGCCCCCATCATGCTCGTCGCCTCTGTGTGCGGATTGCTTTCCGTCGGCATTCTGTCGCTGACAGGCAAGCGCCGTTTTGACAGCACCAGCGCAATCGCCTTCGGGCCCTTTATCGCCCTTGGCGGCTGGATCGTCTGGCTAGGCGCGGATTATCTCCTGCCAGCTGGGCTCTACTAGATATCTTCAGGTTTTATCGGCTCAATCGGTGCCTTGCGCGATCGCGCGACGGCCAGGCCGATCAGGGCGGCAAACACCAGCAAGATAAAAGGCGTGCCCCACAGCACCCATCCAGAGAGGCTATCGCTCTTGGGACGGAATAGCACGAACTCGCCATACCGGTCCTCGAACCAGTCGCGCACTTCGGTATCGCTCGCACCGCCCTCGATCATCACGCGCACACGGGCGCGCATGTCTTCGGCAATCGGCGCGGAGGATTGCGAGATCGGCTCATTCTCACAGGCCACACAGCGCAGCTCGCGCATCAAAGCCTGAGCGCGGGCTTCCTGCTTGGGATTGTCCAGCTCCACATCCTCGGCATGGGCTGCGCCCATCATGAGGACAGAAGCCAGCAGGATAACCAGAAACCTCATGCCGTCTTCTTCCTCTTGCGTGGCCACATGCAAAAGCCGCCGCCAATCGCCATCAGGATGACGCCGAAATAGACAAGGTCAATCAGCGGATTGAAATAGACCCGGAACACCCAGCGCGGCTCGCCATCCACAATGCGCTGTTCGCCCAGCGCCATATAGAGATCGCCTGTGCCCGTCTTGTGGATCGCCGTTTCCGTCGTCGGCATTTGCGCGGCGGGGTAATAGCGCTTCATCGGGGCCAGCACGGCTTTCGTGCCGCCCTTCACCGCTGTCAGCACCGCGCGGTCGGCATACCAGTTCGGCCCTTCAATCGCGCGCACCTCGTCCAGCGTCAGCGTCCAGCCAGCAGCATTTCCCGTACCGCCCTCGGCAAGCGCGACCGTCGTTTCATAGCGGCCGGTGGTCTCCACCACAGCGCCGATCACGAACAGGCCGAGGCCGACATGCGCCAACGTCATGCCCCAGACGCGCGGCGGCATCTTGAACACGCGCTTCACGGTAACCGCCCGGCGCGAGAGTTCATACAGCGCGCCAAACACCAGCCACACGCCCAGCGCCAGGCCAAAGGCTGCGCCCAGCGAGATGCTCCAGATGCCCACGCCCAGCGCCATGAACACCAGCACCAGCGCAATCCCGCCTGCCGCCCATTTCATCCAGTTGCTCAGATCCGCCTTGCCCCAGGCCCAGGCCTGCACCACGGGCAGGATGGCCAGCAGCACGGCCAGCATCGGCGTAAAGGTCAGCCGGAAATAGGGCTCGCCAACAGAGATCGTCTTCCCGGCCGCTTCCGCCATCAGCGGGAATAACGTGCCCAGCAATACGGTCAGCGTCGCCACGATCAGCACAATATTGTTCGCCATCAGCGCGCCTTCGCGGCTGAGCAGCACCCAGGGTTTGCCGCCGGACAGCTTGTAGGCCCGCAGCGCAAACAGGATCAGCGCAAACCCGCCATACAGGACAAGTCCAAACAGCAGGATCGCCCCCCGTTCCGGGTCAACTGCAAAGGCGTGGACCGAGGTCAACACACCGGAGCGGACAAGGAACGCGCCCATGATCGAGAACAGAAAGGCCAGTACAGCCAGCAGCGCGGTCCAGGCGGCAAAGCCTTCGCGCTTCTCCGTCACGATGACGGAATGGAGCAGCGCCGCCCCGATCAGCCACGGCATCAGAGAGGCATTCTCCACCGGGTCCCAGAACCACCAGCCGCCCCAGCCAAGCTCGTAATATGCCCAGTAGGAGCCGAGCGCGATGCCAATGGTCAGCGGTACAAACGCCGCCAGAGACCAACGCCGCGCCTCGCGGGCCCAGACCGCATCAATACGGCTTTCCATCATGCCGGCGGCGGCCAACGCAAAGACGAAGGAATAACCGACATAGCCAAGATACAGCATCGGCGGATGAAAACTCAGCGCCGGGTCCTGCAGCAGGGGGTTAAGCCCCGCGCCCTGAAACGGGGCCGGGTCCAGGCGCAGAAAAGGAGAGGAGGCGAACAGCAGATAGCCCATCGCGCCAACAGCCAGCAGGCCCTGAATGCCCAGCGTGCGCGCTTCAAGCTTGTCGCGCCCCGTTTTCATCCACAGCGCCCCCGCAGCGCCAAAGCCCAGCGTCACAAGGCACCACAGCGCCATGGAGCCCTCATGGTTCCCCCACGCGCCGGAGATCTTGTACAGCATCGGCTTCAGCGTGTGGGAATGCTGCGCCACCAGCGCGACAGAAAAGTCAGACCGCACAAAGGCCAGGATCAGCGTCAGGAACGATACCAGCATCAGGCCGAACGCAACCAACGCCGCCCAGCCTGCTACGCGTCGCTGCCCCATAAGGCCGTAAATCCCCTGCGCCAGCGCCATCGCCAGAGACAGGAAGGCCGCCAGATGGCCGAGTTCGATCATCCGGCCGCTTCCAGCGGTTTCAGTTCCCGCGGTTGGTAATTCTCGTCATGCTTGGCCAGAATCTGGCGCGCCGTGAAGCTGCCATCGGTCTGGAATGTGCCTGTCGCGACGACGCCCTGGCCTTCGCGGAACAAGTCCGGCGCAATGCCGGTATAGCTGACGGTGATCGTATTCGGGCTGTTGTCGATGACCGTGAAGATCATCGTTGCGCCATCCTCGGAATAGGTCAGCGATCCGGGCTCTACCCAGCCGCCGACTTTCACTTCCTTGCCGTGCACGGGCGTGCCCTTCTCGGCTAGGATCTCCGGTGTATAGAACAAATTCGCATTCTCGCGCAGGGCAAAGAATGCCAGCGCCGCTGCTGCTGCCAGCAACAGGGCCGCAATGCCGAATGTATAGAGTCGCCGTGTACGTGCTCGCATGGGGCCCTTATAGGCTGCACCGCACCCTTTTGGGAGTGCGGCAGATGCAACCTTTTGTCAGCGAACTGCAATCTTATCCTTGGGCGGCTTGCGGTCAAAGACCCTGCCCCAGGCCTGATTGAGATATTTCCGGCTCGGTTTCTCGATCAGGAAATAGGTGACTGAGGCCAATGCCACGACAAGAACCAGCAGAATTGCCAGATTCACCGGGCTTTTCGTCAGCTCGTAGAAGCGCTGCATGTAGCGCAGCACAAACCAGTGCGTCAGATAGATCGAATAGGAAATGTTACCCAGATAGCGCAGCACCGGATTGCCCAGCACATATTCCGCCCAGTTGGAACGGACTGTTGCAAACAGCAGCATCGGCGTCAGCAGGAAGATCACCGGATCTGCCCACGGGTCAACGGCGCGTCCGTAAACCTCCTCGGCAAAGTGCGGGAAGACCAGCGGCAGCATCGCCATCAGCGCCAGCCACAGATAATTCAGCTTCATCGGCCGAACCAGCCGGAACGCCAGATAAGCCAGAATGCCCAACAGGAAGATGTGCCCGTTCAGCACGATCTCCAGGAATTTCAGATTCACGCCCAGCATCGCCCAAACAGGCGCGCGCACCGCATTCCAGACAAGGAAAGCCACCAACAGGCCGATTACCATCAGCGTGTCATTCCTCAGCCGCGCGCGCAGATACCAGATCGCCGGGTAGACGACGTAGAAACAGATCTCGACCGGAATGGTCCACAGCACCGAAACGCCGTCCATCAGGAACAGATGGCGCAGCAGATTGCCGTCATTCACGTCCAGCACTTTCAGGCTCTCGCCTGCCAAAGTCTGCTTTCCAAGAAAGTATGATGCCAGCACGACAAAAATGAACAGCGGCAAGACACGCGCCAGGCGCCTCTGCCAGAAATTCAGGATATTCTTCCAACTCGGCTCCACGCCTTCAGTGACATAGCACATCAGGAAACCAGACAGCGCGAAGAACAGGATTACACCCAACTGGCCTGCACCAATCCCTGCATAGAAGCGCAGGAAAGCCGTCTCATTGCTATAATGGGACAACAGCACAATCATCGCCGCCATGGCCCGAAGGCCATCAAGCGCCGGTAGAAGAGGGCGTTTCTCCAAGGCCATCACAAGGCTCGCTTTGCTGGTTCATGTCGCTGCGACAGACACCTGCAAAAGCTATACCAGTAGCAGCTATTCCTGTTGCGGTTCAGGCGTTTCGGGGGCTGCAGCAGGCGGGGCAGCGTCGCCGTCCTGGCCGATGGCATCGATCATGGCGCGGAAGCGGTCGCGGCGCGGGTCATCTTCCGGCAGGCGGGAATAGATATAGCGCATGGCCTGCTCGGCCTTTTCCTGATCACCCGCCTGCGCGGCGCCCATGGCGGCCCACATGCCGGCGCGCACCTGCGTCTCGTCCAGCTCATAGGCCTTGGCGAACAGGCGCGTCGCTTCCGGGCTGACGGCGCCATTGTTCAGCTCCACCAGCGTATTGCCCAGCGCCACCAGGGCCGGCACGAAATCCTTGTCGCGCCGCAGGGCAGACTGATAGGCACGCGCAGCATCTGAGGTACGCCCCTGCGCGCGCAGAATCTCGCCAATGAAGAAATGCGGTTGCGGGTCGTCCGGGCGTTCTTTCACCGTCGCTTCCAGACGCGACAGGGTTTCCGCAGGCGTCAGCTGTTCGGGGTGATCGCTGATTTTCTTCATCAGCCCCGCCTGACGCTCTACCATGGGCTGATCCGCCATGCCGGGCTTACCGATCAGCAGATAGCCGCCAATGCCAAGGGCCACACAGATGGCGGCGATGATCCAGTTCAGACGTGTCATCTCTTCGGAAACCTCAATACGGCGCTCAGGCCGCCCAGACCGGCATCGCCCAGTTCCAGGCTTCCCCGGTGCAGCTCTGCCAGTTCATTCACAATGGACAGGCCCAGCCCCGTTCCGGGTGTGGTCTCATCCAGTCTCACGCCGCGCTTCAGGGCGCCTTCGCGCTCCTCCGGCGTCAGGCCCGGACCATCATCTTCCACCTCGATGACCAACGCCTCTGCATCATTGCGTACGCGCACCAGAACTTCGCTGCGCGCCCATTTGCAGGCGTTTTCCATCAGATTGCCGACCATCTCTTCCAGATCCTGTTGCTCTCCCCGGAACACGGCATTCGCCCCGCCGTCAACGGACACGTTGACGCCCTTGCGGTCAAACAGGCGGTTCAGCATCCGCGCAAGGCCATCCACAACAGGGCGGATCTCGGTCCGCGCGCCCAGCGCCTCGGCCCGCGCGGCGACACGGGCACGCTTCAGATAATGCTCAACATTGGTCTGCATCGCTTCGCTCTGGCGGCGCACGACATCATCCAGCTGGGTGCCGCCTGTCGCTTCATTGCGCAGCACGGCCAGCGGTGTTTTCAGGGCATGGGCAAGGTTACCGACATGCGTTCGCGCCCGCTCCACCACCTGCCGGTTATGGTCGATCAGCTTGTTCAGCTCATCGGCCAGCGGGCGCACTTCGGAGGGGTAATCCTCTGACAGTTTCTGCCGCGTGCCCTCGCGCACTTCGGCAATGTCATGGCCAATCTTCTGCAGCGGCCGCAGGGAATAGCGAATGCCCGCCACCATGGCCGCAAACACGCCGCCGAACAGCGCGATCATGGTGAACAGCAGCAGACTGCGGAAGCGTTCTGCCGCCTCATCATTCGGCGCACGGTCAGCGGCGGTGATCAGCACAAGCGGCGTCGGGCGCTGAGCAATAAGGATCGCGCGGGAAGCCACCCGTACACGCTGGCCCGCCGGGCCGCTGAAACGATAGTCGCCAAACTGAGTCGTACCGGGAGAGGCGAGCGTGCGCTCCAATTGCCTCTGGCGGATCGGCACGGGCTCGTCCCATAAGCTTTTGGAGCGCATGTCACCGACGATCTGGCCGTCCTCGTTCACGCCGACGATGGACCAATAGCGCCCGGAATATTGCGTGCGGAAACGCACATCGCCAGCGAAGAATTCCCGGCCCGTATCCGTCACCCGGCCATCGGGCAGGAAGGCCTCTTCACGGGTCATCTCCCGCGTCAGGGCAATCAGTGTCTGCTCAAGGTCTTCTTCCAGCAGGGTCAGTGTCTGCGCGCGGTAGACCGCCGACAGCGCAATCGCCCCCCCGACCAGCACGACTAGCCCCCACACCGCAGCGGCCAGCATTATACGCCGCGCCAGGGACAGGCGCGTCCAGCGGTCCAGCAGGGTCGGTTTGGAAGGGGCGCTGTCGCTCATCCGTCCGCTTTAGCGCCTCGGCGCCCTATCCCGCAACGCGGGCTTCGATGTCAGGCACCACCAGGCGATAGCCGAGGCCGCGCTCGGTCTGGATACGGTCCTGGCCAATCTTGCGGCGCAGGCGTCCGATGAACACCTCGATCGTGTTGGAGTCGCGATCAAAATCTTGATCATAAATATGCTCGACCAGTTCCGTGCGCGGCACAACGCGGCCCATATGGTGCATCAGGTAAGACAACACGCGATATTCATGCGCCGTCAGCTTCACAGGCTCGCCATTCACACTGGCGCGGGCGGCACGTGTGTCGACCACCAGCTTGCCAGCCTCCAGCGTCGCCGCGGAATGGCCTGCCGCCCGGCGCAGCAACGCGCGCAGACGGGCCAGCAATTCCTCTGTGATGAACGGCTTGGTCAGGTAATCATCCGCGCCGGCATCAAAGCCTGCCACCTTCTCGCTCCACGAATCACGCGCGGTCAGGATCAGCACGGGGAAGGATTTGCCATCGGCGCGCCATTTCTTCAGAACGCTCACCCCGTCCATCTTGGGCAGGCCAAGGTCCAGGATCACGGCGTCATAGGGCTCTGTATCACCCAGGAAGTGGCCGTCCTCGCCATCTGCCGCCAGGTCCACGGCATAGCCGGACTGCGACAGCACATCCGCCAGCTGGCGGCGCAGGTCTGCATCATCTTCAACTACCAGGATACGCATTGGAACGTCCTTTACAAATCTCGGGGTAATGTCGGGTCAAGCGCCTTGCCGGTCAAGGATGCGGCCCGTGCGGGCGTCGACAATAAAGCGCATCTTGCGGCCATCCCCGGTCATCCAGTCAATGCGGTATTGCGGGTTGCCACCCCGGTCGAACAGGTCCGCGCCCAGCTGATAGCCACCATATTGGCGCTTCAGGCTCTGGAATATCTGGCTCAGCGGCACGGTTTTACCTTCGCGCACAGAGTCGCGTGCCTGGCCGGGGGACCAGGAATTCTTCCAGTCCTGCGCCATCGCCGGAGGCGTCAGGGCCAGACCGATAGTCAAACAGAGAGCAAAGAGCCGTTTCATACCCTGCCGTATAGGCAGTTAGCTCTGAATGTTAAGTGAACGCTGGCAGTCAGTTTTGTTCAGGCTTCAGGTACCAGGCCGGGCTGGAAATTGTCATCCGCACAACACGCATCGGCCTCGGCATGTTGAATCCCGCCTTCGGGTGGTTGAAATCGCGGACGCTGCCTTCCTGGCCCATGGTGATGTGGACCTGCGGCACATCGAAATAACCAAGGCCGCTACCCTCTGGCCGGGGCTTGATGAAGCGCATGTTCACACTGGTCGACCGGTCATCCATTTCATAGGCCATATCCGTCTGCAGACAGGGCGCCAGCCACGTCATGACGGACGTCACCTTCGCGTCGAATGCCGTGGCATCCGCCATCATGATCTCGGCATCCTCCGGCTCTTCCGGCATCTCGCGGATCACGCAGACATAATCCGTCGTCACCTGGCTGCGGATGCTTTTATTGTCTGAAAGACGGTCATCCTCCAGGCGGCAGGAATCAAAGCCGTCCAGAACCTCATCCCCCGTGAGCGCCAGGTCACGTGCGTGCCAGCCAATAGGCAACGGATACTCCGCCGTCAGCGGGCGCTCCTGCTCCAGACGGCTGACCACTTGCTTCACCTCGGCGCAATCGGCATGGGCCGCACCTGGCCGGACGGCCAGCAGCGTCACCGCCACCATCCCGCCCATGGCCAGCGCTTTCACATTGCGAACATCCCGGCTCATTCGCCTGTTCCTTCCACCTGCTTCTGGGCCTGCACTGTCACTTTCCAGCCGGGCGTGGTGCCCCGCGTGCGGCCGAAGAAGGGCGTGAAGCTCTTTTCCACATATAGCGGATAGGCTCTGAAATCGCCGGTCTGCTCTTCCGGCTCCACCGGCTCGAAGGTCGTCTTGTGATAGACCGGGTGATCAGAGCTTTCGGTCTCGATCTCAGCTGTCCAGCCATCGCCCAGGCAGGTTGTGATCTGGTTGACCGCTTTCTGATAGGCCGCTTCGGCCAGTTTGCCGTCGGCTTCCTCATCCGTGGTGCCGGCTTCAAACATCGTGCAGGAATAGGTGTAGATTGAGGTGTCACCGCCAAAGAAACCGCGCATGGCGTTTACCCTGCACGCCCCGCCCAGCGTGGATTGCCTGGACTCCCAGCTATCCGGCAGTGGCGTTTCTCCCATCATGGCCTGCTCGCCCGTCAGGCTTTTGAAGGGCGGGCTTTCCTGGCGACCTTCCATCATGGCGGAGACCTGTGCGCACGGATCATCATTTGCGGCGGTTTTGGTCTCCCCACACGCAACCAGCATGGCCACAGGCAACAAAAGCAAGAGTCTCATCCGGAATATTCCTCGAAGAAATGAACTGATGAGAAACCCTAGTGGCGCGTTCCCCCGCCTTCATCCCCCTTGGGGGGCATTGGTGCCAGAAACCTGTTGCGGCTGAAACAGAGCAAGCAGGCTCCCTATCGGCCCGGCTCGGCCACATCAAGGCCGGTCGAGCTGTCCACCCGGCGGGAAACATCATCCGACACGATGACATAGCCCAGTTGAACGCCTCTCATCACGGCAGCCGTCCGATCAAAGACGTTCATCTTCGACATAAGCTGCTTGGTACAACTCGCCACGGCTTCAGGGCTGAGGTTCAGCTCTTTTGCAATCCCGATATTGCTGAGCCCTTGCGCCATCCAGTACAGCACATCCAGCTCGCGGGTCGAAAAGCTCAGCATCTTTTCACTCTTCATGCCGACCTTCCGGTAATAGGCGGCAAAGGAGGCCATGGCGATCACATGGAAGCCATTGACGTCTACAGAGTCGATGCTGTCATCGCCCGGTGACATGCTGGCCCCGATCATGGCCACACGGCTGTGCGGACCAAACACAAGCGTACAGATGCCCTGACTCATGTCCCAGTCCTGCAACTTGTCCAGATAGGCCTGCTCCTCAGGGCGCAGAGACAGACCGGGCGGCAGGTGATGCCAGAATAGCGGGCCAGGCTGCAAGGCCGTTGCGCCAGGGATCGGGTCGACAGACCGAAACCCTTCACGATAGCTTATTTCCCATTCACTTGAGAAACCAAAGCTCAACAGGTTGCGGCCGCGTGTGCGGTCATTACTGATCGGCCCCAGATAATAGGTCCTTGTAAGGCCTAAATCAGCAAGCGCAGCATTTGTCGCCACGTAGATTTCAGGCGCCGTTGTTGCGGCAAAAATCTTGTCGATGGCATCACGCACACTCACCCTCCAAACCGGAACAATTTCGTATGCTAGTTGAGTGCCTGTCAGGATACAAGCCCGCTTGCATCAGCCCCCAAGCAGCAACAAGGTCGTGGCATCAGAAGAGATGCCCGCCTGCAAGGCGTACAAATGATCCAGAAGATTCAGTGTCGCCTTGGCGTCATGGCATCGGTCATCAATGTAGAACCAATAGTCCCGATATTGCACAGCAATCGTGGCACTTGCCGGCTTTTCTTTGGAAGACTGCACGGCAAACAGGCCGCCATTGATGTCATGCCATCCACCAGGGGCCCGGCAGGGGTCTGTCGACTGAGCATCCACCGGCAGGGCAGACCGGGCAATCTGCTTGTGCTCTTCCGGAACATGTACAGATTGCGAGAGTGCAGACATCACCCCAAGCACAGACCGTCCGCGTGCGGCATAGTCCCCAAGCGAATTCCCGCGCGTGGAAATCTCGGTAATGTAACGGTCGCCGGAAATCACGCTGACATCAGACACCCAGTACCGGCGGAAGAAATCCGCCAGTTGCTGGCCCAGATCAGACGTGCGCCGCCATTTCAGGATCACGCGTGGTTTGCCGTCACTGTTCTCATCGCTCTGATCCGGGTCAATTACCTGCACGAACAGATCGCCCCGCTCCTGCAGGGAACTCATCAGGCTGGCGAGTTCGCGAAAACGCGCATTGTCCGGCATCACCGGCGGTGGCGGCCCAGCAGCCGCGCGCGCATTTTCCAGGTCCCCGATGCGGGATACACAGCACAGCATCAGCCGCTCCACGCTCCAGCCCGACTGGCTCATCAGGAAGATCGTCGCCGGCGGCAGCGGCTGCAATACTTGCTGGGCATAGTCAGACCCGCGCAGCGCCGAATAGGCAATCGTTGGCTGGCTGCTCATATTGGTGCCGACATTGCCGTTCAGCACCTGGTCCAGGTCCTGCCCGCTGAGAGCGATCGCAGAAGACAGCCCGCCATTCACCTGGGTGTTGTCTGTGGTGGTGATGCGCTCGGCATCCACGAAACTGACAGGATCATTATACCTTAAACGAACAATATTCAGCAGCAACTGCGTCTCGCGCGCTGTCGACAGCGCCTCGGAATAGACCAGCGTGTCAGACGCAATCGGGGCAATCGGCCGGTTCGGATGCGTACATCCGGCCAGGGCGGTGATGGCAAGGCCCGCCATGGCCAGTCTGCCTCTGGAAAAAATCTTTCTCCGCGCGCGTCCTGCCATCGCCTGCCTCTTCAACTCTACACCATAACGCCCTGCAATCTGCATGGCTGGCTGCAGATCACTCACCTAACCTTAGGCCAAAGCCGGGGCGCTCATGTCAACGTTGTTCGGTAAATTTCCTGTAGAAAGGTCGGGAGAGGCAGTTGGTTACTACCCCTCCGCCCATTTCTTGAGGCTTTCATCCTTGGGGTCATCCAGCACGATCTCCAGCCGCGCATAAAGATTGCCGGGCGGGGTGGATTGCACCCCCTTGCCGCGCAGGCGCAGCTGAGAGCCGGTATTGGAGCCCGCAGGCACTTTCAGCGTCACCGTGCCGGAAGGCGTCTTCACATCCACACTGCCGCCCAGCACAGCCACTTTCAGGCTGACCGGCACGCTCATGCGAATATCCTTGCCGTCCCGCTCCCACACTTTACTGGGTTTGACTTCAACCTCCAGCATCGCATCTCCGGGTGGACCGCCATTCGGGGATTGCTGGCCCTGACTTTTCAGGCGCAGCGTCTGGCCGCTCTCGATGCCGGCCGGAATGTTCACATCCAGCGCCGTGCCATCGGCCATGGTCATGCGGCGCCGTGCACCGGTCACGGCATCTGCGAAATCAATGGAAACGCGATAACGCACATCGCGACCCTTCATCGGGCCGGCATTGCGCCGTCCGCGTCCGCCAAACATGCCGGACAGGATATCCTCGAACGGGTCCCCCTGCGCGCCGCCAAACGGGTCACCACCACGCGATTCCCAACGGAACCCGCCATTGGGCGATCCACCAGGGAAGCCACCACCGCCGCCGCCAAAGCCGGCCGGGTTGCCGTCGCCATCAATCTCGCCGCGGTCGAATTTCGCGCGCTTTTCCTTGTCGCCCAGAATATCCCAGGCTTGGGAGACGCGCTTGAACTCTTCCGCTTTCTTGTTGTCATCCGGGTGCAAATCGGGGTGCAGGGCTTTCGCCTTCTGCCGGTAGGCCTTCTTGATCTCGGCCTCGCTGGCTTTGCGGTCCACGCCGAGCACCTTGTAAGGGTCAAGAGCCAAGGTCGGTTATTCCTTCTGTTAGAGAATCTTCTATCAGCCCTCAATTAGGAAGTCCCGAGGCGTATTGAAACCCATGGGCCGTACCGACCATCCGCGCCAATCGCCGCAATTCGCGCCGCCACAGCGCCAGATGGCACGTCTGCATGGGCTTCAGAGACAGTGATTCCGCCAGAAAAACCGCTTCCGCTATCGGCCTGCACCGCGAAATTCCCGCTATTTGCCCCTTCAGGCAAGGCCCAGCTTTCCGGCAGGTCGGCCCCGCGCCGCGTCCAGCTGAGCTCGCCCCCGCGGGCTTTCAGATGCGCTACGGGCCAAGGCAGCCCCGACCGGTCCTCAAAGGACAGCATCTCGGCCTCGTCATCGCCCGCCGCCTGCCAGATCAGATCCAGGCCGATCTCCTCAGGCCCAACGCTTGCCTGCACCACGGCGCCGTCCAGCAGCACGAGACGCGCCCCTGCCTCTGCCGCGCCCGGCACACTGCCGCGTTGCCCCCTCAACAGGCCCAACAGCCGCCATGTGTCCTGTCCCACCAGCACGGCCTCCTGAAACTGCATCAGCTCCCAGCCCTGATCCGTCTCCAGCAGCGCGGCATTGCCACCGCCCAGCACCTGCAGCTCCGGCAGGCTCGCAAACTCCCCGCCGGGGCAGACCAGTTCCAGCGCGTTTGCCCGGTCCCATCGCCCGACCGGCCCGGCCTCGCACGGTGCCGTCAGCCGCCCGATCACAGAGGGCCGTGTCAGCCGCGCCCGCTCCGTCATCGCGCCGGCCTCCAGCCCTGCCTTCACAACCACTTCGCCCGGCCACGGGTCCGCCCACGCGGCCACCAGAGGCCCTGTCCCGTCCGCCTGCGGAATACCAGGCGCGTCGATCACCACCAGATCCACATTGCCAAAGACAGGCGCAGGCGGTGGCAGCGTGCCGATCTCTCCCGCCCGCACAGGCGCCGCGCCGGAGACATCCTCCCGGCAGGTCAGCGTGCGCACCATGCCCCGGTCGCTGATCTCGGCAATCCGCCAGACCGGGCCACCATCCACACGCACGCCATCCCCCGGCTCCAGCGCCAGCCCGGACAGCGGCAGGCCGCAGCTTGCGCTCTCCCGGCTTGATGCCGCCTCCAGCAAGGCCCGCGCAATCGCCCCGGCCCGTGTCCGGCCCAGCGCCAGCGGCAACTCCACATCCTGCACCAGACGCGGATCACCGCCTGCCAGCCGCGCCTCCGCCATGCCAGGCTGATAGTCCGCCTCAAGGTCCACATGCGTCAGACGCAGCCGCGCGGGTGCCTTGTCCAGCAGCTTGCGTGTCCGCCGCAAACCGCCCTCCACCAGCGCGGCGGTCTCCACCTCCATGACGGGGCCATCGCCCGTCATGCGGAACACCAGCCTGCCATCCCGCTCCACGCAGTCGAATCCGTAGGCGGATCGCAGCGCCTCCAGCGCCGCCCGTACCGAATGCACCCCCTCCAGCGCATAGCCTTCAAGAATACCGGAGAGACCACTTGTGCTGACATCCTTCACGCCGCCGCGCGCGCAGATATCTGCCACCACGGCCGCAAGCGTGGTCAGGCCGCTGCGTCCGTTCAGCCAGTGCCCGCGCGCCCAATTGTCTCCGTCGCCCCACACATCATCGCGCAGTGGCCAGGCCGGAAAGGGCCGCCCGTCCCAGGCCCAGACATAAGCCGCCTCGACCAGCGGGTTCGCCTCCCAATAGGGCAGCACCGTCGCCAGCGCCCGCCGCTGGAACACCTCGTCCCGCGCTCCACTAGAATAGGGCGGCAGCGCGCTGTCGATGCTTTTAGGGTCATAGAACACATTCGGCGCATTGCCGCCCTTATCGACCGCCGCAAAGCCGATTTCGGACAGGCGCACCGGCTTTGCCCCCGGCACCCAGCCCGTCGGCGTGGTCTGCCGCACACCGCCCAGCCGCTCATGGTGGTAGTGCCCCGCCCAGCCTGCAATATCCTTCTGCCGATAGATCCAGGGCTCACCATAAGCTCCATCAGTAATGGGTGTACGGATCTGCGCCTCCCGGTCTGCCGGGTTGGCGTAATACCAGTCATACGCCTCGCCGCCCGTGATCTGCATCGCCAGATAATCCGGGTCATCCGCCGCGCCATAGCCTGCCAGCGCGTCCAGATGGGCCTCGCCGTCGCGCCAGTCACCCATTGGCGGATACCAGTCCACCCCGACAAAATCGACATTACTGCTCGCCCACAGCGCATCCAGCGGGAACAGCACATCGCCGCCACCATCACCCGCCGCATAGGCGCCATACTCGGTCCAGTCCGCCGCATAGGAGAGTTTCACCCCGGGCAACAGCGCCTTCACCTCTGCCGCCAGCGAGACCAGCGCCTCGACAAACGGAAACGCCCCCGCCTCATCGCGCACCTGCGTCAGTCCGCGCATTTCGCTGCCAATCAGAAACGCCTCAACGCCGCCTGCATCCGCCGCCAGCTGTGCATGATGCAGAATAAAACGGCGAAAGCCATTTGCTCCGTTCACGAAAGCATTGACCTCGCTACGCGCCGCCGCCGTGCCATCTGCACTCACCCCAATCCGCCCGCGCCAGGGAAAGCCCGGCGTATCCATGAACAAGAAGGGCGACACCGTCACCTTCATGCCCCGCGCCACCATCTCGCGGATCGCGCTGACCACAGCCCGGTCCGCCGGTGTGCCGCCATAATTGGCATTGCCCTCCGCATCGCGGGAAATCAGATATGCATCGCCGCGGGAAATGCCCGCCACCTCCCATGCATATGGCCGCGTCAACCGCTGCCGCGTCTCCACACCGGGATGGATCTCGCACGCCCCCGCCATCACATTCGTGCCGAACCAGCCAACCGTCAGCGCCACATGCTTTGCCCGCGGCAGGGCGGCTTCCATCTGATCCAGCCCTACCAGAAAATCCGCCCGGGCCTCGCCAGACCAGGCGTTCAGCGCCCGCTCTTGCCCCGGTACTGTCCGCTCCCGTACAATCTCTGTCGCATAGACGAACTCCCCGGATGCAGGGATCATGTTTACGCCCGTCACAGTCTCCGCCAGCCCGGCCTCTGCCCCGCCCGGCGGCACGCGCTCCACCTCGAAAGACAGCTGCGGCAGGCGGTTACCGAACGCCTCCAGCGGCAAATCCTCGAACACGATATAGGCCGTGCCGCGATAGGCCGGTGCCTTGCCCGCGCCCTCGATCATCTCGATCAGCGGGTCCGGTGCCTGCGTCTCGTCTCCGCCATAAACACGGTGCACCGCACCGGACAGGTCAAACGGCTCTCCATTCGCCCAGGCCCGCCGCACTGCCAGCACTGGCCCCTCGCCTAGCGCCACCGCAAAGCTGACCGAGTAGTCATACTCCGTCATCTTTGGTCCACCTTTACTGCTGGCCCGGCGGGTCGTCTTCGTCTCATGAAAGCACGCCGCCCAGATCACTTGTCCGCCTATCCGCATCCGGCCGTAGGCAGAGGGAACGCCTGCGCCCTCGCGCGCCTCCATTACGGGCAGGGCCTTGATGCGCGGGCCTTCCTGCGCCGGGGCGAAATAATCGCTCACCGCCCGCCCCGCCAGATTGCCCAGCGCCCGCCCCAAAGACCCGCCAGACACTTGCCGCCCCAGCAGGTTCAAGCCCTGCGGCAGCGCCTGCTGGCCAATCGCCCGGCCTGCTGTCGAAAATACAATCTGCGCCATGCCTTAATCCTCCACGCCTGGAAAAGCGAACGCCGCCACCGCCCGCCTCTGCCACCAGGGCACCAGCCGCGTCTCCACCACAGCCCGCCCCCAATAGGCGTGCACCAGCGTGCCCTCCCCCGTCAGCACGCCGCAATGCTTTGCCGGCACACCCGTTGCCATACGGAACACCAGCACATCGCCTGCCCGCGCCGCACCTAGCGCCACCTCGTCCAGATGCCGCCGCGCCGCTGTCAGCAGCGTCTCTTCTCCGGTCACTTCCGCCCAGTCCGGTGAATAGGGCGGCACCCGCTCAGGCTCCGACCCGACCATTTCCCGCCACAGCCCGCGCACCAGGCCCAGGCAGTCACAGCCCGCGCCCTTCAAACTCGCCTGATGCCGGTAGGGCGTGCCAATCCAGCCCCGCGCCGCATGTACAATCTCTGCCCGTCTCATCGTTTGCCCCCATCATTGCCGCTGGCGGCGGGCCCCAGTAGCACAAAGTCCGCCCCCGGCAGATGCGGGAAGCCGCGAAAATTCTCGGCATTGCCAAACACGGCTGTGCAGGTCGCGAATTGCTGATCACACGTCTGCCCCGGAAACGCCGCGGTCTCCACGCCGCAGCGCGCATCGCCCAGCACTGCGTCGCAGGCCTGCGCATAGACACGTCCCAAGGGCCGCTCCAGCTCCGCCTTCAGGCTGACCAGTTCCGCCTCAAAGCCCGCCGCCCCCCGCGACACCTCACTCAGTCGACCGCTCCAGACGTGCACGAACAGATCGGGCCGCTCCCAGTCCGCACGGATCACATCCACATTCGCCCCATCCCACAGGCCGCTTGCAAGGTCTGCCTCTGTGATCGCATCATGCGCCAGTGCCCCGCCCGTCGCCGTATGGCCGGGGCGCAAATCCGCCGAATGGGAAAAGCTCGCCGCTTCCACCGCCGCGCCCGGCTGATAGGTTACGCCGTCCACCTCAAGCGCCCGGTCATGTTCCGTCACCGCCAGCTCAAATCCGTCCGCCCGGCGCAGCCGCCAGCAGAGGCACGTTGTCGCCGCCCCGCTCGCCAGCCGCGCGGCAAACTCTGCTTCAATGATCCGCATACCCTACCCCGCCAGCTCGACCAGCGGCACACGCAGCGCCTTGCCCGCACCAAAGCCTTCCAACGTGATGTCCAGCCGGTCGGTATCGAACCGCACTGCGCAGTCAAACCGGAACCCCGCCGTCACCCCTGCGCCATTTGGCGGCGCACTTTCCAGCGTCACAAGGCCCTGTGTCACATCCACACTGAAGGGCACTACCTCGCCGTTCACCGCCACCAGCACTGTGCCCGCCACTGGCTTGCCGATATGCCGCGCATAGTCGCCATAGGCTTTCAACAGTTGAAACTCCGTTGTCGCACCATCTCCCGTACCGATCCGCTGGTCGCCTTCAGAGGGCACCTCGCCCACAGCGCAGGACCGGTCATCCATCGCATCCCGAAAGCGAAAACCATGCAATCGCCCGCGCCGCGCCTCAAAGAACTCTGTCAGCGCCTGCAGCGCGTCCAGCTTCAGCGCCGCGCTGCCCACATCCCAGCGCCTGCGCGATCCGGCCCACACCGCATTACGCGCTTCGCCGCCGCTCGCCAGCGTCACCACGTCCGTGCGCCGCTCCGGCCCGCCCGTCGCGGCCAGCGCCAGCGGCACGGGAAAGCTCACTTCATGAAAATTCGCCAAACTCACAGGAACCGGCCTCCCCCCGCCACAATCCGCGCCAGCAACGCACTCATCGCGCCCTGGCTCTCGCGCCCGGCAGGCTCCTCCGTCCCCGGCGCATAGTTCATGTTCAGCGTCACCGCCTGCCCCGCGCTCTGGTTCAGCCCAGCCATCGCCGTCACGCTCTCTGCGGCCACGCGCGCAAGGTCCCGTAAAATGCTCTCGGCCATGCGCTCAAAGTTCAGCTCGCCAGAGCGCGCAGCCTGTCCCAGCGCTGTCTCGATGCTCTGCCCGGCACGTCCGAACGCCGCCTCCAGCGCTTCGGCCGCCTGCATACCAGGCCCCTCCGCCAAGGCCTGCAGCGCATCCCCTGCCGAGGCGAGATTGTTGTCGAAGTCTATCATCTAATGCTCCTCTCTTCTGCTAAGCCCTGAAAGCCCGCGCCCGTGCTTCGACTTTGCTCAGCATGAGCGCTCCTAAAGCAGGACCTCATCCTGCTACGCTTCCCGACTCATCGTGCCCCCTTCCAAACTCATCCTGAGCGAAGTCGAAGGATG
>NZ_AWFA01000016.1 GCF_000682675.1 Hyphomonas pacifica | reverse complement strand
GGAAAAGCCCGAAGCGCTGATCCCGGCCATGATTGAAAGCTTCCTGGCCTCCGACGCCGGGTTCAAGCGGGCGCGCCGCGCCCTTCATTCCAACGCCAGCAAGGAGACCTAAACCATGGCACAGATCGGCACGTTCACCCTCAAAGATGGCAGCTATACCGGCACCATCCGCACCATGACCATCAACGTCAAAGCCCAGCTTGTTCCCAATGCGGACAAGGCCTCAGACGGCGCGCCGGACTTCCGGCTCTATGCCGGTGGCGCGGAACTCGGCGCCGCCTGGCGCCAGGAAAGCAAGCAAGGCGAAACGCCCTACCTCGCCGTCAAACTCGATGATCCAAGCTTTGCCAGCCCCATGCGCGCGGCCTTCTTCGAGAATGAGAAGGACGGCACCGGCGTTATGGTGTGGAAGCGATAGAACTACTTTTTCTTGTCTCTTTCCATTTTTGCCGGACGAGGAACGATGACGATGCGCTCGAGTCCACTGAGGTTTTCCAGGCCAGATTGGAGCGTCTGATACTCTTCGGTCTGGCGCTGTTCATCCCAAATGAATGCAATCATGCGTGTAAACCCTGTTCCCTCCCGCAGATACAGGGAATGATCCGCCGCAATTTCATCTGTGATGGCTTTAAGCGCAGATTGACCTCGCCTTCGCAGATACTTCACTTCAATGATCGTGCTGAGACTCGGGATGCCAAGATCGTATCGTGGAGAAGTGTGACCGAGTTTCTTCAGCGTTTCTTCATCGACGAGATCAGGAAAGATGGGGCGCAAGATTGTCCAGAGCAGATTTTGGACGTGGTATTCATGGTCAATCTCCCACTTCTGGGGCAGAACATTTCGAACTTTAGGCTTTTCCTCGTAGGTCCAGTGTCCCATCGAACGCGAAACGCCTTCCAGAATCTCAATGAGTTCAGACACGCCGGCTCCGTGAAGCGGGAGGCGCGCCAGCGCAGAAGCGCATGATTCAAATGTGCCCTGTAGTGCGGCACGACGTGTCGGTTCTGGTTCGTCGATGTTTTCGATGAGGAGGCGCCACGCCGCTTCACGTAGCTCTTCCTCAATCACGTCCCCTTTGCGTTCAGCTACAGCGACGCGCAACACAGGATCGATATCGGATTTGTCGATGGACACTCCCAACGTGGCTTGCGCCGACTTCGCAAGACTATACTGCCAGGGGTCGTTTTGAAGTGCGGCGACCGACTGTACGAGACAAACCCGCAACCAGCCATCATCCATGGTTGAGGGAGTAAGCGCATTGTATCCGATGGCAAGGCCAAGTAACGCCACACCATCCACCTCGACTGTCGGCGCGCGTCCAGGCGTGAAGTAAACACGGCCTGCGAGTTGCTCCGTCCCTTCAATGAAGGCTTCTCTCAGTGTGTCAGACTGCCGGTTTTGGGCGAGAGCAAATCCAATCGCCGCAATGCGTCGGTAGGAACCGTCGCTTTCTGAGTTTTCTATTTCACATGACCGTTCCAGCCACGGGCTCAGAAACCGACAACAAGCGTCGATATGAACGGGGAGTTTGTCGGCGTGAACACCTGGCTGGCGCAAGGCTTGTTTGATGCTTGCAATATCCATCACAGGAACCAGGGCGCCTTGCCGATGTTGCGAAACCGGACGGCGTCATCATCCCACGTCTCGATCTGCTTCAGGCCGGCAAGACGTTCAGCGATTAGGTCGGAATACTTAATTGTGATCGGAAACGGTTCCGGCGTCATAACTCGCCAAGAATGGGCGGTGAAGTCGAACGCCTGGCGTGCGAGATAAGTCATATCGCGGAAGGTCGAATTGCGATGCAGTTTTAGAAGGCAGGCCCTCGGCATCCCGTGGGCCGCTTGCTTAAGTTCACTTGCGCCCGCAAACACAACCAGCGACTCAGAATCAGCCAGTTTGATGTGCACGCCTCGGGATGGGCCCAATACGCCTTTTCGTTTAGACCGATTTTTCTCCCAATGCGGCAATCCCTCTTGGTTCTGGTCGAAGATCAAATACGGATGATGTTCAGCAACATGAACGAAAGCGAAAACCACGTTTTCGAGGTCGAGAGATTCGACCGCCTGCTTGATGGCCTCAGCCTCAATGTCCTTGATTTGCTTGAACGCATGGAAGACCAGCCGCACCCGGTCTGTGTTTTTCCAGTTATCTTCCCGGCGGACCCGTTCGATGGTGCGCGTGAGCGTGTCGGTTAATTCCTTGGCGTAATCCTCAAATGGCACGACGCCGGTGCGTTCACTGAGGTGATACCCGCCATCGCTCGAAAACACAGTGGTAATGCCGACATACCGAACGCTCTGATCAAATCGAGATTGTTGTTCTGTGTGCGACCCGAGGCCAATGACGAGTTCATGGGCAACCGATTGCTGCGCCCCTAAAAGCCACGGACGACCGCCCAGCTTCGCATAGCAGGCAAGACTCACCTGATTCATTGTATACACGAGACTTTTGTCCGGCTCGCTCATCGTCTCGATACGAATATTCTGTACCGCTACATTGTTGCGGAGCAGCATGGCCTTCGTGGCGTAGTAAGGGTTCTGAGGCCCAGGCAACGCCTTGAAGTCTTCTTCAATCTGGACAATCGCCAAGTCCCAGCCAAAGCCATTGTCAGCAGCATGTTTCAGTGCGTCTTCGCAAGCTGCTTCGTATGCTTCGCGCGAGGCTGAGTTTGCCTGAAATGTCTGCACATTGGCTCGTTCCAGACGAAATCGACTAAGGAAGCCGTCATCATAAGGCTTGCGCCCATTTCGGAGTTGAAAGTCGGGGATGCCATCGAGAAGTTTTCCCACGAAACGATCGACTTGTCCTTCGAACCGGCCTTGGCAAATGACAGCGATGTTGAGTTGCTTTGGCGTGAACGTGCGTTGGTCGTGCGGTCCATTGTCTTTGATGCCGCGTTCGTTCCACGTATCGTTCGGCCTTCCCGAAGGGTGAAATACAAGCGTGGGGCGATCGATCGTTTCCGTCACCGGAAACTGAGCGTCCGTGCTCGACAGCCATTCGCCGATTTCAAAAGCAACGCCTGGAACAGCTTCCAGATTGACTGTCCTCAAATACTCGGCTGTTTGGTTGATCATTTGCAGGCGACCTGGGCCCTGGTTCAATGCGCTCATGGCGTCCCACGCCCTCGACAGGGTAGCCTGCCCTTGTCCCGGCAAAAGCGCATTGACGCACCAGTCGAAATCAGCGCGATTGCCGGTCAACCTCGCATCAGATGCTTTGACCCGTTCATAGCCTTTGCGATGGTCTTCCAAAATGAGTGTGTCACCGTCGATCGATGATACCTTTCCCACTGTAAGGCCGCGCGGCGCCAATCGGGAGTCTCGTTGCGGTTGATCGATTTGAACATAACGCCCAATCGGAGAAATGCCCCGCTCAATGAGATGATCGCAACCTGCCAATACCTGGTGACGGGTCCGCGCATTACACACCAGTCCGAACTGCGGACCCGACTTGCCACCGAACAACGTGCGAGACTCAAATTCCAGTAACGGCAAGATCCTTACCCAATCAGGTAAGTTAGCATGCGAAATGAAATTGTTCTTCGGATTGCCCAAAACGCTGACAGGATAATCGCTTGTAATCTCTCTGGACCCTGAAAACAGCCGCAGGAGAGCCGCGTTCAGAAGCGGCTTCCAAAGCCACCGTGCTTCGGCGAGGTCTACTCCGGTCGATTTGTCGGAGAGTGGTTCGGCACCGGGGATTACTGGAATCTCCGATATTGTGTCTTCTTGATAGTCGCGTTTGAAAACGTGGCTTTCACCGAACTCCTCTCGTAGTTCCCGCAAAACGTCTTCGTTGTAGGGCCGATAGCCAACGTGAATTCGCGTATCGCCGGAGAGCGATACGGGCAAAAAGTTCAAGAGAAGAGATGTGTGCGGCATGAAAACTATGAAATTGACCTAAACTTCACAGCTTAAAGGCGATTCTCGAAAAGGCAGAAGGTCGTTGACGGCGTTGCGGTATCACCCGATCGAAACAGAATGTTCGCATTCTTCCCGTTCGGGAATTTTCCTCGCCTCTGATGGGCGGGAAAGCCGAATCTTCCCGATCAGGAACGCTTTCAGTGCTTCCCGTCGGCGACGCTAAAGGGCGTATCAGCTGAGCAACGATCCGAGGCTTTCGCACTGGGTGGCGTGCTTTTCCGGGTTTGTATCTCGCAGTTTCAGGATGTTCTGCAGCTTCCACTGGACAGCGGGAAGCTCCGCTGCGGAGGGCAGCCCGATTGCGTCGAAGTCTGGTTCGCCACCGACCAGTGTTCGCAAGAATTGTGCGGCACTGTCGGTCAAACGGGACTGGACGTCTTCGATAAGTCTGCCCCGCACGTGTTCCAGTTCAGCGACGCTGACCGCATCGACGGTCATGCCGGAAAACTCAGCCTCGAAGACGTCTGTTAACGGTGCGAGGTTCGGATTCAGCAATTCATGTGGCGGTCGGCTGGAGCTCGCGACATAGACGAGGAAGGCCCGAAAGAGATCATCCGTGATGCCCTCATTCTCGTAAAGCAGCCTCACGTCGAACAGATCGCGCGGATGCTGTCGGTCTAACGCCGCATGGAGCTTACCGGCATAGAGGTCCTCGAACGCGACCAGTCTTGTCTCTGCGAACCCGAACTCGTCTTCGACCGCTGGTGCGACACGCTTGAGTTCGGGCTCGAAGACCACGCCGCGCGTGACCGGTGAGGTTTCGACCTTCACGGTCGCGGTGCCGCGTTGAAACAGGACACGCGTTGCGCCGCCGCCACCGCCCGCGATCCTGCTGGAGGTCACCCCGCGCACCTTTGAGCCCGCCTCGGCGATACGGTCCATAGCAGCGTCGATGTCCGCGAGGGACTGGGAGCGTTCTCTGATCGGGAGGAAGGTCAGATCGATGTCGACCGACAGGCGAGGGAGATCACGATAGAACAGGTTTATCGCCGTGCCGCCTTTCAGGGCGAAGTCTTCCTCTGCCGCCACGGCTGGCAGAACATCGACCAGCAGCCGGACCTGATCCACATATCGCTCACGCGCCATGGCGAGCCTCACTTTGCGGCATCAGTTCGGGCGGCACGGAGATGGCGTACCGTGGATGGAAGTGGCCGTTCTCAAAGAGGGCACGAGGCCCGGAACCCAGGTCGAACCGCTCAGGCGAGAGATGTCGCCGCCACGCGTGGCCGTGCTTGTCGGCAAAGACGAAGAACAGGCGCTTCACCTTGATGCTTGTGCAGGACGCCAGCAACTTCTCCAGTCTGCGGGGGCGCGCGGAGGCGAGTCCTTCGAAGACTGTATCGACGATATGAACGCTCTCATGTTTGGGCAGTTCATCCAGCATCTCGAGGATGGCGCGTTCCGGCGTTGAACACTTTAGCGGGCCGACGGGTGAGTCGACCTCCGTCGTCTCTTCATCAGCGCTCATGTCGAACAGTTTAGTGCTGTGCAGCCTATAGCGGGCCACATCATCCATCCGCTTGAGCCAGGTCGGATGCGCTTCCCCATAAAGGTGGACGTGCTGATTATCGCGCATCGGCAGATAATGGGCGAACCCTTGCAGCTCCAGCGCGGTCCGTCCGCCGACGACTGATGAATAGTCCATGACGTGCTGCAGCGAGCGTACGACGAGTTGCCAGTCGGCGCTGCGAGCATCAGCCTGCGGGCGTCGGTAGAGGCCGCGCACGACCGGTTCGAGCCAGCCGCTGTCTATGTATTTGTGTGCGAGCATTCGCGTGATGCCATGACGCTGCAGCGTCGGCGTATCGACCAGCCGACCTGGCAGGACGGTCTCCAGCATCCATTTTAGCTTTGTCTCGTTTTGTCGCCTCATGGGGTACAAAATAGCGTACTTCCGAAATTTTTCAAGCAGATAGTTTTGAATATGCCTCACTTGGTATACCCAGAGGATACGAAAATTGCTGACATCGAGACATGCCGGGTGGAGTGAATAGGCTGGCCAAGACGCCATCACTCGCGGCCTTCGAGCGCGTTCATAACGGCGAGGCCGACGCTCTTGGCAGCCTCCATCGCATGTCGATCCGACAAATGGGCATAGCGCTGCGTGGTCTCAGGACGGCTATGACCGAGCAGTGTGCCGATGACCGGGAGCGACAACCCGTTGGCCAAAGCAAAACTCGCAAAACTGTGCCGGAGGTCATGCTTCCGGACATCCGGCAGACCCGCTTCCTCGCGCACAAGTCTCCAGACCGCCTGCGTCCCGCAATAAGGGCCTGTGCCCGCATTGTTGAGAAAGACCCAGGTTGGGTGCAGTCGCGGCAAGCCTTTGAGAATTGCGAGGACTTGCGGCGAGATCGGCCGGATCGACCGGCCTGACTTGGTCTCTTCAAACCGGAAGAAGGAGCGGTCGAAATCGATCTCGGACCATTTCAGCTCTTCGATCTCCTTGGTTCGCGCGCCCGTCATCAGCAGGAGACGAATAATCGTGATGCCCGTCACACGCCGGTCCATTTGCTCCCACTCATCGAGGCATTTGCCGAGACGGTGGGCCTCCGCCACGGAAAGGTAGCGTTCCTTCTTGCCATCCGGCGCGAGCCTCAGATTGGCTGCAACATTCTGGTCCACGAAGCCGATATCCTTCATATAGGCGAGGACGCTCTTGAAGCTGACCATTGTCCGCTTCGCCGTCCCGGTGCCGCCCGTGGCGCGGCGAACCCCATGCTTCTTGGTCTTCTGAATCACAGCCGTCCGGCCGGCGGTGATATCATCACGCAACAGTTCGACATCCCGGCGCGTGAGTTCACGAAGCTTCTTGTTGCCGATTGCCGGGATGAGGTGCGCATCCATCCGGCTCATCTCGTTCCGGATGTTACGCGGGTCTCTGGCTTTCCCGGTTCGCCGGTTGCGGTGCGCCGCTTCGGCATGCCAGATCTCGATGGCTTTAGCGACGGTGATGTCCGCTTTGGCCTTGGCGGCAGCGTCAATCTCTTCCCGGCGATCCTCGCCGAGGCGGGCATTGGCGAGATAGACCTGCGCCTCCTTCCGCGCCATCTCGCACGTCATTGTATTGGAGCCGGCAATGCTCACCCGTCTCTGTTTCGCGCCGCGTCCGACGCCAACCCGATAAGACACGATGTAGGCCTTACGCCCATTCGCGGCGACCCTGAGACCAAAGCCGGGAAGCTCCTTGTCCCAGATAATGTAAGGCGACTTTTTCGGGTCAGCCAAATCGACGACACGCTTCGTGATCTTGACCTTTTTTCCTGTTTTTGACATCCAATCCTCCGGTTTGTCCGGTGGCGACTGGGTTTCCTGACTTTTGAGTCAGCACGGAGTCGGACAAATAATTCCAAAAACTCCAGCAACTGCGGGCCATTCAGCCCGAATTTGAGTCAGCACCATGTCAGCACCGCGAGCCGTAAACGGCTCCAATTTCTCGCAAGGTCTCGCAAAACCGCGACCCTCAAAAGTCATCATAAACCGCGCTAAGTGCTTGTCGTAGAACGTTTTTTAGCAAGAACTCGCAAGGTGCTGCTGACTCTCGCAAACATGGTAGGGTCAAACTCCGAAGGCTGATGTCAAGTCTGGCGATGGTGGCTGGTGTTGGAAGAAAGAAGTGACTAAACAACGGTTTGAGCGGATGTCGGGTTCGCTCTTCAGGCCGGTGAAAATATCGCGTAAGCATGGCGTAAGCACCTCGCGAACGGTATGCACCCGTAGCTCAGCTGGATAGAGCGTCGCCCTCCGAAGGCGAAGGCCACAGGTTCGAATCCTGTCGGGTGCGCCATTCCCCCCAATTTTATTCCAGCCGGGCTATCAATCTTTCAATAACTTGTCCGAGTTCTGGCATCCTGTCCGCAGACTTCTTCTGCCCATGGCAGACCAGGCAAGAAACCATAAGCGCCGCAACGATCATCCAATCATTCGCAGCGTCAATCATGCCGAGGCAACTGGACCGTTAACGTTTACAGCAGATCGCTTGACGGGCCGAATTACGTAGCGCGCGGTGCCTTTCTAAATGGAATCAATCGACCCACATTTTCATCCCGAGCACCGCTCTAGCGGCGCACTGGGATGCGGGTTGCGATCAGCATTGCACCGACTGAAATGACGACCAGAGCTCCGAACGCGATCTGATAGGCCGTCACCGACGCGGAGCCGCCGAACTGCTCAATGACAGCGACCATGGCGATTGCGCCCAATGCGCCCCCCAAGCGCTGACCGATATTGATCAAAGTCGCGGCGTCACCAGTTTCAGCCTCGTCAACTGCATTGTAGGCGGCCGTAATCGCGGGCATTTGGGCC
Source organism: Hyphomonas pacifica (assembly GCF_000682675.1). Classification (GTDB taxonomy): domain Bacteria; phylum Pseudomonadota; class Alphaproteobacteria; order Caulobacterales; family Hyphomonadaceae; genus Hyphomonas; species Hyphomonas pacifica. The sequence continues at coordinate 47,621 of NZ_AWFA01000016.1, read as the reverse complement.
AGGGCCAGCGCCGCTCCTCGTGCAGCGAGAAGAATGACGACGGCCGCAAAAACGAGCGGCACAGGGCAGACGAAAGGGATTGTTGTCAAAATCAGCAATCCTGCTCCGGCGAGAGATATCCTTCTCGGTCCATATCGATCCGTCAACGCTCCCGCTACTGGCAGAATAATGGCGGAGCCAAGCCCCATAGCCATGAGCATAAGGCCGGCTTCAGTTGGCGTTTGTCCCAGGCTGCGTTGCAAGAAGATCGGCAGAAGGAGCAATCCGCCGTACATGGCGGCGCCGGTCAATCCGGCGGTCACGACTGGGGCAGAAAAACCTGACCGCAATAGAAGGGCGACATCGATCAGGGGATCCGGACTTTGAACTGCGTGGACCACAAAGAGCGCCGTCAAGCCAATCCCGATGACTGCAATGGCTATGGAGAGCATGCTGATATTGCTCGATCCGATCTCCGCAGCACCGTAGAGCAGCAGAGGAAGGCCGAAGCTGATCAGGATCAATCCGCGAAAGTCGATCCGGGCCTCCGGCGTCGTTTCACCGGATGGTACGAGGCGCGCGGCGCCAATCAGAGCGGCGAAGCCTACTGGCACGTTGATCAGGAACAACCACCTCCAAGAGGCTGCATCGATCAGCATGCCACCGAATGCCGGTCCCAATGCCGGTCCGAGCGCGACAGCGAATCCCACGACGCCCATGAGCCGACCCAATTGGCGTCGATCAGCGGTGGACGCCAGGACCGCCTGACCGGCGGGGACCATCAGGCCGGCGGCGAGACCCTGCAGGCAGCGCGCCATGATCAAATGCGTCAGCGTTTGCGCAAACGCACAGACGATAGAGGCGAGCACAAAAGCGAGGATGCTGCCCTTCCAAAGGCGACCGTCTCCAAATCGTCGACTCAGCCAGCCAGCAAGCGGCAGGGAAACGGCGAGTGCTATCAGGTAACCAGTCGCTACCCACTGCACACCTGACAAGGGTGCGGCGAGATCGGATTGGATCGTGTTCAGGGCAAGGTTGGCGATGGTGGAATCGAGCATCGCCATGAAGGCGCCAGACCCGGTGACGACGGCGATTGCCCAGAGGCGGCCTGGAATCTCGGGAGGCGATAGCGGCATGTGGCTCAACTCGCTGGGTTGATGACGACGGCAATTTTTTATGGTACAATCGTATCATAAAAAATTGCCGTGAGCGAGGCCCTGTCCGATGCCGAGAACCGTCGACCACGAAGAACGTCGCTCCATGATTCTGAAGGCCTTTATGGCCGTCGCGGCGCGTGAGGGGCTGCATGCGGTCTCGTTGCGAGCCGTTGCCGCTGAAGCCGGCATTTCGCTGCGATCGGTCCAGTACTATTTCGATACCAAGGCAGGGTTGATGCAAGCGGGCCTCGCCGCGCTGGAAAAGCTGAGCAATGAACGCGTGAGAACTCGGCTTGAGGCGTTGGAGCCATCTCCGAGTGCACGAACAACACTCCAGGCGCTATTTGCTGTTGCACTTCCCACCGATCGCGAAAGTCGACGGTTTCATTTGCTCTGGACGTCGTATGCGATGCTCGCGATGACCGATCCGGAGATTTCGGATCGAACTTTCGTGGACAGTCCGAATCGGCTGCAGGAACGGATTGCCTTCATATTGGAAGAAGGGAAATCCAGCGGCGAGTTTGATGGTGCGCTTAATGGCGAACTCGAAGCCACGATCCTCATCTCTCTCATACACGGTCTCGGAACTGCTGTTCTCGTCGGTCAACAAACATCAGAAAGTGCGACTTCCAGCTTTGAGCATTATCTCGACCGTTTGGCTGGAGCGAAGTCCGGAAACGGGTGAACGGCATGGCGATGAAGATCGGCCAGCTTCGCTGCCTAATCGCTGCGGCGGAATATGGGAGTTTCCGACGAGCTGGCGAGGCTTTGCAGATGAAGCAGTCCAGTATTAGCCGCGCTATCAGACAGCTCGAGGATGAACTGGGCGTCTCGTTGTTCGAGCGGCGATCTACGGGCGCCTATCTGACGGACGCCGGAGGAAGTCTGCTTCGTGAGGCGCGTTCAGCTTTGGAGCAGCTCGACCTGGCAGAAAAGACGGCGGCCGCCGCTGGCCGGGCGGAAATCGGAATAGTGCGCGTCGGGATCCTCACCTCGCTCGCGGGCGGCTTCTTACGTGAAATCGTACGATGCTATGCACACCGGCACCCTGAAATCACGATCGACATCCGGGACGGCGGGCGCAAAGAACACATAGAAGCAGTTAGGAGTCGAAAGCTGGATGTGGCATTCGTGGTCGGAGATAGCAGCATCGCGGATTGTGAGATCGCGTCACTTTGGAGGGAGCGTGTCTATGTCGCGCTTCCTGAAAGACATGAATTGGCTGGCAGGCGGCAACTCGACTGGTCTGACCTGCGATGCGAAAGTTTCATCGTTAGCCGATCTGAACCCGGACCGGCGGTGCACGATTACATCGTCCGCAGGCTATCCGATTACTGCACTTCCCCGGAAATCCTCTATAAGGGGGTGGTACAGGAGACTCTGATGAATCTGGTCGGTCTTGGACAAGGGATCACATTGGTGTCTGCCGCCTGGATGGATGTAAAGGTTCCGAATCTCGTACTGCGTCCTCTGAGCGATCCCGCCGATATAATGCTCTTTAGCGCCGTCTGGTCCCCCTTAAACGACAATCCTGCACTGCGTCGCTTCATCAGCGTTGCCCATACTCTGGCCGGACGTGTGCGACGTGGTGCTTCCGATTGGGCGCCGGAAGCGCTAGCGACTACTCCGGTCGGAGGTGTATCTTCCGCAGGCGCGCGAAAGCCCGATCCGTCGCCATGAAACGCTGAAGCATAGGTGCGACCAACTTTGCAGGTTCGTTCTTCTGACCGGTTTCGCGCGCGAGTACCTCAGCATAGGTGACAAGATCGCGATGGAGGTCGGCGGGAAGTTCAATGCTCAGCTTGACGGGTTTATCGTCAGGAATGGCGCCGAGTTTTAGCCTGGTCATAGATCAACTCCGATAGGGCTCGAGGACAAGGTCATGCGTTACCATTACGCGCACAGGGAAGCCCGGGCGGATGGTCAGGGTCGGCGGGATGGAAAGCTGACGGCGGACAACCTCATCGCCAGCGCGACCGATCGTGTGCTGCGTTCCTTCGCGTATGGCGCGGGCGATGCCGTCATCATCGTCGGCGCCCAGTTCCGCACCGATGTTCAGGATGGTGGCGAGACCAGCCGCCATGAATAGCCGCCCCCAATGATTGTTGACGCCATCTTCCAGCCCGGCATAGCCAGCCTCGTCGGCGCCAGGTTGGCGTTCGAGAACGATGGAGCGCCCATTGGGCAGGATCAACCGGGTCCAGGCCAGCAGCACACGGCTCTGCCCGAACGCAACGCCGCTATCGTATTCGCCGATGAGGCGCGAGCCTTGCGGGATCAACAGGAACCGCCCGGTCGGACTGTCATAGACATTGGACGTCACCTGGGCCGTGATCTGGCCGGGAAGATCCGAGCGGAGTCCTGTGACTAAGGCTGCCGGGATGACTGCGCCGGCCTGAACCAAATAGGGGCTGGGCGGATCGGTGAGCCGGTCGGTGCTTGTCGTGCGTCGATCAGTGGGTTTGTCGAGAAATGCTTGCCGCCTGTCCGTCGCGTCTGGTGAAGCGCCCATCGCACTCGCCGGAAAGAATGATCCAGTGCCGGACGGTACGGGAGCGACCGTTGGCGGAGTTTGAGGTTGTCCACCAGTGGTGGTCTTGGCTTCGGCGAAAAGACGACTGAGCCGGGCTGCCTCAATCTCCTGAAGACGGCGCTGTTCCTCTGGATCGACGGTCGGCGTGGTAACAACCGTCGGTACGGACTGACCGCGTTGTTGAGCTGACAGGATCGGCCGACCGAGTTCGCCCGGCAATGGCGGACCGAGCCGTGGCACGCCTGTGTAGTCGGCGGGCAGACGCGACAGGCCTTCTGCTTCCTGAATACGCTCGGTCAAATAGAGTTCCGACGGCCCATCGGCCGGTTTGCGATCTTGCAGAGCCACAATCAGGATGGCGCCGAGACCGAGTCCGCTGGCCGCGCCAAGAACCGTCAGCGTGCGACGCGAGAGACGCATGACCCTCGGTGGATCGGCGCGCAGCCGTAAGGAGGCGGCGATCTCTTTTTCTTCCGGGTGTTCTGTATCCTCGCTCATTTGCGCGGCCCCACATTGCTATGGAGCGAAGCGGTTTGGGCGCCGCGTGTCACTTCATCCGTGCGGACGATCCGGACGCGTTTCTGCTTGTCACCTAAGCGCAGTTCGGCGGCAGCGAAGAGGCGGTCGACGATCATGTAGTTGCGGCGGATACGGTAGTTGACGAGTTGGCCTTCGCCTTCCGGCCCGATGACAAAAAGCGGCGGCATTTCGCCTTGGCCAATCCCGCGCGGAAACTCGATGAAGACCTGTCGCCCATCATCAAAGGCGCGCAGCGGCCGCCAGGGCGCGCGGTCGCCCTCGATCCGATAGCGGAAGCGCAAGGAATCCAGTGCGACGTCGCGTCCGATCGGCAAGGCCGCTTCCGCATCGGCGTTGCGCCGCCTGAGCGCGATCAGGGCATCCTCGGCATAAGTCCAGGAGACCGAAGCCATATAAGCGGATGGGTTCGCTCTCAGTTCAAGGTGGTAGGTCCGCTTGTCGGTATTGATGACGAGATTGGTCTGAAGATCGGGCCGCGTCGGTTTAACCAGAATGTGGATGCGCTGCGAACTGCCCGATCCGCTCTGCGTGTCGCCGATGATCCATCGCGCCGTGTCGCCGGCCGCAATCGGACCGGACCCGACCAGCTTCTCGCCGGGCTGCAGGGCGATGTCGGTGATCTGTCCCGGCGACGCGTAGACCTGATAGAGCGCGCCTTCGCTGTAGGGGTAGAGCTGCACCGCGTTGATGAACCCGTCGCGCACGGGTTCCATGCGTGCGGCGGCGTTCGCTTCATTGACGCGTTCGGCGGGGTTAGCGGATTCAGGTTCCGAAGTTTCCCCACCAACGGGCTTGAGCTGCCCCGGTAATGGAAGCGGTTTGGAGCGTTCGACGATCCGCACGGGTCGCTCAGGCTCAGGCAGAAGCGTCGCCTCGATGGGTGGCTCGTCATAGGCGATTTCCGGCGGCTTGAACGTCGCGCAGCCCGATAACGCCGAGGCGGCAAGCAGAACAGCGATGGAGGCTTTTGCGGTGTGAAGTGTTTTTGTCATTGGGCAGTCTCCCGGGACCAGTTGATGGCGTTGACGAAAATGCCGAGCGGATTCTTGCGCAGGCGCTCGGCGTCGCGCGGCTGTTGCAGGACGATGGTAAGAATGGCGGTCCAGCGTTCGGTCGCGGCGAGTTGTCCGTTGACATAGCGGCGCTCAATCCAGGCGATGCGGAAGCTGCTCTCGGAGGCACGGATGACGCTGGAAACCTCGACCGAGATTTGCGTATCGCCGACCTTGGCGAAGGGATCGTTCACCCGGGCATAGTCGTTCAGAGCCAGCGCGCCCCTATCGGTCGTGAAGTCGTAAGCGTGCAGCCAATTCTGGCGCAGCACGATGGGATCAGCGGGGATTTGGCGCACATTCTCGATGAAACGCGACAGGTGGTAGGCGATCTGCGGATCGGTTGGACGGAAGTCGGCGATGGCGGGCGCCACGGCTTGAGCTGCGCCGAGCCGATCCACTTCCACGACATAGGGCGTGATCGTCCCTTGCGTGGATTGCCAGGCCAGCGCCGCACTGAGTCCGGCGGAAAGCAGCAATGAGCCAAACGCCATAAGCCGCCAGTTCCTCGCCTGCACACGAGCGGACCCGATGCGGTCGTCCCAGGCTTGGGCGGCTTTCTGATAGGGCGTGACGGGTCCAGGGGTCTTGGCATAGCGAACGCTTGGACGACGGAACATCATGATTTCTCCGAAAGGCTGACGGCGGTTCCACCGCCACCATGGTCGCCGGAGCGAACGGCATGGGCAGCAACGGCGGCACCGTGGTGAAGGGATTGTTGGTGTTTCATGCGGCGTGCCCAAGCAGGCGGCCCATTGTTCGCCGACGCGGTTGGCTCGGGGCTATTGCTAAACTTGCCGGCAGTCGCTTCGAATGCGGCGCGTGAACCGGAGCGGTAGCTCTCGCTCATGGAGCGGCGGAGCGGGCTAGTCGCAGCGCCGACGCTGGCTTTTCCGACACTGGCAATACCTGCGGCGACACCAGAGGCACCGCCGCCAGCAGCCGCGTTCCCCATGCGATAGGCGGTCGACGCGCCGCCAGCGACCGCCGCAGCGCCGCGTGCTCCGGCGCCGGCTGCTCCCACGGCCATTCGGGCGCCGGCGAGACCGCCAACCGCCAGACCGCCAGCGGCAAGACCAGCGCCCACGGCTGCGCCTGCACCCAGTTGCGGGCCGCCCGAGACAATGCCGTTGGCGATGCCCGGCCCGAAGATACCGAGCGCGAGCAAGGAGAGCGCGGCAAGCACGATGGCCATGGCGTCTTCAATGGTCGGCTCGCCGGTGAACCCAGCGGTGAATTCGCCAAAGATGGTCGAGCCGATGCCAACGATCACGGCGAGCACCAGCACCTTGACGCCGGACGAGATGACCAGGCCCAGCACACGCTCTGCCATGAAGGCGGTTTTGTTGAAGAGGCCGAAGGGCACGAGGATGAAGCCCGCCAGGGTCGCCAGCTTGAACTCGATCAGCGTGACGAATAGCTGGATTGCGAGAATGAAGAAGGACAGGAGAACGACCAGCCAGGCGAACAGCAGGATGATGATCTGGAGGAAATTCTCGAAGAAGGAGACGAACCCCATTAGATCGGCGATGGACGCGAGGATCGGCCGGCCGGCTTCGAGGCCGACTTCGGCGATGCGGCCGGGCTGGAGAAGTTCCCCGGCGCTCAGGCTGCCACCTGAAGCGATGAGCCCGAGACCGGCAAAGCTCTCGAACACGATCCGGGCGAGCGCGTTCCAGTTGCCGATGATGTAGGCGAAGATCCCGACGAAGAGCGTCTTCTTGACGAGACGGGCGAGAATGTCGTCGTCTGCCCCCCAGGCCCAGAACAACGAGGCGAGCGTCACGTCGATGACGATCAGCGTCGTCGCGAGGAACGCGACATCGCCCCCGAGCAGGCCGAAGCCTGAATCGATGTAGGAGGTGAAGACCTGCAGGAACCGGTCGATGACACCTACGCCGTCCATGCTCTACTCCTTCTCGGGGTTGCCGCTGGAAAGGCCGAGAAAGCGGCGGCGATGCTCTGCCCAAGCGGCGCGGCAGGCTGTATCGGTGTCCAGATCTTCCGGCGTTATCGACCGGCAACGCACAAGCTCTGCCTGCAACGGATCGTGTGTCACGGGCGAAACGGCCGGCGTTTCCGGCGCGACGGTGTTCTCTAGTTCGACGGCGGCGAAGAGCGCGGAGAGCGCGCCGAGGCCGAAGGCGACAAGCCGGAGAATCTGGTCGGGAGAGCTGCGCATCTCCCCCTACCGGAACATGGTGACGGTGGTCGGCGCGTAGCCGCTGCCGTAGTCGAGGAAGCGATTGAGGTTTTCGCGGGCCTGAGCCTCAGCGGAGGCGCGTCGGGCCGCATCCAGCGCCTGCGCGCGGTTCTGCGCGGCAACGGCGGCGGTAAGATCCGTCATCTGCTGGCTTTGCAATGCGAGAAGCTGATTGCCGGCTTGGGTCGCCTGCAGGGCGCCGGTCGCGCCCTGGCTCTGCGCGACGAGATTGCTCAGTTCAGAACGTGTCCGTTCGATATTGCCGACAACGCCGGCCTGGACCTTCAGCGCGTCTTCGTAGCCGGCCACCGAGTTGTGCCAGCGCGCTTCGGCGCTGGCGATCATTGTTCCGAAATCACCCGCTGCGGCAGCCTCGCCATACTGTTCGTTGAAGGCGGTCTCGATCTCGGAGACCTGATAGGCGATGTTCTGGGCCTCGCTCAGGAGGTGCTGGGTGCGCGCGATGGTGGCCTGAAGCTGGGCGAGCGAGGAATATGGCAGGCTTGCGAGATTGCGGGCCTGATTGATCAGCATCTGCGCTTCGTTCTGAAGTTGTTGAATCTGATTGTTGATCTGTTCGAGTGTCCGTGCGGCCGTCAGTACGTTCTCGGCATAATTCGACGGGTCGAACACGATGTCGCCGAAACCGAACAGGGCATAGGCAGGCTGCATCGGCGCGAAGGCCATGGCGCCAGTAATCATGAGGGCAGCGAGTTTCTTACGCATGGGGCGTCTCCTGAGTCTGGTGTGACGGTTCGGGATCATGGGATGGGCCGAGCAGCTCGACGGCCCAATCGAGGCCGCGCCGTGCGAGCCAGGCGGCGGCGAAGCCGTCCCGCCCGTGTTCGGCGAGCATGTCGGTGATGGCGGCCTGGTCGGTCTTCGACGATGCGGCCGTGAAGGCGAGCGCGACCTCACCGAGACCGAGCGAGAAGAGCCGATTGCCGCGCCGCGACTGACAGTAATAGTCGCGCTTCGGCATGGCCCGCGCGACGATCTCGATCTGGCGTTCATTGAGACCGAAGCGGCGGTAGATGTCTGCGATCTGCGGCTCGAATGCGCGTTCGTTCGGCAGGAAGATGCGGGTCGGGCAGCTCTCGATGATGGCGGGCGCGATGGCAGAGTTGTCGATATCAGCGAGCGACTGCGTGGCGAAGAGAACGGACGCGTTCTTCTTCCTCAGTGTCTTCAGCCACTCGCGGAGCTGGCCGCCGAAGGTGCCGTCATCGAGCGCCAACCAGCCTTCATCGACGATGATGAGGCTTGGCCGTCCGTCGAGGCGATCCTCGATCCGATGGAACAGATAGGCGAGCACGGCGGGCGTCGCGGCCGATCCGATCAGCCCTTCGGTTTCGAAGGCCTGGAAATCGGCCGTTCCAAGCTCTTCGGACTCGGCGTCGAGCAAACGTCCGAAGGGACCGCCAAGACAGAATGGCGCCAAAGCCTGTTTGAGTTCGGTCGACTGCAACAGGACCGAAAGTCCCGTGAGCGTGCGTTCTTCGACGGGCGCCGAGGCGAGCGATGTCAGCGCCGACCAGAGATGGTCCCGCGCGACTGGATCGACGGTGACGCCTTCACGGGCGATCAGGCCGGACAACCAGTCCTGCGCCCAGGCGCGCTCGCTCGTCTCGTCAATGTTGCGAAGCGGCTGAAGCTGGACGGCCGTTTCGTCATCGGACAGTGCGCCGGCGAGATCCTGCCAGTCTCCGCCACAGGCGACGGTCGCGCAGCGGATCGAGCCGCCGAAATCGAAGGCGAAGACCTGTGCGCCCGCATAGCGACGGAACTGCAATGCCATCAGCGCCAACAGCACCGACTTGCCCGAGCCGGTCGGGCCGACGACGAGCGTGTGTCCGACATCGCCGACATGAGGCGAAAAACGGAACGGGGTCGAGCCTTCCGTCTCCGCGTAAAAAAGCGGCGGACCGTCCAGATGATCGTTGCGCGGCGGTCCTGCCCAGACCGCTGAGATCGGGATCATGTGCACGAGATTGAGGGTCGAGACCGGCGGTTGACGGACATTGGCGTAGAGATGGCCGGGCAGCGAACCGAGCCAGGCCTCGATGGCGTTCAGTGTCTCGGGCATGCAAGTGAAGTCCCGGCCCTGAATGACCTTTTCGACCGCCTTCACCTTGGCATCGGCGACGGCCTCATCCTCATCCCAGACGGTCAGTGTAGCGGTGATGTAGGCGGCGCCGGCCATATCGGCGCCGAGTTCCTGCAAGGCCTCATCGGCGTCGGCAGCCTTGTTCGCCGCGTCGCTATCGAGCAGCGTTGAAGCTTCGTTGGTCATCACCTCTTTCAGGATCGCGGCGATGGATTTGCGCTTGGCGAACCACTGCCGCCGGATGCGGGTCAGGAGCTTGGTCGCATCGGTCTTGTCGAGACAGATGGCGCGCGTGACCCAACGATATTCGAAGGACTGGCGGTTGAGCTCATCCAGCAGTCCGGGCCATGTAGCCGTGGGGAAGCCGATGATGGAGAGGTTGCGCAGATGTTCTTCGCCTAGCTTCGGCGCCAAACCGCCGACAAGGGCGTTGTCGACCAGGAGGGCGTCGAGGTGCATCGGCGTTTCCGGAACCCGCACACGCTGTCGGCGTGTCGAGATCGTGGAATGCAGATAGGTCAGCGTTTCCTCGTCGGAGAGCCAGGCCGCTTCCGGCATGAAGCCGTCGAGGAGATCGAGCAGACGGTCCGTCCGCGCCGTAAAGCTCGCGACGTGCTCCTGCGGATTGATGCCCTTGTCGGGGGCATCCTCATAGAGCCACCGTCCGGCACGGCTGGCGTCGTCGGCCGGCGGCATCCAGACGAAGGTCAGGAAGTAGCCGCTTTCGAAATGACTCGATGCCTCCTCGAACTGAGCGCGCCGCTCCGCATCGACGAGCGCGGACACGGGATCGGGAAAATGCGAGAGCGGATAGTCGCGCGCCGGCAGGCGTTGCGCCTCGACGAACACCGCCCAACCCGACCCGAGCCGTCGCAAGGCGCTGTTGAGACGGCCGGATACGGCGACGAGCTCTGATGGTGTCGCGGAGTCGAGGTCAGGTCCCCGAAACCGTGCCGTGCGTTGCAGACTGCCGTCCTTGTTGAGGATAACGCCGGGCGCGACGAGCGCCGCCCAAGGCAGGAAGTCGGCGAGGAGCGAGGATTTGGAGCGGTATTCGGCGAGGCGCAACATGGCTCAGACTCCGAACCAGGTTGGAAAAAGGAGATGCCGCCGGGCGACATCGACGATCTGGGGGTCGCGCTTTGCGGCCCAGACCGCGAGGAGATGGCCGACAAGCCAGAGCGCGATCCCGACCGCCCAGAGCCTGAGCCCAAGTCCGACGGCCGCTGCGAGCGTGCCATTGGCGATGGCGACTGCCCGGGGCGCGCCGCCGAGCAAGATCGGCTCGACCAGCGCGCGGTGAACGGGCGCGTGAAAGCCCGGAATGTCGGCCGCGTCCCGCATCAGATCAGCGCCCCGCCGCCGAAGGAGAAGAAAGACAGGAAGAAGCTCGACGCCGCGAAGGCGATGGAGAGCCCGAAGACGATCTGTACGAGGCGCCGGAAGCCGCCGGAGGTGTCACCAAAGGCGAGGGTCAGTCCGGTTACGATGATGATGATCACCGCGACGATCTTGGCGACCGGCCCTTCGATAGATTCCAGGATCGACTGGAGCGGCGCCTCCCAGGGCATGCCCGAGCCCGCCGCATGGGCGGGCGCGACGAGCAGAAGGCTGAATGCGAGGGCCGTCGCGAAGAATGGCCAGCGCGGAAAAAGGATCGTGGTTTTGGTCATGGATGGTCTCCTGTTCGGGGGTGAAAAAGCGGTTGGATTTGGTAGTCGCCGGTCGCATTGAGCCCCTCGACGCGGGCGAGTTCGGAAAGCCGGCGCGCCGATCCGCGTCCCGAGAGGACGGCGATCAGGTCGATCGTCTCGGCGATCATCGCGCGGGGCACGGTGACGACGGCTTCCTGGATGAGCTGTTCAAGACGGCGCAGCGCCCCGAGGGCCGAACCGGCATGGATGGTGCCGATCCCGCCGGGGTGGCCGGTGCCCCAGGCTTTGAGGAGATCGAGCGCCTCTGCCCCACGCACCTCGCCGATAGGAATGCGGTCAGGCCGCAGGCGGAGCGAGGAGCGAACGAGATCGGAAAGCGACGCGACGCCATCCTTGGTTCGCAACGCGACCAGGTTCGGCGTCAGGCATTGGAGTTCGCGCGTGTCCTCGATCAGAACGACGCGGTCGGAGGATTTGGCGACTTCCGCCAGCAGGGCATTGGTGAGCGTGGTCTTGCCGGTCGAGGTGCCGCCGGCGACGAGGATATTGGCGCGCGCCGCAATGGCTTCGCGCAAGGCCGTTGCCGCAGTTTCCGGCATGATCCCAGCGCCGACATAATCTTCGAGCGTGAAGACGGCGACGGCCGGCTTGCGGATCGCGAAGACCGGCGCGGCGACCACGGGCGGCAGAAGCCCCTCGAACCGCTCCCCTGTTCCCGGCAGCTCCGCGGACACACGCGGAGCGCCAGCATGAACCTCTGCACCGACATGGTGTGCGACCAAACGGACGATACGCTCGCCGTCAGCGGCGGAAAGCTCTTCGCCGGTGTCGGCGAGGCCGTCGCTCAGCCGATCCACCCACAGGCGCCCGTCGGGATTGAGCATGACCTCGACAACCGTAGGGTCTTCGAGCCATGCGGCGACATCGGCCCCGAGCGCAGTCCTGAGCATGCGCGTGCTGCGGGCGAGAGCTTCGGATTTGAATGTGTGGACGGTCATTGGCGGCCCCGCATTGGATTACGGGGTCGATCAAGAAGACCGTTAATTGGTCAGCGGCAACAGCCTTGAAGGCGTAGTAGCGTAACGGCGTGCAAAGGCAGGATAATGCGTGGACACCAAGGATGGCAGGGGTTGGCTTACCAGGAAGAAACCGACTTTCAGCAAATAGTCTCTTAGAAAGGTCACTTTCGGCACGATCAGAAAAGTATGGGTTTTGATATCTGAATCGCCTTCGGAGATGTTACTGGGAGCTCAGTTCAGGATACTTGTCACCATCGCCTTGGTCGCGTCAGAAAGGGGCAATGAAGATGATAGATAGAGTGGGTAACTATGCCTCTTGATTTGCGGCAACGCCTGTCTGAGTTCTCCTACGGCTATGGGATTACCAGAGAAGTCCAAGCTCATCTGGAGTCCATAGGCCTCCGCCCAGTGCCTTTTCTACCAAGCCTGTTGCATGAGGCTGAGATCGGATGCGACGTGCATTTTGACCGGCCGGGCGTAGCTCTTCTCATTCAGTTCAAGCTCGGGCAAGAGCTCAAGCAGTTTCGACGAAGCGACACATCGAAGCCCGCACCCGCCATAGAGAAGCCGTTCTGGCGGTTCGAAGTCGATACGGCGGAGGAAGACGGGCAGTATGACCTCCTATTAAAGGCTGAGCGTGCCGGCGCTGAAGTCCATTATGTAGCGCCCCGTTTTGCTGATTGGGATCGCTATGCGACCGCCTTTCAGAGCAACGAAGTCTTGGACAACTCGCTCCTGATAAAGCCGTCCGAAATCGATACGAAGCTACGTGCGCAAGGCGAATCAGACGGACTGCACAAGGTGATCTATGACACCTCACGCGTCTATGTGTGTTCGACGCCGAAACGAGTGGAGGAGTCGCGCATTGAGGAAATTGCGCGCAATCTTCAGGTGGAGATGAAGGAACGGGAAGAGTTGATCTCCACTGCGCTTAAGCGAGTTTTCGATAGCTTCAGCCAACGTCGGGATATCTGGCGCGCACCAATTGAAGAATCGTCGACTGATTTTGACCGAATTCTAACGCAGGTTCAGTCCGAGCAGATTGGTCGCACCCCTCAGCAAATGGTGCGAGCGCGTAATCTACGTCTGGAGGACCTTCGCCGGACAGCCAAAACTGAAAACGATGCGGTGTTTGCAGCGGTCGGCGTTGAAACATGGGCGGCAGGCAGTCAGCTTGTCGCGGTTACCACGGACTAGAGGGTGCTCGCGCTCCCTTTCCCGTGACATCATTTTTCAGAGTGAACACCCCCGACATCCTGTGATAATTCCGTCGCGAGCGCGCTCCCCTTTGCGAGCCGCCGGCCGAGCGTCTCCACAAAGCCTTCATAGCGCTCCCGGCCTTTCGCCTGCGCCGCCTCACGCATCGTATCTGGCAGCGGCGGCGTCGTGGTAAGCCAGAACCGGACGAATAGCGCGACCGCTTCGTTGCCAATAGTCACGTCCCGCTCAAGGCGCTCGACAGCGCGGGTCAGCCGGTCAAGGCGCCGAGTGATGGCAGCCTCGCGCTGATCGGCGGTATCAGGTGAGAGATAGGAGGCGAGCGCAGCCTCGATGATCTGGGACTTGGAGACTTTGCGCCGCGCCGCTAAAGCGTCGAGCTCTGGCGACAGCGACGGATCGAAATACACATTCAGCCGATCTTTCTTCATGGCGGACCTCAGAGCTCAATGCCGTCATCAGGATCGAGCGAGGCCTGCCGTGCGATGCTGCGGAACTGGCCCTGCATCTGGCGGGCGCGTTGCGCATCGTCATCCGGTTCGTCGTCGAGCGCCGCGAACTCTTCTCGCGCAGATGGTGCCGGCTCCGGCGCGATGTCTTCATGCTCGGGCAGTTCCGGCTCACGGCGAATGCCGCCGTCTGCATCTTCGCCCGCATCGCTGGAGGCCCTCTTACTTGGCTTTGGCGCGGTGACGGGTGCGCGGTCACTCCAATCATCTGCCTGCAACTCTTTCGATACGGTCGGTTCGGCCATCAGTTTGGGCGGTGACAGGATGCGTGCCTTGAGCTGTGGGTCGGTATAGTAGCGCGCCTTTTTGCCCCGGACCGGCGGCGCGCCGGAGACGAGCACGATTTCATCATCCGGCGGTAATTGCATGATCTCGCCGGGGGTCAGCAAAGGCCGCGCGGTCTCCTGCCGGGAGACCATGAGGTGGCCGAGCCAGGGTGACAGTCTGTGCCCGGCATAGTTCTTCATCGCCCGCATCTCGGTCGCCGTGCCGAGGGCGTCGGACACGCGCTTGGCGGTACGCTCGTCATTCGTCGCGAAGCTCACCCGCACATGGCAATTGTCGAGGATGGCGTTGTTCTGACCGTAGGCCTTCTCGATCTGATTGAGGGACTGGGCGATGAGGAATGCCTTGAGCCCATACCCGGCCATGAAAGCGAGTTGGCTCTCGAAGAAATCGAGCCGCCCGAGCGCCGGAAACTCGTCGAGCATGAGCAACAGGCGATGGCGCTTGCGATTGGCGTTCAACTCCTCTGTCAGCCTGCGTCCGATCTGGTTCAGCACGAGGCGGACCAGCGGCTTGGTGCGGCTGATATCGGAGGGCGGCACGACGAGATAGAGCGTGGTCGGTTGCGCGCCGGAGACGAGATCCCTGATCCGCCAGTCGCAGCGGCTGGTGACCTTGGCGACGACGGGATCGCGATAGAGACCGAGAAAACTCATCGCCGTAGAGAGCACGCCGGAACGTTCGTTCTCCGACTTGTTGAGGAGTTCACGCGCCGCCTGCGCCACGACCGGGTGTGGCCGGTCGCCGAGATGCGGGGTGCGCATCATCGCCGCAAGCGTCGCCTCGATCGGTTGGCCTGGATCGGAGAGGAAGGCGGCGACGCCAGAGAGCGTCTTGTCGGCCTCGGCATAGAGGACATGGAGGATCGCGCCGACTAGCAGCGAATGGCTGGTCTTCTCCCAATGGTTCCGGCGTTCGAGCAGGCCTTCCGGATCGACGAGGATGTCGGCGACGTTCTGGACGTCACGCACTTCGCTGTCGCCGCGCCGGACTTCGAGCAGCGGATTGTAGGCTGCACTCTTCGCGTCGGTCGGATCAAACAGGATCGTGCGGGTGAATCGCGCCCGCCATCCGGCCGTGAGCTGCCAGTTCTCGCCCTTGATGTCATGCACGATTGCCGAACCAGGCCAGGTCAGAAGACTCGGCACGACGAGGCCGACGCCCTTGCCGCTGCGGGTCGGCGCGAAGCAAAGCACATGTTCTGGGCCGTCATGGCGGAGGTAGTGGTTTTCGAAGCGGCCGAGCACGACGCCGTCCGCGGCAAGCAGCCCGGAAGCTTCAACGTGCCTCCGCTCCGCCCATCGGGCTGAACCGTAGGTGGTCACGTCGCGTGCCTCGCGAGCCCGGAGGACGGAGAGGAAAATCGCAACAGCGATCGCGGCGATCCCGCCGCTGCCCGCGATGATCGCGCCCTCGACGAACACGCGCGGCGCATAGGCGTCGTAGAAATACCACCAGACGAAGAAGCTCCAGGGCGGATAGACAGGCCAGCCGAGGACGTCCGTCATCGGCGCGCCGAGTTGCGGCTGAAACCCGAGACGCCATGCGGTCCACTGCGTCGCCGCCCATACGAAACCGACCGCAACGAGCGAGACGATGATGATCTGACCCCAGAGGATCCTGGTGGCCTGTGTTTGCTGTGTCTTGATCGCCATATCTTTTCCTTCTGGGGATAGTTCAAAGGCTGAGCCCGCGCTTGCGGCCGAGGCTCCAGTCGATCCCGCCGCCGGGCGTCATCGTGCCCGTCACGGTCTGGCTGAGGTGGCGTTCGAGCTGGGGCTTCCACGGGACGAGTTCGAAGCCGAGGCCGTTATCGACCATAGCGAAACGACCTGAGGCGAGATCGAGCCGCTGGCGGTAGGTTCCCGAGATGCGATCGCCGTCGGCGGGCTTGCGGCGAGGCAAGCCGGTCTCGGCCTCGATAGCCGCCGCCGCCGTGTCGAGTTCTCGGTCGCGCAGCGTTTTCAGAAGATCGCGGGCGAAGGTGATGCGCCGGCCGTTCCTGGTCGCCAGCCCCTCGGCGACGAGATGATCGCCACGCCGGTCCAGTGCCCCGCGGACCTCAGCGCCGAACCCGCCCATGCTGAGCGGCGCGCATTCCTTTGCCAGTTGCACTCGGTCGAGCCAGGTGGCGCCGTTCGCGCCGATCTGGGTTTCGAGGTTGAGATCGGATCGGCCGACGAGGGCCATACGCTGACCACCGCCATCGTTCGAACGCCAGACACGCGTTTCGACAATGCCGCCTTCGGGCGTGTCGCCCGTGGCGTCGAGATCGTTGAAGCGCAGATGATGGACCCGGCCGTCCACCGCGTCGATCACGGCATAGGCTTCACCGCTCAGCTCGTCATAGAGGCCACGTTCGACGAGTCTTCCCAGCACCGGGGCATGAGGCGTGTCTTCAATGGCGAAGTCCGCTTGTGCGCGATCAGGTTCGCCCGCCATGGCGCGGTGCATGGTCTTGATGATGTCGCCCCGGATGGAAAGCTCGCGCAACGTCTGTTGGGCGCCGGGCTTCAGCGACCACACCGCAGGGGCGAGCCTGTCGGCGAGGCCGAGCCGTTCCAGCGTCTGCGCGCGGCCGATCAGCAATTTGCGCAATTCCGGATCGCGCGGCTCCGGCGACCCCGGACGCAGATCGGCAACGCCGGCGCCGTCGTCGGCAAGCCCTTGCAGCGCGCGGTCGAGACCGGTCCAGCGCTCGGCGGTTACTTCCGTCTGAAGCCCGGCTGCGATCTCCCGCTCCGTGCGTGGGCCGAGCTCCAATTCGACCAGTTGCTCGGCGCGATCGCGGAGACCCCGGCTGATATAGTCACGCGCGATGACGAGGTCTTTTCCATCGTCGGCACGGCCGCGCACCAGCACATGGACATGGGGATTGTCGGTGTTCCAGTGATCGACGCCGATCCAGTCGAGCTTGGTGCCGAGATCGCGCTCGGCCTCATTCATCAGGTCGCGCGTGAAGGCGCGCAGGTCTTCGAGGCGGTCGGCATCTTCGGGTGAGACGATGAAGCGGAAATGATGCCGGTCATCTTCGCACCGCCCGGCGAAGGCGCGATCGTCAACGCTGTCTGCTTCGGCGCCAAACATGCCCGCATCGCGGCCGTCGCGAGTCACGCCCTCGCGTTTGAGATAGGCGATGTGCTTGGTGAGCGGCGCGGAACGGAAACGTGCGCCATGATGACGGACGATCCGCGCCTTGACGACGACGCGCCGCTGGGTGCGTGACAGGCCGCGCGCTGCGCCGGCGAAACGACCGCGGCCGAATTGTGAGCCGCGCCCGCGGCCCTTCGAACCGTTCAGCTTATATCCAGTGTGTCCGGCCTTGCGGGCGGCGCCCATGACCTGGCCGACGAAGCTTTGCGCCTTCCGGGTGCTTGTCCCCTTGTTGCGGATGCGGCCGGGCCGGATGCGCATGTCATTGTCGCGGTCGCTCATGAAAAAATGCCCGCCAGAAAGCACGCGGCACGGTGAAACCCGCATGAAAACAAGGGGTTGAACCGTGGGGCGGCACTGTGCCCATGACCGCAGCGGGCGAAATGCCCAACAACAACAACGACATAGCGCGCATCGGTGCCGCGCCTTTTATCTCGCCCTCCCGTTGTTGTTGCGCCTTCCGTCTCCGTCCTTCCCCCCGGAAGCACGCCATCGCGCGACTGACTGCGCGAGAGTGCGATCAGCGGGATCATCGCTGATCCCCGGTTCCATGTGGCGGGAAAAGGCTGTCGGAGGCGCCCGATGTGTGCGGAGGATAAACGTCGGTGCCGCTGCCTGGGTGCGTTTCGTCAGCAGCCGATTGTCGATCATTATGCGCAGCGAAGAGTGGCGCCGTGCGCCAATCCACGGTCAGAATTGCGCTCTGCTCTCGCCGTTCTGCTGCAACCGACGCGCTGAGGAGCGGCATCAGCGTCGCCACATAATCGCGGGTTTCTCGGGGCAACGGTCGGCCTGTAGCTAGATGCTCGGCGTAGCGTGTCGGTCCCGCATTGTAGGCGGCGAGAAAGCCCGGCGATCCGAAGCGGTCATGCAGTTCGCGCAGATAAGCGGCGCCGGCGAGAATGTTGTCGCGCGGATCGAACGGATCGCGCCCCAGACCGTAACGCGCGCGCAGTTCCTCCCAGGTGTCGGGCATGATCTGCATCAGCCCCATCGCGCCTTTCGCGCTTTCCGCCCGTGCAGCCCCGGCGCTTTCCGCGCGCATGATGGCGACAAGCCAGTGCTCCGGAATGCCGAAGCGCTGCGAGGCTTCGGTGATATAGGCTGCATAGGAACGGCTGCTTTTCGATGCCTTTAGAGGCGCGGTCTCTGCATAGGCGACGTCAGAGATGACAACGCCTTGGAACAGACCGCAGAGGGCGAGCCTTGCAACCAACGCGCAGTGTCGAAACGGCTTAGCGGGGCTCATCACGCTTCTCGGAACGCTTTGCGGGGCGGTTCCAATGGAGCGCCCAATGCTCGTCTTCCGCATCCGTCTTGAAGAGATTGGCGCGGATCGGAAGCGCAAAGGTCGGGTCGTCGATCTGCAAGGAGATGTATTCGCCAGCCTTTTCGCCGGTGCGTTTCCAGCCGGCGCCGATCTCCGGCCCATCATCATCGCCGTGATGGATGCGATAGTCGGGCGCGTTTTCGCTGTCTGACGGCGTTGCAGGAACGAGCGTGAGTTCTCGGTAGAGAATGAGCGTATGAAGGCGTCCGGTGAAGCCAGATTCCATGCGGGTGAATTGGCCGATCTGAGCCATGGGGCAGTTCCTTTCATTTGTGGTCGGAAGAATTTTCGGGAGCGTCGGCGTCGTCATCGGCGCGCCAGACATAGTGGCCGTCGCCGTCTTCATCGGTGAGGATCGGGACGGCGCGTCCGATCACGGCGTCAGCGGGGAGCGCGCCGAAATAGCGACCGTCGAGACTGTCGGGATGGCTGGGATTCAGGAGGAAGAGTTCTGTCTCGGCGACGATATGGCAGCCCTGCCAAACCGGCAGGTCGCGTCCGAAGCGGTCGCTCGGCTGGGCCTGCGCCAAGGTGATGTCATCGATAGCGACAGCGGCGCCGTCGCGGCAGACACGCTGTCCGGGAAGCGCCGCGATGTGCTTGAGGAGCGGTACGCCTTCGGGCAGATAGCCGCGCTCATCGAGATAGATCGCAAGTGACTTCGGAGGATCGACAACGACCAGATCGCCGACGACAAGATCGTCGTCCGATACGACGTCGTAGAGTCCGATCGGTGCGCTCGCGGACGCGTTCCAGATCAGCTTAGGGCTCACATGAACGAAGGCCAGTCCGCCGATCGCGAGCACGGAGAAATAGGTTGTCATGACGTAGCCGAACCGGGTCATGACGCGCTCCCCGCCGATGTGGTGGGCTGTGTCTTTGGGACGGGCGGAAACGTTTGGCGCAGGAGCCAGGCGCGATGCTGAGCGGCTGTGTAGACGCGCGGCTCCAAGCCTGCGGACAGCCTGTTGTGAACGTGGCGCCAATAGTCCGGCGCGGCGTCAGCCGGGTCGATGCGGAGCGCTTCGATCGCATCGACGATCTGAAGAACCCGTTCAACCTTGGGCCAGCCCGACAGGCGCAGCAGACTGTCGCCGCCCGGCGTGACATGCGGCACGGTCGCATAGGGTTCACCCAGTCCGGGCGCGCGCAGGATGTCGATCCGGCTTTGCGCCGTGCCAAAGTCGTTCGCCTGCCAGCGGATGAAAGCGAACACGGCGCCGGGATCAAAATTGACTGTGCTGCGACTGCGGCTCTGAATCGTTGTCCGTGCGAGCCGGCCGAAGCGAATCCAGTGCTCGATCTGCTTCTTGATCCAGACGAGCTCGACGGTGGCGCCGCCGCTCATGAGCGGGCTTTCCGTGCATAGGCGGGTGAGATCGCTGCATGTCGCTTGGCGGGCAACACCTCATCGCCGGTGTCATCTGAGGTCGAGTTCTTCTCTCCCCGGCTAACCCAGGCTTGCAGATCCTCGATCGCGTAGACGACACGCCCGCCGATCTTCGAGTAGCGCGGCCCCGTGCCGTAGGTGCGGTGTTTTTCGAGCGTTCGGCCCGACAGGCCAAGAAAGCGAGCCGCTTCGGGCGTTCTCAGATAGCGCGGAGGAAGTCCGGCATTTGGATCGGGCATGGGTCGCGTCTCCGGTTAGGTCCTCCCGCTGCGGGATGCGCGGGACTGTCGGAGACGAGAAAAGCGGAGAAACGCGGCCGGGAGGGATGACGATCAGCCCGCGGCGAAAACGTCACCCCTGGAGTATGTCCAAATAATGCAGCAAAATTGCCCATGGAACTGCTCGACTTCGTGCTGCTATTTTGGGAGGCGGACGAGATTGTGGACGTTTGAATGAAGGGAGAGAGCCTTTTGAAGGAAGGGCAGCATCGAATTGGCCCGACGAAAATCGAGAGCTACAGTGCACGTTTGATCGAACCTTATCGACCTCCCAGTAAAGGCGGAAACACGCGTGCATGGCACCGTCACGCCTTCCAGGTCGACGGACACTTGTATAGTTTTATCGCTCTTGGTGCGAAAAAATGGATCTATGCGAAAGACGACGTCGAGTTTGTTTGGTCTTGGGACGACAGCGGAAAATATCGCAATGTCGATCCAGATACGATCCGCACGATGAGTAAGAACGGCGAGCCCGTTGTGCGAGGTGAACGCGGATCGAAGAAATGGAGAACAGCGCCTGCTCGCATGCCTGCATCCCGGAGAGAACAACGTGATTAATAGTCCGGCATTCCACTCTCAGCGGGTTGGGCCTCTAAGCAAATCCCTGTAACCGCGATCAATCATCGTCCGGCCGTAGGCGGCGAGACGCGCAATTTGCGCCTTGAGCGAACTCGTCTTCCATGGTTCGGCGGCGACGCGATCGGCGCCAAAGAAAACAGTAGCGACGGCGCGATAGCTGGCGCCACTCTGGCGTCCGTCGATTGTCCGCAGAGCGCGTTTCAGGCGTTCACGTCGCTGTCGTGTGATCGGCGGATCGGCATTGCCATTGATGAGTTGGCGATACAGCCGATCGGCAGCTGCTAGGCGAATGGGCCAGTCTCCATCGAGCGGAAGCAGGAGGCCAACGGGTCGATCTCCGACCTGCTCCCCGACAAGATTGACTTCTTCCTTCAGCCGAACCCATGACAGTCCTTCAGCGTCAATCTTGCGGTCCGCAATGCTTTCGGGGGGAATGGATGCGGTCAAGCCGATGTCCGGCAGAACGGCGATGAGTTGGACCACCGCAGGCGCTGCGGATGGGAGCCAGTAGATTGGTGCGTTGAGCGCATTTAGTTTTGGATCTGCAAGGAAATCGCAACCCCCAGTCGGCTGGAGCGCTGCCGCCCTCCCGCATCAGGTTATAGTCCTTGCGATAGTGCAGGTTTCGTCGAAGGCATTCCCAGGCGAGTCCGGAGATGCCGAGATCATCGAAATGATCGTATTGGTGATCGTCGCGCCAGTCGGTTGGCATGGCGAACTCCTCCCAATCACGCGCCGAAATGTGGAGCGGCGTTAGTTGGTTGGGATGTTTCGCTGTAAATCAGAAGTTGCATAGTATGGCCGCAGGCATCGTGTGATGCGCGCCATGCATCGGTATACGTTTAGCCAGTCGGAAGTCCGTTCTTGAGAAGGTCGCGGTAGCCTTGCTCGGTCATCCAGCGTGCACGGGACAGGTGGCTGTCATGAACCTGACGAGCACGTTCCGGCTCTGCCTTCGCATCGATACCGAGTAGAATCGACGACACCTCTTCCAGCGATGCCCCTGCGTCATTCGCGTCGAGGAGCTGCATGTAAAGCTTGATGTGATCACGGTCATAGACAGTCAGCGCCGCTTCATTCGGCGGGGCATCGGCGATCGTGAGCTGGGTGGCTGGCATCTGTGTCCTTGCGGGGCTGGCGCTCGCTATTAATGAACTGGAAACCATGAAGCGCGCAAGCGCCGGCCGGTTGAAATCTTCGAAGCCGACCGCGACGGAACTGACGAGTCGACTCAGGTTCCGCGTATTATAATACGTCGCATTAAAATACGCGATCCGCAACTTTCTAGCGGATGGATATCCGTGACGTTTTTGGTAAGAATCTCAAGCACTACCGGCTCAAATCAGGCATCAGTCAGGAAGCGCTTGCGGCGAAAATGGGTGTTGATCGCGCCCATGTGAGCGCGATGGAACGCGGTCAGCAGAATGTGACCATCATCACTCTTTGGCACGCCGCGCTCGCGCTTGATGTAAAGCCAATGGCGCTTCTGGATGACGAACGGGAAGAGGACTGAAGTATCGTTCTTGCTGTCCCAAAGGTTGATGAGGGGAGCGATACAATGAGCACATATCCACGGTCCGGGTTGGTTCCCGGTAGTATGTTGCCAGGTTATGAGAGCCGGGAAATAGCCGCCAGTCTTTCTGAGCGCCCGCTGCCGCCCCATGATGTGTTCAGCTATCCGCTCGTTGAAACGTGGCGCGACCGTATCTGGCGCATGCTTGGCGATTTCATCACCGAAGAGGTGAAGGCTGAATTTGTCCGCCATCCGCCCGAGTACGTCGTCTCCGATGATCTTTCCTGGCTGGACAACCTGATCAACGATGTGACGGGCGAGATCACCGACATCAAGGCGCTTACTGCCGACCGGTTGCGGGAGGAGTACCGGGCTTTTCGGGCGGGCCATGCCACCAGAACGAATGACCTGGCTCAGTTCTATCACAATGGATTGAAGGTCTTGAACGCCGCCGAAGTCGAGGATCGTGCCCGCTCGATCTTTTTGAACGGTCAGTTCAAATACGTAACAGAACAGCGCCTTCAAGACGCCATTGATGAAATCGATGCGCGCGATCCTGCCGGAGGTCGCGAGGGGCGATTGTATTACTGTGCCCGAGAGGAAGAGCTATTCAGCAGGGCTGGCGGCGCCGGGCACTATCTAACCTATGGCAGCGAGTATCTGTATTGCCTAGGCATCCGCGTAGCGAGTTCCTTGGAAACCAAGAAGGTGCTGACAGGGATCGGCAGTCCGACAATGTTCGTATGCGATATACCAATGATCATGATCCAATCAGGCACACTTGAAGAGTTCGGGGGCTCTATCCTTGAGTACCTCTTTTGCGAGCTGGTGGATGAGTTGGAAGCACACGCGTTCAGCCCCGGCGCTGGTTCGGCGTTGAGTTTGACACAGAATCTTCCGGCCGAATGCATTGTCGGACATTATCATCCGGCAACGATACATGATCCGCTACGGTTTGCTTAACGCGGCCTGCGTGAAGAAGGTGGGCAGCCCCCCCGGTTTTTTGCCGGGCGGAGCTGTGGGAGGCGTCAGTCGCCGTTCTGGCGACGGGACCGCGACCAGATGAGGCTGAAGCTCTCTTCGCCCTCCACGACGGTATCGTCGAAGAGGTTGGCGTAGATCGGCGCGGTGAAGCTGGGATCGTCGAGCTTGAGGCTTAGATAGTCGCGGCCTTCGTTCGAGCGCTTGGACCAGGCGGCTCCGATCTCTGCGCTCCCGACGACGACGCGGTGGGAGGGGGCCTTGTCGTTCGCGCGTTCCTCTTCCGGGATGATCCGTACATTCTTCGCCTGAACGCTGAGGGTGACGATTTCGCCGACGTACTCGTTGGCGGACTTCTTGAAGGTTCCGATGGTGGCCATGTCAGTTCTCCTTTTGGCTTTCGAGCCCGCGCCCGTCGCGGCCTCGATGGAGATCGACGAGGCCGGGACGACCGCCGACGCAGTCCGAAGAACCCGCAGCGCATGCGAAGGACGGCGGAGACGGAGTTTCTTGGTCCGCGAGGAATGGGCGCAGACCAAGGGAAGAAAGTTCGGCTCCGCCGTTGCGGCCAAGGCGGTCGAGGCGTCAGCCGATCCCGGCCAGATCAGTCCATGAGAGGCCGTGTCGGGCGTGGGTGATGAGGGTGAGGAGAATGCCGAAAACCGCCAGTGAGCACCATTAGACGTCGGCGACATTTGTTGAGCGATGGTCTCTCGCATCGGGTCGGGAGAAGAAGGAAAAAATACGAGAGGAACGAATGACAAGACTACGATCAACCGCCCTACGAAAGGGACACAATCGATTCACTACTGTCAGCTCACGAATTCAGCCGCATCGTACTATCTAGCGAACTCAGTGCACTCTCTGTCAACGCAAAGTAGGCGGCTATTGCAGCGCTCGTGAATCCAGCTCAATTCTCATTGACAGTTGCCCAGCACGCCAACTCCTAGCTGCACACAACTTCAAAGACGGGTGGTTTCAAAGATATGTTATAGAAAATGGATGGGGGACCTGTATGCCTGCAAAAATTCGAGTATTCATAAGTAGTACAATGGATGATCTTGCCAACGAGCGAGAAGCCGTAGTTGAGGCAATTAACAGCCTGAACTTTGAGCCAGTGAATGCGGAGGGCATCCTTCCGAATGGCGGAAAGAGTTGGGATGTCTTAGAGCCGGAAATTCGTACTTCCCTGATCTGCATCCTGATTCAGGGTGAACGATATGGTTGGATCCCGCAGGAGGGTTACGGCGCCGACCAAGGCAAATCTGTCACCCATCTTGAAATCGACATTGCCCGTCATGAGGGTATACCGATACTGCCCTTCTTCAAGAAGCTCAAGTATGGGGCTGATTCAACCAGCGCTGATGCCCTACTCAGGGATAAGTTTCGCAAAGAAATCGCGGATTGGAAAGATGGTGTGTTTCGCAGTGAGTTTAATCTCGCATCAGATCTTAAGGACAAGGTGTTCCGGTCGCTGCTCGACGTGCTAACCGGCACATACTTGCGTACCGCAGTAGAAACCCGTGTCTCGAAGACCGCAACTGCACCACCAACCAACTACGCTATCGAAACCCCGCCGCCAAAGCCTTCTACGGATGTCTCCACTCCGCCTGAGGTACTGTTCGCTGGCGCGGGATTGTCGCTTAGCGCTGGGTACCCAAGTGCCAATGCGTTGGCGGGTGTCATCGGTCAGGCTCTGGGGCTTGATCCAGACCAGACGTCACATCATACCTTAGCTCAGTTGTTTGATGTGGCCGAGACAACGCTTGGACGGACTCGAAGCATCAGCATCGTCAATGAACTCCTCAATCCGCCACTACCTATCGAGCCGACGCCGGCCCATGTGGCAGCGGTGCAGCGATTTCCTGTTATCCTAACCACGAACTATGACCGTCTTTTCGAACTTGCCTGCGATATGCTTGATATCACTTACATAGTGCGGACGCCTGGCGATGACGTGAAAGATGACGCGACGCGTGCGGTAACAATCTTCAAGATTGATGGGTCAATTGACCGTCCAGAGACACTTGTACTGAGCCCTGCAGACGCGGATCGTGCGCGAAACGATGCATCATTCTGGGCTAAGGTTGAAAACGTACTGAAAACCTCTCGGCCGATCGTCATCGGTCACTCGATGCGTGACGCGAATAGCGTGAACCTTATGAGTAAGCGAAACCTTGAAATCAAAGGAGTCTACGTGGCACCAGTAATCGATCCCATTGATGGCCGCCTGCTACTAGATAAGCTTAACCTCAGCGGCATCGAAAGCTCGGCCAGCGAATACCTTTGGAAAAAACATACTAGCACAGGGCACAAGACAGGCGATTGGTGAGCGGATATTTTGCAAACGCCACCTATCTGAGAAGAGGAGCTATGACGGTTTTAGTATAGCGGGAAGCAGCGCGCCGGAACCTCCCAGCGCGCGCATCGGGTGATGCATCCTGAACATCACGCTATCTGCGTTGTGTTGCTCGGAGACCTGAAATCGAAAAGCGGGACACCGATCTTGCGAGCCTTGTCCGCCAGATTATCGGTGATCCCCGAGCCCGGGAAAAGGATGAGCCCGATGGGCATTGCCTCCAAGAGTGCGTCGTTGCGCTTGAACGGTGCGGCCTTGCCGTGGCGTTTCCAATCAGGCTTGAAGACGATCTGCTGGCATTTGCGTGCGTCAGCCCAGCACGCGGCGATCTTCTCGGCGCCTTTGGGCGAGCCGCCATGCAGGAGCACCATGTCGGCGTGTTTGGCCTTTACCCGGTCCAGCGCATCCCAGATCGCCCGATGGTCGGTGATGTCGAGCCCGCCGGAAAACGCGACCCGTGGTCCGGTCGGCAGGAGTGGTTCGATCTCCGCGCGTCGCTTCGCCGAGAGATAGTCGCGGCTGTCGATCATGGCCGCCGTTAGCGTGCGGTGACTGATCCGTGATCCCGAGTGTGGACGCCAGGTCTGGCCGATATGGGTCTCGAAGTAATCGGCGGCGATATCGCGCATGAGCTCGTAAGCGTTGCGCCGTTCGATCAGCGTGACGCCCTGCGCCGTCAGGGCTTCGAGTTCGACGGAGCGCACTTCCGACCCGTCCTGTTCGCGCTGCGAGCGTTTCTGGGCCTGCTCGTTGTCGTCCAGGTCGCGGTCGACGCGGGCCGCTGTGCGATGAAACAGGTTGGTCACGGACCAGAGCAGGTCTTCGACATCCGGTTCGAGACGCGTGTCTTCTAGCGTGGCGGCGAGTGCGTCGAAGATATCGGCTATCGCACCCTGGAGGGCGTCGGCTTCGGGCAAGGGTCTCGGGTCGGGTTCGTCGGCGAAAGGCCGATAGCCATAGAGCTGCAATTCTTCGAGTACGGCCGCGGTTGCGGAGCTGGCCATTGGTTCGGTGGTCTCGGCGGTCATGGGATCGTCTCCTGTTCGGCGTGGGCCGCGCCTCTCGCGGCCTTCCTGAGCGACGGGAAAGCGGGGGCTGGCCGGGCCTGCACCGCCGGTCACGGCGGCCGGAGCCAGAGGCGGAGGACGGCGGAGGCGGCGCTCTCTTGTTTCGCGATGCAAAGCCGGGCCTTTACGCCCGGCGGCGGAAAAGAGCGCCGCCGCAGCCGTTGCCGGCCCGGTCAGTCTCCGCTCCGTCTCGCTCCTCTCGGAAGGCCGAAGGCGAGGCTCTCGAATTGGGAGGTGATCTGACGATGGCGACCAGACCAGTGACGGGTCTGCTCAGCCGCTCAGTGTTCGTCAGAAAGCAACCGCGATAGATCAGGCTCGACCAGTTGATGACCCAGATGCGTTCTTAGGTCGTCCCGTCCGAGCTTGCGGAGGTCTTCGTTGAAGTCGCCGCCAAGAGAAATAAGCCGGATCGTCTCGATACCGGCGGCTCCTGTACGTTCGGTCAGATTAGCGGTTGCCATTGCGCCTGCCTCGTCGTTGTCGGCGGCGATGTAGAGACGTTGAAGCCCGGTCGGCAGGATCAGCGCGGCGAGATGATTGGCCGACAACGCGGATATAACGGGCATGTTGGGCAAGGCCATGCGCACGGAGAGCGTGCTTTCCAGCCCTTCGCCGACGGCGAGAATGTCGCTCGCGGCTCCGATCCGCACGCCATGGCCGAGGAGGTTCCCCATCGCCTTGCGTGATGGATCGAGGGGCGCCTTGCGAGCCGTCGCCGGATCGAGCCATGTGCGGTGAACGCCGGTGAGATTGCCGTTCCCGTCCGTGACCTTGGCGAGCAATGCGGGCCAGGTCTCCGGTGGGGTGTCTTTCGGCTGACCTTTTCGCCAATAGTAGCAGCACGAATGAAATCGCAGCGCTGGCGCGTCGCCAAGCCCGGAAAGACCGCGTCGATGAAGATAGCGCTCGGCGAGCGTTCCACCGAGCGGTCTTCCCATGGCGAAGAGGCGCCGTGCAGCCTCCGGCGATCCGGTGGAGGCAACCACGCGTTCGCGAGTTGGCGGTTCAGGTCGTGGGAGGCTCAGGAACAGCCGCGCCTCATCAAGCGTCTCGCCGAAGGTGCGAAGTTGCCGGGCGCCGGCGATGAGATCTAGCAGGTCGCCATGTTCGCCCGTGGCGGCGTCTGTCCATTTCCCGGCGGCGCCCGGACCGTGGGCTGGTCCCGTCAGGCGAACATAGAGGCTGCGACCGGACGTGTTCTCGATGTCGCCGACGATCCAGTACCGGCCCTGCTTGCGGCCGTTGGAGAGGTAATGGCGGCAGACAGCCTCCGCCTCGCGGCCGAGCCGTCGTGCGATTTCGGATGCAGCGCTGTTCATTTGCGCCTCCATGCTGAGAGCAAAAAAAGAAGGAGCCCGCCACATTGGGCGGGCTCCAGGGGCGGCTGCGGGAGCCGTTGGGGGGCTTGGCTCCCGGTCACTCGGCCGCAGTGGCGAAGGCGTTGCCGGTGACAGGTTCATCATCGGTGATGGCGGAGGAATCGCCCATGGCCGTTTCGCCGCCGTTATCCGCCGATTGCGCTTCGCTTTCAGGGAGAGCCAGCATGCGCAGCACTTCGGGCAACCAACCGGTCCCTTCGAGAAGCTCTTCGGCCGCCGCGACCATGTCCGGTTTCTTGAGGCCGGCGATGCGGTCGGATGCTTCCGCGCCCTTCGCCTCGCGCACGGCCTCCAGAATGCGGGCCTTGGTGACGCGAGCGAGATAGCTCTCGCTGGTCGGCGCCCAGCCCGCCGCC
This sequence comes from Hyphomonas pacifica, assembly GCF_000682675.1. Lineage (GTDB taxonomy): Bacteria > Pseudomonadota > Alphaproteobacteria > Caulobacterales > Hyphomonadaceae > Hyphomonas > Hyphomonas pacifica. Next base: position 18,976 of record NZ_AWFA01000016.1, on the reverse strand, counting down.
GCCATGTCGAGCCCGAGCGCCGCCGCCAGCACGTCGGCATGGGCGAGCGCCCGCGGACGGCGGTTGTACGGTTCCTGGACGGCGTTGACGGTCATGGCGACGCAATGCGCGAACAGCGCCTCGCGGCTATCGTTGTCGAACCCGACCAGCGCCTCCCACAGATCCTCAGGCGCTTTCGGCAGCGCCCCTAGCCAGCTCGTCGTGCGATCGTCGATGCTGAGCGCGTAAGCCGTGTCGCCAAGGCCCGGCGCCTGGGCGCCGAAACCGGCGCTGTGCGGGGTGACCTCGACGCAGCTATCCAGCGGATAGTGATAGAAGAGCCGGAGCGTCATCGCGTGCAGGGCGGCGAGGAACGCCGTCTGCGGATTGTTGGCGAGCGCGTCGCGAAGGGCGAGCGTGCGATGCGCCGTCAATTCCATGACGAGGCGGTCGGAGAGCGGCTTGAGGCCATCGTCTTCCTCTTCCGCCTCGTCGCTGGCGTCGGGGGGAGTAGCGTCGTCGACGTCCTCCTCGGCGGAGGAGTCGATCCCATCGACCTCGTCCTGTCCGTCGGATTCGACCGCAGGTTCATCCTCGGGGCGGACATAACCACGTTCGGCGCGCAGGCGGCCGTCATGACCGATGCTAACGAAGACGCCCGCCATGGCGATTTCGTCCGGCTCGAAGCGGACGGGCCGCTCCTGCAAGGCTTCCATCGCCGTTTCGATCTCGCCGAGCCGACTGTCGATCTCTTCCGGGAACTCCTCAGCGTCGGCGTACTCGTCTTCGAGCTTGTCGTATTCGGCCTTCAGCGCGTGGAAGCTCGCGATCTCGTCCTCGCTCATCGGCTCGGTCTCGCCGATGATCCGGCGCAGACCATAGGTATGGCCGTAGGGAAAGTCCGTGCCGATCTCGATCCATTTCCAGCCCTCGGCGCGAATCGCTTGTGCCTCTGTTTCGAGCTTTTCATCGACGAGTTTCGCAATCAGGCCCGCATCCTGTAGCCAGCCGCCATCATCGGACTGGAAGAGATCGCGAAGGATGGCGCCGCCGGCCGCCTCATAGGCGCCCAGCCCGACGAACTGCGCCCGCCGGTCGGAGGCGCGCACGGAGCCTTCGGTCAGCATGCGGCGGATCTCATAGGGCTGTTTCGCGTAAGTCCGTTTGATCGACTCCCAGACCTGTTCCTGGCGCTCGTGGTCGGGATTGACAGTGAAGGCCATGAGCTGGTCGAGGGTCAGTTCCTCCTCGGCGTAGGCGTCGAGAAGCGACGGCGCGACGGCGGCGAGCTTAAGCCGCTGCTTGACGACATTCGCCGAGACAAAGAAGGCCGCCGCGATTTCTTCCTCGCTCTTGCCTTTCTCGCGCATCGCCTGGAAGGCGCGGAACTGGTCGAGCGGATGGAGCGGCGCACGCTGAACATTCTCGGCGAGGCTGTCCTCTTCTGCGAGACCGTCCGTGCGCACGATGCACGGCACGGGCGCTGTGCGGTTCAGGCGCTTCTGCTTGACCAGAAGTTCGAGCGCCCGGTAGCGGCGTCCGCCGGCCGGGATCTCGAACATGCCGGTTTCAGCGTCATCCTCATCCAGCACCGGCCGGACGGTGATCGAGGACAGAAGTGTGCGCCGGGCGATGTCTTCGGCCAGTTCCTCGATCGAGACGCCAGCCTTGATGCGCCGGACATTGGACTGGCTCAGCACCAGCTTGTTGAAAGGGATGTCGCGCGAGGCGCTGAGGGTGATTTTCTGAGACTTGGTCATGTCAGTTCTCCGTGGGCGGGCTGGCCGAAAGCCTCTCTCTCGACCTCCAAACCCGTCACCAAGAACCCGGCCCGCCTCTTCCTCTTGAGGAAGCGACGGACCGGAAAGGCGGAGCGCCGGTTGCGGCTACGCCACGCGCTCCAATAGTTTCTTCGCCTTGCCCTCCATTTCGAGCCGGGCGTCCTGCTGCGGCTTCGACCGGGCGACGGCGGTGATGCCCTGCACGAAATCGAACACGGACTCGGGCGGGCGGCCTTCCTCTGCGAGGACTGTCTCGACGATCCTGGCCGTCTCCGCCTTGGAGAAGCCCCGCTTGCGGAGGAAGTCGGTGCGGTCGTCGTCACTGCGCGCGACGATCCGCTCGCGCGCTGCTCGAATGCCTTCGACGAAGGGTCGTGGCGAGGAATCTGCGAAGCGGGTCAGTGCCGGCGCCGCCTCGTGTGCGAAGCGGTTGGCGGCGTATTTGGAATGCCGGATGCTGATTTCCTGGAAGTCCTCAACGCCCCAGAGATTGCGGTTCTGGCAGACGGCGCGCAGATAGAAACTGGCGATGCCGAGCGTCTTCGCGCCGACCTCCGAGTTCCAGCAATAGAAGCCCCGGAAATAGAGATCGGGAGATCCGTCGGGCAGCTTGCCCGCCTCGATCGGATTCATGTCGTCGACCAGGAAGAGGAAGACGTCCCGGTCGGAGGCGTAGAGCGTGGTCGTATCCTTGGTGATGTCGACCATCGGGTTGTAGACACCGCTCGACCAGTCGAGCGTGCCGGGTACTTTCCAGCGCGTATCGCCAGTTCCGTTCCCCGCGATCTTCTGCACGGCCGCCACGAGTTCGTGGTCGTAGATGCGGCCATAATCCGGGCCGGTGACGGCGCGCAGCTCCGTGCGCCCATCCTCGGTTTCCAGCGTCTTGATCTGCTCGGCTCGGTGCGAGGTGAGCCCGTATTGCAGGTTGATGCCCGCAAGCGGCGCCGGGAGCTGGCGCAGATAGGCCGCCGGCGCGTTGACCAGACTTGCAAGCTGACCGAAGCTCCAATGGGTCGGCGCGGCCGGTGCGTCGGCGTCGGGCAGGATGAGCGCCAGGTTTTCCGGATCGTCGCGATGGGCTTCGACGCGGATCGCCGCGCTCTCGACCGTCCGCGTGCGGCTGCGCTCGGCGCGGCTCTTTACCGACGCGTAGAGCTCCGACAGGGACAGATAGCGCTCGTCATCCGGCCGCGAAAACCATTCCGAGGAGACGCGGCCAATCCGCTCTCCGCGCGAGATATCGACTTTGTAGCCGCCGCTCGCGTCGCGTCGGCCGTCCAGGATTTCAAGGTTCGTCATGGGTCAATCTCCGTGGGCGGGCCGGCCGAAAGCCTCTCTCTCGACCTTCAAACCCGTCACGGCGAAAGCCGCCGAACTCTCACTCTCTGGGGGCGTTGCGGGGTCTCCTCGCAGAAGGGGTCGGCCGAGACCTGGGCTCGGACGCAGGGGAAGGCCTTCCCCTCCCCATCATCTTGGTTGTTTTCCACACTTCCAATCAGCGGCTCGTTGGTTCCCGATCAGCCGGGGGTGAAAGCTTCACCGTGAAGTGATCGAAGCGGGCGGGACGATGCTTCGTCCAGCCTGTGAGATTTCCCATGCTTTTGTCGCTAGGCGCAGAGGGTTCGTCATGCCGCCGACGTGACCTCAACTCACTATTCTCGCCTGCATGCAGGACCAGCGGGCTACTCGAAGGCCGCCCGACCAGATTGCTAACTCGATACGAAACCTCACAGTCTGAATGCTGAAGTGTGAGGGTTTGTATCATTGTGCCGTCGTGGTCCAGGCGCGGAGGAACCTGCGAGCTCCTCACGGCACAGGAATTTCCGCGGCCGGCCGATCTCAAGATGCGGGCATGCCTGCCGAAGCCGAAGCCCGTCCGAAATCTGCCTACAGATTTCGGACAAGAGTCTCTCCGTATAAGGCGCCGGGCGTGCCACTGACCATGCATTGCAGCGCCACCACAGATATGCTAAACGCCATATATGGCAGTTTATGTGGAATTGGCGGCCGAATATGGCAGTTAAGGTAAGCTCTCTTAATGCGCGTCGAGCCTTGGAGGCGCTGGGAGCAAACATCAAGACGGCTCGTTTGAAGCGTCGGATCTCCGTGAAGGGATTCGCCGAACGGATCGGTGTGTCCGAGAGAACCGTCATCCGACTGGAAAAGGGAGACGACGGCGTCAGCATCGGCACGCTGGCCATGGCCTGCCTGGTGCTCGGCGAGATCGATCGGATTTCGGAGTTCCTCGATCCGGGCTCCGACGATACCGGACTGCTGCTTGACAGGGAGGCGTTGCCTAAGCGGATTGACCGGAAGCGAGGGGCCAAGCCCGCTGGATCGGGCAAGGAAAAAACCGCTCTTCCGGACGGCGACGATGATGAAGGGGTCGGTTTCTGATGCCCGAAGCGATCGTCGCCCTTGGCGAAGGCAAGCGGGTTGTCGGGCGGTTGCGGTTCGAGACCGACGGCCGGCGACAGCATTCGCAATTTGAGTATGCAGCCGAGTGGCTGGCGGCGCCCGACCGCTTCGCGCTTTCTCCTGGCCTGCCTCTGCGTGAGGGCGGCCATTTCAGCGCAGGCCGCGGCGATCGCCGTTCGGCGCTGCCCGGATGTTTTTCCGATGCCGCGCCGGATTCCTGGGGACGTGCACTGATGACCAAGGCCCTGGGCGGCGGTCTCAGCGAGTTCGACTATCTGGTGCTGTCGGACGATCGCACCCGGCAGGGCGCGTTGCGGTTTCTCGGGGACGACATGGAGCCGTTGTCCGACCTGACGCCGCCAATCCCGCGGCTGGTCGAGCTGGACCGCCTGCGGGCGCTCGCGCACCGCTTCGAGCGCGACCCCGGCGGCGCAGAGGAAGAAGCGCGTGATCTAGCCGGTGTCGCCGGATCGCTCGGCGGCGCCCGCCCGAAGGCCAACGTCGAGGGCGACGGGCATCTGTGGATCGCCAAGTTCACATCAGCCCAGGACACCAAGCCGGTCGAACTTGTCGAGGTTGCGACGCTCAAGCTGGCGGCCAAATGCGGCTTACGGGTCGCCGAAGCAAAACTCGAGATGCGCGACAGCGACAGCCCGATCGCGTTGATCCGACGGTTCGATCGCCGCGGCAACACGCGGATCCCATTTATTTCGGCGCGTACCGCGCTCGACTGGGACAGCGACGAAGGCGGGTTCTACACGGACATCGCCGACGTGATCCGCCAGATTTCGAGCAAGCCGGTCGACGATTTACATGAACTCTGGCGGCGGATCGTCTTCACGATTCTCGTCTCCAACAAGGACGATCATCTGAAGAACCACGGCTTCATCTATGCCGGCGGGGATCGGTGGCGGCTGTCACCGGCCTTCGACATCAACCCCTCGCCGTCACGACACAGGGTGCTGGAGACCGGTATCATGCAGGGCGGGTCGTTCGACGCGTCGCTCGATATCGCGCTGGAGGCATGCGAGTTTTTCGACCTTACGCCGACCGATGCCAGGCAGCAGGCATTTCAGATGGCACAGTCGATCGCGAGCAACTGGAAGCAAGCCTTGCGCGATGAAGGTGCCTCTCCGGGCGACTTGGAAACTTTTGCCGACGCCTTTGAGCATACGGAAACGCTGAGGGCACTACAGCTGAAGGCTTAGATTGTCGGCTACCACCCAAGAAACTCATTAAACACGCAGCGAATGCCATATTCTATCTGCGCTTGGTAGTCATGGGTGCGAGAGCTGATAGAGACGAGGGTAGAGAGTCGAAACAGGATCAAGCCGGGAGCTCTTGGCGGCGTTGCAGGCCTCGCACAAGAGTTGGATATTGGTAATGTCGTTCGCACCGCCCTGTGCGAGGGGAACTATATGGTCGTAGCGCTCTCGTGCTTCGGGAGACAGGACGCGGTCGATAGATTTTTTGCAACTGCGACATTCACCCCCGTCACGAAAATAGATGGCATCACGGACGTAGCTCGGTATCGCCACACGGCGAAGCGTCCCTTTGTTGGTGAACCTTTCGTCTCCATTTCCTACGTCTTCACCGAAATCGCAGATGTAATACGCAACGATTGCGTTGAAGCGCGCCAAGAGGCTGACGTCACGAAAGACGATGTGGAACACCTCCTCTACGAGTCGGTTGCGCCCATTTTCATACAATTCCGTCAGGACGATCTCACCGGGACCTTCTTCAGCGATGTCCTCGAACCAATCCTTAGGTGCATTCACCAGTTCGAGAAACGCACGAAAAGTTGCCGAACCTTCGTCAGTCGGTTCGTGAATGATGCTCTCGAAGATTTCGGCAATGAAGTAGTGAAGATTCGACCATCTCGGGAATGCGTTGCATAGTGCGTTGGCACTCTCGTTCTCGGCAAAGATGTCATGCAACTCTCGAAGATAGGCCTGCGGGTCATCGACGACGTTGGAAACCACATGTGCGAACCAATAGGGGGTCAATCCGAGGGCTTCGAAATAACCTGATCGTCTCATTCGTGCACCGGCCCGGACATTTCGAGATAGTCACTCAGCTTTTGCCGCAGGATGATGGGATTCCTCGTCTCGCATTCCCAGACGATGCAACTTTCCCATCCTAGTGTTGTGAGCTCTGTGAGTTGCCGTGCGTCCCGGCGGACGTTCTCATCGAATTTCGCCTTCCAGAACGGGGTTCTGGTCTTCGGCGTAGTGGTGCGCGAACAACCCGGATGCCGGTGCCAGAAGCACCCATGTACGAAAATCACTTTCTTTCGACATGGGAACACGAGATCGGGCGATCCAGGAAGTGCCTTGACATGCAGACGATACCTGTAGCCGAGCGCATGACAGAGTCGGCGGACGAACATTTCGGGTTTCGTTCCTCTTTGCGCGACGGAAGCCATTATCTTGGATCGAACAGGGTCTATCTCCTCCTTTAATTCAGTGATTTCATCGGACATACTCATTTTTGAACCTTATTCGTGGCCTCGTGTGATGTTCTATGTAGAAGACTATAGCGATGAACGCCTGAAATCATGGTGCATACATTGCGGTGCTGCAATCGCAAACGTGAACGCGAATCGCGACCACGTCCCCACGAAGTCGTTTCTTTCTAAGCGCTTGCGAGAAGCTGGTGCGGCTTATGATCGTGGTCGGGGCTTGCCCGACGGCTATCTTCCGCAAGTATTGGTATGTAAGGCCTGCAATGCAGGCTTCTCAAGAGATGAAACTTACGTCTTGTGCGTTTTGCACGCGGTCCTTGCAGGATCGCTTTATCCCGATCCGGACACTCATCCGGAAGCCGCAAACGTCCTGCGTAGCAATCGCGACATCGTCCGATCACTCAAGGCCCGACCAGATGGCCAGATGTTCCTGTTCGATGGTTTGCAACCCTTCACGCTATATCCCGATCCCGATCGCGTCAGCAAGGTCGTAGTCAAGAACGCTCGTGGTCACGCTTATCACGAGATCGGAGAGCCGCTGCTGGAGGAACCATCCTCAATTTCGTTTCAGCCGCTCCAGTCTATGTCGGATGACGAGCGTGCGACGTTCGAAAATGGCGGCGGTGGTGGTTTGGATCTTTGGCCTGAAGTTGGAAGTCGCATGATGGTGAGAATTCTTGAGGGCGTTGGTATGGCGGGGGGCTGGGTCGAGGTGGAGCGCGGCCACTACCGCTATGCGGTGGACTGGTCGGCCGGCATCTCGGTGCGAACGGTCATTTGGGACTATCTCGCAACGGAAACCCGTTGGGATCCGTGAGAAGGAGCGGAGTTGTGGCGACCGTACATTCAAGACCTATAGCAGGCCGTGACGAACCGTCCGAACTCAAAGCATTCGATGCTCTGGCGACGCTGAACGACGAATGGCACATTTTCCACTCGGTCGCTTGGATCGGTGTCCGCGGGCGCCGTGTCGGTGACGGTGAAGCGGATTTCGTGCTGGTTCATGCTCGACACGGTGCAGTGGTCGTCGAAGTCAAGGGAGGTGGTATAGCCATCGAGTCTGGATGTTGGAGGTCGACAGGGAAACACGGCGAGTTCGAGATCAAGGATCCCTATCGACAAGCCACGGCATCGAAATCGGCATTGCACAAATGGTTCGACAAGCAGCACGGCTTGAAATTGCCGACCTGCCATTGCGTGCTCTTTCCGGATTATTCGAATCTAGCCGCACTGGGACCGCACGCTCCGCCAGAGATAACCGTCACACCACGTGACTTCGTCGGAATGGATGACAAGCTGACCGAAATCCTGCGGACTTGGGGTTTGGCAGCAAACTTGTCATCCAAGGACATCGGCCTCATCATCTCGGCGCTCGCACCAAAGACGTCTGCACGTCGCACCCTTGCCGATGAGGCTTTCGATGCGCACAGGACGCTTGTCGATCTAACCCAGGAACAAATCCGCGCTTTCGCCGGCATGAGGCGAAACAGGCGTGCCGTCGTTTTCGGTGGGGCTGGTACCGGAAAAACTATCTTGGCCATGGAGAAGGCTGCCGAATTCGAAGAGCAGAACGGAAACGTTCTGGTTCTTTGCTACAATAAGCTTCTTGCCTCTCGCCTGAAGAAGGATCCGCGCCTGCGCTTGGCAACCGTAGCCACGTTTCATGGACTGTGCATCGACGAAATGAGAAAAGCTGGCATTCCTTTTTCCGCGAATCCAGATCGCGAATGGTGGGAGCGAAAAGCCGCCGAGTGTCTGGTCGAAGCGCTTGCGACGAACGGAAATGCGTTTGACGCCATAGTCATCGACGAGGGACAAGATTTCGCTAGAGAGTGGATCGACGCTATCGAAGTGGCGGGGGCACATGGGGCCGACACGCCATTCTACATATTCGCGGACGAAAATCAGACGCTCTGGCCAAGAAACTGGACACCAGAAGCGGACTGGCCAGTCTACGAACTGTCGGTGAACTGTCGAAACACCGATCAGATCGCACGTCGATTAGATCCGATCGTCAAGCGTATGGAGGTGACTCGTGGCGCTCAGGGGCCCGATACGAAATGGACAGAGATTACACGCGCAGATCGCGCTACAAGCGTAGCGGCGAGAGCCGTCGAGCGATTGTTGGCCGAAGGATTTTCGTCATCGGAGATCTGCGTCATTTGCGAACACCACGACACTGCTCGGCAACTGAGAGAGATGTCGGTCGGCGACGAGATCTTCGGAGCATATGGCAGCGGCGGTATCGTCGTTGAGACTATTGCGCGATTCAAGGGCCTCGAAGCGCCCGCTGTTGTTCTCATACTGGAGGGGGGTGGCTGCGAGCCGGATATTGAGGCCTATGTGGGCTTTAGTCGCGCCTCGACATATCTGCAGGTCATCGGTCCGCCAGCCCGTAAAAAGGGGTTAGGTTGGAGTTGACCCGTCGGCCACTACCTTAAAATATCCCGCTTCACCGAAAAGCGTCTTACGGTCGAGCCGAGTGTTGAACATTCGGCACGATGGCTCGCCTAAATGGAGACAAACCGCACAGGCCGCGCCGGATGGGTTTGAAGCGCATCCTGGATCGAGGGCACATCTGGTTTCATCGAATACTACCCGGTCGAGGACTGTATGAAGATCATACTCGAACATCGCCTGTAGTCCACCCAGCACGAAATCGCCTCGTGGCGTCGCGAACGTCACGAAAGCCAACGCCGCTGGAAAAAGAAGCTCAGACAACGCATTTCGGTCAATGCCGGCATAGAAGGACGATTGCCTGACCATTCGGTGTGAGTAGCTGTGAACGAGCGTTTCGACCGCGGCATAAATTTCCGATGTGTCGGGGTCCGGACCCATTGCGCGCAAGATGTTCTCGTAGGCGGTCCGCGGCGTTTCATTCAGTTCGACGTCGAATCCGTTGTGGGCTAGCCAGTTCGCTACTGCTGTGGGCTTGAGGCGGATCAGTAGAGCTTCCGTCGCGGCGACATCTCCGTACACGACGTACCCGCCATCCCGCGCTGTAAAGGCACGCAGCCGTGACGCACCGGGTTCATGATCGCCTCTGCTGAAACCGTACTGGCCGGTGAGGACCGGAAACCGTTCGACCAGATCGACCCTTTCAATTCCGGCGACGTCGAGCGCATGAGGATACTCATCAGCGTAGAGGTCCGCCATGGTTCCAGTAGCATGTTCACCCAGGTCGGAAAGTGTCTGCCGTGTCTCGGAGACGGCCATCGCAATGGACGCAGCGTCCGCTTCGACGCGCTCAATGACACGTGTCGGTCCCGTTAGGGGTGCCGCAATTTCTTCATGAAGCCCGGACTGAGCGACCATGCGCTCAATCGTGTCTTCGTCCAATCCACTTTCCGCAAGAGTCCGCCTGAGCCCTGCCGCACGGCCACCTTGCATGCCGTCGACCCAAGGCGCATTAAGACCGTCTGCTAGCCATATCGCGGCGGTGCCGGGTCCCCCTGCCTGCGTAAGACGTCGCGCTTGAGCTTTGGAAGGCGGATTCACGATCACGATTCCGCGCGGTGTATAGACGGTCGCGCCACGATGAACGTTGAAGTCCATGCGATCGCCATTTCGCCCCTGTTCGCCGCATCGGCACGTCGCATTGAGAAAGGTTGCCTGAAGCCGGCGGTTGCATTCGGGACAGTCGATTCGGATTTCGTACAGGCTGGTCGTGCCCGGTAAATGGATACGGGCCTCACCGTGGGTCGGGCAGCGTGGGTAGAACGGCTCGCGGACCGCACCGCATGCGTCGTGATACAGTACGAAAGGGAGCTGACCGTGACGTGCGTTGCCGCATTTGCAGCGCCTGTTCGGCGCGTCGTGCAGTCTGTTGCAGTTGTCGCATTTCCAAGTCTTGGGAAAAGATTCGACGATCACGCCCTTTTCGCGATCAAGTGCCTCGACCCTGATACGCCCGGACCCGCGCAGATGCCGGACGAAATCTCCATCCCGTCCTGTCGCTTCCCAAGCGCCGGCATTGGAGATCAAGGCGGAGCGCAAGGCGTCCTCGTCGACGTCATGTACTGCTTGGGTATGCCACCGTTGCACTTTCCATATGCCGCCCTTCATGTCGACGGTCTGCTCAGGCAGAAAGCCGAAAAGGATCTGTGAGGCGCTACGTGTGTCCTTCATGTCGGATCTCTTCCCCAAACGTCGATCTGATCAGCGACGTCCCTTAGAGACCGCATAGGTGCACCAGTGGGCAGCCCAAGGGCATTCGCCCATTCTTCCGCGTTCGCTGGATCGGAGACGCGCCGAACCCAGGTCTCGTACCAGCTCTCCACTTCGTGCTTCAAAGCGGCGCTCGCGGCGTCGTCGTAACCTAGCAGATCGCAGATTGCCTTTGCTTCGTTCATCGCGAAGCCCGGCGTCTTTTCGATATATTCTTTGAGCCCGTACGCTTTCCAAACGGTTCGATCCGCTAGATGCTCGTGGAGCATTAGAACGCGGGCAAACGCCAAGCCTGGTATTGTGCGCTCAAGGACTCGTCGGCTCCGTCCCGTTATTGGAATCGGCTCGACGAAGCGGTCACCTTGGGTGACGTATTTCGGAAAAGCGCGATAGATGCTCGCATCCCGCTCCCGCCCGATCTTATGAACGACGAAAGCGAGCGCTGGCCAGCGCCGTCCGACACGGGCTGTCGCTTGAATGAACTCCGCCGTCGTCAGCGGCAAGCCAAGCATAACCATGACGTTCAATCGATCGACGTCGACGCCATGTGACATCATTGATGAGGCGGCAACGACATGCAGGCGATCTCCGAAGTTCTCCTCCGGCTCTTCTAAGCGTTCCAAGGTGGACGCCACTTCTTCGAACTGCGTCCTGCCCGTCAAAGACGCTATATTTGGACGGGGTAGAGGGATGTCACCCCATTGGGTCGCGGCCGAACGAACGACCGCATCCAGGTCCCGCAGAGTATTGCCGTAAATGACGTCGGTGCCATACGTATCTAGCAGAAACGGCATCAGTTCAGGATCTATTCCCGTAGCTTGAGAGACCTCTTCCGGACGCTCTGCGACCTCACGCATTACGCCCTGCAAAGACACGACCATTCGGTCGAGCGCGTACTCGATCGTCTGCCCCCGGGGGGCAACGGCGAGATATCGGCGCATCGTCGCGGCTGTGTCACCGGCCCAAAATCCATTGCCGATTCGCGGTTCGGGATGCGGAAAAACTCGTGCCCGCCGATGATAGAGAACGTCGCTTTGTCTCTGATACCCGGTGAGCGTCGCCGAAGAAGCCAGAACCTTGGGGGGCGCACCACACAGCGCGAATTGCAGGTGATCCAATAGCGCTTCGTAATGCGCATCTACTGCCCCGAGACTATCGCGCAAAAGGTGCAGCTCGTCCTGAAGGCGATACGTCATACCATAAAGCGCCTCAGACTGCGGAAGGGCGCCGCGAGGTGCGTTGCAGTCCGGTACGAGGCATCCGTTCGGCCGCCCTGAGCGCGGAGCATAGGTATGTCCGTGGTGTTCCTCCGGGCAAAAGCCCGACGGGGCACCTATCATGCCCTTCATGTTGGCTTGCATCGCAATACCCGCCGCCTTGTCGAGCGTTCCAACAATAACGGTCGGGAGGTTTCGCCACACTTCCGTATCCACGACGTGTATCGGTAGAGGTGCTTCAGGTCCCCATTCGCATTGGTCGTTCGTGCAGCGATGTTCGAGGCGCCAAAAGGAGCGGCGAAAACGCATTTCGATACTGTCTGCCCGACAAAATGGACAGACCTTCAGCATCCGAAGCTTGTCCGGCATCGAAAGGTCGTCGGGATCCCATCGCCCTCTCTTTGCCGGTGAACGCTCGTCGCTAATTTTGTTTGGCGTCGAGCCGTCTCCTACCAAAAAACCAAGTCCGAAGGAGTCACCGGGTAACTCGTGTCGCCGGCGGACGATCTCCGCAGCGGCGAGCGCGTTTGCGAAGCGCTGTGTCTGTTGAAGCGATAGAAGTCTCAGTGGAAATCTGGACCAGGCCGTCACGCCGGTCACCTTGCCGCGCATGCGGTCGAGAAAGGCCGCCGTTAGGATTAGGCCGAGGTAGGTTTCCGTTTTCCCGCCGCCTGTCGCGAACCAGACGATGTCGACGACCCCCGAATCTTCCCTGCGGCAACTGGCGATGTTGGCGAGGAGAAATCCTATCTGAAACGGCCGCCATCCCTCATAGCGTCCACGCGCGGAAATGATCATCGCCTCGTTCATCATTTTGAACGCTCGCATCAGGACCTCGTCAGCCTTGAGCGCATCTACGCCCGCGCGAAGTCGTCTGGCCTCCGCCACGAATAGTTCTTTCTCGGCTTTCAGTTCGTCTGTTCGATCGCCGGTAGATTCGTGGGCGTCCCGCATAGAATCGACCAATCGGTCGATTCGCCAAGCCTCTTCGCCCCACCCCGCGTGCGCTGCTACGAGCGCTTCCAGCGGGGGAATCGGATCGGTCGAAAGCGTCTCGAAACTCAGATCGGGCTGTCCTCCATCGACGTTCCAATATTTCGGTCGTCTTTTCTGGGCAATTGGCATGTCGGTCGTTCTGAAACCATCCGACGTCTCAGTCACACCTGCATTTATGCCCCAAGCAGAAACACGCCGATCGTAGCGAAAGCTATCCGGCAGACTCTCCAAGAGGAAGTCGTCGGTATCGAGCCCTTTCAGTTCCAGACTGCATTCGAAGATACGGCCCCTGGAATTCGCAGCGGCATCCTCGTGATCTGGATCGGACGTGTTGACCAACGTGATCGACATGTCGTGTCGACCATCTCGCAATCGACCGATCTCGATGTCGATGGCTGCCGAGATGGCTGGTGAAGTTTCATGTTCTTCGAGTGAAGCGGTGAAGGCGTCCCTTAGACGTTCAAGGCGTGTTTTGAACAAGTCGACTTCGACCGAAAACTCGGACACGATCCTCGGAGATTTTCGCCATTCTCCATCACTACGGCTCCAGACCACGAAGCCGGCGCGGCCAGATACCCGGACTTTACCGTCGGCCGTCTTCGGAAGTACCCGCATGCCGACCGCGCACGGCTCCAATCGCTCAGCGCGTTCTCCTAGATCGTGGTCGTGTATCTCGCGCTCTGGAGCGAGACGACCGAGCCAGAAACGTCCTTCCGGTCGTGATTCCATTGTCGCCATATTCGCGCCGGTTGCGTCGTCTTCCACACGTCGCGACAACCAGCCGATAAATCTCTCTGCCGCGGCATATTTTTCTGATTCACTCATGCCGATGCACCCCTAGGACCCCGATGCTTCCAGACGCGCCTTCGTCGCTCGAAGCTTGAGCTTACGGATCGCTTTGTCTTCCAGTTGTCGAATGCGTTCGCGGGTTATGCCATAGTCATCACCGATCTCTTGGAGCGTCTCCTCGGCTCCATTAAATCCGAACCTTCGGCAAACGATGTCCGCGAGACGTTTGTCCTCCAAGCCATCAAGCAGGGATCGAACCCGCCGTGCCATGTCTTCGGAAATGACCGTCTCTTCTGGTTGCGGCGCGCTATCTGCGATGACATCCTTCAACGTCAGGTCATCGTCAGCGCCAATTGGCGCTTCGAGAGAAATGGTTCTCTGCTCCGAGAAAGTTGCCACTTTGGCGGTATATTCCGGCGTCCAAGCAAGCTTTTCAGCGAGAGTGTCGGTTGAGGGTGGTTTACCGTTCTCCGCGACGAGCATCCTCAGCGTGCGTCTATAAGTGGAAATCGCCTGGCGCATATGGACAGGGACTCGCACCGTCGTGCCTTGGTCTGCCAGGCCACGTGACATCGCTTGCCGAACCCACCACGTGGCGTAAGTCGAGAACCGTGTTTCCCAAGTCGGATCGAATTTGTCTGCGGCCTTCATCAGACCGATCAATCCCATCTGGACCAGGTCGTCTGCGTCCATCCGCCCTCTATACCGCTTGTCGAAAGCGACTTTCACAACGAGGCGTACGTTTCGGGTAACAAGTTTGGTTTTTGCTTCTTCGCTGCGTTTTCGAACGCGCGCAGAGAGTTCATCGTCGGCTTCGGGAGCCAGTTGATCAGCTTGACGTATGGCGTCGCCGCACTCGATCTCCTCATCGCGGGACAGCAGAGGATTTTTACGAGAGATACGAACGAGGTAGTCGAGAGCAGTCGGCGCCATCGCTGCATCCGACGAAGAGGTTTCGGCAATTGTCTCCGCCGCGTCGTTTCCGCCATCCTCGATCTCGACTCCTTCGGAAGCGAGCGCCCGCTCTAATGCGATCGCTTCTTCCGGAGAGATTCCTCGCTTCAGATAGATTGCGTCGACGTCGAGCCGATTCAGTTTGCCTTTCTTGCGAACTGCGTCGTCTTGAAGGTCCTCAAGCGTCCGCTCGAACATGCGCCCCCGTTCGTCGACGGGCTGCGTCATTTCCCAAATGCCGCTAAATGTTGGGCCACACTGAGACCGATCGTCTTGCCGAGGATCGGCGGAACCGCATTGCCGATCATTCTACCCACGGTTTTCATGGATGGCGTCTCATTCGGCTGTACGAATAAGTAATTCGTTGGGAAAGTCTGGAGGATTGCGGCTTCACGCAACGACAGCGCGCGATCTTGTTCCGGATGACCGAAACGGCCGTTGCCGAAACCGAACGACTGCCCCGTGATTGTCGGAGAGGGCTTTTCCCATTCCATACGCCCGTAGACCCCCGGATAGGTCTTTCCCGTTTCCTTGCGGTGGCACTTCGCGACCAAATCTTCTGGCCAATCCTTCCAAGTGCCGCCAGGATTCGACGCTCTTATTCGTCTAAGGTTGATTTCCGAGAGGCGACTTGACTTGTGCAACGGATCACTCGCGTCTACGGCTCCCGCGTCAATTGGCGGCAACGCACTGATCGCATCTTTGACGGTGGTCCAATCTTCAGGGGCGGGATGAGTCGGATCAATGACGCTAATAGGGCCGAGCCGGGAGGCCAGCAATACCAATCGTCTGCGCATTTGGGGGGCGCCGTATTGACGACAGTCCAAGATAGAGTGTGAAACGTGATAGCCGTTCTGCCTCAGCCGCCTGACGAACTTTCTGAAAGTCGGGGTTCGCTCCAAAGGTGTGACGTTCTCCATCGACACGATGTCGGGCTCGGTTTCGACGACGAGATCGGCGAACTTGTTCAGAAGTACCCACTTGGTCTTGTAGGTCGCCCTCGGGCCTTGGGTGTAGGTGGAGAAAGGCTGGCAAGGTGCGCATCCCACGAGCACACGATATTCGGCATCACCCCAAGCCCTGCGCAGTTCGTCGGCTTGGTAGTCACGCGCATTCTTCTGCACGTATCGCGCGTGGGTGTTCGCTTCATATGGATACTGACAGGCAGGATCGATATCCACGCCCTCGACGACGTGGAGCCCCGCGAGCTCTAATCCGTATGTCAACCCTCCCGCGCCACAGAAGAGGTCGACGACCTTGGCTGACCGTGTCTCCATGGTTGTCAACCTAGCTTCAGTTTGGTCCGACGATCAACATCGAACCGTTAGCGATTCATTTTTTATTGCCGCATTTAAACACTTAAACTTCAAAGCCGCGCTGTCTATTCAAAGTAATTTCCCTTCCTGGCGCTAGAGAGCATTGATGCGAACGCCGCCGCGCCGGAGTAAACTAGTTCACTGGAACCCGCTCATCACAGTCGGCACACATATTCCGCACTTCATTGGGCAGCTGTGTTTTCCACGACCAAATAGGCTCCACCGCACACCGGTAATCGCTTTCTTCGTGGTCAGACGCCCGGAGACGACCTCTGTTAATTGAATATCCTGCAATGACAATATGAGTTCACTACTCTAGCCTGGACCAATGTCCACTGGACCTTGGTCCGACATGGAGAACGACCTAATCGTCGCGGATTACTTCGCGATGCTTGCGGACGACATTGCCGGTCGTCCTTACAGCAAGTCCGACCGTAATCAGCAACTGAGAACGAGGATCGAACGGTCGCGGAAATCGGTCGAATTCAAGCACCAGAACATCAGCGCGGTGCTGAAGGGACTCGGCGAAGATTGGATTCCCGGCTACAAGCCGGCGTTTCATTTTCAGTTGTCCCTGATCGACGCCGTAGTTCGTTGGTTTGTGCGAAATCCAGACTGGCTCACCAGAACTCCGAATCCCCTTCCAACGCAACAGCTCCGTGAGAATGCGCAACTCTGGATTGGTCCTCCACCTACGGTGTCGAACCAGCCGACGCCAAAGGATTTGGAGCAGACGCTGCATATTGCCTGTAAATTCGACGTCGCCGGCAGGGACGAACGAAACCGCGCGCTCGGACGAGCGGGCGAGGAACGTGTTCTGGAGCACGAGCGGATCACCCTTACGAGCGCAGGCCGTCGCGATCTCGCGCGTAAGGTACGCTGGGTGTCCGATATAGAAGGGGATGGAGCGGGCTACGACATTGCGAGCTTTAGGCCTGACGGCAAGTTGAGGTTGATTGAGGTGAAGACCACGAACGGTTGGGAGCGGACCCCCTTTCAAATCTCACGTAATGAACTGGCGGTTGCTGAGGAACGACGTGCTGAATGGTGTCTTTTCCGGCTTTGGAACTTTTCGCGTGACCCGAAAGCGTTCGAACTCTTTCCGCCCCTAGATGCACACGTGTCGCTGACCGCCATGACATTTCAAGCCAGCTTCCATTGAGATCGATCCCATCCTTGGCGAGAAGTCGCCGAGCCTCCAAGATTATTGCTAAATGCCACATATGGCAGTTAATTGTGTTGTATTTGACAAATGCGGCATCCAATTGGGCGGGTGCGTGCTGATGAAAGATGAGCAATTGAGGTGCCTAACACAGCCCGTCGTCTAGACTGCTGGTCTGGATTCTGTGAGCATTTGATCGATAGCGCTTTTCCGGGATTGACGATCCAGCGTGTAGGTGTTTCGCCTGAACTCGACGCCTTCAAGCAAGGCCTTCACGTAGCCGGACACAGTGTCCGCAGCCATGATCAGTGTGGAATCGAGCGTGTGGACGTATTTGCTCGTGACTGATCCCTTGGCATGACCGATCAGCGCGGCGATCGTGATCTCGGTGAAACCCAGATCGTTCGCGATGCTCGCGAAACTGTGCCGGAGCACGTGAGGCGTCACGTCCCAGAGCGGCGTGTCCTTGAACAGCTTCTTCCAACTCTGCGGGAAGTTGCCGACCGCGTTGTCGATGCCCTGGCCGGGAAAGACATAGGTGCCCGTTCTCTGCGGCCGTTCCTTTTCCAGATACTCCACGACGGGGAGCCCGACCGGGCGCACCGATGAACCTTCCTTACTGTCGATCAACCGCAAGCAGCTCCCTTCGAGGTCTACCTCGCTCCATTTGAGATTGACGATTTCGCCGCGCCGGCAGCCCGTTACCGCGATAAGCCGGAGGATCTCGGCATGTATCCTGTAGCGATCGCTCTCCTGCGCCTCCCTGAGAATACTGCCGAGAACCCGGTATTCAGCTTCGCTGAGCCGGCGGTCGCGGACCTGATATTTCGGTTTGCGGAGACCATGCGTCGGATTGTGTTCGATCACCCCGGCCTCGACCGCGTAGGAGAAGACGCCGCCAAGCAGACCCATGGTCCGGATCGCCGTGCCACGGCCACCGCGAACGATGGCCTTCCCGCGGAGCTTTTCGGTTTTCATGGTCACGCGTGTCTTGCCGGCGATGATGTCCTTCATCAGGTTATTCATGTCTGGCTTAGTGATGTCCCGCACACGTCGCGTCCCGAGAAGGGGAATGATGTGCCTGCGGATACGGCCGACATCGGTGGCGATGGTAGTGTCCTTCTTAGGGCGGCCGCCTTTCCCCAAGATGAGACCAGCTTCCATGTCGGCGATGTACTGTTCGCAGAGCTGCTTGATGGTTAGCGCCTTGCGGTCTTCCTCGCGCTCTTCAGCAGGATCACCGCCATGAGCAACTTGTCCAAGCAGGGCCTTGGCTTCGCGGCGCGCGGTCTCGGGCGTCCAGACGCCATGAAGGCCGATCGTGTAGCGACGTGAACGGCCACGAGAGCGGTACTGGACGATGTAACTGCGCTTGCCGGAGGGATAGACGCGAAGACCGAAGCCCGGCAGCTCGTCGTCCCAGACGACGTGACCTTTGCTCTGCGGCTCGACAGCCTCTACAAGCCTTTTGGTCAGTTTGGTCATGCTCCCGTCCCTCGGAAGCCCCGATTTCGAGTAAGCACCACGCAAGCACGCGAGCGGAAATCAAGGCGTATTCTCGGATAGAGACTTCGGAGAGCTGATACTGAAAATCAATATATTTCAGTTGGTTATCGTGCTCTGGCGTGCCCTATCGTGCAATTCGGATAGGCCCTTAGACCAGCTCCGAAGGCAGAGGTCAGAGGTTCGAATCCTCTTGGGTGCGCCATTCCTGTGCAAAAGCAGGCACT
>NZ_AWFA01000015.1 GCF_000682675.1 Hyphomonas pacifica | reverse complement strand
CTCATCCTGAGCGAAGTCGAAGGATGAAGCGACGAAGAGCCAAAGCCCGTCCATCCAGGCGCAAATCACCCCAAAACGGAAAAAGGCCGCCTCCTTGCGGGGGCGGCCCTTCCCTAACCTGTAATCCCGAAGGACTAGTCAGCCTGGATCGAGTCAACGGCGGTCTTGCCGTTGCGCGGGTCCTTGGCGGTCGTGAAGGAAACCTTCTGACCTTCGGACAGCGCGTGCAGGCCAGCGCGTTCCAGCGCAGTTGCGTGCACGAACACGTCGGTGCTGCCATCATTAGGGGCAATAAAGCCGTAGCCTTTTTGGTCGTTGTAGAATTTTACGGTGCCACTTGTCATGAAACACTCCTGTATAAAGATGCGGTCCTGCAACATGCTGGTCCGCGGGAATTCGAGTTTTGTCTGGGAGTTTCTGAAATGAGTGACAGAGTGAAACTCTGACAGTCTAGGCCTGATCGTCCGGCTAAAAGTCGAATGCCCTATGTAAACGGTATTTGTGTTCAAACAAGGGCAGCGCCGCTTTTATCTTCGCTGGGGCGCCGCAGACATGAAAAAGCCCGGCCGCATAGTTGCGCCGGGCTCTTGTATCTTCTACGGGGCGCCTGCCCTACATCAGGGCATAGCCCTTGGCGTTGATATAGGTGCGCAGCTCCTGCGCGCGGCGCACCGGGTCCGGGTGCGTGGACATGAATTCCGGCGGGCGCTGGCCCTTGGAATTGGCATCCATCAGCTCCCACAGCCGCACGGACTGGGTCACGTCATAGCCGGCATTGTGCATGTAATCGACGCCGAGGCGGTCGGCCTCCAGCTCATGCCGGCGGCTATAGGGCAGCACGACGCCGAACTGCATGGCCGCCCCGCCGAGCGCCGCGATCTCGTTGCCATAGCGGCTCAGCTGGTCGGATTGCGCAATGGCAATCTGCCCGGCCATCAGGCCCACCTGGCTGGCGGTGGAGACAGACAGGCGCTCTGCCGCGTGACGGCCCACAACGTGACCGGTCTCGTGGCCCAGCACGGAGGAGAGCTGGTCGTCATTCTCGGTCAGCTCGGTGATGCCGCGATAGACCCCCACCCGGTTGCCCGGCATGACGAAGGCGTTGACGTCATCGGTGTCGAACACGGCGACATCCCAATTGGCGTTAGGGTCAATATGGCCAGCTTTTACCGCACCATTGGCAGTGCGGTCCCACACGTTGAGCACGCGGTTCTTCAGGCGCGAATTTGAGACGGTCGGTGTCTGAGCCTTCATGTCGGTCCAAGCGGTTGCGGCCATGCTGGCGACTTCCGCATCCCCGAACAGGATCAACTGGTTGGAGCCGGTCGCCGGATTGGTCGTACAGCTGGAGATGAACGGGAAGACCGTTCCTGCCGCCATGCCCGTGATCAGCGCCCGCCGTGACAGGCGTACCTTGGGCGCGCCTGCGAGGGCCTCACCATCAAATTCGACCAGCTCTGCCATCTCAAATCTCCCTTATGCCTCAAAGCGGGAACGTAACGCGCGCCCCTCAAAAAGCAATCGCTCCAAAGTCCGATATGTTCCGAACGTGCCTGTTCCTGCATGAATTTTTCCTGAACGGCAGAGCCACCGCCCATACAAATAGCGCCGTGGATCAGGCGTCTTCCTCGGCCATGTCTCCGGCCAGGATGGCGGCCTGCTCGACCCAGCCTTCGCGCACGATGCGGCCGGAGAAGTTCAGTTCGCGGTCCACCCAGGCGACATTGTCCGGTGTCCAGGCGGCGATCTGCTCATAGTGCCAGATGCCCATGCCGTTCAGCAATTCCTGGATCTTGGGGCCGATGCCGCCAATCACGGTGAGGTCATCGGCATGACCGGCCACCGGCTTGTCGAGCGCGCTCGGCGCGATGCCGACCGGTGCGTCATCCTCAGGCTCGTCGTCTTCAGAATCGTCTTCCTCAAAGTCGTCTTCTTCTGAGTCGGACTCCTCTTCGGACTCGGCGTAGACGTCTTCGTCTTGCTCGTCGCCTGCCTCGTCACTGTCGTCTTCGGCGTAGAGGTCTTCCCCGTCTTCCTCATCGGACAATTCATCAGACTCATCGTCTTCGTCGTCTAGCGCATCATCGGCGTCGAGGTCGGACTCATCATCCTCATCATAGTCCTCGTCGCCGTCTTCATCGTCAGCGTCGTCATCATCATACTCGGACTCGTCGTCTTCATCTTCGTCGAAGTCTTCATCTTCCTCGTCGAAGTCTTCGTCCTCTTCCTCGTAATCATCCTCGTCATCTTCCTCATCATAGGAAGACTCATCATCGTCATCTTCGTCGTCGGACTCATAGTCCTCGTCAGACTCGTCCTCATCCTCATAGGACTCGTCTTCCTCGTCGAAGTCTTCATCCTCTTCGGCGTCGTCATAATCCTCGTCATCATCGGAGTCCTCGTCATAGGCCTCCTCATCGTCCTGGTCTTCTTCCGCCTCGGTCTCTTCAACCTCAGCATCATCGTCCAGTTCGTCTTCGGATTCTGAGTCGTATTCCTCTGTCGCCTCGTCTTCGGCTTCGTCCTCATCATCGAGTTCGAGCGCCGCTAGAATGGCACGGCTGGCCTCTTCGCTGGAAGCAAGCGGGGTCTCGTCTTCGCTCGCCTCTTCGGCGGCCTCGTCTTCCGGCGTGTCTGAGACGGTGTCTTCTACCGCGTCCGCGTCGTCAGCGAGATCGTCTCCGGCAAGCTCTTCTGTTTCGGCCTCTTCAGCCCCAACCGTGTCTTCATAAACATCCGCGACGGTGACATAAGCCTCAACCTCGCCAGCTTCAGCATCATCCGCGTCATTGGCCTCGGCCGTCTCTACTGCCAGGGCCTCCTCTTCCGGCTGATCCTCTTCGGCCTGTTCCACCTCGACTTCGGGCGCGACCTCCTCTTCCTGAACAGGCTCGACCTCTGTCAGCGCGCCGAAGGCCGGGGCAATCGCGACCGGCGGCTCTTCGTCTGCGACGGGTTCATCTCCCTGAAAGGTGAAGCTCGGCCTGTCCTCCGGCATGGCCTCTGCCGGGATGGTCTCCACAGGCTCTTCCTCGGCCTCAACAGCAGCAGCGGTCTCAGCTGCCACGTCCTGTGCGTCGCCCTCGAAATAGGCGAGACGGCCTTCCAGGAAGCGGTTGCGCCAGCGCAGGCGTGCCAATTCTTCCTCGATTTCGCCCTCGCGCGGCGTGTGGGCGGGCGCAGCCGCGGCCGGTGCCTCAACGGGCTGGGCCGCCGCTTCGGACTTGGCCGCTTCAGCGGCCTCAAACGCCTGTTTCGCTTCGCTTTCGGCCTTGATCAATTGCTCTTCCAGCGCCTCGACGCGCTGACGCAGGAAGCCGACTTGCCATTCTTCCTTACCGTCGTCCTGTGCGGCTTCGGCCTCTGCGTTCAGGCCCACTTCGGTCGGATCCGCATCCGCGCCGCTCATCAGCGCGGCTTGCGCAGTGGCCTGCTCAGCCGCCGCCGGGCCCGCAGCGCCCTGCTCGATCAGGCTTTCGAGATGACGCACGCGGCTTTCCAGATGGCGGTTGCGCCAGACCAGCGCCGGGGCCGGATCAGACGCGACAGCCTCGCTGAGAGAGCGCGGCGCAAATGATGCGGCAGGCTTCGGCGGCTCTGGCCGGTCCTTCAATTCTTCGAGTTGTTTCTTGGCGCGTTCCAGCTCATTTGCCAGGCGGCTGATCTTCACCTCACGCTCGGCCAGCTCTTCGCGGACATTGATCTCACCACCGCCAATCGGCTTGCCCCGCTGGGCGGCATAGAGGCGCTCAATCTCGTCCTTGGCCTGCTCCAGCTCGGTCATCGTGATGTCGCGTTCGACGGTCGCGCGGCGCATCTTGCCCACCAGCAGCATGCCGCGAATGGACCAGCCCAGAAGCAGACCGAACACGGCCACGCCTGCCAGCGCTGCCCAGATATGTGCCAAAAGCCACGCCATCACTCGCTCCGTTCTCGAACCTTGAAACTGATCGGGCGATTCTTCGCCAGACCCTCCTCAGTGTCATTACTCTGCACCGGCTGGTCGGGACCATACCCGATTACAGTCAGCCTTGCAGCGTCAAATCCTGTGGAAACCATATATTCCTTCACAGCTTCAGCCCGATCCACGCTCAGCCCGGCAACGCTGTCGCGGTCTCCTGTCGCATCCGCATGTCCGCCGATTTCGATCTCAAGTCCCGGCGCGCAGAGGCCAGCCACACGGGTCAGCTTGTCCAGTGCCGGCCCGCTCTGGCGGGTGATCGCGGCGGTGCCAGGGTCGAAGGACACATCGCTGGTTTCCATCACGGCATCAAAGGCCTGCTGGCAGGCCGCCAATGGGTCTGCCCTGAAATTGATGCCGTTGATCTCGTCCACAGCCATCCCCACGCTATCGGCGAAGACTGTGACAGGATAAGGGCCATCCAGGCCGGAAAGATCCTGTTGCAGATATTGCAGCGTTGACGGCGAGGCCTCGCCCTGGACGCTGAAGCCCGTTTCAGCCGGGTCAAACGCCATCTCACCGCGTGTGAAGCGACTGAATTGCGGCAGACCCGCGCGCACGCCGGTCATCCAGCCCTCATGCGGCTCTCCGGCCACCTGCATCTCGTCGCGCACCTCGCCGCCATAATATTGACGCGCAATGCCGGTGATCTCTTCGCGCTCTGCCTCACTTGCCACTTTGCCGGACAGGATCAGCACGCCCGGCTGATGCTGTGCGGTCCACAGCGCCGGGCCGCGGATCAATGGCTCCCCCTTGAAGGGCGCGACAATATTGGCGATCTCCGCCGTCAGCCGCGCGCGGATCGGGCCTTCCATGGACAGGCCGCTGAGGCGTACACGGGTATCGCGCAGGCTCGCCTCGCCGGTGTCCAGCTGCCCCAGATCCTCCAGCACCATGCGGGCCATGCCCTGCCAGTTCGCGCCGGGCGCACCGGCGGCCAGCTGCATCCGGTCTTCCACCGGGGCGCCCGCAGCCTGAGCGGTCGCCTGCTCGACCAGCTTCTGCCGCGTACCGCGCGAAGGCACATAGCCGGTCAGCACATAGCTGCCCTCCGGCGTCTTGATCGCGCGCCATATATAAGGAGACACAGGCGGCGCGGCATCGACCGCGCTTTCGACAATCGTCACCCCGCCCATGATCACGCCGCCTGCGCCATTGGAGGTCAGCACGGTTTCCGCCGCCGCCTGAACGGCATCGGCGGACGGGGCCTGTCCATGCAGTACGGCGCGCTGTCCGCGCATCTCCACGCTGGCCCAGTCAAAGCCGCCTGCCTCCAGCGCCGCGCTGGCATTCTGCTGCAAGCGCGCTTGAAGGTTTACAGGCGTGTTTGGAGACTGGTACACGGCCCACCAGCTCGTCACACCGAGCCCGATAAGCGCCACCAGTCCGAAAAGGTAGTCGAGCAGTCTCATAGAGGCCCCGCGACCTCCTCCATGTCTAATCCCCTGTGATTGAGGGATGCCCTATTCAGCATTTTGCTGCAAGAGTCCCCCGCACAGTCACCGAATGCCACACATACACCGCATGACACGCCCAATCGAGACCATAAGCAGCGCATCCAATCCGCTCATCAAGTCTTTGAAAACCCTGGAAAGAAAAAAGGGCCGAAATGAGACCGGCCTCTTTCTGGCAGAGGGCGCACGCCTGATCGGGCAAGGCCTGGCTAATGGCTGGAAACTGGACAGCCTGGTTGTCGCCGCGTCCATGGCAGACCGCCCGCACCTGTCGGATCTTATACAGAAGGCGCAGGATCACGGTGCCCGCGTCGTGCTCGCCGCCGACAAGCTGATGAGCCGCGTGACGCACAAGGATAACGCCCAGAGCGTGATCGCCGCCTTCGCGCAAAAGCACCTGACACTGGCAGATCTGCCACAGGACAAGGCAGGCCTGTTCGTCGCCCTGTATGAAGTGCGCGACCCCGGCAATCTGGGCACCATTCTGCGCACCGCAGACTGCGCCGGCATTTCCGGGGTCATTCTGGTGGAAACCTGCTGTGATCCCTACAGCTTTGAATCTGTGCGCGCGTCCATGGGGTCGATCTTCGACATGCCCTTCGCGGCGGCCTCGTTCGAGGCCTTCAATGCCTGGCGGCAGGGCCTTGGCCTCTCCATGAGCGCGGCCAGCGTCAATGGCACCGCGCGCCACGACCATACCGATTTCAAGCAAGGCTCTGTCATCATCATGGGCAATGAGCAATCCGGCCTGACGCCAGAGGCGGAAGCGGCCTGTGACCAGCTCTGCCTCATTCCGATGCGTGGCGGTGCCGACAGCCTCAACCTTGCGCAGGCCACCGCGATCATGACCTATGAAGCCTGGCGCCAACGGGATTTCAAATGAAGACGGACACACGCCTCCTCATCGCCGATGACTGGGAAGACTATGCCCTGCTCGATAGTGGCCACCTGCAAAAGCTGGAGCGCTTCGGCAGCCAGACCGTCATCCGACCGGACCCACAGGCCTTCTGGGAACCGGCCCGCCCGACAGACAGCTGGCGCGCCGATGCCCGCTTCTCCACCAAATCCAGCGATGATGACGGCGCCGGCAATTGGGAAGTTCTCTCCCCCAAGGCGCTGGACAGCTGGCCGATGCAATGGAACGGCCTGACTTTCGAAGCCCGCCGCACGGCCTTCCGCCATATGGGCGTGTTCCAGGAGCATTCCGTGCACTGGCGGTTTGCGCAGGAGAAAATCCGCACCGCCGGCCGCCCGATCAAGGCGCTGAACCTGTTCGGCTATACCGGCATGATGTCGCTCGCCTGCGCGGCGGCGGGGGCGGAGGTGGTCCATCTCGACGCCAGCCCGAAATCAAACGGCTATGGCAAGGACAATCAGGCGATGAGCGGCCTGAATGAGCGCACGATCCGCTGGATCGCCGATGACGCAATGAAGTTCACCGCCCGCGAAATCCGCCGCGGCAACACCTATGACGCCATCATCCTGGACCCGCCAAAATTCGGCCGCGGCCCCAAGAACGAAACCTGGCGGTTCGAGGAGAATTTGCCCGAATTGCTGGACACAGTAAAAACGCTGCTGAGCGACCGCCCCCTCTTCGTCATCCTGACGGCCTATGCGGTACGCCTGTCTTACCTTGCCCTGTCCCAGGCCCTGGCAGACCGGCTCTCGCCGCTCGGCGGCACGATGGAAACCGGCGAAATGGCCCTGCCCCAGCAAGGCACGGGTCGCCTCCTCCCCACAGCAATCTATGCAAGGTGGCACTCAATATGAGCTTACAGGCAGCCCAGGCAGCAATCACCCAGGCGCAAACCCTGACAGCCAATGGCAAGATCGGAGAGGCACGCCGCACACTGATCAATGCCCTGAACGCCACCCAGTCAGCAGATGCCCGTGCACAGGTGACCGTTGCCCTTGCCGCGTTCCATAGGAGCCAGGGCAACTTTCTGGATGCCGCCATTGCCTATGGCGAGACCAGCAAGATCGCGGGCCCCATGCCGGAACTTATCCTGTCAGAGGCCCGGTGCTGGACCTCTGGCGCGAAGCCCCTGAAGGCCATTGAACGCCTGAAGGACATGCCTGACGAAGCGATGGGGAGTTATGACTATCTCTCTATCCTGGCAGACGCCCAGCGCCGGGCCAATCACTGGGAAGATGCCGTACCGACAGCACGCGCGGCCCTGAAAGTGAAGCCTTCCAGCCGGAACATGAAGATCATCCTGGCCTCCGCGCTGGGCCGCCTGAACCAGTGGGAGGAAGCAGACCAGCTGTTTGATGAACTGGGCCCGGACAGTCCCCTCTGCATAGAGATGAAGTCTGCCGCATTGATCGAGTGTGGCCGCACAGAAGAAGCTGCCAGCCTGCTACGCCTGGCTGTTGCGGACCAGCCAACCCATGCGCGTCTGCACAAGGGCCTGGCCATGCTGCTTTGGATGCAGGGCGACAAGACCAATTTCGCCGAAACGCTATTGCAGGCAGCTGACGACTACCCGGAAGATATGGACCTGACGCTGAGCGCCGCCGATATGCTGCGCCGCGCAGACCGGCACGTGGACGCGCTGGCACGTCTGGAAGCCGCCAGCACACGACTACCCAGCCCAGCCATGGAAAGTGCGGTAGCCATTCTTCTTGCTCCGGCAGGCAGAGCCGAGGAAGGCGCAGAACTGGCGGAAAAATCCGTACAGGGCGCACCGGAAACAGACTGGATACGTCGCAATGCCGCCTGCGCCCTGCTGGCCGCCGGTCAATTCGAGGCAGCGGCCCGGCATACGGCATGGGGTCTGCAAAGAGACCCGACCGACCAGGAATGGATTTCACTGGATGTAGTGGCACGGCGCGGCCTGGGTGACGAGACCTATCGCTATTTGTACGATTATGATCGCTTCGTGCAGCCATTCGACCTGGACCCACCAGAGGGGTATGACACGATCGAGAGCTTTCTTGAGGCTCTGGCAACGCGCTTGCGGGAATTGCACGTCTTTAAAAATCATCCCCTGGACCAGTCACTTAGGGGCGGCTCGCAACTCGTGCTGAACCCTGATGTGCCACAAGACCCGCTGATCGAACTGTTCTTCAAAGCCCTGGACAAGCCTATCCGTGGCTATATGGCCCACATTGGCAACGACCCCTCGCATCCGTACACGGCACGAAATACCGGCGAGTATGACCTACAGGGCGCCTGGTCTGTTCGCCTGACGCAAGGCGGCTCTCACGTCAATCATATCCATTCAGAAGGATGGATTTCATCCGCCTTCTACGTATCCGTTCCCGACGACGTAACGCCGGATGCGGCGACGGATGATGGCTGGATCACGTTTGGCGAGCCACGCTTCCCCGTACCCGGAATAAGCTATGAGAAAAAGGTCTGCCCCAAGGTGGGTCGGCTGGTGCTGTTCCCCAGCTATATGTGGCATGGCGTGCGCCCCTTCCACCAAGGCGAAGAGCGCATGACTATCGCATTTGACATCATTCCCGCCTAGAAAAAGCCCGCAGAGTCAAAGACCTGCGGGCTGTTCCTGTCATTGTGCCGGAGAGATTATTCCTTCTCCCAGCCTGGTCCGATATTCTCACGGAAAAATTGCGAGGATGCCTGCAGGATCTGCCCCCATTCCGTGCCCTGATCCGGACGCAGATAATGGTCCATGTCTTCCAGGATCATGATCTTGTAGTCCACATTCGCCTTGTCCAGGGACTTGGCCATCATGAGGGACTGTTCCACCGGAACGGTCGTGTCGTTTTCACCGTGTACGATGAGCAGCGGCATGCCGACTTTGTCAGCATTCCGGTTGGCGGAATATGTGTCCAGCTTGCCTTTGTCATCATTCGGGTCACCAATCGCATTGGCCCAGTATTTATAGGACATGCTTTGGCGCCCGCCCTGTTCTTCACGTACCCAGTCCTGCATCTTGCGCAAATCCGAGACGCCTGCCCCGGCCATGGAGCACTTATAGAGATCCGTGTTCAGGAAGCTGGCCGTGAAGGCAACATAGCCGCCATGCGACCAGCCTGCGATACAGATACGGTTCGGGTCTGCACGGCCAGCAGCGATCAGCGCACGCGTTCCCTCATTGATATCTGACTGGATCAGCTGGCCCCATTGGCCCCAGCCGGCTTCCACCCATTTGCGGCCTGTGCCTGCCCCACCGCGGAAGTGCGGCTGGAAGACCAGATAGCCCTGAGAGGCCCAGTAATTCGACATGGGATCACCAGACCACACATCACGGCCTTCAGGCCCGCCATGTGGCAGCGTAATCATGGGCATGTTCTTGGTGTCTTTTGTCGCGCCCGGCGGAATTGTCAGATAACCCCACAGGCGCGTGCCATCTTCAGCCACATAATCGAAGATTTCCTTGCTCGGCAGAAGGGCCGGATCGGCCTGCATGCGGCGAGACTGGAAGAAGGACAGCTCACGGGTTTCCACATTATAGATGTAATACGCACCCGGCTCCTGTGGGCCGATCACCAGGATCATGAAGGTCTTGTCCAGATCACCGCCTGAAGCGAGATAAATCTCATTCTCTTCACCTACAGCCTGACTGAGACCATTCCACAGCGCCTGCTGCTTGGGATCGTCGAACATGCAGATATATTTGTAGGCGTTATAACAGCCTGCTATCACTTCGTCCGTAATCGGGTCGCGCAGCACGCTGAACACATCAAACGTGTCGTTCGAGTACAGCTCTTTCTCATACTCGCCGGTGGTAGCATCGTAGAGATAAAGCGCGTTCGTGTCGCGATTGTTCGGACGGGCAGACACGATGGCTGTACCAGGGCGTGTGCCGCGGCCAAGACCGCTGAATTCAGGCGCTCCATTGGCCCCCGAAGCCCCACGGAAACGAGCGATTTCCTGCCAGTTGCCATTTCCATCCTTGCGTAACCAGGCCGTTCCCCGGCCGCCGGACACCATATCCTGACGCAAAACCGGTTTGAGCTCGCTGTCCAGAACCCACTCATAGGTCCGCATACCGCCCTGTTCAAGGATATCGGACTCGCCCGTACGGATGTTGACACGACGCAGCTGTACGCCGCCTGTCGAAGGCGTCCGCATGAGAACGTGATCTGGATCACTGCGCAGAATGTTGCTGATATTCGCACTCAACCAGCGCGGAAAGTTCTGCTCTTCTGCCGGATCATAAAGGGAGATCAGGTTGCCACCATCCAGATCAGATGCGTAAACGCGGCTGACATAATTGAACAGGCCATCATCTTCCGCCTTGCGGCCAAGACGGCCACCGCCACTTCCGGAGACAATTTCGTATTTCTGCTGAAGACCGAATAGCAGACGATCATTCCCCTTGAACATCACAAAGGTCAACTGGAGGCTTTGATCCTCACGCGCACGCTGGACAGGCCATGTCTTGCCCGTTTCACGATCATGGACGATCAGCACATCACCACTATCGTCGCGCAGAATACCTGAAATGTAGCGGCCATCCGGCGACATGCCGATTGACCGCAAATTCTCAAAGCCAACAAATGTGGAAATCTGTGCACGCGGTACATCTGCCTGAGCACCACCTGCCATGATCGTCATACACCCCATGGCTACGGCAACAGCCGCCAGGGGCGTACGGATTGAGTTCATTATAAAGCGCAAGGCCCTCACCTCCTTCGTCCTGTGTATTTCAGGAGACTAACGTTAAACGTAAGCGAGTGGGAGTGAAATTGCAGTTCGGCAAACATTTCCTGCTGTGCTAACAGTCACTTACATGACGACACCTACTGCAACCCACCCGAATCCACCGCCCCCGCAGGACATGCAGGCCGGTCTTGCCTCTTGTCAGGCGATGATCCGCCAGGGGAACCTTCCCGGCGCGGCAGACCTTGCCCAAAATCTGGTCAAACGCGCGCCGACCTTTGGGGCTGCCTGGGTGATGCTGTGCCATGCCCTGCTGCAAATGCAGAATGCCGATGTCGACGAGGTATTGGAAGAAGCCCGCACCGTGGTTCCGGAGAACGATATTGCCTGGCAATTTCTGACGGTGGAGCTGTGCCGGCTGCGCGGTGAGCAAGGCCGCGGCAGTGAAGTTGCCAAACTGGCACCGCTGGTTTCGGACCGGGAAAATCTGACGCCTCTCCAACATCATGGCCTCAGCACGGCATTGTCACAGGCTGCCCTTTTCGAGCAAGCGTTAAAACATTCCGGTGCCGCCATGCAGGCACGGCCAGACTTCATTCTGGCGCATTACCACCATGGCCTGAACCTGCGCCACCTTGGCCGCCTTGATGAAGCTGAAGCTGTTTTTGAGGAAATCCTGAAACGCGACCCCGGCAATACGATCACCCATGTCGGGCTTGCGGACCTGCGCCGCTGGACAACGGAAACCGCACATCTTCAACGCCTGCAGGCCCTGGCCGAGCGCAAGGACATGCCGGACCATGACCGGGCCCGCCTGCTCTACGCCCTGTTCAAGGAAGCCGATGATGTCGGCGAAACGAATCTGGCCTGGTCTGCGCTGGAGGAAAGCACGCGACTGAGTGCCATTTTGAATCCTGATGACCAGGAAACACGCGAAGCCTGGACCGAGCAGATGATCTCGGAATTCACGGGCAACCTGGATGTCACACCGCCAGCTGGCTCCGATACACCTGTGCCCTTCTTCATCATTGGCTTGCCACGGTCCGGCACCACACTGGTCGAACGGATATTTGCTGCCCATCCAGATGTAACCAGCATGGGAGAAACCCACGCTCTGCAGATCTCGCTGCGCGATGCACTGGGCTGTCGCAATGGCGACAAGATCGACATTGAAGCCCTGAAACGTCTCGGCACAGTCAACTGGAAGGACGTGCGCGAAGGCTATCTTGAACGAACCGCCTATCTTCGCGGCACGACCCCCTATTTCACAGAGAAGCTGCCGCAGAATTACACGATGGTGGGCGTCGCGCGCAAGGCTTTCCCGGAAGCACGCTTCATTCACCTGCGCAGGAACCCGATGGATTCCCTGTTCGGCGCCTATCGCGTTGTCTTCGCACGCAATTCCTACACATGGTCTTATACGTTTGAGGGCCTGCGCAACAATTATCGCCTGTATCGCCAGCTGACAGACCATTGGCGCAAAGAGATCGGCGCCCCCTTCATGGACATCATTCTCGAAGACCTCATCGACAATCAGGAAACCGTGATCCGGGATATGATGGAACGCTCCGGCGTCGGATTTGTTGAGGGTTGCTTGCATCCGCACGAAGTTCGCGGCGGTGTCTCGACAGCATCCAGCACACAGGTGCGCAATCCCATCAATCGAAAGGGCATTGATGCCTGGCGAAAATATGCCAGGCATCTGGAACCACTGCGTGCCATGATGCAGGAAGACGGCTATGTTGATGCAGAAGGCAAGGCTGTCTGGCCACAGACAGAGTAACCTTCTTCCCGTTTCCCTTTAAGCAGAGACAAGCCCGCTCGGCAAATGCCAGGCGGGTCTGACGCTTTGCGACTGTCATGCACGGGCAGATGCCCCCTGCCCCCGCAACGCCAGAAAAGAAAAAAGGGCGGCGAACCTGAATTCGCCGCCCTTCTAATTTTTAAATTCAAATCCGATTAGAACTTGAACTTGGCGCCGATGGAGTAGGTACGGCCAACAACCCAGCCAGCGTATTCGTTGGCGTCGACGTTGCCCTGACCACCGCCGAGCACACCCGTGATCGTTTGCGGCGGAAGTTCATCCGTAACGTTGTTGATTGCACCGGACACGGAGAAGCTGTCCGTGACGTTCCAGCTGAATGCGAAGTCGAAGTTGCTGTACTCTGGAGCTTTCGGCACGCCGTTGTCTTCCTCGGTACCGTACCAGAAGAGGCTCTGGCTGAGTGCCGGGAT
The DNA here is from genome assembly GCF_000682675.1 of Hyphomonas pacifica. Taxonomy (GTDB): domain Bacteria; phylum Pseudomonadota; class Alphaproteobacteria; order Caulobacterales; family Hyphomonadaceae; genus Hyphomonas; species Hyphomonas pacifica. Next base: position 44,245 of record NZ_AWFA01000015.1, on the reverse strand, counting down.
GTAAGCGTGGGATACCTGGAAGTACCAGTCATCCAGACGATAGCCCAGTGTGGTGTACAGTTTGTAGTCCGGGAACGAACCGCTGACACCACCAAGCGTCTGACCAGCATAGTTGTCACCAGCATCCAGATATTCATCCGTGATCGTGGTAAGGTTGGTCAGGCTGAAGGAGCCAGGTGCACCAGCGAAGACTTCATCAAGATCGAAATTGTAGTCGATCTGGATGTCGTAGCCGGTGATTTCCGTCGTGCCGGCGCTGTTTTGCAGACCGGTGTTCACGGAAACGATCTGCCCCGTCAGCGGGCTACGAACGATCTGGGCACAGTCCAGAGCGGACTGAGGTGTAGCACCCAAATTGTTGTAGCAGCTGGACAGGACCGTATCGGCACCGCGGGTGACGATGGCGTTGTCCAGCTTGATGTTCACGTAGTCGAATGAACCACGCAGACGGCCAACCGGCAGGAAGTCAGGTTCAACCACGAAACCAGCTGTGATGGTTTCAGCTTCTTCAGCTTCAAGGTCTTCAGCACCGAAGGAGAAGGCCTGAACCTGCGTGTTCACCTGACCAAAGGTCGGAGCGAACGAACCAGGGACGAAACCGCTGGAGATGTTGCCATCTGTCGTACAGAAAGCGAGCAGGTCAGCGTTACCACCCGTACGTGTGGAGTTACACGGATCGGTGTAGCGTGGGAAGCCCTGGTCACCAGAGCGGAACGTTTCGTCTGCAGACGGAGCACGAACAGCTTTGTTGAAGATCGCACGAGCGCGGATCCAGTCAGTCGGCGCATAGTTGATGCCGTACTTGTAGGATTCAACGGTACCGACGCTGCTGTAGTCAGAAACACGGTAACCAAGCTCGAGGGACAGGTCGTCAACGAAGGTCTGGTCGGAAACCAGCGGCACACCAACCTCGGTGTAAGCTTCATACACATCGATGTTACCAGCGATGTTCTGAGCAGCGTTGAAGCCTGCGATCTCACCACGGCGCTGAGCGTCGTCGTTCACACGGCGAACATCCTGGCTGCGGTACTCAAGACCAACAACACCCGTCAGCCAACCAGCCGGAAGTTCGAACACGTCGCCACGGATGAAGCCGGAGATGGCGGTTTGCTCGAGCGTGTTCTGCGTCTGGATGTCCGTGCGCAGGAAGTCCTGCATTGCCGGGGTCGTTGTATTCGGACCGAAAATGTCCACGTCGACACAGTTCGGCAGAAGGAACAGCGGATCCACATTGTCACAACCGGCCAGCCCTTGGGCCAGAGCCACAGTGTTGGTGTTGTTGCGCTGGATGGAGTCGAAGTTCACCTTGCCGTAGCCGAACGACAGGTTCCAGTCGTAACGCTCGCTCAGATCACCGTTGAAGGACAGACGGCCAAGAAGGGAGTGGTTCTTGTACTCCGCAGTACGCGGACCGAGAGCCAGCGAACGCCATGCCATGCTGAAGTCAGCAGTCGGATCGGTACGCGAAAGCAGAGCTGCGGACAGGTCCGGATGCGGATCGTCTGCAGTGCCGATGATGCCGTCAGCACCTACGATGGCTGCGGAGGTCGGAGAAACAGCAATGCCTGTGACAGGTGTTGCTGCCAACTGAACCTGTGTTTCGGACTGCTGATATGAAAGCAGAGCTTTCATTTCGATCGTGTCCGTCAGATCGTAGGTCAGCGTGGAGTAAATGCCCGTACGTTCGGAAGGCAGGTAGATGTAGTTGTCCGGAGCATAGTTATAGCGGGAAGAACCGCTTTCACGCAGCGGCATCGTACATGCGTTCGGGTTACCGACGACATAGCCGGCACCGAGCAGCGGGCTCAAATTGCCATTCGCGTCGAAGGACAGGCTGCTTGCGGAGTCAACCGTGATATTCGGCGTATCCGGGTTACAGTCATGGTCAACGGAAGCGAACGCGCCAGAGGTTGCCGGGTTCGTGGACAGACCGTTTGCGGCATTGGTGGCACCAAGAGCAATCGTGCCCCATGGCGGGGTACCGGAACCACCACCATAGATAACCGGGAGAGCGCCATCGCCGATGATCTTGTCATAGGCATTGGTGAACTCGCCCAGTGTGTCGACGACATAGGCACCATTCATGTAACCGGTGTCATAGTCGTAGCCATACATCAGGGCAGCAGAAACGCGGGAGTAGTCGAACTCGCGCTGAAGAACGCCATCCTGGTTGGAGTACTGAACGAACATGGTTGCGTTACCGCGACCGTCATCGAAGTTGCCGCCGAACAGGCCGGTGACGATTTCGCTGCCAGCCAACTGGCCGTCGGTCGTTGCACCACGGCGAACCGTGATCTCACCACCTTCATAGTCGTCCTTCAGGATGAAGTTGACAACACCGGAGATAGCGTCGGAACCGTACACAGCTGATGCACCGCCGGTCACAACGTCCACGCGCTCGATTAGGCCGGCCGGGATCGTGTTAAGGTCAACTGCGCCGCTGACGGAAGACGGCGGCACGCGCTCGCCGTTGATCAGAACCAGCGTACGGGTTGCACCCAGACCGCGAAGGTCGATGGTTGCGAAGTCTTCGCCGCCAGCGTTGTTGGACGTAACCGTGTTACCCGGGATAACCTGCGGGAGGTCGTTCAGAAGGCTCTCGACAGACAGCGAACCGCTGAGGTCGATTTGTTCTGCGCCAACCGTCGTAACAGGGCTGATTTCTGCGTAGTTCGAGCCTGCAAGACGCGAACCGGTAACGAGGATCCGCTCCTGTACCGCTTCTTCGTCAGCAGTTTCCGACGTAATCTGTACAACGTCGTCATCTGCGTCCTGAGCGACAGCCGGCATGTATGCAGCAGCAGCAAAGACTGCCCCCGCAAACACGGATGTCGTCAGCAGACGCGATTTCAAATTGTGTTCGCTCACCTGAACCTCCGAATAGGATATTTACCTGAGTTGAGCCCAAATCGGGCAAATCTGGCCCCCATGCCAGACCTTACATGCCAGTAATGATGGCACCCCCCGCCTAGTCAATCAGACAGTGCTGTGGAATCCCGGAAATTGACGAGAGTGTGACAGAAACGCATCACTCAGTGGGCACATTTGTAGCAATCCGCAACAAACAGAGCAAAAACAGGCCGCGAATACTCAAGGTGCGCAGGTAATCTTTGCAACTGAATTAAAGTCTGCAAAGTTGCATCCTTATTGAACCAGAACAGGCCTCAGGAGGGCAAACATGTCTCGGGAAAGCCGGAAAATTCTGCTACTCACGGCGGCATTCGCTGCAATGGCTTGCCACGCGCAGGCGGAGGAGCAACTGCCTTCTGCCACCAAGGAAATTTATGCCTGCACGTCCATTTCCGATGATTCCGCACGCCTGAAATGTTTTGACGACGCCGTCGGAAAGTTTCGCCTGGCCGAGGAAACCGGGGATGTTCAAACCGTGAATCGCGCTGAGTTGAAGGCCATTGAACGCGAAGCCTTTGGCTTTTCGATGCCCAGCCTGCCGCAATTATTCAAGAAACGCGCTGAGGCAAAAGATTCTGCGCCGGACAATGACGAGTTGAAAGAGATCACGGTTGCGGTGAAAAAGATCGACACCAACCGTAATGGAATTGTCACTGTATACTTGGAAGATGGGCAGATCTGGCGTCAGATCGACACGACCAAGGTACCGCGCAGCATGGCCCGCAAGGCTGAAACAGCAACCATCAAACGCGCTGTGCTTGGCAGCTATCTGATGAAACTGGACGATCATTCAACCACATTCCGTGTCCGACGCCTGAACTAGGCCTGCGGGCACGATGGGGCGCGGCCAGCGCGTGGTGCCCCTGCCCCACTGCCGACAGTGCAATATATCAGACCAGATAGAAGCTGAGGATGACGAGGCAGACGCTGAGGGTGGAGAGGATGATGGTGCTTATGAGCAGCAGGATGAGTGTGCGCATCAGGGACATGAAGCGGCCCGTGCCATAGGTTACGCGCAGCTGTTTGTAGATATAGACGACCGGCACCGTCAGGCCGAACATGACAAGCCACCAGACGTTCTGCGGCAACAAAGCGCCGACCAGCAACAGGCCAGTCAGCATGAAATAGATGAAGGTCTGGATGTGCAGCGCCGTGATCACATGATCATAGATGTACTGCTTGCGGTGCCAGACATAGAGCAGCGCCAGCAACAGCGAGAGGATGGGCATGAACAGCAGGCTGAAGCGCGGCGCCCATTCGCGGATGCGCGCGCCAAACTTGTCCTGATTTTCATAAACCGTGGCGGCATGGTCTGCCGCACGCCACATCTGTTCGTGCGCTTCGGGGGTCGCCTCGGGGCCAACCCGCTCGTCCACCGCTTGGCGCAGGGCTTCACGATCCACCCTGCCGGACGGCAGCAGGATATTGTTCATGTTGATGCCACCCTGCGCAGCGGCAAGCTGCTTGGAGATCTCTTCCCGCCGCTCATCGGAAATGTCGGAATTGGCGAGTTCGTCGCGTAAGTCCTGAACGTAGGCCTCATCGATGACGGGAACGTCTGGCGCGTCACTGTCCCCATCGGGAACGTAAGTTATCGTACCCGGAATCTCTCTGCCGATCTCATCGCCGATATGCCAGTCGCTGTACCATCCGAGCCGGTCCCCCAGGGTGAACAGGGTAAGGAAAAAGAGAACGGAGCTGAGCAGGAACAGGCGGAATGGCGGCACATAGCGTGCGCGCTTTCCATCGAGATAGTTGCGCGTCATCCGTCCCGGCCGGAACAACAGCAGCGGCAGGGAGCGGCTGAGCCGCCCGTCCAGCGCGAAGGTGTCGGCCAGGCTGCTCATCACCAGATCCCAGACCGGCCGATGGAAGTTCGAGGCGAGCTGACCGCACGTGGTGCAGTAGCGGTCTTCGACAATGGTCTTGCAATTGGCGCAGGGCTGGCCGGAGCGCACCGGATGGTGCTCCCCATGTGACACTCCCCCGGCAGAGCCGAGACCCGCGACCTCCATTTCATGTTCCATGGGCTGCCCCCCCCTGCTGCCAGGAAAGTCTATTCGGCTGACTGCATGCCATCACGGCACAGGAAGCGCGAACGGTGATTATCCTTCGCGTTCTCTTCCCAGCCGGTCAGCGTAGGATCGACCAGATTCTTGGTGACCTGGAACCACATCGGCGTGATCGGATACTCGTTCAGCATCAGCTCTTCAGCCTCAGCAAAGATTTCTGCACGCTTTTTCAGGTCCAGTTCCGTGTTCGACTTGTCCAGCAGGGCGTCATATTCCGTATTGGTATAGTCGCCATAGTTCTGCTGGCCCGTCTCACTGTCGAGCAGGTAGAGGAAGTTGATCGGATCGTCGTAATCCGCGACCCAGGCTCCGTCCGCGAAGATGAAATCCTTCTGGCGCAGGCGGGCATAGAGGACTTTGGTATCCTGCTTCACGATGACCGGCTTAACCCATGGGGCAATATCGCTCCAATTGGCCTGAGCGACCGGGGCCACTTTCGGGTTGTCGTCCGAGGAGCGGTGAATGAATTCAAACTCCAGCGGTTTGTTCGGGCCATAGCCCGCCTCTTCCAGCAGGCGGCGGGCTTCCTCAAGGCGTTGCTCGCGGGGCATGTCCTTCCATTCGACTTGCGGACGGTCGACATCATAATTGTTGATGCCCGGCGGCACGAAGGAATAGGCTGGCAGATAGCCGGTCGTCAGCACGTTCTTGACCATGAATTCGCGGTCCAGCGCCATGGACAGCGCCTGACGCACGCGCACATCATCAAATGGAGCGGTTTTCGTATTAAACGTCCAGTATGTTGCGATCAGCGCGGGCGTAGTGCGCACCCAGCCCGGCAGTTTCTCGTCCAACTCGGTATAACGCGTACCGTCAAAGCTGTTATTGATATCCAGTTCACCCGCCGTGATCTTGTTCTCGATGGCCACCTGGTCTTCCAGTTCAAGATAGACAACCCGGTCGAAGCAGGCTTCTGCCGCGCCGAAGCCGGTCGGGTTTTTGTCGGAGACCAATTGGTCTCCCGTGCGCCAGTAAACCAGCTTGTACGGGCCGTTCACCACGATGTTTTCCGGCTGGATCCAGGCATCGCCATATTGCTCAACCGCCCAGCTTGGGATCGGGAAGGTCGTGTAGTGGCTGAGCAGGCCCAGCAGGTAGGGAGCGGGATATTCCAGCGTGATTTCAAGCGTCTTGTCGTCCAGCGCCTTCACGCCCAGCTCTTCCGGCGGCAGCTGCTGACTGCTGACCTTTTCGGCATTTTTGACCAGCCACAGCAGGGATGCGTATTGAGAGGCCGTTTCCGGATTCTGAATGCGGCGGAAGCCATAGACAAAGTCCTGCGCCGTCACAGGATGGCCGTCAGACCATTGATAATCACCCAGCTTGAACGTCCAGACCAGACCATCGTCGCTGACCTCATAGCTCTCAGCCATACCCATTTGCGGGCGGCCATCCGGACCATCTGTCGTCAGGCCGATGAACATGTCACCGATGATGATGTTTTCCCATTGAGCCGAGGATTTGTTCGGGTCCAGCGTGTCGACCTTGGCCGAGATGCCGCGCCGCAGGGTCGGCACATCTTCAGACGCTTTACCGCCACCGCCGCATGCTGCCAGGGACAGCGCCAATGCAGCGGCAAGACCGGTGCTCATGAGGGATTTCAGCATATTGCAAACTCTCCTGAAAATGAGGACGGCCATTCCCTGTCAGGGGCCAGCCATGGCATATCTTTTCTCTTTATCCTCCTTGCTGCCAGAACCTTACCGTTTTGCAAAGTAGCCTGCGGCCGATGAAGTCCGGATTGAGCTGTTTTTGCCTGCCGGAAGGGCGACCGGCAAAGGCCCCTTGCGCCCAGAGGATAGGCAAAGCCCCGCTCCGCCCCCGCAACAGCCCTGCCCCGGCTTGAAAGAGAGAAGGAGCGGCCTAGCCTTTTGACCAGAACAACACCGCAGAGAAAGGGGTTCAGCATCTCCAGAAATGTGGACAAACTCGGGCGTCGCCCGCGCTGGCTGAAACGGTTCAGGCCGCCGGTCCTGTTCGCGCTGGCAGGATTTGCCTTGCTGGTGGGCACGTCATATGTGCCGGAAGACTATCTCGGCGATTTTGACCTGATCGGCCTCGCCCGGATTACTGCCAATGTGCTGTTCATCATCGCCATCGGCTGGCTGATTGCCACGATTGTGGATGCGCTGGTCAAGCGCCGGCTGGCCAATCTGCACCTGGACGCAGAGGACAATCTGGAAGCGCGCAAGGCCGCCACGCGGCTGGACGTCGTGCGTCGTATATGGATCGTCGCAGCAGGTATTGTCACGCTGGCCGCGGCCCTGACCGTCATCCCGGGTGTGAAGCAGATCGGGGTCAGCCTGTTCGCCTCGGCCGGGATTGCCGGCATCGCGATTGGGTTGGCCGCGCGGCCGATGCTGTCCAATGTCATCGCCGGGCTGCAGATTGCCTTTACCCAGCCGATCCGGATTGATGATGCCGTCGTGGTGGAAGGCGAATGGGGCTGGATTGAGGAGATCGGCCTGTTCTATGTCGTCATCCGTATCTGGGACTGGCGCCGCCTGATCGTGCCGCTGTCCTATTTCATCGAACAGCCCTTCCAGAACTGGACGCGCAAGAGCGCCTCCATTCTCGGCAGCATCTTCTGGACGGTGGATTACCACGCGCCGGTGCAGAAAATGCGCGAAAAGCTGGAAGAGATCTGCAAGGAGACTGATTTGTGGGACCGGAATGTCGTGAACCTGCAGGTCACGGAATCCCAGGGCACTTCGATCACCATCCGCGCCCTGGCTTCTGCCAGCACATCGCCCAAGGCGTGGGATCTGCGCTGTTACATCCGTGAAAAGATGATCGAATGGCTGCAGGCCGAACACCCGGAAGCCCTGCCCCGTCTGCGGGCAGACACAGATGTCAAAGGGCTGAGCCCGGACGACATGAGAGACATGGCCGCCAGCGCATCACAGCATGGCGCGCCGCAAAGCTGATCCTGCGCCTACCAGGGCAGGATATTGCCTTCATAGTCAAAGAAGCGCAGCTCCGTCGCCGGAGCGGTGCCGGTGATCACCTTGTAGAGACCGGCGGCGCTGTCTTCCGGAGAGACCAGCGCGTTCGGGCCACCCATATCCGTCTTCACCCATCCGGGATGCAATGTCAGCACACTGATGCCCTGCCCGGCCAAGCTGCGCGCTGCAGTCCGAAGCGCCATGTTCAGCGCGGCCTTTGAGGTGCGGTAGATCAGGGCTGAGGGTGCGTCCGTCACTTCTATGGAGCCCATCTTGCTGGTCAAATTCGCAATAACCTTCTTGTCACCCGCCGCAACATTGTCTGTCAGCGCTTCGATGATGCGCAGGGGGGCAATCGTATTAACGCGCAGCACATGTTCGAATTCGCCATAGTCGAGATCGCCGAGCGCCGTGCTGCTGGCAATGCCCGCATTGTTGACCAGATAATCGAGTGGTGTATCGCCCAGACCGGCCTTCAGCGCAGCGATGGAGTTCGGGTCTGCCACATCCAGCTGCATGGTTTTCGCGCCCGCAGCTTTTAGCTCGTCAGCCTTGTCCGGCTCACGCGCCGTACCGATCACGTCATATCCGTTGGACAGAAACTGCCGCGCGAGGGCGAGACCTACGCCGCGATTTGCCCCGGTGATCAGAACAGTCGGCATGGTAGCATCCTCTTTATCAGCGCCAGTATCTTGTCTCACCGTCAGCTAGCGCAGATCGCAGATCGGGCAAGCCGGCATCATTCGGGAAGGATGCGATAGACCGCCGTCGCCTTCATGACCGGCGCGCCGTTTTGCAGGGCCAGGCCACCGGTAAACAGAATGGTGCGCGTGCGCCGGTCTATCCGGGCCTCCAGCTCCGTCGGGGTATCGGCATAGGCGGCAGCGGAGACATCAATCGTGACGGAAACCATCTCGACCGCATGGGGCGCGCAGGCTGCTTCGGCATCGGCGCGAATGGCCGCCATCAGATCCAGCGCCAGCCGCTCATCCGCGTTCAGTGAATCCCGATCCTGCATGTCCGCCAGCCCTTTTGATAATCGACATCCGACATAGACAGGCTGAGGCCAAATGAAAAGGGCCGGACCCGACAAGCAGACCCGGCCCCCGTCTGTCGACCCGCACATTTCAGCGGTTAGGAATGAAATCTACAGGTCACAACTGTTACGCAGTGACCAGGCGATTGGTTCACTCTACCTGAAAATTCTTCTGCAGACATGAAAAAGCCGCCCCGAAAGGCGGCTTGCTCATATAGTCTTGGGGGCGGGCATCAGGCCGCTTGCGCAGCGGCTGCCTCTGCATCCAGGTCAGAGCCGATCAGGTCTCCCAGATGGCCAAAGCCTGTCAGGCCGTGATATTGTTCCATATAGGAAGAGATCGCGGGCAGCAGCTGGCCGATGGCCTTGTGATCCAGGCCCAAGCCGTGCAGTTCGCTAATCATGGACTGGGCCACGAGACGCTTGCCGCCGGGGGTCTGCTCGATCATGCGGGCAATCGTGCCGGTCGGCGCGCCAATGTCGCTGCCGATACGGGCAGACAGGGCCCGCGCGCCGGGAATTGTCTTGAACATGGCCAGCGCAAATGGAGACTCCTGACGCTCTGCCGCATTCAGAACAATGCCGAGGGCACGCTTTGCGGTTTCCTGCGAAAGGCCGTTATGTGTGGCGAGGTGCGCAGTAATTTCAGTCAACATGTGCGAAAGCACTCCCAGGATTAACGGCTTCAGATGCTTTATTAACCCCTGTTGTGCTTACCGCTTCGTTACCATAGAGGGGCATGGAAGCACCGTTTGAAGCCATTAGTGTTAAGAGCCGTTAGGGCCGGGTAAACAAAAAGGCCGGATCTGTTTACTTGTTATCCACAGGCCGGTTACCAGACAGACGCAAAAAGGAACAATTTGATGATCCGTATCGGGATACTCGGAGCCGCTAAGATCGGGCCTAAGGCGATGATTGAGCCAGTCTCACGGCGCGAGGATTGCACGATTACCGCCGTGGCCGCCCGAGATGGGGAACGGGCCAAGGCATATGCCGGGCAATACGGAATTCCTGCGACCGAAACCGACTATCTGGCACTGGTCGAGCGCGAGGATGTGGACCTGGTCTATAACGCCCTGCCCCCGCACCGCCATGCTGATCTAACCATTGCCGCGCTGGAAGCCGGCAAGGCGGTGCTGTGCGAGAAGCCATTTGCGATGAACACGCCCGAAGCCGTTAATATGGTTACGGCCGCCCACCGCACTGGACAGACCCTGATCGAGGCCTTCCACTATCGCTTTCACCCCGCCTTCCAGTTAGTGCTGGACATTATCCGCCGGGAAGAGCTGGGCGCGCTGCACACGCTGGAGGGCATTTTTGATGTCGAGATCCCGTATCGCGAGGGAGAACTGCGCCACACGCTGGAGCTGGGCGGCGGTGCCCTGATGGATCTCGGCTGTTACCCCGTCCACATGGTCCGTACCCTGGCCGGGACCGAGCCGCGCGTCCTGTCAGCCGAGGCTGTCTGCGAACGGGATGGCGTGGACCTCAGCATGAAAGCTCAGCTGGGCTTTCCGGGCGGCGTGCAGGCGAAGATCCAGACCAGCATGGCCCCCGGCGTGACACGTCAAACTTTCCTGCGGGCGGAATGCGCTGATGGCTCCATCGAGATGACCAATCCCGTCCATCCGCAGCTGGGCCATGAGATCACCATCCATCATATGGGCAAGACCCGCGTGGAGAGCGTTCCATCCAGCACAACCTATGATCACCAGCTAGGCCATGTGCTGAATGTGATGCGCGGACGCGCCGCACCGCTGACCGGGGGCGCCGACGCGGTTGGTAACATGTCTGCGATCGACAGCATTTATGTTGCCGCAGGCCTCAATCCGCGGGGATAACGGTCTGGTTTGACGCAATTACCTCCCTATATGCTGTCTGACAGGAGACCAATGGAAGGCTGACCCCCATGAAGACTGCAGGCATTATCTTTCTCATTCTGGGCGCTCTGGCGATCCTCTTCCCCTTCATTGCGGGCCTCTCCTACAATTTCATTCTCGCCTATCTGATCATCATTGGCGGCGTGGTTCATTTCTGGTGGGCATGGCGCCCCAGCCTGGATGGCAAGCTGCACCATCTGCTGCTGGCACTGCTGTATTTCGCAGGCGGTATCGCGCTGCTGGTCTTCCCGATGATCGGGCTTGTCTCCTTCGCGATTGTTCTTGGCGTGTCCTTCCTGGCGCAGGGCATCGTGCAGCTGGCTCTGGCACTTAGCAGCAACCACCTGCAAGGCAGCGGCAAGGGCATGCTGGTGATATCCGGCCTGCTTGGCCTGTTGGCTGGTCTGTTCATCCTGATCGGACTGCCCAGCAGCGCGACCTGGGCCGTGGGCACACTGGCCGGTGTGAACCTGCTGATCTTCGGCGCATCCCTGCTGGCGATGGACAAGGCGCTGGCCGGTCCGTTCGAGGACTGACACCTCAGCAATTCCCGATCTTGCGCGGAATAATATTCGCATGATATGGCACAGGCCTCACAACAGGCGCTGAGCGCGGTCTTATCCCCATGATGAGGCAACCGCGGCGCAGGATAAGTCCTGTGTGTGCGCCCGTTGACGGCAATCTCCAGGACCTTGCAGAGCCAGGAGTGCCAGACATGAAAACCATTATCGAACCTTTCCGCATCAAATCGGTCGAACCGATCCGCATGACGACGCGCGAGGAGCGCGAACGCCTGCTGAAACAAGCGGGCTACAATCTCTTCAAACTGCACTCGGATGATGTGCTGATTGACCTGCTGACAGACAGCGGAACCTCGGCCATGAGCGCGGCGCAATGGGGCGCCATGATGACCGGCGATGAAAGCTATGCCGGCGCGCCGAGCTTTTACCGCTTTGAAGCGGCTGTGCGTGACCTGATGGATTTCAAGCATATCATTCCCGCCCACCAGGGCCGCGCCGCAGAGCATTTGCTGTTCTCCCTGATCGCAAAGCCCGGCCTGGTCATCCCCTCCAACACGCATTTCGATACAACACGCGGTAACATCGAGGCCGCGGGTGCCGAGGCGCTGGACCTGCCCATTGCAGAGGGCAAGATCCCGTCCCTGGACCACCCGTTCAAGGGCAATATGGACCTTGCCGAGCTGGAACGCCTGATGACGAAGCGCGGCGACGCAGTGCCTTGCGTGATGATGACAATCACGAACAATGCTGGCGGCGGACAGCCGGTCAGCCTGGAGAATATTCGCGGCGCGGCAGAGATTGCCCATGCGCATGGCAAGCCCTTCTTCATTGATGGCTGCCGCTTTGCGGAGAATGCCTGGTTCATCAAGCTGCGCGAGCATGGCCAGCAGGACCGTTCCATCAAGGACATCGTGCGCGACACATTCCGCGTGGCCGACGGCATGACGATGAGCGCCAAGAAAGATGCTTTCGCCAATATTGGCGGCTGGCTGGCGCTGAATGATGACACCCTGGCCGAGCAGGCCCGCACGCGCCTGATCCAGACCGAGGGCTTCCCCACCTATGGCGGCCTTGCCGGCCGGGATCTGGACGCCATTGCGCAGGGCCTGACCGAAATTGTGGACGAGGACTATCTACGCTACCGGGTACGGACGAATGCCTATATCGCCGAGCGGCTGGACGAAATGGGCGTGCCGGTGATGAAGCCCGCAGGCGGCCATGCCGTGTTCGTGGATGCGCGCGAATGGCTGGCGCACATTCCACCGCTGGAATATCCGGGCCATGCGCTAGCCTGCGCCCTGTATGAAGAGGGCGGTATTCGTGGCTGCGAGATCGGCACGGTAATGTTCGGGCGCAAGCCGGATGGCAGCGAGGAGCCGGCCCGAATGGACCTGGTGCGCCTCGCCATGCCGCGTCGCGTCTATACCCAGTCGCATGCGGACTATATCGTCGAAGTGTTTGAGGAACTGGCGAAACGCAAGGATGACATCCGCGGCCTGAAAATCGTGAAGGAGCCGCCCATGATGCGCCACTTCACGGCGGAGTTCGAACGTCTTTAGGCGAAGACCTGAACCGGCCGCCTGGCAGGGCTAGGCGGCCGTTTTGGCCATCTCGATCCACCCATTGACTTCTTCTTCGGCAAGATAGTCGTCATCGCGGATCACGCGGTCCCCTTCCGGGGTCTGAAGGAATTCGCTGGCCAGCATGAACAGCGTGCGCGCCGGTGCCTCGGCCAGTTCGGCGCGGTTGCGGATACCTGCACCGACCAGGATTTGCGCATCATGCACGCGCAGGCCCGGCACCTCCATCATCAGGATGGTCTGGTCTTTCCAGTCATTCAGCGTGTCGACATCGATATAGGCAACATCCAGCAGGAAAACGGTTTCTTCCGGATCGCAATCCAGCAGATCGCCGACCGTAGTGATACCGGCGCGGCCAAGTCGCTTGGCGGTTTTCTTGCCAATGCTCGGCGCTTCCACGACGGGGGAGTCACGCGTGATGCGGCTGCGACGGGCGATATCTCCGCTCTCGTCATCATAGTCTTCCTCAGAGGTGGGTGCCTGCGTTTCGGCGTTCGCCTCCTCCGGTTCAAACAGAACCTCTTCAGCCTTGGGCGGGGCCTGTTTCTTCGGCGCGGGCACCTCTTCCGGCTCTTCAGACTCGGCCTCGACTTCTTCTGCAGTTTCTTCCATGATCGGTTGATCCAGAAGGATTTCTTCGGCCTCAGACTCTGCGGCACCTACATCTTCTGCGGTCTCTTCGGCGACGTTCAGCTTTGCCTCGTCCTCTATCAGCTGGGTCAGCAGGCGCTCCTCGACGGCCTTGTTCTTCGAGCCGATCGGGCCAATCTCCTGCTTGTTAAGTTCTTTCAGCGGCGTGCGCAGCACCTGTTTTGCGTGCAGCTTGCGGATCACCTTGTCATCTTCCGGCAGGGTACGGATGACTTTTCCTGTTTTCTGGAATTCCTTGTACATGCGCGTGACCGTGTGCCTGTCGGCGGCATCGGACAGCTTCGCCGTAACCCAGCGGATCGGAATATCCAGCGTCTCAATATAGCCTTGCAGGGTGAGATGGGTCTTCGGCGCGCTGACGGCAGCCTCGCGAATAGCGCGGGTCAGGATAGCGCCGAACCCGGCCGTGGCATAGGCGACCAGATCGACGATGGCGTCGAACATGGTTTCATCAAGACCGCTGGGCGGATCTTTGACGCCGGCGTCGAGATCATAATGGTCAATGAAGGTCTGGTAGTGCTCATGCGACAGGCGCGCGCCATTGCGCACCATGTCCGCCACAAAGCCGATGCCGTCCGGCACCGGAACATCCGGATAGCCGATCGTGGCGATCCGGCCGTCAATCTTGTCACGCGATTTCGCAATACTCCATTCCACGGCGCGGTGGATGGCACCCTCTTCCTCCGTCTGCCCCGTATGGAAGGGCTGGATCGGATCGGCGTAGTAATGGCTCAGCACGCCGAGGGCATAGGCGGCCTTGCTCCATTGTTTCTTGCGCAGATGGTCAACCGAATTGGCGTACCATTCCATCGCCTTGCCCGGCGCGCCGCCCCATTCGCCCTCGGAGATATGCAGGACGTGGTTCTTGAAATCCTTGAAGGTCGAGTCCGGCGCTTTCGCCCCGGCCAGCAAATGCTCATGGTGGACGAGGAACAAATCCTTCCACATCTCCGCATCATCGGTTGCGATCAGCGACAGGGCATCCATCGCAATATAATGATGCGTAGAGCGGCACCGGTGGCCGCGAATAACCCGTTCGAGCAGAGACATCTCCCGTCTCCCTTCCCGCCTGTTTCAATCTGGATCAGACGAGAAATGCCTAACGATAGTTACCGCCCGATTAACCATTCGCGCACGAGGGGAAAATTCGTAGAGATTGATCTTTGGAATTACCTGGCCAAACTGTCGCCCTGTTGATTCATTAGGGAAGGCTCAAATGGCCAAGGGCGTATTTCTACACAGACCGGGCTCCATTTATGATGACCTCCCCCATGAAAGGTATCATTTCCCAGCGCGATATCTGCGCACGGTAGAGCAAACAGTCGGAGACTGGATTGTCTATAATGAGCTTCGCGGAGGTAAGGGCTCCTCTGGTTACAACGCCATCGCAAAAGTCACACATGTACTACCCGACCCAAATCAGGAAGGTCTATTTTTCGCCTATATGGAGCATGGCAGCTATTTAGGCTTTGAGAAGTTCGTTCCCTATCGAGACGGCACCAAGTTTATGGAGTCCCGACTAGCCACCGGAACAAACAAGCCGACAGGCTACGCACAGTCTGCTGTGCGGGAGATATCGGACGAAGACTTCTATAGAATTTGCTACAAGGGCAATCCTCTTAATGAGGAGCTTCCAAGGTTCGACGAAGACGATGAGGATCTCCCTCATGATGGCTTTCGGGAAGGTCCAGCACCGTTTGTCTTTGGGGAAGAACGCGAACGATTTCAGCAAATCATCACGCGCCCCGTCAGGAAAAAGATATTCCGCAACGCGGTCATTCACGCATACGACAAAAGATGCGCTTTTACCGGAATGCAGTTTATCAACGGCAAGGGCAGAGCCGAGGTTCAGGCCGCGCATATTAAACCGGTTGAACATGACGGGCCGGATCACATCCAGAATGGTATTGCCTTATCAGGCACCATTCATTGGATGTTTGATCGCGGGCTGATCACGCTTTCGGATAATTACGACATTCAGGTTTCGCGGCAAGTGAACGATGCGGACCGGGTATGGAGCATGATGTCTCCAACCCGGAAAGCAAGCGTTCCTGCTGATCCCAAACAACGCCCTCACCCAGCCTTTTTGGAATGGCATCGCAAGGAGTGCTTCAAGCACTGAGGGATTCACCGCACCGCGAAATCGGTGGGTTCGGTGCTTTTGCCTTTGGAGTCTTTTTCACCTTTGGACTGGCCGTGTTTGCCGGGGCCCATGAAGCCGAAGAGATGCCCAGCAACCTTGCGCATCTGGATCTCTTCAGAGCCTTCCGTGATGCGATAGCGGCGGTGATGGCGATAGATGTGCTCAAACGGTTTGTGCCGGGAATAGCCCATGCCGCCATGCACCTGCATCGCCCGGTCGGCCGCGTTGCAGCAGAGGCGGTTTGCCCGGTAGTTGCACATCGAGACCTTGTCGGAGAGATGGATGGCCACGTCCGGCTTTGACATCTGGTCCATTTCCCAGGCCGTCTTGAAGATCAGCAGGCGAAGCATTTCAGCCTCGGTCGCCAGCTCCACTAGCGGGAACTGGATCGCCTGATTGGTCGCCAGCGCCTTGCCGAAGGGCTTGCGCTCGCGGGCATATTTCACGCTCTCATCAATGCAATACATGGCTGCGCCGACAGAGCTGGCGGCCTGGCGAATGCGGTTTTCATGGACGAAGTGCTGGGCCAGGGCGAGGCCCCCTTCCGGCGGGCCGAAGACGGCATCTTCCGACACCCAGACATCCTTGATTGTCAGCCGCGGATGGTCCGTCGGCATGTTGAAGGTCCACATATATTCTTCGATGATCACACCCGGATCGTCGGCCGGGATGATCAGGCAAGTGATGCCGCGGGCATCGCCATCCTCTCCACTTGTGCGGCAGAACAGCATGATGTGCGTCGCGACATGCATGCCGGTAATCCACATCTTCTCGCCATTGATCAGCCAGCCATCCTTGCCGTCTTTCTTGTGGCGCACGGCGCGCGTTTCCATATGCGTCGCGTCAGAGCCATGGTCCGGCTCGGTCAGGCCGAAACAGGCCAGGAACTTGCCCTCCAGCGCAGCGGTGGCGAGGTGTTTCTGGTCGGGGCGCGCAAAGTCTCTCAGCATCAGGATTTGCGGAAAGTTGCCGACAATCGAATGTTCGTTCTGCAAATCATTATGCAGGCCTAGGCCCTTTCTGGCAAAATGCTCACGGATAATGGCCATGCCGAGATTGGAGCCATTCTGCCCCCCAAACTCTTCCGGCAGGGCATAGCGCAGATGGCCGGCAGCATCGGCACGGCGCTTGGCTTCCTTCAGCAGCGCCTCCCATTCCGGGCGCGGCAGGCCGTCATTGTCAAAATCGGTGCGGGCCCATTCGCGGCGATGATCAAAGAAGCGGATATTATCATCCTGCTGTTCCAGCGGCTTGATCTCGTCCTCAATGAACTGGTCCAGCACTTTCAGATAGTCGGCGATATCCTGCGGAATATTGAAATCCATCTTCCTCTCCTCCTGAGCCGGGTTTGCCCGGTCATCCTGTTTCTGCCGCTACAATAGCGAGCCGACGGGCCACAGCAATTTGTTCCGCCGGGGCAAGAGGATTCGAAAAAAATGATCAGTGAATGATTGACATTTTATTCATTGATCATAATCTCTGCTTACGGTGACTGATCGCCGCAACCCGCAAGAAGGTTTCCTCCCATGCCATCTTTCCTCAAAACCCTCGCACCGCTGGCCCTGGCTGGTACGGCCCTGGCCATCGCGCCGGCAGCCAGTGCAGAAGCGCCCCGCCCGATAAGTGTTCAAATTCAATATGATGCAAGCGCTCTGACGAGCCATGACGGTGCCCTAAACGTACTGAATTCACTGCAAGAACAGGCCAGTCGCGCCTGCCGCTATGATGTTCCTGTCTCCGGCGCACCCCGCGTAGATGAAGACTGCACCGTTCAGACGGTGACCAGAGCCGTCGCCAAGATCAACGACCCCGTGCTGACCGCCGCATATCACGATAAGACGGAAACCGGCGTGCGGTTGCTGGCCTCTCAGGAGTAAACGATCACAGCGCCGCGAAAGGCTGAACAATTGACGCTTTCGTCACTATTAGTTAGTGAGCCTACACGGAAACACGGATTTCCACCCCTATTCAAGATCCACCAACCAAAAGGCATTCCTCCCATGCTACGTTCTGCTGCTCTCGGCGCTGCTTTCCTGGCCCTTACCGGCCCTGCTTTCGCGGCCACTTTCACCTTTGAAACCGCCGCCCCAGTCGGGGATGACAAAGTGGTTGCCAATGGCACTGTGTTCCTGTGCGAAAACACCGTGTGCAAAGGCGACATGAACCGCAAGAAAGCCTCTGTCCGCGACTGCAAGAAAATCGCGAAAAAAGCTGGCGAGATCGTTTCCTTCGGAACGTCCGACTCCCAGCTGAACGCTGAAGAAATTGAAGAGTGCAAGGCGACAGCACGCAAGTAGGCGCTGCACTCAACTCCAAGACCTCTCCTCGGGCCGCGTTGGTAATTGCCACGCGGCCATTTTTTTAGCTGCATTCTACGCCGCCCATACCAGACTAGGCACAAGTGAACCTTTCCCTGTCTCAAACGTTTGTCAGCCACAAGGAAAGGAATTGAATGTCCACGTCGAATAATGCTCCGTTGGAAGAAGTTCTCTCTGCCGTCGTCGAGCAGAGCGACTCCGATAAGGTTTCCATCGGTGAAATACTGGATATGTATGGCGACCGGTCGTTTGGCCCGGTGATCATGTTGCTGGGCGCATTGGTTGTTCTGCCGCCGATTGGCGCTATCCCCGGCCTGCCGATGATTGTCGGCGTGATCATCATTCTTTTCAGTATACAAATAATTTTCGGTGCCGATCACATCTGGATGCCGAATTTCATTCAAAAGCAGTCCATTGAGCGCAAAAAGCTGAAAAAGGCCGAAGAGAATGCCAAGCCCTTTCTGAAGCGCCTGGACCGGCTTATTACTGAGCGCCTGAAATGGGCGACTGGAAGTATCGCCACTTACTTTGCCGCTATTGCCGTGACGCTCATGGCACTGACGCTGGTCCCGCTGGAATTCGTGCCGTTTGCAGTTGCTGCACCGGGTTTTGTGATCATGCTATTCGGCGTGGCTCTGGTGGCACAGGATGGCGCGCTGATGTTGGTAGGGTTTGCCGGCACGCTGGCGGCTGTATTGATTACAGTCTTCCTGGTCCCTTGGGACAAGATTGCCGGCCTGTTCGGCTAGGCTTCCGAGGCGAGGCCGGACTCGACAGGTTGCCACAGTTCGATCTTGCGGCCGTCGGGGTCCATCACCCAGGCAAACTTTCCATAGCTTTCGATCATCGGCTCGCCTTCCAGCTGCCCCCCTTCCGCACGGATGCGCTCGACCATTCCGTCCAGATCATCGACCATCAGGTTTATCATGAAATCGCTGCCTGACGGTTTGAAATAGTCGCTACCTGCCTTGAAGGGCGCCCAGATAGTGCGGGCGCCAGTCGGGAATTGCATGCCTGATTCGGCATGGGAGAAGCTGGCACCGCCATATTCATCAATCTCCATGCCCAGAACGCTTTTGTACCAAGCTCGGGTCGCCTCGACATCCTTGCAGAGGAAGAAAATCCCGCCGAGCCCCAATATCTTTGCCATGGTCTGCCCCCCCTTCCCCTTCTCTTGCTTTGCTGTCAGATGGCTGCCACCGCGTCGGCCAACATGTCGCGGACCTGCCCTGCCACAGAGTGCAGCGTGTCATTTTCGATGGCCTGCATGGAGGCGACAGGGTCAATCGCGCTAACCTCCACGCCGCCGTCAACTTCGCGCAGGATAACATTACAGGGCAGCATCGCGCCGACGCGCGGCTCAATACCGATCGCCTTGAAAGCCATGTCCGGATTACAGGCCCCCAGAATGCGATAGCCCGGCATGTCGGCATCCAGCTTTTTCTTCATCGTCCCCTGCACGTCGATCTCGGTCAGCACGCCAAAGCCTTTGGAGGAAAGCGCCTCACGGGTGCGCTTGTCAGCCTCATCAAGCGAGGTGTTGGAAAGCATGCGGTTGATTGTGTAGGACATGGCCGTCTCCTGTCGCCTGCGGGATATTTCAAAACAGCCTACGCCTGATCCGCAGGATGACAAGCGGGGCGCCCCCTATTGGCCACGGGAATGCCCCGAAACCCTGCCCAAACATGGGTATTGCCTGTAGGGTCCGGGCATGACTGATTCCCATCTTCTTCCGGGCGCCGGATGTGGTGCCGCTATCCTGGATGAGGAAGGCCGCCTTCTGTTGATCCAGCGCCTGAAAGAGCCGGAGGCCGGGGCCTGGGGTCTGCCGGGCGGTAAAATTGATTTCGGCGAGCGTGCGGAAGATACCGCCCGCCGTGAGATCGAAGAGGAACTGGGCGTACGGATAGAACTGACGGGCCTCGCCTGCATCGCAGAGACGATCAATAAGGGTGATGGCAGGCACTGGGTCGCGCCGGTCTATACCGCCCGCATCCTATCCGGCGAACCGCGTGTGATGGAGCCGCACAAGCATGGCGGCTGGGGCTGGTTTGCGCTGGATGAGCTGCCCTTGCCCCTGACAAGCCCGGCGCATGACTATCTCGCCTCTCTTGGCCGGCAAGTGCCCAAGGCTTAACTGTGAATATGTAGTAAGTGTTGCGATTGTGCCCTAGCGGGCGTCGGGCATCTCGTGAATATAGCCTTCGTGAGTCGACGCATCCTGAAATTGCTGATCTGGCTGGTCATAGCAGACCTTGCCGCGACGCTCCTGTTCTGGGGCGCAACCCGCCTGTCGGACCAGACCGGCAAGGCATCCGGCGGCTTGGGCGTTGTTTTCTATACAGATAACGCGGCTGATGCCTCTGCGCGGATCGACAAGGGCATTTCCTTGCTTCAGAAGAAAAAGGTCGACCGGCTGTTAATGGTTGGAGGTCACCGTCCGCAGGATGGTCGTCTGGGCAGCCAGGAAATGGCCCTGCTGGCCGCGCGGCGCTCCGGCCTCTCCGGCCGTATCAGCGCAGACGTGGAAAGCCGGGACACGATTTCCGGCCTGTCCAATCTGGCCAAGCGCGCCGATACGCTGAAGAGCGGCAAGATCGTGTTCATTTCGAACTGCATGCATGTGCTGCGTGCCAAGGCGATCTATTCCAGCCATAAGGGCAAACAGCCCAAGGCGCTGGGTGCCTGCCCAAGCGGCGGCTACAATCCGTTCGACATCTGGCGGCGCGCACATTACGAGGCCGCGGCCTGGGTACTGTTCCTGCTGCCGGAAGGTGCCCGCGACGCGATCATCGACCAGTTGCGCGGTGACGAGGACTGACAGTCTGTTGCGCTGAGAGCGCAAACAGACTTTCTAGGCATCCGAATGGGCAGGGAGGCGGCATGAAAGATCACGGCACACGCAAGGATTTTGAGGACACTGTTGAAGACGCACTGGGCTTCAATTTCAGGTCGATCAGAACCCTGAAGGACCTGCTGATCCACCCGAACAGGGTTTTCAAGTCCTATGCGGAACGTGACCGCGAAACCTACACACCTGCGCTGAGACTCTGGTTTGGCCTGATTGGCATTCAGGTCATCATCTCTACCCTTTGGGGGGGATGGGGTGGCATTATGAAACGCCAGCTTGAAGCCAATTCTCCACGAGTGAGAGAAGTATATGTTAGCCTGACCGATGGTAGGCTGGAGCCTTTCTACGATCACTATGGCTCAGCCATGAATGTGCTGATGCCGATTGTGATTTCGTGCTTCTCAGCGCTCGGCGTGTTTTTGCTCAGCGCATTTGGCGTCAAACTCAGCTGGCCAGCCCGCCTTAACATAGCCATGGGTATCCTGGTCGCGGGATCTGTTATCGGGTTGCTGTATCAGCCAGCGGTATTCTTCGATTTCTACTATCAGTACCCATGGACAGGGCTGGTTGTTGTCATGGCAGCCTATTTTCTGACCTTCTATCGTGGGGCGCCAGGCGTGCTGGCCAGCACGAAGAAACTGGCGGCTGTGAAGGCATTCGGGTTTTCGCTTGGTATGATGGTGCTCATCATAATTGGCTCGATGATCATGCAAATTGCTGCGGTGATCTATGCGGTCATTAAGATAGGTCCGCCTGCCGGCTGAAGCATAGCTTAGTTCAGAGTGCCGCAACGACGTTCGTATTCGGCGATGGCCTCAGGCATCCATTTACGGAAATTGGCGGCGCGGGTCTCAGAGGCCGGGTGTGTGGACATCCATTCCGGCGGGCGCTGACCGCCCATCTGGCCCATGCGTTCCCATAAGTCCGGCGCTTCGCGCGGGTCGTAACAGGCGCGCACAAGCAGATCGAGACCGATCTTGTCGGCTTCCGTCTCATGCTTTCGGGAATAGGCCAGCATGCTGCCCTGCGCGGCAATGCCGAACGCCTGCAGGATGGCGCGCTGCTGGGACGGGTCCATGTCGCCCAGGCCGACCCCAACGGCGAGCTGACCCATCTGCATGACCTGTTGCTGACTCATCCGCTCTGCCCCGTGATGGGCGAGCGCGTGGCCGATCTCATGCCCCATGACAACGGCGAGCTTGTCGACATCTGAAATGTCGGCCAGCGTGACCTGCCCGTCATGATTGCCGGTAATATCCAGGATGCCGGTATAGACGGCGACATAACCGCCGGGCAGGCAGAAGGCGTTGGGGGTGTCAGAGTCGACGACATAATACGTCCAGTCGAACTGATCGGCGACAGGCGTGAAGCTGTAGCCCTCAGCCAGCAAGTCCTGCTCAAGCTGCACTGCAGCGCCCTGTAGGCGTTTGCCGATCTGCCGGACCGTGTCAGTCATTTCCTGCGCCTCTGGTCCACAGCTGCCCTCAGAGGCGCACAGGACGGTGTTTCCTTGGCTTTGTTCCTGCTGCAGGATCTGGACATAGGATTGCTGACCGAGCTGAACTTCCTGTTCCACTGAGACAGTGTTCAGCTGTTTGCGGCCTGAAAACGGCACTTCTTTCTGATTGGCCTGCCAGTAGACGAAGAGGAGGAACAGCCCGACAAGGATGAGCGTGAAACGGCTACGCAGCAGACCGCCAAGTCCCCCGGACTGCGAACGGTGGCCATAAGCATGTCGCGGATACCGCATTGGGCTGTTCTCCTGGCAAACTGGGTAAATACCTTCTTAACCTTGGCCCATCGCAAGGGAAAGCAAGGGTGACGCCTTCACGAACCGGTTGATCATCGCTATTTCAGGGATATGACCGAACAGACCACGCCCCCCCGCCTCGAGATCCGCATCATTCCCGTTACGCCTCTGCAGCAGAACACCTCGCTGATCTGGTCCACCGAAACCAAGGAAGGCGTCTTCGTCGATCCGGGCGGCGAAGTGGACAAGCTGATGGGCGCTGCCGACCAGTTCGGCGTGAAGATTGTCGGCGTCTGGCTGACCCATGGCCATCTGGACCATGCCGGCGCGGCGACCGAGATTTCAGAGCGTACGGGATGCCAGATCATCGGCCCGCACGAGGACGACCAGTGGCTGCTCGACGAGCTGGAAGCGCAGGGCGCGAAATATGGCATCACCGATGGCCGCAATGTGAAGCCGGACCGCTATCTGCATGATGGCGACGAGCTGGACCTGGCGGGCAATGCGTTCGGCGTCGCCCACTGCCCCGGCCACACGCCGGGCCATGTCGTGATCTATCACAAGGATGGCGGCCTTGCCTTTGTCGGAGATGTGCTGTTCCGCGGCTCCATCGGACGGACAGACTTCCCGCGTGGCAATCACCAGCAGCTGATCGACTCCATCACCGGCAAGCTGTGGCCGCTGGGCCCGGAAATGCGCTTTGTGCCGGGCCATGGCCCGCTCTCCACCTTCGGACAGGAGCGCCAGGACAATCCGTTCGTGGCGGACTCGATCACGGGCTATCAGGGCACAGCCACACAAGACGCCAATACGACTGACCAGAAACTCGCCAAGCGGTGGAGCTGATCGTCGGCGCTGCCCCAACGCCTCTTACTTCACACATCCTTCCCTTCTGGAGAGCCATCATGAATCTTCGCCTGACTGCCCTGACCGGGGTCTGCGCCCTCACCCTTGCCGCCTGCGGTGCCCCCAGCAATGAAGCCTCCCCCGCGCCGGTCGAACCGACCGCGGCGACGGAAGCAACCGTCGACGCCGATGCGGAATGGCATCTGGTGGATGAGGAATCCCGGCTTACTTTCGTCTCCACAAAGGCCGAAGAAATTGCCGAAGTGCACACATTTGACAGCATCATGGGGACTGTTAGCCCGCAAGGCCTCGCCACGGTCGATGTCTCTCTGAACAGTGTCGACACAAACATTGAACAGCGCGACGAACGCATGCGCACCATGCTGTTCGATACACAAGCCTATCCGACGCTGACCGTGACCGCCGAAACGCCGCTCGATGGCTTCAGCGATTTGGAGATTGGCGACCGTGAGCGCATCAACACGCCCGTGACCGTCAGCCTGCACGGCCAGGAGCGCGTCTATGATGCAGACCTCTACATCACGCGCATCGGCCCGAAAAAGGTACTGGTCGAAACAGCGAGTCCTGTGCTGACCCATGCCGCTGATTTCGGCTTGGATGTCGGCGTGGAAGCCCTGCGTGAGGTGGCCAATCTGCCCTCGATCAGCCCGGCTGTGCCGGTATCTGTGTCTTTTGTCTTTGAGCAATAGACACAAGGGATTTCCTGCATTTCGGCGAGGTTACGATACCGTAAGCCACTGAAATGCGGGGGAACCAACCTGATAAAGGGACGTTTCTCAGCCGTACACAACGGAAAGGAATGACCCATGACCGCTTATCTGAAGATTGCCGCTATTGGTGCCAGCGCTATCGCCCTGGCCGCCTGTACGCAGACTGGTACCACGGAGCGTAATGCTGCTGTTGGCGCAGCCGCAGGTGCCGCAGCAGGCGCTGTAATCGGCAACAATGTCGGCGACGGCGACGCACAACGCGGTGCAGCCATTGGTGCTGTACTCGGCGGGTCCGCTGGCGCGGCCAAAGGCTGTACGGAATCCGATGATTGCGACATGCCTGGCGTAGCCGATCAGCCGGACGAAAAAGACTCAGATGGTGATGGACGTGTCGATATGTACGACCGCTATCCTTACGATGCTTCGCGCTGGTAGCCGCTGAGGCAGTCGCGTGATGGTGAGGCCCTGCATCCCCCCGGATGCAGGGCTTTATCTTTATGGCCAGAATGACCTCATATGCTTCGCCACATTTCGCCCTGACAAGTCCACACTCTTACCCTCGCCTGCCCCGGAACGGGCATGTCGTGTTCTTCGTTTCTTAAGGGATGGCATTGTGCCAAAGCGAAAGAACTGGAGACCCTGATGGGAGAGCCCATCCTAGACCTGACCCAATTGAACATCCGCCCGGCGAAAGTCATGCCCCATGGCTCTGCGCCGGATGCCCACGCCTTGCGTCAGCGGGTGAAGGATTGGTGCCGCAGCTGGCCGGAAGGCAATCGTGGCGGCGTATTTACCCGCCGCGCGAGCCTGGCCGCCGAGGGCAGCATCCAGCTGCTAAGCGATTTCGGCAAGGATGTCGCAATCTCACACAGCCTGTCCGAGTATCACGAGCTATGGCGTCCCATCCTGAACGACACGTTCCGCAACTGGGACTTCCGCATCGTGACGCCGATTGATCTGCGCCAGACAGACGAGATGGCGGCCGTCACCTTCTTTGCCTCTCTGAACGGCACCACACATGATGGTGAGGAGATGTCACAGCTGAATGCCGTGTCGCAGATCTGGCAGAAAATCAGTGGCCAGTGGCAGCTGGTTCACGAGCATACTTCAGTGCATTCTGAAGGCCGGTAAACAGGGCCAAGCCGGACGTACTGCAAATAGACTACAGCAAATGTCCATAATCGTCCCGTTTGGCCTTGCCCCGCCCCCCGACTCCCAGCTATGAGGCAGCCGTTTGGCCGGTAGGAGTAATTTAACATGCCTAAGCGCACCGATATCAGCTCCATCCTGGTCATCGGTGCTGGTCCGATCATTATCGGCCAGGCCTGTGAGTTCGACTATTCAGGGGTTCAGGCCGTCAAGGCGCTGAAAAGTGAGGGATACCGGGTCATCCTGGTGAACTCCAACCCGGCGACGATCATGACCGATCCTGAACTTGCCGATGCCACCTATATCGAACCGATCCTTCCCGAAATCGTCGAAAAGATCATCGAGATCGAAAAGCCCGATGCCCTGCTGCCGACCATGGGCGGCCAGACCGCGCTGAACTGCGCGCTGGACATGCACTATGCCGGCATTCTGGAAAAGCACGGCGTTGAACTGATCGGAGCGCGCGCCGAAGCCATCGAGATGGCCGAAGACCGCAAGCTGTTCCGGGAAGCCATGGACCGCATCGGCCTGGAAAACCCGCGCGCGGCGATCATCGCCTCCCCCAAGAAAGAGAACGGCCAATACGACCGGATCGAAGGCCTGAAGCGCGCCATGGAAGCACTGGACGAAGTGGGCTTGCCCGCTATCATCCGCCCGGCCTTCACGCTTGGCGGCACGGGCGGCGGTGTGGCCTATAATGTTCAGGAATATGAAGAGATCTGCCGGTCTGGTCTCGCGGCTTCTCCGATGGCGCAGATCCTGGTGGATGAGAGCCTGCTGGGCTGGAAAGAGTATGAGATGGAAGTTGTTCGCGACAAGGCGGACAATGCGATCATCATCTGCTCTATTGAGAATATTGACCCGATGGGCGTCCATACCGGGGACTCCATCACTGTCGCGCCAGCCCTGACGCTGACCGACAAGGAATATCAGATCATGCGGAATGCCTCTCTCGCCGTGCTGCGCGAGATTGGCGTCGAGACCGGCGGTTCCAATGTGCAATTTGCCGTGAACCCGAAAGATGGCCGTCTGGTCGTCATCGAGATGAACCCGCGCGTCTCTCGGTCATCCGCGCTGGCCTCCAAGGCGACCGGCTTCCCGATTGCCAAGATCGCCGCGAAACTGGCCGTCGGCTTCACGCTGGACGAGCTGGACAATGACATTACGGGCGTGACGCCAGCCTCCTTCGAGCCGACCATTGATTATGTCGTGACGAAGATCCCGCGCTTTGCCTTTGAGAAGTACAAAGGCGCCGAGCCCGTGCTGACCACGGCGATGAAATCTGTTGGCGAAGCGATGGCCATCGGCAGGAACTTCCAGGAAAGCCTTCAGAAGGCGCTCTGCTCTCTCGAAACAGGCCTGTGCGGCCTCGACGAGATTGCATTCGAGACGGAAGCCGACCTGCGCACGGCGCTGGGTGTTCCCTCACCTGACCGTTTGCGTGTTGTCGCACAGGCGCTGCGGCAGGGGCTGAACGTGGACGAAGTTTACCAGATCACCTCTATCGACAAATGGTTCCTGCGCCAGATTGCCGAACTGATGGCGGTCGAGGCAGACGTGCGCAAGAGTGGCCTGCCGAAAGACAAGGCTGGCATGGTGCACCTCAAATCCCTCGGTTTCTCCGATAAGCGCCTCGGCGCCTTGGTGGGCCAGAGCGAAGGCTGGGTGCGCGGGTATCGCCACTCCCTGAATGTGCGCCCGGTCTACAAGCGCATTGATACGTGCGCGGCAGAGTTTGCGGCGAAGACGCCTTATCTCTACTCCACCTATGAACAACCGGCCTTTGGCCAGGAAGAGGCAGACTGCGAAGCCCTGCCCTCTACCCGCAACAAGGCGATGATCCTGGGCGGTGGCCCGAACCGGATTGGCCAGGGCATCGAGTTCGACTATTGCTGCTGCCATGCGGCCTTTGCCATGGAAGACCTTGGCGTTGAATCCATCATGGTCAATTGCAATCCGGAAACAGTTTCTACGGACTATGACACATCGGATCGCCTCTATTTCGAGCCGCTGACCGATGAGCATGTTCTGGAGATCATCCACAAGGAACAATCCGTTGGCACGCTGCAAGGCGTGATCGTGCAGTTTGGCGGGCAGACACCGCTGAAGCTTGCAAGCACTCTGGATGCAGAGAACATTCCGATCCTGGGCACAAGCCCGGCCTCCATCGACTTGGCGGAAGACCGTGAGCAATTCGCGGCCCTGCTCGACAAGCTGAACATCCAGCAGGCCCCGTCCCGCACGGCGCGCAGTGTGGATGAAGCCCAGGTGAAGGCCAACGAGATCGGCTATCCGGTCATGCTACGCCCGTCCTTTGTGCTGGGCGGCCGCGCCATGGAAATCGCGCGCGATGATGCAGACCTGCGCAAATTCGCGGCGGAAGCCCTGCAGGTTTCCGGCGATGCTTCCTTGTTCATCGACCGCTACCTCTCCGATGCGATCGAGGTGGATGTCGACGCGCTGTGCGACGGCGAGACCGTACATGTCGCGGGCATCATGGAGCACATCGAAGAGGCAGGCGTGCACTCTGGCGACTCCGCCTGCGCCCTGCCCCCCTACACGCTGTCTGAAAGCCTGCAGCGCCGCCTTAAGGACCAGACCATCGCCCTGGCCAAGGCCCTGCAGGTGCGTGGCCTGATCAACATCCAGTTCGCGGTGAAGGATGACGAGATCTATGTGCTGGAAGCCAATCCGCGTGCCAGCCGTACCGTGCCGTTCGTGGCCAAGGCGGTCGGCGCCCCGATTGCCAGCATCGCCGCAAAAATAATGGCCGGCCGCCTGCTGCCGGAATTTGACCTGACCAATGCCAATCCGCGCCGCGTGGCGGTGAAGGAAGCCGTGTTCCCGTTTGCCCGCTTCCCGGGTGTCGACCCACAGCTGGGTCCGGAAATGAGATCCACAGGCGAAGTCATGGGCTGGGATGATGATTTCGGCATGGCCTTCCTGAAGAGCCAACTGGCCGGCGGCGTTCACCTGCCCGAATCAGGCACCGTGTTCGTTTCCGTGAAGGATTCCGACAAAAAGGGCATCATCGAAGCGATAAGAAACCTGTCCGAGATGGGCTTTTCCATCGTTGCGACCAGCGGCACGGCAAGTTTCCTGGAAGGCGAGGGTTTGACCGTTACGCGCATCAATAAAGTGCTTGAAGGACAGCCCCATATTGTCGACGCCATGATCAATGGCGACATCCAGCTTGTGTTCAATACCACCGAAGGTGCTGCATCCATTGCAGATTCCGCCTCGATCCGTCGTACAGCGGTGAACCGGAAAATTCCGTACTTCACCACTCTTGCAGCTTCGATCGCTTCGGTGCAGGCTATTGCGAGTATGAAAGCCCGGGAAATCTCGGTTCGCGCCTTGCAATCGGCCTGAACGCGCCCCACTTGACGCCCTTCATATTTAAGACAACGATTTTTGCCGCCAACTATAGAGGTGACATCCATGGAACGCATTCCCATGACCGCAGAAGGCCATGCTGCGCTTCAGGCAGAACTGAAAACGCTGAAATCCATCGAACGCCCCAATATCATTGCGGCGATTTCTGAAGCACGCGCGCATGGTGACCTTTCGGAAAATGCCGAGTACCACGCCGCAAAAGAGAAGCAGAGCTTCATCGAAGGCCGCATTGCCGAGATCGACGACAAACTGGCCCGAGCCGATGTCATTGATGTCAGCAAGCTGACAGGCTCAAAAATCCGCTTTGGTGCAACCGTGACTTTGATTGATGTCGATACGGAAGATGAGAGCACCTACAGGATCGTGGGCGAAGACGAAGCCAATGTGAAGGATGGAAAGATTTCCATCACCTCACCGATTGCCCGTGCCCTGATCGGCAAGGAAGAAGGCGACGAAGCCGAAGTAGCCGCACCATCGGGGGCCCGGGCATACGAAATCGCCAAAGTCGAGTACAAATAAATGGCGAAGGCGGGGTCGCTCGGACCATCCGTCTGGGCGGCCTCAGACGGCCGCGCAGGTAACGCCGCGCAGGTGCGCGCAGTGCTTCAGGCACTGGGCGAAACACGCCGCTGGATACAGATTGCGCACATTCCGGGCGAAGGCCACCGGTCAGAACCGCTGGTGCTGACCCCGCGCGCGCCCTGGACCTGGCTGCCGGCAGACAAATGGCCATCTCCCCTCTCCTCCCTACCAAAGGACCAGCGCGCCCTGCTGACGCCGCCCTGGCCGAATGTCTGGATCGCGGCAGGCCGCCGCTCCGCCCCGCTGACGCGTGCCATACGTGAACTGTCTGGCGGCAAGACGCTGACCGTGCAGATCCTGGACCCGCGCATTCCGCCGGAGAATTTCGACCTTCTGGTCACGCCGAAACATGACGAGGTGGAAGGCGAAAATGTCATCCAGACCGTTGGCTCGCCCTCCTATTTCGCACCGGACCTGATCGAGGATGCCGGCCAGTCTTTCGCAGACCTGGCCGATGAACGCGGCAAGAGCGCAATTGTCATTCTGGGCGGGAACTCCCGTGCACATACATTTACAGATGCTGCTGCAGAGCGGCTGGAGTCTCAATTGCGCGTTCTGGCAGGCCAGGGCTGGCGTTTGCGGATCACCACATCGCGCCGCACGCCTGTACCGATCGTCGCGAAGTTCCGTGCGATGGCGGATGAAATCGGCGCGCGCTTCTGGTCGGGTCCTGAAGACGGCGACAATCCCTATCTGGCTTGGCTGATCTTTTCCGATTGCGCCATCGTCACAGAAGATAGCGCCAATATGCTATCCGATGCCGCCTGGCACGATCTGCCGATCCATATTGCCCGGCTGGAAGGCCGCTCGAAAAAGTTCGACAAGCTGCACCAGAGCCTGATCGATCACGGCGCTGCGCGCTGGTTCGGCGGCACGCTGGAAACCTGGAGCTACCCTGCCCTGCGGGAGGCCGACAAGGTGGCCGATGCCATCGTGAAAAAGCTGTTGCAGCAATATCCCCAGCCGGAAATGGGCGGCGACGAAACCAAGGTAGCCGCGCCGGATTGGTTGAGCTGACCTGATCTTCGATTGCATTGCCGGCCTGTTTGAGGCCTAATATGGCTCATCAGTCAGGTGGGGGCTGTTTTGATGGCAAGAAGCATGGAGTCACTTCGCGCATATTTCGGCGGCTGCCGAAAGGCAGAAAGTCTTGAAGAGCTGCGCCATACGGCTGTGACGTATTACAAGACGACCTCTGTAAAGATGGCCAGCTATATGCATTTCCCGCCCGTCGGTGCCCGGGATTTCAATGGCCAGATCCGCATTGCAGAGTTTGGCTATCCGGAAGAATGGCGACGCACCTATCTGCGCAAGCGCCTTTACCAAAACGATCCATTGGCCCGGCGCGCACAAGGCTTTATCCGCCCCTATTTCTGGAACGAAGTACAGCACTTTTCGGACCTGACTGATGAGGAGCGCAGCTATATCATCATGGTCAGTCAGGAGCAGCTGGGCGAAGGCCTCAGCGTTCCGGTATTTGGCCCCGCGCAACGAAACGGATATTGCGCGCTCGGCTTCGGTCGCGGCAATCCGATACCGTCGGACGATGAAGTGCTGGAATTGCAGGCCGCCTGTCAGATGGGACATCTGGCCTATTGTGAATTGCTACTGAAGGATCTGCCCAAAGGCACCAATCTTTCCTCTCGGGAAAGAGAGATCCTGTACTGGATTGTACGGGGGCAGACGAATGCGCAGATTGCGGAGTCCACGCGCCTCTCCCGCAATACGGTGGAGACCTATATAAGGCGCTGCTTCCAAAAGCTGGATGTGAATGATCGCGTGTCGGCTGCGCTGCGCGGCATGGCGCTGGGCATGGTGGACTAAGCCGTTAAAGGCTGAAAGCTTCCTGGATTTTCAAGGCGGCCTGCTGCGGCGTCATTTCGCCCGTGTCGATCTTCAGGTCGTAGGTTGCGCCGACATGCACGCGCCCGTACTGCCAGCGGGCCTGTCCGATGTCCCGGTCACCCCGCGCGAGTTCCCGCTGCTCCAGAATGGCCAGAGGCGCGTTGACACCGACAAAGAAGACCTGATGCTTGCTCAGCAGACGGATATAGTCGGCTTGCTCCGCGCCTTCCCTCAGCCACACATCATCCACGATCATGTTAAGATCGCTGTCTGCCATGGCGGCCACGGCCTGGCGCATGCCCGACATCAGCTTCGCGCCGTAAAGCCCTGTCTTGATTGAAACTTCTGGCGGCCCCGCGCCTTCAACCCGCTCAAAGACAAAGCCCTCAGGGTGGTTGTCCAGACGGCGCGGCTGCATGGTAAGAAAGTCATCCATTCGCACATGCAGGAATGGCTGGGATGTCACATCCTGAAGGGCGTGAGCCAGAGAGGTCTTGCCCGCGCTTGTTGTCCCATTCAGGATAATGACAATTGCCATGCGGTCACGCAGCCACCACGCGTTCATCTGCGGGTATGGCTTTCAGGATGAAGCCACCGCCCAGAATGCGCGTGCTACCTTCCGGATCATACATCACAGCGGCCTGACCGCGCGCGACACCCTCTTCCGGCTCATCAAACCAGATGACCGGCACGTCATCGCTCCAGCCAAGCTTTGCCGGAACTGGTGGGCGCGTAGACCGGACACGGACGAGTACAGGCGCGCCCGCATTGGCGGCCTCTTCAAGGGAACCATTGCCAATCCAGTTCAGCTCTTCCAGCAGCAAGCCGGACGTCATCAATGCCTCCCGCGGGCCGACAATGACCCGCCGGTTCGGCGCATCAATCTTGACCACGAAGAGGGGGTCACCCGTGGCCACACCGAGCCCCCGGCGCTGACCGATCGTGTAGTGAATGACGCCATTATGCTCGCCCAGCACGCGACCATCGAGATGCACGATCTCACCGCCGCGACCTGAACCCGGACGCAGTTTCTCCACCACATTGGCGTAAGAACCAGTCGGCACGAAGCAGATGTCCTGACTGTCCGGCTTGGAGGCCACAGGCAGGTTGAAATGCTCCGCCAGTTCACGCACCTCAGTCTTCGGCATGCCGCCCAGCGGGAAACGCAGATAGTCCAGCTGCTCCGTCGTCGTCGCAAACAGGAAATAGGACTGGTCCCGGCTCGCATCGGCGGCGCGGTGCAGTTCGGCCCCGGCCTCCCCTTCCTCGCGGCGGATGTAGTGGCCGGTCGCAAGGCAGTCCGCCCCGAGATCCTTCGCGGTTTTCAGGAGATCCGAGAATTTGACCGTCTGATTGCAGCGTATGCACGGGATCGGTGTCGAGCCGGCAAGATAGGTGTCGGCAAAATCTTCCATCACCTGTTCGCGGAACTTCGATTCATAGTCCAGCACGTAATGCGGGATGCCGATCTGATCCGAGACATTTCGGGCATCATGGATGTCCTGCCCGGCGCAACAGGCCCCTTTCTTCTCGATGGCGGCGCCATGATCGTAGAGTTGCAGCGTGATGCCGATGACATCATAGCCCTGTGCCTTCAGCAGCGCGGCCACAACGGAGCTGTCGACCCCGCCCGACATGGCGGCGACGACCCGCGTTTCAGCAGGCGGTTTGGCAAATCCAAGAGAGTTCACACGGCCATCCCAGGCCGGTGGTAATTCATAAGTCATGTCTCACTCCAACCGGGTTCAAGGCCCGGAGCAGTTTCAGGAAAGGCAAGCATATAGCGCGAGATGCGCCAAATTGCGAGGGATCAGGCTGCAGAGGCCTCGGCATTGGCGGTTCCGGCGGCAACCCAGCCGCCGCGGAAGTCTCGCGCAGGCTCCAGCTTGTCGGTGATGCCGATCAGGTTTTCCCCACTGCCAAGCAGCAGCATGGCGCCCGGCATCATC
Organism: Hyphomonas pacifica; assembly: GCF_000682675.1. Lineage (GTDB taxonomy): Bacteria > Pseudomonadota > Alphaproteobacteria > Caulobacterales > Hyphomonadaceae > Hyphomonas > Hyphomonas pacifica. Next base: position 11,090 of record NZ_AWFA01000015.1, on the reverse strand, counting down.
TGTTCAGCAAGGCTCTCAACCACGCGCTTGCGGGCCGGTTTCGCCATGCTGGGCAGCACGTTGCGGCACAGAATGACATCAAACTTGCCCAGACCACCCGCGCTTTCGAGCAAATTGTGCTGGCGAAAGCTGACGCGCGAGCGGAGATCCTCGGAAATCTCCCACTGGCCGGTTTCCAGACGCGTGAAATGCTTGATCAGTCGGCGAATGGAGAGGCCACGCTGAACTTCATAATGGCCGAAGCGGCCAATTCGCGCCTTCTCTGTCACCACTTTGCAGATGTCTGTCGAGAGAATGTCGATCTTGGCACCGCGCAGCGCTGGCGGCATCTCGTCTGCCAGGAGGATGGCTAGGGAATAGGCTTCCTGTCCTGTGCTGCCACCGGCGCACCAGACTTTCAGACGGCCCGTATTGGAAGCTTTCAGGCGCTTGGGCAGCACATCTTCAACGATGCGCTGCAGGCAGTCACGATCCCGGAAGAACCAGGTGTCCTTGGAGACAAGAGCGGCGGCAATCTCTGCCGCAAAGATCGGGTTGGCGCGCGATTTCAGGCAGTGCACCAGATCCGCCATGGAACCAAAGCCTTCACGCCGCGCGATGGGCGCAAGGCGGGCCTCAATCAGATAGGATTTGGATTTCGGAATTGCCTGACCAGAGCTTTTCAGCGCCAGATCTGCCAATTCGTTGAAGACCTCTTCCTGCATCAACCACTCCGACCGGACATTCTGCCCCAAAGGTTTACTCATGGGGACGTTTTATTAAGAAAGACTTCAGACCAGCCCGACTTCTGCGAATTTGCTTTCCAGAATATCGGCATCAAAAGGCTTCATGATGAATTCGTCAGCGCCGCACCGCAGCGCTTCATTAATATGCTCTGCATCATTCTCGATGGAGCAGAAGACGACGAGGGGCCGCGCGCCCCCCTCTTCCCGGCGCAGGGAGCGCAGAAAGTCCAGCCCGTTCATGACGGGCATGTTCCAGTCCAGCAGCACAGCGTCCGGCATGTTCTCGCGGCACATGCGCATCGCTTCTGCGCCGTCACCGGCTTCCATCACCTCAAACCGCAAATCCCGCACGATACGGGCAGCCACCTTCCGCACGACGCGGGAGTCATCAACAATCAGACAAGTCTTCATGGCGTGCCCTGTACGCAATAGTCCTACCGTGCAAGCTCGCTGAGGCCGGTTAAGAATTTATTGCCAAAGTGTAAATTTGCTGCGCGTGCTTACCCTTCAGCGCGAATGCCTGTAGCCATGAAAATGACCGTCTCATCTCCTTGGCTGGCCGTTAGCTCACCGTCCAGGCCATCGCAGATCATCTTGGCGAACAGCGGCTGAATGTTCTCTGGACGCCAACCGTCTTCCGGCTCCTCATTGGTGAGCGCCTTTTGGGTATCCAGGCGAAGTTTTGCGCGTTTTCCCTTGCAGGTCAGCGTGATGGTCATACCGCCCGCCTCGTTGCGGATACGTACGCTGATCACGCCACCACGGGGCAGGCTATCCACAGCCATCAGAACCATGTTCATCATCATGCGCACATGAGAGAAGCTCAAATGGTCTGTCTGGATATCGAATTCGATGCTGGGCCGGTGGCTCTTGACGAAATTCTCGGTGATCTTGCGCGCTTCATGAATGTCTGCCGCGCCAGAGTTCAGTCCGATGGAGCCAAAGGCATAGCGGAGATACTGAATGCGGGCCCCTGCCTTTTCGGCACCATCCTCCAGCAAGGCCTGCGCCTGAGCCTTCATCTCCATGTCGCCGGGATCATTTAGCAGGTCGAGCGCATTGGTCACCGAGGAGACCGGCGAGACAAGATCATGGCAGATGCGCGACGCAATATATGCAGACAGGCGTGCAGGATCGATCATGGAAATAGACAAGCCCCATTCTTGTATTAATTCGACGGCAGGATTGGGTGCGCCGCGCCGCCTGTCAATCGAAGCACCGTGAACTATACGCTACAAATACACGACTAAACGTCGTGTTCACCACGCTCATCGGGCCGGTCAATGTCATCATAGCCATGACGCGCGCTGTGGAATGTCAGCAGAAAAAGGCCAATCGACAATGCCAGAGTGAGCACACCGCCGATAATATAAGCGGCCCAGCCATGGCCTGAAATGCCATCTCGCATGTTCTGCCACAACAGGGACAACACCCAGAGCATAAGCCCGAGTATGGCGAAACTAGCGGTGATCCAAAGAACAAGTTTGCGGGACATGGCCCTTAGCTAGCCTCTGTCCCGCAACAGGCAACCTATTTCTGCTTCCAGCTGCCGCTGGCGTCCATGTAATACTGGCCAGGCTTGAGGGCTGCGATCTGTTTTTCGCCGGTCACACGCGCCACTTGGGCGACGGACGTGCCTGTCTCGGCAGCGATCTCGGCATATTTCGCCGCGCGCTTGTTGTTGATTTCCTGCACCTTGCGGACCACTGAAGGATCAGCCGAGCCGACGACGCCGAGGCGGCCGTCGATACGCTCACCCACCTGACCGGACTCAATGGCCGCATCAATGACAGGGTCTCCTGCCCAGGCAGCCGGTGCCATGCTGGCGAGCCCCAGGGCCAAAATGAGAGAGGCAAAAATCGTGCGAAGGGATTTCATGATATATCTCCTGACTTCGCTAAACTAGAACAGGTCGGGGTTATCCGCGATCAGGTCTTCGACTTCCTTGTCGAGGATGACGCGAACTTCCTGAGTGATGTTGACGTTGAGGTCTATCTTAATCGGCTTGTCGGATGGCTCAAGGCGTACCGTCGGTGTGCATGCAGCCATGGCCGTAAGGCCGGCGCCGATCAGCAGGACTTTTGGTAAGGTCATTCGGATTCGCTCCTCGATATTCGGCGTGAACATGACACACCCCACCTTAACGTCAATGAATGAGCACGTTGCCCGTCATTCAGGTTTGCCATTACGCTCTTCCTGCACCTGTTTGACTACGATGTCAGTCAGTTGTTTCTGGCTTGTGTAATATTGTGTGGACTTGAAAAGCTCGCTGAGTGCAGAATTAACACTGATGTCAAACTGGAAGGGCTGGTTCATCAGCACCTGTCCGTTCTTGCCATAAGTGATGCCCTTGCGGCTGACACCCTCCAGAAGCAGGGAGATGGTTATGCGGTCCAGCGCATTGCCGTCGAGGCCCACCTCCAGAACGGTGAAATCGAAATCCTTGAGCGCCTCGAACGCCATGCGGGCATTCGGGTCTGCCCCCGCAGCGGAGTCACCTGCCTCCCCCTGGTAGGATAGTCGACCGCCATTTGCGTCTGCCTTGAGCCTCGCGTCCCGGATCAGGATCTGCGTACCCTGAACGTCAATCGGGAAACGGCCAGAAACCGTGCCTGTGGCCTTGGTATCCGGCAGCTTCAGTGTCTCAACCAACCGAGCCAGCTCGATCTTGTCTGCGGTGACTTCCAGATGCTGGTCTTCACCGCCAAGTACCCACTTGAACGGGTCCAGGGCGAGCGCGCCACCCGCGAACGGAAAGGCTGCGGACTCGACGGACAGGGTCTTGCCGGAAATGAGCTGGAAGTCGATCTGGCCATTCTCAAGCGGAATGCCCGGATTCATTGCACCAATCGTGATGGTCTGTCCGGGCGCGGTCGTCAGGCCAAGCAAATCACTGAAGATTACTTCCCCATTTACGTTCTGCACCCGGCCAAGGCGCGTTGTCTGGAATCCGAAATCGCCTACAGCAACCTGCCCGGTCCCGGTAATCTTGCCACTGTTGATGTCCATCCGCGCAGAGACGTCAAGTGTGCCGCGTGCATCCGTGAAGACACCGCGCAGGCGGTCTGACAGGCGCCAAGGCTGAAGGCCGCCAGGCTCAAAGGTCAACGGCCGGGATGTGACCGCCGCCATGCCAGTGAGGCTGACAATGTTTATTCTGGCCAGGCTGTCCGCGATGGTCAGCCCGCCGGCTTTCAGGCGCAAAGGGCCAGACATATCTAGCAGGCCATCATCCAGCGTTGCCGTGAAGTCTGCCGTAAGCGGCTGATAAAGCGGGTCCTCTCGCAGGTCCCGCATGTTGACGCCGCTCGCCTCAAGATTGCCGCGAATGCCACTGGTTGCGGATACGCCATCAAAGCTGAAACTACCTGCTGTCACCTTGGCCGGGATCAGGGAACCGCTGAAATCCGTCTCGCCGAGACGCGCAGACAAGGCGGGCGGCGCGTTCCGGCGAGCCGCAAAGCCCATGCGCAGCTTATCTCCTTCTATCCCCAGCGTATTGCTGCCAATCGTCAGCGGCATGGAGACATGGTCAGCTGTCGCCGAGAGGCTGAGACCGCCCGCGCTATTCCAATCCATCCGGGCATTGGAAAAAATGATCTCTCCGCCGCCAGAAGAGAGTTCGAGTGGCAGCTTAAGAGCGCCGAGCCGCGCAGCGCCTGACAGCCCACCCTTGCCCGGCGTGGCAAACACGCCTTTGACGGGGCAGACATTTGTCGCGAAGGGCGTCAAGCGGATGGCTCCGAAAGAAAGCCCCTGACTGCGCCATGCGGCGCAACTTCCATCCACAGCGCTAAGCTGCCAGCCATCCGGCTGTTTTTCCGCACGCAAATCGCCCTTCAAGCTGGTGGTTTCAAATGTCACGCCAGACACGTCACCTGCGAAACCAACCTGCCCGCGCAGATCTATAATGCCAGCCTGCTGCGGAGAGTGTTGATACTCAAGGACATCAAGCTTGGCTGAAAGCGTCTTGCCGCCCGCACGCCAGGGCGCAAGGCTCAAGGCATCCGCACCCAGCCGGCTGATGCCGGATGAATCTGCAGAGACATTGAGGACCGCATCAAATTTTGGCACGCCACCGCCTGAGAAAGTGACATGGCCATTTACCGCCGTTTGCTCACCATCCCAGCTTAGCCAGGGTGCATCGCCAGTTGCTTCACCCGTAAGACGCAATCCGGACACCGCAGACAGTGCCGCGGCTTCGGTGACGACAACATGCAACTCATTCGGTACGCGCGTGACACGGGCCGGAAAGGTCACATCAAATTGCTGCAGCGCCTTGCTTACCGCGCGCCTGAGGCTGGCGCCATGATCCGAGAGCGGGCCTGGGAAAGACAGATAGCTCGTCACGCTGTCCGAAAGGCTGTCGGACGCGCTGGCCCCAGTGAGCGTGACATTAACCTGTGTCTCAAAAAGGGCATCTGCATCGCGCTGAATGTCTCCCGCAATGGACAAAATTCTCGCGCGGCCCTGTGGCGCTTCAACACCGCTGACCGAAAGCACATAGGGGCCCGAGAGAATACCCTCGCGAATTTTCAGATCGGCCTCGCCGTTCATGGCGTCACCGGAATAGTCCGCCAGGCGGAACGCCCCGCTCTTGATTTCTGCTGACACCGTTTCCAGCGCCTCAAAAATACCATTTCCGCTGGCGTCCGGAATCCGCGAGAGATACGCCTCTCCTGAGGTTTCAGCCGCTTGCAGGCTGTAATTTGTCCAGCTGCCTTGTAAGAGTGCCGCATCCCAGACAATGCGGGTTTCCCCCTCTCCATCAATCGGCGAGGACAAGAGAACGGAAAAATCCGCATCCCTGACAGAAATGCCACGAATGTCTGCGACATCCAGATCAAGAAGGGCCTGCCCTTCCAGACGGCCATTGTCAGCGACGATATTAACGCTGCCTTCGCTCCAGATGATCTTGCCCTGGGGCCCGTCAAGCGACACGGGATCCAGCACCATATGCACCGTACCGGATTTCGGGAATACGCCGTTCACATTGATTGAGGCGGCGATCTCCCCTGCACTAGTTTGCAGTAACAGACGCCCGTCAGTTATGCGTACGGCCGGTAAATCCGCCGCGCCGCCTTCCGACGTATTGCCGCTGCCTATGCGCTCCAAGCCATGAAAGCGTATGCCCTGATCATCCAGTGTGCCGCGCAGGATGGGCGCATCCACTTCAATCTGTGTCAGGGAGGGGCTGAACCAGTTCCAACTCAGACGCGCAGTTACTTCATTGGCCTGGAAAGGCACGTTATCACCAGACTTCACAACAAGATCCGACAGAACGCCGCCCCCTGCCCCAAGCTGGTCAAAATGCCCTTCGCAGACAAGCTGTTGACCTTCGCACCAAGAGGCCAGTGCCTGCTCTGCCACGGTCTTGCGGACAAACCAGAATATGGCGGCGACAACCAGAAGAAGTATTACCGGACCGGCCAACAGCCAGCGCCCCCATCGGAAGGGGCGCTCCACCGGGTCTTCAGCTTCTTTCTGTAAATCTTTGTAATCTATCGTATTCACTGAGTGTACCGGCTTGCTTCTTGCTTGGCTTGCCTACTAGAATTTCTAGGAAAGCAAGAAGGCCAAAATAAGCGCGTTGTCTTTTCTTAACAGGCAAAAGACATACAAAGCTGAAATGGAAAACACGATCCTAAGGGGTCATGGTGCCGGGGGGCACCGGGAATGAGGGAGGTCGCTTCGTGAAGCACGGCGCAGACAACACGCATACACACACCCTTTCGCAGGGACGGAATTTGTCACACGGCATCAAAAGCCTAATCGTTTTGGGCCTGCTTGGTTCCATGTCTGCTGCACTTGGCCTCATTTCGATTACATCTGGCGAAGATGGGGGCATGTCTTCCGCTCACGCCTCCCCGCCGCCGCCACCCTTGGCCACCACCCTTTTCTCAGCTGTCGAGTTTACCCCTGCTATGGCAGCCCCCGTGCGCCATAGCGGCGAGCTGAAAAGCCGCGAGACGCTGACAGAGCTTGTCACCAGCCTTGGCGCCTCCCCCTCCGATGCGGCAGCCGCCCTGCACACCATTTACGAGAAGGAGCTGCTGGACCCGCGCCGCCTGCGCCCTGGCGTGAAGGCTGAAACCTTCATTGTAGACGGCCAGATGAAAGCGCTGAACGTGAAGGCAGATGCTGACCGGAATCTGTTCATCACGCGCAACATGTCCGGCGACTGGTCTGCGTCTGAACTCAAGGCCCGACTAACGCCCGGCTATTCCAGGGTCGCTGCAGATATCGAAACCTCCATTTATGACGCGGCCCGCGCCCAGGGCGCCGGAGACCAGCAAGTCGTCGATTTCGCCAGCGCCTTTGCCTATGATGTTGACTTCCAGCGCGAGATCCATCGCGGCGACTCCTTCGAACTGGTCTATGAGACCTTCGTGGATGAGCGTGGCCATCCGGTCAAAACCGGCGATGTGGTCTATGCCAGCCTGGATGGCGATGCCCTGACCCGCAGCTTCTATCGCTTCGCGCCCAGCGATGATGGCGTGGCAGATTATTTTGACCAGAATGGCGAAAGCGCGACTAAATTCCTGATGAAGACGCCGATCAATGGCGCGCGCCTGTCATCTTCCTTCGGCAATCGCCGCCATCCGATCTCTGGCTATACCCGCCTGCACAAGGGCACAGACTTTGCCGCCCCGACCGGTACGCCCATCTATGCGGCGGGCAATGGCGTGGTCGAGCGCGCCAGCCGCTATGGCGGTTATGGCAATTATGTCCGTATCAAGCACGCCAATGGTTACAAAACCGCCTATGCCCATATGTCTCGCTATGGCCCAGGCGTGCGCGCTGGCAAGCGCGTCCGTCAGGGAGACATTATCGGCTATGTCGGGTCCACAGGTGCCTCCACCGGCCCGCATCTCCACTATGAAGTCTATATCGATAACAAGCCAGTCAATGCCATGAAGCTAAAGCTGCCGACGGGTCGCAAGCTGGCCGAGAGCCCGGAGATGCTTAAGGAATTCATCGCGCGCAAGGCAGAAATCGATGGCATCCGCTCCACCCAAGGGGCAACACTGATTGCGTCAAATCCGCTGCAGGCCCCGCCAACCCCATAAACACAGATTGTTGAATCCGCAGATCAGACCTCGCCCAGAAGGCGAGTCTGGCTTGTTTCTTGCGTGATTTCTTCTGAAAAACCACTCCGAGCCGCGCCCGGGAGTGGGACAGGAGTATCCTCATGATCAGCAAAGATACGAAGACCCCCGCCCGCGTGGACCGTCGCTTCCGCCCAAGCCGTAAGGCTGAACTGATTGCTGGCGGCACGGTCGTGCTCGCCATGCTCGTCCTGTTTACCCTGGTACGCCCGACATCCGAGGCCGCCAGCCCTGCTGCGCCGGACTGGCTGACCTATTCCGATTTCAGCCAGGACATGCCGACCATCTCAACAGCTGAACGGGTTGGCACGATCACAAGCCGCACGAAAGCTGCTGACGTTCTGGAAGTTCTGGGTGCCTCCCCCGAAGACGCTGCCCGTGCTATGGATGCCCTTCATGAGACAGGGCTGCTGGGCGGCAGCAAACTTGCTGCCGGGACGGTGCTGACCGCCTATTTCGACGAAGCCGCCAATGATGGGCTGGGACAGCTCGTTTCCGTCTCCCTCCGTGCGGACCCGCGTACCTCCCTGCTCGCCACGCGAAAACCGGACGGCACCTTCATGACCAGCACACTGACCGCTCGCGTCTTCACCAGCATGCGGCGCATTGCCGGCTCGATTGACACAAATCTGGCTGACGCGCTGATCGCTCAAGGCGGCAATGAGAGCCTGGCCGAGTCTGTCGCCGCCCTCTTCCCGGATGACACACAACTGTCCAAGGGGGGACGCAAGGGCGAACGCTTCGACATCGTCTATCAAGTGGCAGAGGATGAGCGCGGCAATGTGCTGGAAACCGGAGACCTGCTGTTTGCGGCCTATAATGGCAAACAAAGCAATGGCAGCTGGTATCGATTTGAACCCTCAGATACCGGCCGCGCCGAATTCTACAATCGCCAGGGCAGCACGCAGAAACCGCTGCTGACCCGCTATCCGCTTGGCTATGCGCAGATCAGTTCCGGCTTTGGTCGCCGCATGCACCCGGTCAGTGGCCTGCTGCTGCTACATAGCGGGGTAGATTTTCGCGCGCCGATCGGCACGCCCATCTATGCCGCAGGCGATGGCGTGATCAGCCAGATGGGCTGGAGCGATGGCTATGGCCGACAGATCCATATCGACCATAAGCGCGGATTTGAGACAGTCTATGCCCATATGTCCGGCTTCAACACGAAGCTGAGCGCAGGAATGCGCGTGAAACGCGGCGACCTGATCGGCTATGTCGGCAATAGCGGCACAGCCACCGGGCCGCACCTGCATTTCGAAATCCGGGAAGATGGCCGCTATATGAACCCGGTCTCTCTGAACCTGCCTTCAGGCCGCTCTCTGGCTGCGACACCGGAAGAGATGGATAAGCTGCGCGAGCAGATTACCACAATCGACACGCTGCGTGGCGCGACCGGGCCGGTGACAACGGCGCGACTGACGACGCTGACCATTCCGACCAATCCATGAAAAAAGCCCCGGTATCGCGACCGGGGCTTTTCATTATTGGGGTTCAGGCACCGCTTAGTTCAGGGACGCTGCGCCCTTGGCGATGTCATTCGGAATACCGTTGATGGCAAGCTGATCACCTTCCACACCGATCTTGATGGCCTCGCCATCATGTATGCGGCCTTCCAGGATCAGGCGCGCCAGCGGGTCCTGCAGCTCTTTCTGGATCACACGCTTCAGCGGACGGGCGCCATAGACCGGGTCATAGCCCCGCGCGGCCAGCCAGTTGCGGGCATCTGCGCTGAGCGTCAGCGTCATCTTGCGATCCTTCAACAGGCCTTCCAGACGCTCCATCTGGATATCGACAATGTGGTCGATCTCGTTGCGGCCCAGCCGCTTGAAGAAGACGATCTCGTCGATCCGGTTGATGAATTCCGGGCGGAAATGGCTGCGGATAGCGGCCATGACAGAGCCTTTTGCGGCCTCTGACACATCGCCTTCCTCCCCGCTCGCCAGAGCATCTGCACCAAGATTCGACGTCATGATGATGATCGTGTTCTTGAAGTCGACCGTGCGGCCCTGACCATCCGTCAGGCGACCATCATCCAGAACCTGCAGCAATGTGTTGAATAAATCCGGGTGAGCCTTCTCGACTTCATCGAACAGGATGACCTGATAGGGTCGGCGGCGGACAGATTCCGTCAGCACACCGCCTTCATCATAGCCGACATATCCCGGAGGCGCGCCGATCAGACGGGCTACGGAGTGTTTCTCCGAGAATTCCGACATGTCGAGGCGAAGGATTGCCGTATCATCATCGAACATGAATTCGGCCAGCGCCTTGGTCAGCTCTGTCTTGCCGACGCCGGTCGGGCCGACGAAGAGGAAAGAACCAATCGGACGGTTCGGGTCCTGCAGGCCCGCCCTTGCACGACGCACGGCATTTGAGACAGCCTCCAGCGCATCATCCTGACCGACGACCCGCTTGCGCAATTCATCTTCCATCTTCAGCAGCTTCTCGCGCTCGCCTTCCATCATCTTGTCGACCGGAATGCCGGTCCATTTGGAAACGACAGCCGCAATATGTTCCGGACGGACGACTTCAGAGACGAGCCCGCCTTCGCCATTACCCTGATCATCCTCGTTGCCTTCCACTTCAGCAATCTGTTTCTCAAGTTGCGGAATGGTCGAGAATTTCAGCTCGGACGCCTTGGCCAGATCGCCCTGGCGCTGGGCCTCCGCCATTTCGGCATAGGCTTTGTCCAGCTGCTCCTTGGCAGAGGCTGCACCTTTCAATTTATTCTTCTCGGCTGACCATGTTGTCGTCAGTTCGTCAGACTTTGTCTGGAGATCGGCAATCTCGCCCTCAAGCGTCTTCAGACGCTCCTTGGACGCATCATCCTTTTCCTTCTTCAAGGCTTCAGCTTCAATCTTCAGCTGCAGCAGGCGGCGGTCGATCTCGTCCAGTTCCTCAGGCTTGGAGTCCACCTGCATGCGCAGGCGGGAGGCCGCCTCGTCCATGAGGTCGATGGCCTTGTCCGGCAGGAAACGGTCCGTGATATAGCGATTGGACAGCGTTGCTGCCGATACAATCGCCGCATCGGAAACGCGTACGCCATGGTGCGCCTCATATCGGCCTTTCAGACCACGGAGGATAGAGATCGTGTCTTCCACCGTCGGCTCGTCCACATAGACCGCCATGAAACGGCGGGCGAGTGCCGCGTCACCTTCAACATATTTGCGGTATTCGTCCAGCGTGGTGGCACCGACACAGTGTAGTTCCCCCCGTGCCAGAGCGGGCTTCAGAAGGTTCGACGCATCCATCGCGC
>NZ_AWFA01000014.1 GCF_000682675.1 Hyphomonas pacifica | reverse complement strand
CGCCTGTTCCAGACATCGCACCGGAATATGTGCCCGTCGTGTCCTGAACAAATTCTACCGTGCCACCGTTTACCACATCGCCTTGAATCGACGTCGTGTTGCCTGTCAGCATGCCTCCAGTGAGGGTCGTTCCGCCAGTGTATGTATTTGCCCCTGTCAGATACATGTGGCCACTTCCAGTGAGGTTCAGCGCTCCATTGCCTGTGACAGCTCCCTGCCAGAGGACAGAATTGTCCTGTAGATCAAACACAGAGTTTTGATGCTGAACAATAAGCTGTCGATTGGAGTTGAAACTACCGCCAGCCTGGAAACGGGCATTACCAATTGTCAGGGGTCCGCCGCCAAGATTGGAATCCCTGGAGGCCTGCAGGGTGCCTTCGGAAACCGTAAACCCACCGGATTGTGTATTTGTACCAGACAGGACAAGCAGGCCGGAACCGGTTTTTTTCATACCGCCCGCGCCAGTAAAGTCGCCATGGACAACAACGATGTTTTTCTCTGTATCGATGGTGCCGCCTTGGGATTGGACCGTGAAGCTAGTGTTCACACTGGTGTTCATACCGAACATCAGTGTACCACCAACAAAGTTCGGGTTCACAGCGCCATCGGCCAAATTCCCACCTGTATAATAAGTGGACGCCGTATCGATATCCGGAATTGTTGTTCCGCCCCCAAGGCTGTCATCAACATCAGAAGACCCTTCAGGAACACTGTTCAAGGCCACAGATGAGAAGATCAGGTATCCGCCAACACCGAAGAATTCCCCTTGACCATTGGCGATGACCGTAACCTCATTAAAGAAGTTGGTGTCGTTGATCGCACCGATGAAGTGTTCCTGACTGCTGATACGGTTAGAAATTCCTCCAAGAAGAAGAGGATCGGAATTTCCAAATCTAAGATACACCTCGGATGCGTCAGCACTTCCACCACTTGGCGTCGCATTGTTTGTTGTACAGCAGGTTCCCCAGTCATTCACCATTGTCCCAATGGCATTCATATCAAACGGCGTCGTTCCGTCGGTTTCAAAGAATTTATAGGTATACCCCATGGCCTCGGCACCTGCGAAGCCGCCGCTGTAAGAGTTACTCCAGTTGGTGAAGCCGTCACCACCTTCTCTGCCAGTTCCAGCATTGTTGGCCTGATTACCCGCCTGAGTGGTTTCGACAATGACAGAGGGGTCACCGGCATTCGGGCCGATGACCATGAAGCTGCTGCCACTGGTGCTGAGGATGTCATACTCATAGATCAGCGAAGTGCGCGTAGATCCCGGATTAGCTGCGTTATAGGCCGCATCAACCGTATCCTTGAATCTCTGGATACCGACATTGGCATCCTCGTTGAAGTACACAGCCGGCTCAGCATGAGCTGCGCCTGAATACAAAAGGGATGCGGCCATGGCCGCCAAGGATACCGACACCAGGGAATGGCGAGCTATTCTCTTACGCATATGCGGATAATAATACTTTTGATCTTTTCTCACGTCGCGACCTCCAACAATCACTCAACTTTAGAGAGGAAAATGTGCCTACTCTTTGCCGTCACATTGTTTATATAGTAATCGCTAGTGAATCAGAGATTACAATTCCGCCGAAGTCCAAGACCAAGCATTAGCAAAAGCTGGGAAGATTTTAACGCCTCTTAAGAACGTATTTACGAATACCCTTAATGGTAATTGTAGTTAATAATATATTTGTTATCTGCATATATATATACAGTTTATGCGAACCATACGAATAGACAGAGGCCAGAAGAAGCTGAGGTCGGTTCACCTCCATCGAAATCGAGATATAGCCTGACAGGCCACTGAACTGACACGCGCTCCAAGCTTGCAGCCCTTTTCTGCTGGGATTATCCAGGGCACAAAAGGAAATCAACCAAAGGATTAAAAATATCTTCGCCTGATCCACGGAAGCGCGTAAATCAAAATAAAATCATGCAAATCCGCATAGATATCTTCAGAGCAACGCTGCTGAGGAAATAAAAGTTAGGAACACCGGAAGGTAGTTTTCGGAAATCGCAGGATCATTTCGGCGCGGCTAAAATAGATTTGCGCGCTATTGGCGCGATCATCCGCGCATGTGGTACCTCTGGCCGGACTCGAACCGGCACTTCCGAAGAAAACGGATTTTGAATCCGTCGCGTCTACCAATTCCGCCACAGAGGCCCGATATCGGGAGCGCTTCTCCTGCCGCATAGGTGGGGCATATGTCAATCTTCTCGACGCCGTAGAAAAAGCTGGCTAACACATCTTCCATGCAAACACCCTCCCCCGCCAAAGAAAAAACCCTTCTCCAAACTCTGGAAGCCATGGCCGCCAGAGCCCCGGAAGAGGGATATTCCCTGCGCGAAATTTTTGACCAGCTAGACGAGAGCGCATTCGGGGCCGGCCTGTTTCTGCTGGCGCTACCTTGCTGCATCCCGTTCCTTTATGGCGTTCCACAAGTCGTATCCCTGCCAATGATGGCCTTGGCGGCGCAAATGGTCATGGGGCGCGAGCAGCCCTGGATGCCGGAAAAGATGGCCGCTCGGAAGATTGACCGGAAAGGGCTGACCCAAATGTCGAAGGGCGGCCGCAAATGGCTTGGCTGGATTGAAGCCATTGTCCGCCCACGCCTGACCATGATCACAGGAAAACGGTCTGAGCGGGTGATTGGCGCCTTTCTGTGCATTTTCTGCGCCTCAATCCTCGTCCCTCTACCCATGACCAATACCGTACCCGGCTTCGGGGTCGCTATCGCCTCTTTCGGACTGATGCAGAAGGATGGCCTCATGGTGATTGCAGGATTGCTGATCGGAACAGCCTGGGTCAGCGGCCTGATTGGGGCCGTTTTGCTCGGCGCCGTGACCCTGCTTGGCTAAGCCAATAACAGCAAAGTGACTACGCGCCGCATTGTGAAGCGACAATCTCCCGGCTTTAGCTGCGACATGACATTTTTCGTATCCCTGCTGAAAGACTGGAAATGGCCCTGCATAGCGGTCGGCCTGTCTGTCTTCATGCTGGCGGCAGCCCACGCTTTTGAAGCTTTTGGCGGCCTGGCACCCTGCCCGCTTTGCCTACGGCAGCGGGATGTCTATTGGGCCCTTATCGCCATGACCCTGACCGGACTGGCCCTTTGGAAGATTGTTCCCAAACGGCGCTTTCTCGTCGCGCTGAACGTTATGGTCGGCCTGGTCTTCGGCGTTGGCGTCGTCGTAGCCTTCTACCATGCCGGTGTGGAGTGGAGCATTTTTCCACCGCCGACGGGGTGTGCAGGAGAGGGGCCGATCGACCCGATGGCATTCCAGGACTTTAATGAGCCAATGCATGTGCCGTCCTGTACCGATGCGCCCTTCTACATCATGGGCCTGTCCATGGCGGGCTGGAATGGCGTGATCTCTGCTGTCATGGCGATCCTCAGCCTGGTTGCGGCGGGCGCAACCTTTCGCGGGGCGGCGTCCGATCAGCCGGGCTGATCCAGCGCCCCCATGCGCCGCTTCTTGAGGCGTTGTTCGCGCAATGTGATGTAGAGCGTCGCGGCGATAATGATGGCCGTGCCCACCCACGTCCAAAAGCCCGGCAGGATATGGAATAGGCTCAAATCAACCAGCGCCGCCATGGGAAGACGCAGATAATCCATGGGTGATAGGAAAGAGACATCTCCGATACTCATGCCGCGGATATAGCAATACTGTCCCATCACGCCGCATAGCCCCATCAGAACGATCAGCCCCCAATCCATGAGGGACGGCTCGACCTCCGGCCATTTCCAGATGGCTAAGGGCAAGAGCAGTACTGATGACAGGAAGTTGGCCCAGATCAGCAATGTCATCGGTCTGTGAAGACGCGTCAGGGACTTTACGAGCGTGATCGCCCCGGCCATGCAGAACGCTGCCGCCAAGGCCAGCATCATGCCCAGGCTGATGCCCATCTGGGGCTGCAGCATGATCATGACACCCAGAAAGCCGAGAAAGGTCGCGCCCCAACGGTGCACACCCACCTTCTCCCTAAGAACAAAAGCCGCCAGCACGGTAATGAACATGGCTCGGGAAAAGCTGATCGAATTGAATTCCGACAGCGGCATACCCACCGCATCAGAGACGGCATAGAACCCCAGAATGAAACCCAATGTGCCAAAGGCACTTCTGAGGAAGATCATGCCGGGCTGATGTATTTTCAGAATGCTGACACCCTGCTGGAAAATGACCGGCAGAGTCACGATCATCGCCACGGCCGAACGCCAGAACGCCAGGAAACCAGGGTCAAATGTGGCTGACTGGACCTTTGACAGCGTCAGAAATACCGTAAAAACAGCCCCCGAAGTGATCATCCATATCGCACCCTCAATGTTGCGCGGTGCCTCCGGGGTCAGTAGGTCTATAGGCTCCGTGTGGTCAGGATTTGTATGAATGGGCAATTTTACGCCTTCCGAAATTGACGAAATCGACCGTCTCTGGCGTGAGCTGCCGGCAGATCATATGTGGACGGGATGGGCGGCCTCCGGGCGAGAACCGCAACAAGTCTGGATTTTCCGGACACGAGCACACTGGCGCCGTTTTCCCCTCAGCAAGACAGGGTTAGGCTATAGCATCGCCGACGAAAGAGGCAGACCTGTCGTCCACGCAAGAAGCCTGAAAGCACTCCTCAAGAAGGTGGAACTGATTCCCGGCCTGGAAGCGCTGTCTCAGGATTAGGCGCGGCACCCTAGCCTGCCTGCATCTGGGCTCGCATCTGTTCCGCTTGCTCCGGCGTAATGCCCAGCGCATCCAGAAGTGGCCCGCCTGCAGCTTCATCCCAGGAATGTCGCGGCCCGACCGTCATGCCGCCATCGACAACGAACTCCCCACCCGTGATGAAGCTCGCCGCATCCGAAGCAAGGAATGCCACCATTTCAGCAATGTCCTCGCTTTTGCCTGTCCGGCCAATCGGCTGCATCGAGGCCCCTGCCTCAACCAGCATCGCGGCCATCTGATCGGCCTGCTCCCGCGGCAAGCCAAGCGAAGCGCCAAAGATCGAGGTCGCGATAAAGCCCGGCAGTACGGCATTTACGCGAATCTTGTATTTGGCGAGTTCCGCCGCTGCCATCTTTGAAAAATGCGCCACGCCTTTTTTAGCAACAGAATAGGTCAAGGGCGCATAGCCCGCTGTAATCGCGCTGATGGATGACGTGTTGATGATCGAGCCACCTTTTTCCTTCATATGCGGAATGGCGAATTTCGTGGCGGCAAAGACCTGTTTCAGAAGCAGCGTCATGGTCTGATCATAGGCATCCAGATCCAGCTCTTCCACACCATCCGGTGTGCCGCCATGGCCTGCATTATTCCACAGAACATCCAGCTGCCCGAAATGACCGGCGGCCCTGCCCATCAGCGCCTCCAGTTGATCCATCTGTGTCACATCGCAATGCACGAAAAGGACTTTGTCATCCCCGAAGCGTTGCTGCAGGGCCTTTCCCTTTTCATCCTGGATGTCACCCGCAACGACCCTTGCGCCTGCAGCGACAAATGTCTCGACCCCCGCCAGGCCAATGCCACTTGCCGCGCCGGTGATTATTGCAACCTTGCCTGACAGATCTGCCATGGATGTATTCCTCCCTCGTTTGGGAAAGAATGCGCCTGCTTTCCGCGTGGTTCGTCAAGTGGTCGCGGAAAAGATAAAGGCCATGCTCTGCGAACCTATTTCAGGCCAAAGCGTTTCCAGAATATCTTGTCCAGCATCCGTTTAGGCAAATGGGTCGGGATGTACCAATTGGTCAGCTTGTCCGGCACCGGAGCATATCGCGCCCTGGGCGTCGGGTCATCAAGCGCCGTCTCGATCACTTCGGCGATCTTCTCCGGCGGCAGGCCTGTGCGGCCGCCTTTCAGCATTACCTGCTCAAACGTCTCCAGAGAGTCTGCCCAGTCGCTGGAAGCATAGGGATCATCACTATTGGCCTCTTCCGCCTTGTCCCAAATTGGCGTCTTCACAGAGCCAGGACCAATCGCAATGGCATCAATGCCATAGATGACAAGTTCTCGGCGAAGGGCATCCGTCAGCGCCTCCACCGCGTGTTTGGTGGCCGCATAGGCGCCGAGGAACGGCGCAGAGAGCCGCCCGCCCACGCTGGTAATATTGACAATGCGGCCTGGATCTCCGGTGCGGGTTTCATCAGATCCCAGCAAGGGGATGAAAGCCTGGGACACACGCATCAGGCCAATCACATTCACCTGAAAATGTGCTTCGAAAGTATCCATCGGCTGCAAAGCCAGCGGGCCCATATTTGCGATGCCGGCATTATTGACGAGTCCATTGAGCTTTGCACCTTTCAGGCCTTCTGAAATCGTCGCAACAGCTGCTTCAATCTGATCTGGCTTTGTAACGTCCAGAATAATCGGGTGCAGGTCTCCCGGCGTATTGGCATGCAATGTATCGGCGTCGTTTTGCTTGCGCACTCCCGCATAAACGCACCAACCCTGTTTAGCCAAATGTCGCGCGGCGGCGGCGCCAATTCCGGTAGAGGCTCCGGTTACAAGTACGGTCTTCATGCGGTGATCCTTATCTGTCAGGATGGTCTGCTTTTTATACGCGCGAAAGCTCTGGTCGGGTCTCGCTAATCTGTCTTTCCGCCGTTGATGACACGGAAAACCGGACGCCCTTGCGGCGCTTTGCATTCGGGCTGCTCTGGTTTTTCATCTGTCTTGAGGTCTGCTGCGCGAACCAGTTTCGGCAGCTCGCGGGGCATGGGCGGGGAAGTCTGCGGCGCCTCCTCCTCAGGCTCTATGTCGTCACCCAACTGGCGCACACGAGGGACAGGACGCTTATTGAACCCGCCCTTCTTCTGGCCGAATCCCTTGCGCGCCTTGCCGCGCGCCTTCTTGTCGATTTCCTTGAGCTTGACCTGCTGCAATACTGAGAGCGGCTCTCCCTCATCGCCTTTCAGCGGGTCGGCAAAGGCGGAGCCATAAGTCTCGATCCGCTCTTCGACTTCTTCGAGAAACTGGCGCTCCCAATCAGAGAGGGGGGGCCCAAGCCCCTGCTCGGCCAGCTGCGCAGCCCTACGCAATTTGCGCAGCGCAGCCCGTTTCTTGCGTTCGTCGACATCCCTGCCCATGGAAAATATTATGGCGCATCCGGCGTCAGAGGCAAACCGCGCTTAGGCTTCGCCCAACGCGATCAGATAGGTTTCAAGCACCATCTCAGCTTCTTCGCGCTCGGCGCGGTCCTGCTTGCGGAGCTTTATAACCTGGCGCAGCGCCTTGGTATCAAACCCAAACGCCTTAGCTTCGGCGTAGATTTCCTTGATCTGCTCGGCGACCTCTTTCTTCTCTTCTTCCAGACGCTCTATTTTTGAGACGGTCTGGCGGAGTTTCTCGCGGGTCGCTTCAGTGAGATGCTGGATCGAGGCGTCGTCCATGAGAGGCTCCTTGTCTGAAAGAATCGGGGAGGAATTAAAAATCGAGCGCGCGTCTTAGCCGGAGATTTCACCGCTGGCCAGACGGCGTATGGCATCGGCAACAGCTTCACCCTCCGCATGATGCGGCATGTGACCTTCCGCCTGCAGAATAACCAGATCCACCGGCACCTGCTTCTTCAGGCGGCCGACATGCACCTTAGGCGTGATCACCGTGTCGCCACTGCCGGAAAAAACCACAATGGGCACAGTGAGTTCGCCATAGCGCTCCGACTGTTTGGCCAGCTCCGCTTCCAACGCCTGAACATCGCGCGCATTGGCACGAAAGTTCGGCGGGCGAAACAAAAGACCGATCGCCGACTTCTCAAAATAATTTTCAGGAACGGGGGCCGGGTCGAACACACCATTGATGCCGCTGGCTACCTGTTGCGGCCCGACAATCGGCACCAGCTGACTAAAGACTGGGCCGATCACAGGCTGCGAAGCAAAGCTGTTATACCAAGCCTGTCCGCCGCCGCCCCAGTCATGCGTGACTGGGGCGAGCAGGACGAGCCCTTTCACAAGGTCTGGCCGATCCAGCGCAACGCGCAAGGCAACCGCTCCGCCAAAGGAGTGGCCAACAAGTACAGCTTTCTCGCCCGGCGCCAGCGCGTCCAGAACGCCCGCCATCTGCGCGGCCTGCACGCCAAGCTCAGCCGCATCGGCCGGGCGTTCGGAATAGCCATGTCCGGGCCGGTCGGCCATCATGAGGCGATATTCATCCTCAAGGCGCGGACCGAGCGTCCAGGTAAATTCCCGTGCATTGGCGCTGGCGCCATGGATCATCAGAACTGGCACGCCTGTCCCGCCCTGCTGGATCACATGCACCTTGTTGCCATTCACCTCTACCATCTCACCAATGGCCGGGTTGGTCGCTTCCACACGGGCGGTGTAGGCCGCACTGGAGACGCATGCGCCTGTACCGATCACGGAAACTCCAAGGGCAGCAGCGGTCAGCATGCGCTTCAAAGGCCCTGCCCCTCAGTCAGCTTGGCGAGGCGCTTCTCGGCTGCCAGAGCCTGCTGCATGCGGGGATAGATCACGAGCGCCTCACGATAGGCCTCCAGCGCCTGATGTGGGGCTTCCATGCCTTCAAACATCATGCCCAGTCCGGACCAGGCCCCGAAATGGCGCGGTTCAAGGCGTAGCACCTCATTGAGGTCTCGCAGGGCTTCGGGATAGTTCTCTTCCATCAGGAAGATCGAAGCGCGGCGGTTCCACGCCTCCGAATAGTCCGGCTTGATCAGAATTGCGCGGTCATACAGGGCGCGCGCCGTTTCGATGTCGCCAGCAGTCTGCGCATCCACGCCGCGCTGCATGATAACATCCACGGTCGCTGAGCCAGACTCCATCCACGATGCCCAGATATCCAGTGCGACGTCATGCGCCTCACTATCGCTGGGGGCATTGCGCAGCTTTTCGAACATCTCGTCAGAGGGTTCGGCATGAGCCACCCCTACCAGAAACAGGCATGCGAGAAGAAAAACGCGTATCATTATCTGGATATTACGGCGCAACTGGTCCGCGGCAACCTTATCTTACCATCAGATCAGACCTTCAGAGCGAAGCGTGGCTTCAAGGCCATCTGCCGTCGTAAAGTGATGCGTCAGAAAACCCAATGCGTCCGCGGCCTCGATATTCTCCAGCCTGTCATCAACAAACAAAACCTCTGCCGGATCGGGATCATCCATTTTGGCCAATGCGTGGTGATAGATAACCGGGGCTGGCTTCACCATGCCGATCTCGCCCGAGATGACGGCGTGCCGGAAAACGCGCAGCAAAGGAAAAACGTCCAGCATCTCTTCCCAGGGGTCTGCCGGCATGTTGGAGAGCGCATAGAGTGGCACGTGTCGTGCCTGCAGCCGGGCGATCAAATCCGGCGTGCCGTCTACATAGCCATCGAACATCTCGAACCAGCGCTGCCCCCAGGCGAGAATATGGTCTTCGTAATGTGGGTATTCGGCGATCAAAGGCTTTGCATTACCCGCAAAGCTTTCGCCGGCATCATGCCTGTTATGCCAGGCCATAGTACAGACGTCCGCAAGGAACATGTCGCGTTCCTGCGGCGTTTCTAATATCTTCGAATACAGTCGTGCGGGATCCCAATCGAGAACCACACCGCCAAGATCAAACAGGACAATCCGGACAGCCATAGTGCCGCCTCATTGCCTGTTCATGTTCACGTCAGCCCTGTTTTGCTTTGAAGCGAGGGTCAGTCTTGTTGATGACGTAAACGCGGCCCTTGCGGCGCACGATCTTGCAATCGCGGTGACGCGACTTGAGGGATTTGAGAGACGAGCGGACTTTCATGGGCCTAGCCTGTGGATCATAAGGAAATGGAAAGCGGAGCGCGTAATGAATCCGGTGAAGAGAGTCAAGGTTGCATGCTGTTATGAGCATGCAGTTTCAGGAGCAGAAAAGATGGCACAGTTCGCGCTTCGGCGGTCTCATATCATTGCTGCGGCCAGCCTGACAGCTCTTTTGGCTTCATGTGCGCACAGCCCGCAGCCGCCTGCTCCGTCTCAGCCTCCCGTGACATCCCCTTCCCCGGAAACTGGCCCCATTAGCTACGAATCCTCAGGCCATGCCGACATAGATGCCTGGCGGAAAGACTTTTCGGCTCGGGCACTGGCCGCGGGGCATGACCGCGCTGTTGTGAAATCTGTACTGACGGGCATTTCTCCGCTGGAGCTGTGGCTGGGAAGCACGTTCCAGCCCGCCCAGACTGGAATCGAGGATCAGGCCGAGTTTGCCAAACCGATCTGGGATTATCTGCGCGTTCCGATGAGCAATAGCCGAATCTCGACAGGTCAGGCGCGTCTGGCGGAGAATCCTGCGCTGTTTGATGCGCTGGAGGCCGCCTACAATGTCGACCGGGAAGCTATTGTCGCGATCTGGGGCATGGAAACCAGCTTTGGGGCCATCAAGGGCAATTATGATGGCCCGAACGTGCTAGCCAATATGGCCGTGGAAGGCCGCCGGAAAGGACTGGCCGAGAGCGAACTGCTCTCCCTGATGAAGATTCTTGAAAAGGGCGATGCCCAGCGCGATGATTTAAAGGCTGGCTGGGCCGGGGCCATGGGACACACCCAGTTCATGCCCTCCACCTATATTGCCTTCGCGCAGGATTTTGACGGCGATGGCCTGAAGGATATCTGGAACAGCGAAGCCGACGCCCTCGCCTCTGCCGCCAATTACCTGTCCAGCTCCGGCTACGCCCTGCATCAGCCATGGGGCATCGAAGTGCTGGCCCCTACCGGGTTCGATTACAGCCTGGCCGATGGCAATGAGCGCCGCATGGAAAGCTGGATGCAGGCTGGCCTGGTGCCTGCCGCTGGCGGCGCTTTCAACACCAATGGTGCCAATTACGCCGAGCTATGGCTGCCTGCGGGCGCGGAAGGCCCAAAATATCTGCTGTTCAACAATTTCAAGGTTTTCAAGACCTATAACAATGCCGACTCCTACGCCTTCGCCGTCGGCCTGTCAGGAGATGCCATGGGCGGGCGCATGGGGCCCGTGGCCGCCTGGCCAACCCATCTGCATCCGTTGACTGTCAGTGAGATCAAGACGCTACAGGCGGCCCTGAACGCCAAGGGCTTTGATGCGGGCGTGGTAGACGGCATTCCCGGTCGCAAGACCAAAGGCGCCCTGCAGGCCTTCCAGAAGTCTCAGGGGCTGGTCGCAGACGGCTACCCGACCCGCGAAGCGCTGGCCATGGTGACCGGAAGCGGATCTGTCGGTGTCGCTGTCAGCCCCGGCACAAACTGATCAGAACACATCAATTTCATCTTCGTCCGGCTCGCCAAGGCCATCCTTGAGCACGAACCGGGCGAACAGAGCCATGCAGACCAATAGGCCTGAGCAGAAGATGAAAGGCAAATGCGGGTTCACATATTCATATATGAACAGCCCGAAAAAGGGCGTGATGATAAATCCCATCCCATTTGCCGAAATGACCAGTCCCGCCACATTGCCCTGCAATTGAGGTGAAACAGCAAGCGAGGCGCCGCTGGAGAAGCCTGGCCGCGCAAGCCCCTGCCCGATGCCGATACAGAATTGCGCCAGGATCAAGGTCGCATAGTCCGCAGCAAAGACCATCAGCAATGCGCCCGCCAGTAAGGGCAGGCATCCGCCCCACATCAGCGTCTTGTTCTTCAACTTCATGCGCGGGATAAGCACCAGCTGCGCCAACAGTACAGCGAGCGCCCCGACGGTGAAGGCCGGACCCGTATATTGCGCGGCTTCCTTTCCGGCGACATTCAGCTTGTCCATCACAGAGAAGACGAACACCTGCGTCAGCACACCTGTCGTCAACGAGAGGGACACGGCGAAGATCAGGAAGGGCAAGACATTGCCAGAGCGCCATAAGCCTCGCGCGCCGGGAATCTCTTCGATAAGTTTTGCGTCTGTAACCGGTTCACGTTTTTCCGGCAGACGGAACCAGATCATGGCGGCCATCGTGTAGGCAATCAGCGCCGTTAACAAAAGTGGACTGAGCAGGCCGAGCGTTGCCACAAGAGCGGCCGCGAAAGCTGGGCCGATAACGGTGCCAACACTGAAGCCGGATGTAATGAACGCGATTTCCGACTGGCGTTCAGCCTGGCTTGTCCGGTCTGCGACATAGGCCTGCGCCGCCGGGTTGGTGCCGGAGCCGATCAGGCCGAAGATACACCGCGAGAGCGCGAGACAGGTGAAGACGAGAATCGTGCCTGTCATCACCCGGTTCAGGCTGAGCCATCCCATGATAAAGAGCAGCAGCATCGAGGTTCCAAAACCCGCAAGCCCCAACGCGGCAACAGGCCGTCGGCCCCAGCGATTGGAACGCCCCCCCCAGAAAGGCGAGGTCAGAGACCAGCACAAAGCCGAGAGCCCGAAGATTGCGCCCGCCATCCAGTCCGGCAGGCCGATCTCCCGCGTCAGGGGCGGCAACACAGCGGCAATCAGCATCGTATTGCCGGAACCAATGGCCATCAGGGAAAAGAACAGGAGAAAGAATGCCCCCCGGCGATCCGGACGCGACATGTCTGGCGGTGTGGAGCCTCCCGAATTCATGCACAATGTCTTCAACTGCGTCCGGCGGAATGTCCAGCAAGAAGATTTCCGCCGTGAGTCGACTTGCCCATTAGGCGAGACCGATGAGAGAACCAGCCTCCAGGAATTGTCTTTAAGTTGGACAATGGCCTAACCCTCGTCATAATCTTGCTAAAGGGTTAACCTAAGGAGCTGGGAGTACCTTGGCAGAAATACGGGGATATCTCACATGCTGCGGAAACTGACATCGAAACCAGCCCGGCTGGTTGTGGGGACGGCGGTGGCCAGCTTGCTGGTTCTGGCCGCTTGTGATCAGCAGGATACACGCCTCGAACGGGCCCGTGACCTGGCAGACGCCACCTTGGATCAACTCAGCGGCCGCACGATTGTGGAGCAAGACGGAACGCCTGCTCTGGAAACTGCAGATGTCATGGATCGCGCCATTGCCGGTACGCTGCGCAATGACATGCCATTCGATACCGAGAGCGAGCGGCCAATGTTTGCCATTGGCTCAATCATTGCGAAGCCGAAAGACATCCCACCAGCAGAAACGATGGCGGTTGAGACAGAAGATGAGGTCTTCCTGGCTGATCCTGAGGCACTGGCCGAAACCGCAGAAGAAAGTGCGGACTCTCCGCCCGTCGCTGCTCCCACCCCGAGCACGAGCCGCAGCCTGACCATTGTAGAGCCGGCTCGTGTCATGCCCAAGGTGAAGCTGGACCCCAATGCGCGCAGCAAGAGCCTCAGTGAAATCGAGAAAGCCACGGAAGAACTCGAACGGACAGCCGAGTTGGAACCGGAGCCCCCAACAAAAACACGCTCCCTGTCTCCCCGGTCACTTGAAGCGGCCCCGGTTCAGGAAAAGGAAGCGGCAAGAAAACTCGCCCGTCGCTCTGTCATCAGCAAGGATGCGATCCGCGCACAGCGCGATGCCAATTCCGTCATGCTTGACACACTGTCAAAATATGGCGTGGGCGGAGAAGTCGCCATGTCGCGTGAAGGTCAGATGGTGATACAGATTGGCGAGGATGGCGGCAGCCCGACGCGCTTCGATACGCAGAGTGGCCCCAAGAGCGCCTTTCAAAATTTCCTCGCCATCGACCAGAAGATTGAATGCCCGGATGATCCGGACATGGTGACCGTTCAGTCCAATCCGGTGATGGCAACGGAGTGCATCGTTAAGGATCTGCGCGCCTCCGGTCAGTTCGAATATGTCGAAAAGGACTATATTTTCGAAAACCAGTTCGCCCGCAAACCTCGCCCCGATACGCCGGGCACCAGCCCTGATGTCACCGGCGGCACGATCACTGAAACAGACATCACCCCGAATGATCCGCTCTGGTCGCTGCAATGGCACTTCCAGAACAATGGCACCGGCGAAGGTGAATCCAGCGGTGGCGCAGGATTTCAGGACTTTTGGACCCGTCAGGGAACGGAAGGCTCGCCCGACATTGTTGTGGCTGTGGTCGACACCGGCCTGCAGATGAACCATCCGGACATCAAGGACTCTCCGAACATCGCGCCCGGCTGGGACATGGTCTCAGACCCTCGTATGGGCAATGATGGCGATGGACGCGATAGTGACCCGAACGATCCGGGTGATTTGTGCGATCCTTCCGTGCCTTATGCCGCGGATACATTCCACGGCACCCATGTGGCCGGCACAATTGGCGCCGCCGCAACAAACAATGGCGCAGGCGTTGCCGGCGGCGCATGGAATGTGAAGATCGTTCCGGTGCGCGCCCTCGGTAAATGCGGTGGTCGGCTGTCGGATATCAATGACGCCATTCGCTGGGCCGGAGGCCTGATCCCGGCGGAAGACAAGGAAGGCAATGAGGTGTGGAATGACAATCCGGCGGACATCATCAACCTGTCCATCGGCCTGTTCGAATACTGCCCGGCCTCTCTTCAGGATGCGATTGATTCCGTCACGGAGCGTGGTGTGATCGTCGTCTCAGCTGCCGGCAATGCCCGGGTCGCCACGCAATTCTACGCGCCCGGCGGCTGTGCCAATGTGATCAGCGTGGCAGCGGGTGACGCGCGTGGCCAGATTGCACCATATTCGAACTTTGGCCCGGAAGTCGACATCCTCGCGCCGGGCGGAGATCTGACACGCGACGACAATGGCGATGGCCGTCCGGACGGCGTGCTGTCTACCAAGGCCTCCACCAATTGCTATGATCCCGTCACTGGCGAAGGCGTTGAAAACTGCTTCTACGCCTATGAGCAAGGCACCTCCATGGCGGCACCGCATGTATCAGCGGCCCTTGCCCTGCTGAAGGCACGGGACCCGGACGCGAATGCCGATACGCTGATCTCTACGCTACTGGCCGCTGTCGACCCGCGCGAGCCTCAGCAATGTGCTGGCTCTTGCGCACTGTATCCTGGCACAACGCCTATCGAAGGCAGCCCGGACATGTGCCTGCGGCCCTGTGGTCAGGGCCTGCTAAATCTGGCCAAAGTGCCGGAACGTGCAACAGGCGGCGGTGGACAATAATGGCAGGACGCCGCTCTATTCCCTTCCATGTCGGGGGCCCGCTGGGCTTGGCTGGCCTGACCATGCTGGCTGGCGCTGCGGGTCTGGTTGTGGTCGCAGGCGATGACCGCGAACGCCCCGCTGTGGAGACAAAGGAGACTTTGCCGACGGCTGGCCCGGACCTGCAGGAACCGGATGCAATTCGCCCCTCCCCGGAGCAGACAATCCAGCCGGGTGCTGACCTGGACGCGCCTTATGATCCCATAGCGCGCCCTGCGTCTGAGCCCGCCGGGCCGGTCACTGTGCCAACCTCCATCACGGGTGCAGAGGTGACATTCATTGTCCGCATCAAGGGACATAAGGAAGTCGACACGATTTCCCGCAATTACAAACGCGACCACGAGATCGCCGAAAAGGCCTATACTGAATTGTCAGAGCGCCTACCAGGTCTGAAGGAATTCCAACTGGTTGGTGCCAGCTATTCAGGCGAACTCAAACTGGCCTATAGACTGGCACCCGGCGTGGAGCCGACCCGCGGCGCGATCAACGCGATCAAGGACAAGATCATGGCAATCGAGGGCGTTGCCTATGCTGATCCAGACTATGTGGCCCATCCCGGAGAGGACTGACATTCATGACCGCCCCCCGCACTCTTGTTTTGGCGAGCGTCTGCTGCCTTGCGCTTGGCGCCTGTGACTTCCTGATTGCCCGCAAGTCGGATGACACGGACGCAAATGCCAAAACCGAAACGGTCGCGCCGCCCACAGAGGATGTAGCAGGCATCCAGCCCGCCGCGGACGACGCGTCTGTCGTGGTCGCCAGCACGGCAAATATCGACTGGGAGGCGGCCCGCCGCGACATGGCCTCTACACCCAGCAGCAGCCGGGAGACGACCGGATTTCAGGTTGAGGCAGAAGCGGCCGCGCCACCTGTGCCGGTTCTTCTGCCCACCGGCATTGTCGTGCCGCAGGGCGCAGAGTCCGGCGTGCGCTTCCAGCCCATGTCCGACGGATATTTCGCCACCTATCCGGGCATAGACTACGATATCATCGTGAACGGAACGAATGAGGTGCTGGAGATTCCGGGCGACAGCCCCCCTGCCGAGGACACCGCCCTCACCTACACACCGACCATGACGGGCGCGCAAGTCTCCTTCTCCCGCTATGGCGCTGACTATCTGGTCGAGTTTGAGTGCAAATCCATCGAAGGTGGCGAGGCGGATTGCATTTCGGAAAACGAGGCGCTCGAAGTCACCCGAAAACTGGTCATTGCGGGGACACGCTAATGAGATCTGCCAGACTACTGATCGCTTCGGGTGCCGCCCTGCTCGCTCTGTCGGCATGTGATTTCATCCGTTTTCCGGGTGATGGCGGCCCGCCGCCGGAAACACCAGAACCCGGCCCCGCCGTACCCCCCGGAGCGCCAGGACCACCGCCTCCGGCAGCACCTGTGGAAGACCCATACGGTCTGGGTGGTG
This sequence comes from Hyphomonas pacifica, assembly GCF_000682675.1. Classification (GTDB taxonomy): domain Bacteria; phylum Pseudomonadota; class Alphaproteobacteria; order Caulobacterales; family Hyphomonadaceae; genus Hyphomonas; species Hyphomonas pacifica. The sequence continues at coordinate 42,433 of NZ_AWFA01000014.1, read as the reverse complement.
ACGCTGAAACCCCGGATGATACGGATCTGCCTGCTCCGCCTTCAGAGGATACAGACACGCCTGATCCCGTTTCTGACGGGACGGATGCAGACGATGTTGAAGACCCTGCTACAGACCTCGACGCAGACCCTGTCGACGACGTCATGCCCGATACACATGCACCGGATGAGACAGAGTCGCCGGAGGTTCCAGACACGGGAACCGGTGAAACGCCCGAGGACGCAACAGATACTCCGACAAGCGAAGAGCCGGACGCTGAGCCTGAAGACACGGGCGAGACTGGGCTTGACACGGAAACACCCACCCAGCCCGAACCCGTTTCTGATACAGATACAGCAGAACCGACCTTCAGCTATTATGAAGCAGGCGCGCTGCTGCCCGGCTCTGGCCAGGGCGCACCGGATCAGACCGTCTATGCACCGGACATGGTCTTTCCGATTGCCGACGCGCCTGCCTATCTGCAATCACAAGTCTTCAGCTTTGGCGGCGGCGTTGCGGGCGGCGACCAGTGCGACGCGCGGAACTATGCCTATCCCTGGCGCGACAATTTCTGCGAAGTCAGAAGCGCTAATCGCAATTCTCCTTATTGCCCGCAGAACAAGGTTCATCAGGGGCAGGACATTCGCGTCGGGTCTGCCGAAAGCTGCAATACAATACGCAGAACCCCAGCCGCTGACCGGGCATTTCAGAAAGTGGTCGCCGTGGAAGACGGCATCATTTCGCATGTCGGTAGCTATAGCGTGAATTTGCGCGCGGGGGGACGCATCTACAAATACATGCACATGAACATGAACAAGCTGGAGGTGAAAGCGGGCGACGCGGTGAACGCCGGAGACCATATCGGCTATGTATCAAATGATTTCGGCGGCACACCAACCACATTTCATCTGCATTTTGAGATCACGCAGAATGGCGGCAATGGCCAATGGGTCCACGTTCCACCCTATCTGTCTCTCGTCAAAGCCTATGAGCGCCGTGAGAACGGCCCCGGCGAAGCGATTGAAGCGCCCAGCATCGGGGTCGCCAGTACGCCCTTCGTCATCCCGGAAGGCATGGAAATCATCGAATAAGCGACGGGCTTGAGCCTCAGGCCAGCTTGAAGGTCAGCGCCACACCATTATTGCAATAGCGCAGCCCCGTGGGCGCTGGGCCATCTTCAAAAACATGCCCCTGATGCCCAAGGCATCGGGCGCAGTGATATTCCGTACGCACATATATCAGCTTGCGGTCTGGCCGCGTGCCAAGAGCGCCTGGTAAAGCATCCCAGAAACTTGGCCAGCCGGTCCCGGAATCGAATTTCGTGCCGGATGAGAACAATGCCAGGTCACAGCCCGCACAATGGTAAGTGCCTTCCCCGTTCTCCTTGTTCAGGGGAGAGGTGAAAGCACGCTCGGTGTCTTCACGACGCAGCACATTGAAAGCAGGCTCGCTGAGCTGGTCGCGCCACTCAGCGTTTGTCAGATTGCGCCATTTGCTGTCAGCATATTTGTCTGCGTTGCCTGCATTATCGGTCTCGGCCGCACTGGAGGCCGTATTGCCGGAACAGGCCGCAAGACCCAAAGCAGCCCCGCCGGATAGAAGAAGCGCGCGTCTTGAAAGAAGATGTTTCATACCAGTCATACGCAAAACATAGCGCTCTGGTTCTCTCGCGCTACACACAAGCGCGTGAGCAGATCTTACCGGTCTTCCTCAGCCCAGACTTCACCATCCAGATCATCCAGCTTTGTCTGCAGATGGGCCCGCACATCCGCGACGGCCTGATTGTAAACTGTCGGCCCGAGTGTCTTCAGCATCAGGGCTACAATCTCGTCGGCACGAAACTCGCTGAGGGTTTCATCAAATTCTGTCGCAAACAGGGTTTGCAGATGGCTCCTGAGCGCTTCACGTCGCTCATCCGACAGATCAATCGGCTTCATCTCCATCTCCCTCCGGCGACTCTTCGGGCTGGTTCCGGCCAAAGTTCACGGTGCCAGAATCCTGGCCCGCATCAATAATGGCCTTGCGGATGGACCGCGCACGGCTGAACTCCTTGAACAGGGTTTCGCCATCGCCCCAGCGAATGGCCCGCTGCAGAGCCGCAAGGTCTTCCGAAAAGCGCCCCAGACATTCCAGCACGGCATCCTTGTTGGTAAGGAACACATCGCGCCACATCACAGGGTCAGACGCCGCAATCCGGGTGAAATCCCGGAATCCCCCAGCGGAGTATTTTACCACCTCCCCCTCTTCCACCGTTTCCATATCGAACGCGGTGGAGACGATGTTGAACGCGATCAGGTGCGGCAGGTGAGACGTAATCGCCAGAACCCGGTCATGCCGCGCGGCGTCCATCGTCTCCACCTTCGCGCCAAGCCCGCACCAGAAGGCTTCAAGCTGAGATACAGCCGCGGCATAGGCCTCATCGCCCCCTTCCAGCGGGGTCAGGATGTGCCACGCATTGCGAAAGAGAGAGGCAAAGCCGGCCTCCGGTCCGGACTGCTCCGTCCCGGCAATCGGGTGACCGGGAATGATATGTACCCTTCCATCAGCCGCCGCGGCCAGCGCACTGGAAGCCTGCCCCTTCACGGAGCCGACATCCGTCAGGATCGCGCCGGACTTCATGGCAGGCACAGCGTTTGCCGCTACAGCGGACAATGCACCAACCGGCACACACAGAAAGACACAATCCGATGTCTCGACCGCAGTCTTCAGCGTATCCGCCACATCCCCCAGACCGATTGCCGCAGCCCGGCGGCGCACATCCGCATCGGCATCATACAGGCTGACAGACCCGGCGACACCATACTCGATGGCTGCCCGCGCAATGGAGGCGCCGATAAGGCCTGCACCAATGATGGCGATCTGTTCGAAGACTGGTTCGGTCATGATGGTCCTGCTGTAAAATACCGCCCGATCTGGTGGGCAAAGCAGGCGCGAAGGTCAAGAGCCAGCAGCTGGAATTGGCCCCGCGTCCTGCATCGGCCTGCGACTTACAAGCCGCCTGCAGCCATCTACCGCAGATGACACAGGGCGCTGGCGATATAGTCTTGGCGAAATAGAAAACGCCACCATGTCAGAGCTCTGACAGGACTAAACTGGCACACTCCGGACATGTGATTGCACCAGCCACGCTGAAGCGCGGGTCAGTCACACAAGGTCCGAACAGAAAGGGACTAGAAATGAGCAACGCATCCCCCATTCTCTCCGGTATCCGCCAGCGGTGCGGCAAGTGCGGCGAAGGCAAGCTGTACAGCTCATATCTGAAACTGAACGAGTCCTGCCCGGTTTGCGGCCGCGACATGTCCAAGGCCGATACGGCTGATGGCCCGGCTTTCTTTGTCGGTTTTGGCGTCCTGCTTTTACTTGCACCCTTCCTCTTCCTCCTGCCGATGAGCCCGCTGCCCTTGATACCAAAAGTTCTGGCCTTTGTGGCACTATGCGGCACAGTGATTGGTCTCTCGCTATGGCTGCTGCCCGTAGCAAAGGGTGTGCTGCTGAACCTTCAGCTGCACCATGATGCGGTGGAAGCAAGTTTTGAGAAAAACGGCGAGTCCTGAGCCCGCCAACTTCCTAGCCCGAGACAGCCTGCTCGTCACGCTCACCCGTGCGGATGCGGATAATGCTGTCGAGATCATAGATGAAGATCTTGCCGTCGCCGATCGTGCCCGTATTGGCAGCCTGGCTGATTGCCTCGGCATAGCGTTCGGCGGCATTGGAAGCGCAGGCGACCTCAACCTTTACCTTTGGCAACAGGCGGACCTCATATTCGGCCCCGCGATAGACTTCCGTCTTGCCCAATTGGCGGCCATAGCCGCGAACTTCGGAAACGGTCAGGCCAGTAGCGCCTGCTTCGGACAGCGCATCAATGACCGCATCCAGACGGCTCGGCTTGAAAATTGCGGTCACGAGTTTCATGGCGCATAATCCTTTGATCTTAAATTAGAACTACAAAAGTAATCGGGCAGCGTAGGGCGTCAATGGCTTTCACGCCCATTGGTGGTCACAGGACGCGTAATGCGTACCTTTTCAGTCACAGGCGCCGGGGCACCGCCTCCTGGAGAGGCATAAAGTCGCTTAACTGCCTCAACAAGCACCACTCCGCCAAGGCCTGGCGCGAGGAATCGCCCCATCACCTCCCAGCCTTCTGCGGCGGAGGTGACAACCGGATTGCCCACAGGCGGCATATAGAGTGCGCTGGCCGACGCTGTCACCTGAAACAGGCCGATCGACAGAAGGTTCATCAATTGCGAGCGCGTCCAGGGCCGCCCCTGACCGAAGGGCGTGCGCGTAGCCCGCGACCAGAGACCGGACCGGTTGGAGGCTGCCAGCACGATGCGGCCCTCAGGCGCGGTGATGCGCCAGATCTCACGCAGATAGGCACGCGGGTCGCCCGTTTCTTCCAGACCGTGCAGGACGATAACGCGGTCAAACAGGCCGTCTGGAAAGGGCAAACGCACATCGCCGACAGAAACGGCCGCATTGCCCCTTCCGGAGGGGTCCCAGCTGACCTGGCCATGTTCATGCGGCACAGCCGCCACCGTGCGCGCGGGTGCTTTTCCGAAGGCATCCAGCACAGGCACTGCATAACCAAGCCCCAGAAGCGACAAGCCCCTTGCATCGCCCCACAGATCCGTCAGCTTGCCAGACAGAATACGCGCGGCAGCCTGCCCCAGCGGAGCAGAATAAAAACGCTGCAAGGTGACGGCATCCTGACGCATGGCCCTCTCTATGCTAGTTCAGTCTCAAGGAGACCCAGATGACGCAGATTATCCTCGACATACATCAATTTCCCTGTCTGAACGATAATTACGGCTATCTCGTTCACGAACATTATTCTGGCGAGACGGCGGCCATCGATACGCCCGACGCCGACAAGTACCTCGCTGAGGCGAAGCGGATGGGCTGGCACATCACCCACATCCTGAACACACACTGGCACCCGGACCATGCAGGCGGTAATTTGAAGATCAAAGAAACGACGGGCTGCACCATCTACGGCCCGGCCGGCGAGGCAGAAAAGATCCCCGGCATTGATGTGCGCCTGTGCGGCGGCGAGACGGTGGAATTCGGCCGCGCCACCGCCCGCGTGCTGGACGTGCCGGGCCATACGCTCGGCCATATCGCCTATCATTTCGCGGAGCAGCACAAGGCATTTGTCGGCGACGCGCTGTTTGCGCTCGGCTGTGGTCGCGTCTTCGAGGGCACGATGGAGATGATGTGGGAGAGCCTCTCCAGGCTGAAGGCCCTGCCGCCTGAAACGCGGATATACTGCGCCCATGAATACACGCAGGCAAACGCTCGCTTCGCCGAGACGATAGAGTCCGGCAATGCAGAGCTGGCCGATTATGTAAAGCAGATCGACGAACGCCGCGACAAGGGTCTGCCCACCGTGCCGACATACCTCGACCGGGAGCTCGCCACGAACCCCTTCCTGCGCGCCGACATGCCGGAACTCCAGGCCGCCATGGGCCATCCGGGCGACGCCGTCGCCACCTTCGCTGAGATCCGCGGCCGCAAGGACAAGTTCTGATGCCGGCGATTTCAGGGGACCTTGGCCCCAATGAAATCATTCGCCTCCTGAACCTGACGCCCCATCCGGAGGGCGGGCATTATGGGCAGACGTTCGGGTCCGCCACCCTGGAGGATGAACGCCCGGCTGCCACGCTGATCTACTATCTGCTGCCAGGCGACGAGCTATGTGCCTGGCACCGCGTCGACGCAGACGAGATCTGGCTATGGCATGCAGGCGGGCCTTGTCGCTGACACTGAGCGCGCCTGATGGCAAGGGTGCGTCAAATAACCTTGGGCCCTGACCTGCGTGCAGGGCAGCAGCCGCAAGGGGTGGTGCCTGCCCATCATAGGCAAACGGCGGAGACCCTCGGCGCATGGACGCTGATCAGTTGCGTCGTGGTGCCCGGCTTTGACTTCAGCTGATTTGAAATGGCCCCGCCAGACTGGCGACCAAACGTCTAACTGCGCGCCTTGAGTATACGGATGAAAAGCGGCGAAACGAGCGCAACCATTGCTCTCTCCAGAGGCCCTGAGGCAAACTTGCGAAAGTAACGCGTCAGACTGTCAGCCTTGTGCGCCAGCACTGTCTCGGAAGGCACATCGGATGTTGAGCCATAGTGCAGCACGCCCGCGCGCGGCTCATACACAACAGAACCTCCCTGCTGAAGCACACGGCGACACAGGTCTACATCTTCGACGTGCAGGAAATAGCCTTCGTCAAAACCGCCCATGCCGCGGAAGGCCTTGCGGTCCATCATGAAAAAGGCACCCGATACCGCGCCAACCTCAATGGCATCTTCCGGTGGCGGATCATTTTCCAAAGTCCATTTGCCGATACCGATGGCCCGCATCAAGGTCAACGTCTTGCGCCGGCCGCCCCGCTCTTCCCGGCCATGAATGTCAAAGATCTTGCCGCCCACCAGAACAGGCTGCGGACGATCCTTCATGGCTTCATACATGACAGGCAAAGAACCGCGCCGCAGTACGGCATCCGGATTGATGATCAGCAGCAATTCGCCCAGTGCCCCGGCCGCACCCTTGTTTACGGCAGCGCCAAACCCCGGATTTGTTCCATCACGAATGATGTGAACCTTGTCCACGTCACAGGAAAAACTGTCGAGCCAAGCCTCATCCTCGGGTGGATTGCCATTATCGACGATGATCACTTCCGCAATCGACGGATCAGACTTCAGAGCATAAAGGCACTCATGCAGGCGTGGACCTGTATGATAGCTCACCACAATTGCCGTAATCGTCGGCACAATGATCACAAGGCTTCCCTCTCTCGGCGGGCGAGCAGGATGATACTGCCTACGGCCAGTACAAGGCTTGCCCAGAAGGCTTCATTCCACACGCTGTAGGAAAAGCTGAACTGGCATGTCGCAACGGCCAGCATGCCCGCAATCGCATAGCCTATGTCCCCGCGCAGCTCTGTGGCGGGTGGCAGACGCCAGCCGATGAGGCCGATGGTCAGGGCGGCAAAGGCCGCGCCGACCGCCCCTGTCTCGCCCCATATCTGCAGCGCCATATTATGGGGATGGCCTGGAACGACCGGATATTGGGCCCAGAAGTCCGGCAACAGGGCCAGCCAGTCCGGATGATCGGCATAGGTCTCACGCCATGTCTTTGAGGCTTCGATGCCATGGCCGAAGAGCGGTGCCTGCTGGATCTTGCCGATAACCACCTCCCAAGACCACGCACGGGACTGGAACGACCCCGGCAAGGATATGCCTGCCTTGGCCAGCGCGTAAATAAGGCCGCCAATCAGAAAAGGTGCAAAGGCCACATATCCCGCAACGGCCAGAAACAGCGCGCGCAGTCCGTGGCAAGGGAAGAAGCGAACAATGGCGAATGCCGCCAGCATCAACACAGCCCCAATCATGGCAGCTGAGGCTTCGATGCTCGCAAAGGCAATGACACTCGCCAGCGTGATAAAAAGCGCCAGCCCCTTCCATGCCAAGGTTGGGCGCACCATCAGATAAGCCACCAAAACTGGTAGAACCAGCGCCAACGCATTCGCGTTGCGCCCGATATTTTGCATGCCCTCCCCAAGCCGCAGGGGACTATCACCGTAAATGAGTGGCAGAACCTCATTGCCGAGCAAAACGCTCAAAAACACCAGAAGTCCCTGCACGGCAAACGCGCCAAGGGTCAGACGGCTGGACAGTTGCGCGCGGCCTTGTGCAATCTTGAGGGCACCGGCAACCAGGATTGTACTGAAAGCCAGCGTCAGAGCGACCCGCAGACCGGCGGATCGAACAGCAAAGTCCCCTTCCAGAAGATTACCGGAGGCAAACCCACGCGAGGCCGGTGACCATATCTCACTGAGAATCGCCCAGACCACAAAGGCCATGGCCGCCAGCAGGTACATGGCCGGCTTGGTACCTAGCCGAGTAATAAAGAGAGCGGGAATGGCCGCCAGGACGAGCAGCGGCGCATAGCCCTGCCCGCCCAGCAGCCCCATGACCGGCCAAAGAAGATAGGCCGCAGCAAGGAAGGGTGCGTAACTCATGCCACGCATCTTTCGGTATTCTGCGGCCTCTGTCACCAGATGATTCCTGTGTCAGTCGCGCTTCAGGTCTGGCGCCAGTGCTTCCTGCGCTAGCTCTACGCAGGCATCGTCAAGGGAAATCATCTGTTGCGCATTGCTGCCCAGACGACGCAGGGCCAGCGTGCGCTCTTCCGCCTCACGGCCACCGACGACCGCAATAATCGGAACTTTCTGCACGGAGTGCTCGCGGACCTTGTAGTTGATCTTCTCGTTCCGAAGATCCGTTTCCACACGCAGGCCAGCCTTGCGCAGGGCAGCAGCGGCTTCCTCGGCATAGTCATTCGCAGCGTCCGTAATGGCGGCTACCACGACCTGAACCGGCGAAAGCCACATCGGGAAGGTGCCGGCATAGTTCTCGATCAGGATACCCATGAAGCGCTCGAACGTGCCGAACACGGCGCGGTGCAGCATGACCGGCCGGTGCTTGGCGCCATCGGAGCCTGTATATTCTGCATCGAGACGCTCCGGCAGCACATAGTCCAGCTGGAAAGTGCCGCACTGCCACGTCCGCCCGATGGCGTCTGTCAGGTGAAATTCCAGTTTCGGACCGTAGAACGCGCCCTCCCCTTCGGCGATGTCGAAGGGCAGGCCGGCAGCGTCCAGCGCATCGGCCAGAGCCTTCTCGGCGCGGTCCCAGTTCTCGTCTGTGCCACCGCGTACTTCGGGCCGCGTCGCCAACTTGTAGGAAATGTCCGATAGGCCAAAGTCGCCATAGACGCGCGAGAACAGCTTCAGAAAGCGCAGCGTTTCCTCGCCGATCTGATCTTCGCGGCAGAAGATATGCGCATCATCCTGCGTCATCTGGCGCACGCGCATCAGCCCGTGCAGCGCGCCATGCGCCTCATTGCGATGACAGCAGCCAAATTCCGCCATCCGGATCGGCAGATCACGATAGGAGCGCTGGGCGTTCTTGAAGATCTGGACGTGGGCCGGGCAGTTCATCGGCTTCAACGCCATGAGGCTCGTCTCGGCCGGGATCTTCACCTCTTCCTCATCCGTGTTCGGGATAAAGTCAGGCACTACGAACATGTTCTCGCGGAACTTGTCCCAGTGGCCGGATTTTTCCCAGAACACTGAATCGAGCAGCTGCGGCGTCTTCACCTCCACATAGCCGTCCTCGTCCTGCGCCCGGCGGATATAGGCTTCCAGCTGGCGCCAGATCATGAAGCCTTTCGGGTGCCAGAAGACGGATCCCTGCGCTTCAGGCTGCAGGTGGAACAGGTCCAGCTGCGCGCCCAGTTTCCGGTGGTCGCGCTTCTCGGCTTCTTCCAGGCGCGTCAGATGGGCCTTCAGATCTTTCTCATTCGCCCAGGCCGTGCCGTACATGCGCTGCAGCATCTCGTTCTTCGAGTCGCCGCGCCAATACGCGCCGGCCAGCTTCATCAGCTTGAACGCTTTCGGCAGCTTGCCCGTCGAGGGCAGGTGCGGTCCGCGGCAGAGGTCAAACCAGTCGCCCTGACGATAAACCGTGATGGCCTCGCCCGGCGGGATGATGTCGTCGATGATCTGCGCCTTGTAGTCCTCGCCGATCTTCTTGAACGTCTCTATGGCCTCGTCCTTGTCCCAGACCTCGCGGACGATCGGATAGTCGGCATCCACAATCTCGGCCATTTTCTTCTCGATCTTCTCGAAATCTTCCGTGGAGAAGGGCTCCTCACGGGCGAAGTCGTAATAGAAGCCGTCATCAATCACCGGACCGATCGTGACCTGCGTGTCGGGATACAGATCCTGAACCGCCTGTGCCAGCACGTGGGCAGCATCGTGTCGGATCAGTTCCAGGCCGTCATCATCATTCGCCGTGACAATCTCAACCTTCGCATCGCCCTCCAGCGGACGCATCAGGTCTCTCAGCTCCCCATCGACACGGGCGGCCAGCGCCTTCTTGGCGAGAGAGTTGGAAATGGATTTGGCGACATCGAAGGGCGACGCGCCCTCTTCATATTCTCGGACGGAGCCATCAGGCAGGGATACTTTGATCATGGTCTAATCTTTTCGTGCAGGGTGCGCCTTCAGGACGCGGCAATATCGGATCCGGTCAGGCCCTTATTCCGGCGATTGCTTAACGCGACTTCACCAGATTTCCCACCCCATATGCTTTGAGGATGCAGTTAGGGCATTTCGGAGCTGTTCCGGGACTTTATCGGGGCTGTTTATGGGTGCTTGAAGCGGGCGCGCAAAAGCGCAGCCAGACAGCGCGTCAGGCACCCCGGCGAGTTCGTGTGGTCAGCCCAGCCGGGCCCGGAAGACAACGAAAAGCGTTCATGCGCGGGCTTATGTCACGTCTTTCCGGATTGATCAATTCGGGCAATCACCTTGCGGGCAGACCACTCGCCATATCGCCAAGGCTGCCAGAAAGGCACATCCGGTAGGGTTTCCGGCGCCGGATCACGGCCATGACTGCCACCAGGACGGCAGCGTATGAACCTTGCGAGCGTCATCCAGAAACCCGGCCACCAGCCATGCCTCGCGACGCATTCCGCGCCATATTCGCTGCAGGTTGGAGTATGCTGGCACCGCGCCCCAAAGGCATAGAAAATCTGGCTAGGCCCACGCTTGTAGACCCAAAGCAATGCATAGGCGGCCCGGCGGCGCACACTGGCCATGTCAGCCAGCCGCCTCTTGCTTTTCACGGCGCTTTGCGAGCACTTCTTCAATTGCAGCGACAGCGGCTTCGAAGGCCAGCAGAGTGGAGGTTTGGCGTGGGGGATAGTCGGCAACCGGTTCCAGGTGTCGCAATTCCCAGAAGCGGCCTTCCGGTGGCGGCCCGCCCTCTTTCAGCATGGCTTTCAGCGCGTCGCGCGCGGCGATCACCTCTTCCACTCTCGCGCCAACGGCATGCTCTGCCAGAATGGACGTTGCCGCCTGCCCCAAGGCGCAGGCCTTCGGATCAACCGCAATCGCCGCGATCTTCTCGCCGGCCGCGTCCAGCGTCAGGTCTACCTTCACAGTTGACCCGCATACACGCGAGACCTTCAGGACAGAGCCTTCAGCACCATCAAGGTCTCCCGTATTCGGAATCCCTGCCGCCAGCTCAAGAATGCGGTTGTGATACAATTCGCTCATGGCCGGAAACATGGCGTCAGGTCGGGCCGCGCGCAAGACTGCAGGAGAGCGACAAAAAAAGCCGCTTGTTCCACGGGGCTCGCGGAGCAAGCGGCTAAAGGTTTGTCATGCATTGAAAACGGGGCGCTCAGGCCTTGGCCCGAACACACAGGAGCGGCCTGTTAAGGTCAATTGAAGTTTTCGTCATCGCCCAAGTGCAGTGGAATTACATGCGCCGCCAAGTCGATCTACCCGCGCCGTCCATGATTTCAATGCCTTCGGCTGCCAGCTCATCACGAATGCGGTCTGCTTCTGCCCAGTTTTTTGCAGCACGGGCATCAATCCGCGCCTGAACCAGCGCATCGATTCGCGCATTGCCATCATCATCGCCGCCCTGCTCCCAGGCTTTCGGCATCAATGTCAGCAGGCCCAGCAGCTCGCCGGCTGCCAGCAGGTCCGCGCGGGCCTCGGCCATCGCGGCGTCATCCTTCTGATCTGCAGCTGTGTTCGCCTCACCTGCCAGACGGGAAAGCTCCGCCAGTGCCACCGGCGTGTTGAGATCATCCTGCAGGGCGCGCAGCACGCCCTTGTCACGGGCCTTGCCGCCTTCCGCCTCCCATACCCGGCGCAGGGCACCATAGATACGGTCCAGCGTTGTCTTGGCCTGTTTCAGAAGATCTTCTGTCCAGTCCAGCGGCGCGCGGTAATGCCCACTCAGCATGGCAAAGCGCAAGACTTCGCCGGGCCATGCCTCAAGCAGCTCATGCACCAGTACGACATTACCGAGTGATTTCGACATCTTCTCCCCGCCCATGTCGAGAAAGCCATTATGCATCCAGTAGCGGGCCATCTGTTGGCCATGCGCGCATTCCGATTGCGCGATCTCATTCTCATGATGCGGGAATTGCAAGTCTATGCCACCACCATGAATGTCGATCGTCTTGCCGAGATGTTTCGCGGCCATGGCGGAGCATTCTATATGCCAGCCAGGACGGCCCCTGCCCCATGGGCTGTCCCAGATCGCGTCTTCCGGCTCACCAGGCTTGGCGAATTTCCAGAGCGCGAAATCAGCCGGGTCGCGCTTGTCTTCATCCACAGCGACACGGGCACCGGCTTCATTATCTTCAAGCTTGCGCCCAGACAGCTTGCCATAGTCCGGCATCTGCTTGACCGCGAACCAGACGCCTTCCTTGCCAACATAGGCATAGCCCTTGCGGACCAGCTTCCCGATGATTTCAATCATCTCGCCGACATGGCCTGTTGCCCAAGGCTCAATGCTGGGCGGCATCACATTGAGGGCTGCCACATCCGCATTATAGATATCGGCAAACTTTTTCGTGATCGCAGAAATCGGCTCGCCGCTTTCCTGACTCGCCTTGATGATCTTGTCTTCAATGTCGGTAATATTGCGCGCATAGACGACCGCGTCCTTGCCATAGGCATGGGACAAAACGCGGCGCAGCACATCAAATGTGATAGGCGGGCGGGCATTGCCGATATGGGCATAATTATAAACCGTCGGGCCGCAGACATACATCGTCACCCGCTTTGGGTCTTGCGGTTCAAAGACGCGCTTTTCGCGCCCAGCGGTGTCATAAAGTCGGATTGTCATCTGATGGTCGCTCGGTTTTTCGAAGTCTGCGATATCGCTGGCTACACACACATATATATAGCCAGCCCTAATGGCCGGTTGAGGCTCTAACGGCAACAGCAACAGGCAGGACAGAGGGCATAACGCAGATCAAGCATGGCCTTTCGATAGCATTCCGCAGTCATCACGCCAAGTTTATTGGGATCCATTCACGCCGCGTCACCGTAGAAATCGCTGGAAACGGGGCTTTACGGCCATTATGTTCCGCTCATCGCCCTGAGGGTATCAACTCCGGGCGGGCGTTAAGTCCGGGCAGGGGAGCAGATGCTTTCCCAGACCAAGCCTCGGCTCGACCCCCGTCCCTCAGTCGAAGGAAACTTCTATTATGGCCATGGATGCCATCACTCCAAAAAAAGATATGTCGCGCGCCGACCCTGTTAAACGTCCGTCTGTTGAAGAGGCCGAAGAGGCCGTACGGACCCTTATTGCATGGGCTGGCGACGATCCGCGCCGCGAAGGCCTGCTCGATACGCCCAAACGTGTCGTGAATGCTTACAAGGAATGGTTTTCCGGTTATGAGGAAGATCCGGTAAAGTATCTCTCCCGCACCTTTGAAGATGTGCAGGGCTATGACGACATCGTCATGCTGCGCAATATTGAGGTTGAGAGCCATTGTGAACACCATATGGCACCCTTCCTCGGCAAGGCCTATGTCGCCTATATGCCGTCTGAAGCCGTTGTTGGCATTTCCAAACTGGCCCGCGTTGTAGAGATTTTCTCCAAGCGCCTACAGACACAGGAAACCATGACCGCCCAGATCTGTGATGCCATCACGGAAAGCCTGGCGCCCATGGGTACGGCCGTGCTGATTGATGCCGTGCATGAGTGCATGTCCACACGCGGCGTCCACCACAAGGATGTCAGCACGATCACGACCCAGTTCACCGGCGTATTCAAATCCGATGCTGACCTGCGCAACCGCTTCCTGCGTATGGCCGGTCACGGTTGATCCAGAGCGGACCGCGATTAAAAGAAACCCCGGTCTTGGCGGCCGGGGTTTTTTAATGGCTCAGTCGTCTGCCTTGGCGGCGGGCCGGGTGCGCTCGAGCCAATCGAGAATGTCGGCTGTTACCTTGTCCGTACCGGGCTCGTCGACAATCCAGTGGGCATTGTCCCTGTATTCCAGAAAGTCTCCGGCAACCCGGCTTTTGGCATATTTCGCGCCAACCTTGCGTACTCCCTTGGCTGGCGTCGCCCGGTCTGCTGTGGCCGCGATTGTCAGGGTCGGACACTTGATACGGGTTTCATCAATCTCGATCCCATCTGTAATGTCTCCATAGACCTTGCCGGAATCATAGACTGCCTGGGCATAGATCTCTTCGTGCCGACGACGCGGCACCTTATTCAGCACGCCGAACCGGAAACCGGACCGCCAGACCTTGTAGGCCTTGCTCCGGTCACGCCCGATCAGGATGTTCAGGAATGTGTAGGCCACAGACAGGGTTACAGCTGCGCAGTCCTTTGGCTGGGCTGGTGTCAAGAACACGGCCTGGCTGACCAGCCCCTTCTCGGCAAGGCATTGGGCGATCAGACCGCCCATGGAGTGGCCGATGACCGCTGGCGCGCTGCCGGTTTCAGCTGTCATACGCGCAGCCTCCTTGGCCATGGCGGCGATGTAATCATCCAGTCCCAAGTCCGGCAGGTCCGCAGGCGGGGTCTCTCTGACGCGCTTGTCCGGAAACAGGGTCGGCGCTTCGCACTGCCATCCGGAAGCTTCAAACCCGGATCGCATCCGGTCCCAGACATTTCCATCACAGCCAATGCCGTGGATCATCAGGAGCGATTTTGTCATGCCAGTTCCCCTGTAACCTGACCTTATCCCTGCGCAGCCTTGTACCCTGTGACAGGCTCGGTCCATGGCTCAAATCTCTGCACCACGTCGGAATAGACCATGCGCTTAAAAGGCACGACCAGCGCGGGTACCTCTTCCAGCTTCGCCCAGCGCCAGGCGTCGAATTCCGGTGTGTGCCGGTCCAGCCTGACATCGCTGTCAGAGCCCTTGAACCGGAAGGCAAACCATTTCTGGCGCTGGCCTATATAGGGGCCGCCCATGCGCTTCTTCAGGTCTGGTGGAAAATCATAATAGAGCCAGTCGGACGTCTCTTCGAGAACATCAACCAGCTTTTCCGGTACACCGACTTCTTCCTCCAGCTCTCGCAGGGCGCCGACCAAAGGTGTCTCGCCCTTGTCGATACCGCCTTGCGGCATCTGCCACTGGAAGGCTCCGCGGCCATTGATGCGGCGACCAATGAAGACGTGTCCCGCCTTCGAAAAGAGGGCGAGACCGACATTGGGGCGATAAAGCTCAGGGTCCGGGGTGTTGATCGTCACCCTTCAGGGTTTACCGCAGCCTGGGTGAGGCTTCCAGTCTGAAGGCGCTTTCCTTCGGTAATTTCTGCAGGAATTACAGAGGTGAGCGCGGAAACCGGTGCCAGCACGATGCCGCGGCTGTTCAGGTCTTCCGTCCATTCCTTGACCGTCTGGATGGTGACCGGGAAGGCATAACCCGCACCCATGGCCGCGCCATGCTCCTTGGACTGGGTTTCCAGCGCCATCAGTTCGGAACCGATCTCGGCAGCGGTCAACTTGGCGTCAATCGTGGAATTGGCGCGTACATATTTCATCTGGTTGCGTGCGGCGACCTTGTCGAATTCGCTTTCCTGAAAGCTTGCATCTTCCACCAGTGCCAGCCCCCGGTCACGAATGACTTTCATCATCGGGCCGACAGCCCCTGGATCATCCGCGAATTTGGCCCCCTGATAATTGATCACGCCGAAATAGCCGCGCCCCTTGGCCAGAAGGCGCTCAATGCGCGGCAAGTTGCGAGCGCCTGTGTCGCCCGCCAGCAGGGTTTGCGGGTGCATTTTCATGCGGCCATAATCATAGGCTTCCATCGGAAGCTCCATCAGAACTTCGTGTCCGCTGTCGCGCGCCTTGTTGATCCAATATTGAATATTGTTCGCATCCGGAGCAAAGGAGAGCGTCACCTCGGGCGGTAGCTCCTCGATCGCAGACCGAGTATGCGTTGCATTGATGCCCAACCCGCCCACGACGATGGCGATCACCGGTTTGCTTTCCGGATTGCTGAAAGGGCGCGCATAAACATCTGACGGCGTTTCGCCGCTTTCCGATATACGGGGAAGGCTCAAGCCATTCACCCGCTCGGTCAGACCCTGAACAGGTGCAGTATCCAGGGAAACAACTTTGGAAACCTCCCCATAGGACTCGCCCGGACGCACCATTTTGCCATTGATCCGTACACCGCCATCATCAGGCTGGGGGGCTGGTGTGGTAGACTGCGCCGCCGTGTCAGGCGCGGAGAGGTCAGCATATTCGACGCCAAGGCTCGGTTCATCACCGCTTACATCCTCACCCGCATCAGCCACGACCACGGTTCCGGCGGTCATCAGAGTTGGTGCTTCGCCTTTCAGCCGGGCTTTCAGGGCGGGCGTTTCCTCAGGACCTGTTTCGAACAGGGCCAAATGCTGGCGAGGGCCAGCCTCTGCCGGATTACCGGAAAAATGAATCCCCACTCCCAAACTTGCAGCCAGAGCCCCAAACACAAGCAGGCTCAGCCCTGCATGCGCGATTCCCGTGCGCAAGGGAGACGGATCGGCATCCCTCCGGTGAGCCATTGATAGACCTCATTCAGGCAAATTGAAGAATTCTGAACGATCAGAATTGCATCCAAATGGTTAATAGGTAGCAAAGAAACCGTTAACCAGCGCGCCTCAATGCACTTGCCGTGACAGTGCCTTCGTTGAGCATGTCGATGGCCCGCTTCAGCTGATAGTCATCGCCATCCCAGTCTTCCGGGGGCTGTTCATCCGGCATGGTCATCTCGTGACGCTTTTCGCCATCTTCATTGGCCAAAGCATGCGGAAGATCGGCCTCAGACCAACGCTTGATCTTGGCGAGTTCTTCTTCTGTCAAGCGGGCATTGGTGATCTCAATATCAGGCTCGATCCCCAGCGCCTGAATAGACCGACCCGCCGGAGTGTAATAGCGGGCCGTCGTTAGGCGAACGGCGCCGCGATCGGCACCCAGCGGAATTACGGTCTGGACAGAGCCTTTGCCGAAACTGGTCGTGCCGATCACCGTAGCGCGGTGACGATCCTGCAATGCTCCGGCAACAATCTCAGATGCAGAAGCAGAACCGCCATTGATCAGGACGACCATTGGTACGCCCTTGAATACTTCACCGGAGTGCGCATTGTAGCGCTCCATATCAGAGATGCGGCGCCCCTGAGTAGAGACAACTTCGCCCCCAGACAGGAACATGTCCGACACAGACACAGCCTGATCCAGCAGGCCCCCGCCATTATTGCGCAAATCAACAATAAGACCACGCGGACGCGAGCCAGTCGCCTTGGCAATACCCTCAACCGCCTCTTCCAGAAGAAGTGTTGTACGGTCATTGAAGGTGGAGATACGGATATAGCCGATATCGTTTTCCTGCATTTTCCAGGTAACAGATTTCTGCTGGATGACTTCGCGGGTCAGCGTGACATCGAAGGGGTCCTCCCCTTCCCGCAGGATGGTGATGTTGATGTCGGTGCCCTTTTCGCCGCGCATTTCCTTAACGGCTTCGTTTAGAGTCAGGCCGATTATTGGCTTGCCATCAATTGCAGTGATCAGATCGCCGGGCTCAATTCCGGCGCGGCTGGCAGGTGTTTCGTCCATGGGAGAAATGACTTTCACAAAGCCATCTTCCATGGTCACCTCAATACCGAGACCACCATATTCGCCGCTGGTCTGCACCTGCATGGAGCGGAAGTCGTCGGGGTCGAGATAGCCGGAATGTGGATCCAGTGAGGTCAGCATGCCATTGATGGCTGCCTTCATCGCGGCTTTCTCGTCAATCTCGGTGACATAGTCCTGACGCGCCCGGGCCAAAATTTCAGCAAACAAATCAAGCTGCTGATAGGTCACCATGCGGGGATCTTCAGGCTTTTCGTCCGGTGCGGCAAAGGCCGACACCCCGACTGCTGCGCCACCCAAGACAATTCCAAGGGCAGCCCCCGTCAGAAGTGAACGCATATTCCAATCCTCCGTCATGCATACGGCCTTAGCTATGGCCCGGCAGCCAGTCTGCCGGATTCATCACCTTGTCGCCAAGCCTTAATTCCATATTTAATTCAGGCTCGGGAGCCGTACGATCCGGCATCCGGCCAACCGGTTCTCCCGGAGAAACACTTTGGCCTTCAGTGACATAGATCCGGCTCATTCCGGTAAGAATAACATGGTAGCCGTCACTCGTCCGCAAAATTAACATTGATCCATACGTCCGGAAGGGCCGGGCATATTCCACGGTTCCGCCAACAGGGGCGGTCACCTGGGCGTTAGCGCGAGTCGTGAAGGTCACCCATTCCGCCTTGCCCCCGGTTGGAAGTTTTTCACCGAAAGAGCGCAGCAAATTGCCCGCGACCGGAGGCTTCAACGCGCCAAGGACAGCCTTGCCGAGGGGGCGCGCGACAGAGATTCGCGCCACAGCAGGCTTTGACGAGGGATTGGTCTTGGGTGAAGCTGCCACTTGGCGCGGACGCGTCGCAGGTTTCGTTCCCGGCGCCGAGGGGGCACTCGACTCAAGAGCGTCCAACAACTCCCTTAGCGTACGAGCCTCGGCACCCAGCTCGGCACTCCGCGCCTTCAGGGTGGCAATGTCGCCGGACAGGTCTTCAAAATTGCCCCGCTTGGCAGCTGCGAGTTTCTCGATCTCGACCTGTTTCAGCGCAAGTGTGGCTTCAGCCGCTTCCAGCTTGGCTTTCTCGCCCCGGATACGGCGCTCCAGATCATTCAGGCGATCAATCTCTGCTGAGAGGGTTTCTGTGCGCGTCGCGAGTCGGGGCGTTGTCTCGCTCATCAGGATGGCCCGGCGAATCGCCGTATTGGCCTTACCGGGAGAGACGATCAGTGCAGGTGGCTTGCGCCGGTTTGACGCGGTGAGCGCCCCCAGCAGGTCTTCCAGCGCCTGGCGATCCTCAAGCAAGCTCATCTGTGCGGCAACCCGGCGTGTGCCGAGATCAATCAGCTGCTTTTCCGCCTCGGAGGCCTGCTCTTCCCGGCGCTGGGATTCCATTGCCGCGGAAATGAGCTGGGAGTCGATATTCTTGAGGTCCACGCGGGTCTCTTCGCCTGCGGCTTCCAGCGCGGCGAGTTTCTGCTCGGCAGCGCGGCGCTCTGCCTCAAGCGCGTCCAGCTCTTCCCGCGAGAATGTATCCGGCGCCGCCGCCGTCAGGGCGAAGGCCGCAACAGACACAAAGAGGGACCGATACTTCCAGGGCATTCCGCTCTTATGCCAACCGGTCATGACCTCAAGATTAACCAAGCGCCTCCAGCTGCTGCTCAAGCGCTATAATTTCATCTCTTGCCAGAGCGCAAACGACGCCATGCTCTGCCACCGAAAAAGCCGGTGCAGTGACAAGAAAGTGCGTAATCATGTCGAGAGCCGTGTGACTATCGGCGCGCAATGTCGCCGGGCGCTGCGCATCTGCACCATGCACGGCCTCATTACGGTAAGCCACCAGCCTCAGCACAACATCCAAATGCGACAGCGGCACATCCAGACGCTCCGGTGGCGCGAGATATCTCTCGGACCTTGCCCGACGCAGCAACATGGCCAAAGGTGCCATCCTCCCCGCATTGGCAAGGTCCAGCACATCTTCCGGTGCGGCCGTTTCAAAGGAGGATAAGGCTGCGATGGCCGACGCCTTCAGCGCCGCCACCAGCCCGACAGCAATCCAACGCCAGCGCTCAGGATCTTCATCGGCAAACATCACCTCACGGCGCGCCAGCTTCAGCCCTTCCAGACTCGTCAGAAGGGCGGGACGTATCCTGTCCTGCGCCGACAGAATCAGTCAGCCCCTTGCGCGCTTTCGGCGTCTGCAGCTTTGCGGAAATCCCAGCCTGTCTCGGCCGCTATGTAGCTGAACGCTGCGTACACTGCTATGTTCTGGCGAAATTCCTCCGGGTCGATCTTGTCGAACGTATCATCCGGCGTGTGGTGATAATCGAAGTAGTCGCGACCATCCTGGCTGGGCGTCACGACCGGCACACCGCCCCGGCGCAGTGGCCCGACATCCGGTCCACCACCGGCTTCATTATTGCCTTCCGCAACGCCGATTTTCGTCAACATAGCCTTGATGGTATCTCCATAAGGCTTTGCCCCTTCGCCAAAGCGTGTCTGGAATTGCCAGATCCGGCCCGCACCGAAATCGCTCTCGGCAGCTAGGACATGCTTGTCCAGCTCATCCCCATGCTGACGGGCATAGGCTTGACCGCCCAGCAGACCAACTTCCTCAGATCCGAACAGAACAACACGGATCGTACGGCGCGGTTTACCCGGCAGCGCATCGATCAGCTTGGCGGCGCCCACAACGATGCCGCAGCCTGCGCCATCATCAATGGCACCCGTGCCGAGATCCCAGCTGTCGAGATGGCACCCAATCAGGACGATCTCATCCTTCAGGTCACTCCCTTCAATCTCGCCAATCACATTGCCGGACGGTGCCGCTTCAGCAGACTGCACACCAATGTCTAGTTTCACGCGAACATCGCCACGCTCAAGAAGACGGGTCAACTGGTCGGCATCCGGCGCGGACAGGGCGGCAGCAGGCAGCGCGCCAAGCGCCCCGTCACGAGACATGATGCCCGTGTGTGGGATACGGTGCGACTGCGTGCCAACAGATCGGATCAGGCATGCCACGGCCCCCTTCTCTGCTGCGGCATTGGCGCAGCCACTGCGCTTGCGAACGGCCAGGCCGTAACCGGTACCATCCTGCGTCTTGTACATCAGTTCATCAATATACGCGATTTTGCCGGTCAAGCTGCCGACAGGCGCGGCTTGCAGATCGCTGAGGGAATCAAAGCGCACAATGTCTGCCTCAAGTCCGCCTTCAGGTGTCGCCTTGCTGCCGCCAAGTGCCGTGATCACAAGGGGCTGCGCATTCGAGCCAACCACTTCAGCGGTCTCATGAGTGCGCGACCAGTAGGGAATGGAGAAATCCTCTACGCGGACATTCTGAAAGCCCAGCTGCTTCAACTCGTTCACCGCCCAGACCCGAGCACGCGCCTCGGCAGGAGACCCAGCAAGACGCGGGCCGATCTCAGTAGTCAAATCTTCAACGAATTTCAGGCCAACAGTATCAGATGCGGCGGCAGCCATCAGCCTTCCAGCTGTCTCGGAAATGTCTTGCGGCAGCGAGGTGCCTGTCTCGGCTAACGCAGGCGCGGTCAACATGGCCGCCAGCGCTACCAGGCCACCTATTCTCAATCCGTTGCGTTTCATGCCGTATCTCCTTCAGCCAATCTGGCGGCAGATAATCAGCACTTGCCCCGGATGAACAGCCCCGGTGAGGAAAGTTCTGCAGTCGGCCGCAGCGCAGCCGCCAAGGCGGGCAGATCAGCCGCGCCGAGCGCGCCATTCATCAGCGGTCTGGCCGTAGACATCCCAAGTCAGGCCTTCAAAGGGTGGGGGCGTATCCATTTTCTTTATGAACTGGCTGCCGAGCCGCTTTGCAACACGTGTAGACGCCTCGTTTTCAGGAAGGATGGTGTGAATGATTTGACTCCACCCTAGAATGTCGACGGCATAATCCATCGTCGCAGCGGCTCCCTCGGTCGCATAGCCCTTGCCCCAGGCATTGCGGACAAGCCCCCAGCCGACTTCGGTGCCAGGCCAGCCATGCGGGCACCAGGGCCCAAGCCGTCCGATCCACTGGCCGGATGCCTTTTCAATGACAGAGAACATCGAAAATCTGCCAATCGTCCAGGCACCGGTCAGAGTACACATGGAGCGCCAGGTCAGTTCTCGGCCTTGCGTGCCGCCGAGATGCCTCATCACCTCTTCATCGGCGTGAAAAGCCACCCATGAGTCAAAATCCTCCGCCCGGGGTGGGCGGAGGATCAGACGTTCCGTCTCGATTGTCGGACCGATAGCCAAGATGGCCTTTCCTATTTCAGGGAGGGGTCGATGTCCTTACAGGCATCGACCAGGCCGCGAACGGCTTCAACAGACGTGTTAAACATCTCTTGTTCGTCGTCGTTGAAATCGAACTCAACGATTTTCTCTGCGCCCTCAGACCCGATCAGGGTCGGCACGCCCACATACAGGCCGTCCACGCCATACTCGCCCTGACAGAATGCTGCGGACGGCAGCACGCGCTTCTGGTCTTTCAGATAGGATTTCGCCATGGCGATGGCGGACTCGGCTGGCGCGTAATAGGCAGAACCAGTTTTCAGCAGGGCCACGATCTCGCCGCCGCCTTTACGGGTACGGTCCACAATGGCGTCCAGTTCTTCCTGAGTCATCCAACCTTGCTTGACCAGCTGCGGCAGCGGCAGACCGCCAACCGTGGAGTGACGCACCATCGGCACCATGGAATCGCCATGGCCAGCCAACGTCCAGGCGTGAATGTCGGCAACGGACACGCCGGTTTTTTCGGAGAGGAAGTAGGCAAAGCGGGAGCTGTCCAGCACACCAGCCATGCCGACCACCTTGTTCGCCGGCAGGCCGGAGAATTGCTGCAGCGCCCAAACCATGGCGTCGAGCGGGTTGGTGATACAGATTACGAAGGCGTTCGGTGCGTGCGCTTTGATGCCTTCGCCAACGGCTTTCATGACTTTAAGGTTGATGCCCAGAAGGTCATCGCGGCTCATGCCGGGCTTGCGCGGTACACCTGCGGTCACAATGCAGACATCTGCGCCAGCGATGTCTGCATAGGCATTTGCGCCTTTCAGGCTGACCGAGGAATTGTAGACCGGGGTCGACTCTGCGAGGTCGAGCGCCTTGCCCTGCGGCAGGCCTTCAGCAATGTCGAACAGGACGACATCACCCAGCTCTTCGCGTGCTGCAACATGGGCGAGTGTGCCACCAATCATACCGGAACCGATCAGGGCAATTTTCTTGCGGGCCATCCGTCTAAACTCCTTGCTTTGGGTAAGGTCCAGAAACTGGGCGGAGGGTTAGCCGAGCGCAAGGTTTTGTGCAATGCGCCAAAAAGTAAAGCCCCGCCACAAGGGCAGGGCTTTGGTCTTCATATCCGATATGGCTGCTAATCGCGGGACAGCAGCGACAGGAGCGTCGTGAAGATATTGTAGAAGAGGATGAAGAAGTTGAGGGCCCCCCAATTCGTCATCACAGCCAGGCTGCGGGCATCCCCTTCCATCGCAAAATAGGAGCGCTTCAGGTTCTGCGTGTCATAGGCCACCAGAACGCCAGAGATCGCCAGGACACCGACAGTGATGGCAACTTCCATGAAGCCGGATGGCGGGAACAGGAAGCTTAGCAGGGAGACGCCAACAATGCCCCACAGCGCGAACACAGCGACCACGCCGATCGGGCGCAGGTCACGCTTTGTCGTATAGCCGTAGAGCGACAAGGCACCAAAGGCAGACGCCGTCAGGAAGAAGGCTTTGGCAATGGTGACGAAGGTCGGGCTCATGCTGGCCCCTGCGCGGGTTGCGCCTTCAATGCTGCCGGAGGCCATATAGAACCAGACGGACAGGCTGAGGCCCAGCAGGGTGACGATTGTCCAGTAGAGGATGGCCGTTCCCAATGGGGACGGATTGCGCATCGCAAACGCCGAGATCAAGATCAGGGCGATTGGACCGAACTGGACGACATAAAAGAAGGGAGACGCCAGCACGAGCTGCGTCAAGGCAGGCACCATATTGGTTCCCACCACAAAAGCTAGCGCACCGGCCAACGCAATGCCAAGGGCAAGTTTTTGATAAACGCCCAACATAAAGGCCCGCAGGCCGACATTGACGGATGTGTCCATTGCGCCAGCATGAACAGGCTGCGAATAGGCACGATTAAAGTCGTTCATAGGTTCAGAACCCTTTCTGTCTTGAAGGCAGCTTTTCTTGGTCTGCCGTATTGATGTGGAATATGGTCATTTCAGGCCGCCTCCGCAAGAAAAACCGGACTGCAGGATGCCGCACTAGGCTGGCGATTATCGCCCATCAGGCGAACAGCCTGAGAGAGACCAGCCTGTGGATAAAACTGGCCATACGCAATAAACTTCCTCTCCCGGGCAGGAAAGAAGATGAAATATGCGCCGGAATACTACTTTTGGTGGTCAAGTGGGGTGGAGTTTAGGATTGACTCGCACCTACCCGGAGTTAATTTTTGAAATCTGGTGAACTTCCAACAGTGGGCGCACCAAACAATGAAGGGGATGACAATGGCAGACGCATCACAATATGCGGACAATATCAAGAAATATGCAAACGGTTACAATCAAGCCGCTGCGGAGAAAATCGTAGGACATCTCGGGATCGCCCTGCGCAATCGCGACAGCTCTCTCGTGGCCTGCTCGGATTCCGGTGAGCTGGACCGTATCCGGGAAAAGTGGTGCCGGGGCAAGCTGGGCCTGGCTCACACACAATCTGAACTCGACGCAGCCATGAAAGCTGTCTGTGAAAAGATGAGCGCCGAAGGGGGAACGAAATCCCGTGTCACCTTCTATTACCTGCTGGCTGAACATTTCGGTAAACTTGAAGCTCTGGCCGGTTGATCCGGCCCTGCATTCATGAAAGTTCTGAAACCCGGCCCTGGTGCCGGGTTTCTTCTTTTCGGCAGCTCTTCCCGCATTCAGCATGTACAGATTATTCGCCGCCCTACCCATTCCGCAGGAACTGCATGACGGCCTGACAGACCTTCAGGGAGGTCTGGACGGGGCGAGTTGGCGGCCCGAGGAAAACTTTCACATCACGCTTCGCTTCTTTGGTGAGGTTACTCATACAACCGCGCGAGATCTAGATGACTTGCTGGCTAGCATTCGCTGCCGCCCCTTTGAACTCTCTCTTGAAGGTGTGGGCTGGTTTGGCCGGCGAGAACCGTCTGCCGTCTGGGCCCGTGTGCGCGAGAGCGACGAACTGCGTGCCCTGTCAGCCCAGTGTGAACGGATCGCCCGGCGAATGGGGCTGGAACCAGACCGCAGGCCGTTCACACCACACGTTACGCTCGCCTATCTGCATGGCACGGCCCTTGAAGACACACGGCGCTGGGTGGAAGCCCACCATGCCTATCGCAGCGGCGTGTTCTGGGCAGAGGGCTTCCACCTCTATTCAAGCCATGCGGGTAAGGGCCCCAGCCGCTATGTGGCCGAGGCCGACTACGTGCTTCAATAAGCGCGTTATCCTGTATATATCAGATGCCTGTCATTCGCCTCAGGACGCGGGCGCAACGCGCAGTCGCAACTCTTGGAACTTGGGCGGATTGGTCGGAGACAGCAACAACAACCCCTCCACATCCCCCTTTTCGCAGGTCCATGAGATTGTGCCGCTCAGTCGGCCACTCGCCTTGATAGGCGCATCCGTATCGCAGGCCCCGACCTGCTCCTTCAGCTCCGCCAATGCGCGCTCCCGCACAGCGACAGACCCATCCAGCAGGAAGTTCATGGCCAGCTGTCCCTCTGCCGGACTGAGCTTCCCCTCGGTATAGATCTCCCCTGCCAGAGCATAGGCCTGCGCCAGCACATCGCTGACCGGCACGGCCCGCTCTTCGATCCACCCGTCCTTCTTCATCTCCAGTGCCGCCTCACGCACGGTCTGCCACGCCGCGGCATATGTCCGGTTGGCAAATGTGAAGATACCCACGCCAGCATCCGGCATCAGCATCACATAAGATCCATATCCAGGATACCCGCCGGAATGCGCCAAGGCTGTGCCCAGTTCGCACTCGGTACTTACATTAAAGCCCATTCCATAGGTAATGGCCACATCGCACTCATCCCCCTCTTCCAGACCTTTAAATGTGAGGACACGCGCAAAGTTCAGCCCCTGAGCCATTTCCCGCACGGTTGAGCGTTTTACAGGGCCGCTTTCTTCCCCATCCCGGGCCGGCCAGGCATCCAGCAGGAAGGCGACCCATTTCTCATAGTCACTTGCATTGCTTATCATCCCGCCCATGGCACCAAAAACACCAGGCTCCATCGCAGGCTGCTCAGTGAAGACTTCATCTTGCCAGCGATACCCTAGCGCGCGGCGGTTCTGATCCAGCGCGAAGGCATCATAACCAGTAGAAACCATCCCCAGCGGCAGCAAGATCTCTGTACGGATATATTCTTCATACGGCATGCCAGAAGCATTGGTGACGATCCGCCCAAGGAGGGCATAGCCAAAGTTCGAATATTCATAGCCCGTCTGCGGCACTGTGTTGAATGGGACACCTTGTTTCAGAACTTCGGTGAAGACCTCTTCCGGCATGTCCTGCTGGCGGTCACCCCAGGGATTGTCGGTGACCAATCCGCCCGCATGCGCCAGTAGGTCGCGCACGCGAATGCGCGGAGAGTCTGTCGTCGGATAGGTCCAATCCCGCAACTCCGGCACATAGTCCTCTGCCAGAGCATCAAGCCTGAGCTTTCCCTCATCGCGAAGCTTCAGGATGGCCAGCGCCGTGAACGCCTTGCTCATGGAGGCGATGGAGAACACGGAATCTTCTGTCACCGGTGCCTTTGTTTCAAGATCCGCCGTGCCGGACGCCCTGAAATGGACAAGTTTCCCATCCTTGACGATGCCCCATACAATCCCAGGCACATGCTCTTCGGCCTGATATGCCAGGAAACGCGCATCAATGCGCTCGGCCAGTTCCGGCGGTAGGGTGGCGCTTTCATTATCTCGTGACGTGTCCGCCCACGCACCTGTTGCCATGCCAGTCAAGATAACCGCAGCACTGGCGAACATGCCGATCCGCCGCCCAACTGAAAGCCACGAAGTGCGTGTTGCGTCTCGCCTGATCATCAAATGCCTCTCTCCACAGGGGGGTGTGTATCTTTGGAGGGTGAGACTTTAGGGGCTTCAGCACGCAACTGACAAGTAAAATCCCAAGTCGCTGGACCTGCTGTAGGAATTACACAATAAAGGGAGAGAAATGGTGCCGCTAAGGTGACTTGAACACCTGACCCCCGCATTACGAATGCGATGCTCTACCAGCTGAGCTATAGCGGCATATCCAGTTTCGAGCCCAGCCTAATACCGGCAGAGACCATATTTCGCAAGACGCTTTTGTCGCTTTCCGCCTGCGCATTGCAGCAGGCCAGCCTCAATCCTCATCGGCAACATAGTCCAGCGGTGGAACTACAGGGCCGTCCGGCGCCTTGGGCGGAGTGACCTTGTCGTCCTCAGGTGCTGGCAGAGCCATCACACGCCCGGCCTCCAGTTCGCGCCCGAAGGATTCATAGCGCGGATGCACCAGATCGCCGACATCGCCAAAGGCATAGACCAGGCGGCTCCAGTCGCGCACCGAATAGTCGAACGCAGTACCCTTCGGATCAAGGTCAGACCAGTCTGGCTCCCGAGAAGCTGAGACCGCCATACGCCCCCAGCGGTCCGCTTCCTTCTTGTCACCATAGCCTCTCAGAGCGCGCTCCATCAGCAGGCAGAGGCGTGCGGTCGGGTTCTCTTCTACCAGTAGCGCCAGTGTCTTGATCGCGTCGGTCCAGTCCGCCTTGTCCATGGCGAGCTCTGCCGAGAGAATCTTGCTCTCCCGATGGCCAGGATTCATGTCGATCAGGCCTTTGAGGCGTCCTGCAATGTTGGCTTCGGTATCCTGCGGCACCAAGCGGCGGGAGAGTTGCGCCAGCGCTGGATGTGGCCTGGCCTTCCAGCCAAGCTCCAACACGCCTTGGGCGGCCTTGGCTTTACCATCCGTCATAAGATGCCGTGCGCCATGCCAGGCAGCAGGTGGAAATGCCGGTGCAGACCGGATCGCCTCGGCCAGTTCTTTTTGTGCTTCCAGCTTGCTCTCATGCGGCAGGCCGACAGCCCGCGCCGTGTGCAGCACAGCCCGGCGGCGGCGCAGACTGTCGCCGGCGACAAGCCCGCGCTTCTCCCCGATGGAGAGCGTTTCAAGCGCCTTGGTCCACTCCCCTTTCGAAACCTGTAGGTCGAAGAGATTGTTGAAGGGCCAGTCGGCAGAGGACTTGATGCCCAACGCTTCCCGCGCCCGGGCCTCTGCGGTCAATTGATCGCCTCGCTCAGCGGCGGCGGCGGCACTACCACGCAGGCCAGCCAATTGCCCGCCCGGCAGGCGGCTCAGCTGCCCCCAAGCACGCTCTGCCCCCGCCCAGTCATCATTGGCTTCTGCCGCGCGCGCTTCCAGCAGCAGTTTCAGCCGCTCGTCCTCGGCATGCCTGGCCGCTTTTTTGGCAAGCTTTAGCGCGGCATTAGGATCACCTGCCTCCGCGGCAAGCAGACCTTCGGTCAGCGCAGAATTGGCTTTGCGTGTGCGCGACGCCTGACGCGACTTGCCAATCTTGCCCGGCAGAATGAACAGGCCACTGACCAGCCACCAGATAAAGGCGATCACGCCGCCAAACAGTAACATCAGGAAAGCCGCAAGCCCTGACTGGATGGAAATCTCACGTTCGCCGAAGGGGACAGTCACCGCTCCCGGCAGCGTCAGCGCCCACCAGACAAAGGCGGCCGATGCTGTAAACAGCAACAGGATCAGGATAAACAGGACAATCCGGTTCATGAATTCTTACTTATCCCCTTCAATGAGGCGCGTCTGCAAGGCCTCGAGCGCGGCTTCCAAAGTGATGCGCCGGTTTGCCTGTTCGGTCCAGTCAGCCATCGCGTCTGCCGTAGGGCCCTTGAGCCCCGCAATCAGCATGGCGGCCTTATCAATATCTCCTGCACGCACAGCCGTATCGGCGCGGTCCAGAATAGCAGCAGGGTCGCGATCATCGCCGTCCAGCTTGCGTACTTTGACCGCATCCCCAAATGCGCGGTTCAGCCAGGACAGGCGGTCGCCGGTCTCATCCGGAATGGCCTTGAGGGCCGCGGCGCGGGCCGGTGCAAAGCTGTCTTGCAGGGCAGAGACGGTGGGGGCCCCCATGGACGCGATGTCGTCCAATTGGCGCACGGCCGGATCAGATGGCCTCAGGCTGCGCAAGGCACGGTATTCAGATTCGAACGCCCCGCCCCGACGCGACGCCGCTTCAATTGCAGACAGGGACCGGGCGATCCGGGCGGTCTCGCTGGCCGCTTCAGCCTCGCTTCGCGCAGCCTGCTCACCGCGCCGCATATCCTCCACCAGCCCTGTCAGTTTTTCGACATCCTGATTGCCTGCCAGCTTTGCTGCCTCCAGATCTGACCGGAGGGCCTTCATGTAGGCCTCAACCGTGGCCAAGCGTGAAGGGTCTACCCCCTGTGGCCGCTCGTCAAGCGCTTCAAGCGCCTGTTCCATTTCATCCAGCCGCGTTTCCAGACCCGCGACGGCACGCGTCAGATCCTGCGGGCTAACCGCGCCGGATGTGTCGACCTCTTCCAAGGCGGTAATGCGCTTCTCCAGCGCCCGGACCGCTTCACCGGCGCCGGATGCCCCAACCTCATCAAGACGCTCTGAAAGCAAGTCGAGATCCTCAGCGAGCCTTTTGATCTGCCCATTCGGGACACCGCCCGTGCCAAGCGCTTTCATCTCATTCTTAAGATCCGTCGCCATGCGGGCCTGATCGCGGCTCAGCTTTGACAGTTCCACACTGTTGTCACCCTGCCGACGTTCCAGCGTTTCGAGACGCCCGGTCATGTCATTGGCTGCATCCCATTGCGGCGGCAGATAGCGAACACCGGCTATGCCCATCAGGCCGCCAAGACCCGCGGCAAACAGGCTGAGCACAATGGCGCCCAGCCAGCCGGGCCCACCGCCTTGCGCACGGCTGGTCTTGCTGTCCTCTTTCGGAGCTGGCTCAAAATCGGCATCAATCGGCTCGACAGAGCCGACCGGTTCTTCCGGTGACATATCGTCAGTCATGACTCACACTTTCCCCTCAGGCGGGATTTTCTTCACAGTGGCACATAGTTCTACGCCAATCAAAGCTCTTGGCGCGCCTTCTCGAGCGCATCCATCAATGCATCTTCATTTGGCCGCGCGGCATGCAGCAGACGCTTTGCCCCAGCGTCTGTCAGAGGCGTGGCTGCCGCTTCAGAGATGGCGACCAGAGTACTGGTTTCGAGTGAAATTTTGTCCACGGCGGAAAGAAAGGCCGCCGCACCCTTCGCCGAATGGATCAGCACCATGCAATCATCGGGAGCCAGAATGGCTTGCCGCGCTTTCACAGCCAGCTGCCCTATCGGCGCCGTTTCATACAATGCCTGGAACCGGGCTGTGCGCCCCCCTTCCATCAGGCGGCGGACAAGATCCCCGCCGGCAGCTGAATTCGCCACATGAAGAAATCCGCCACTGTCCGGGTCAGATTTCAGGATCATTGCCGCCAGGTCTTCGGCATTGCCATCCCCTTCGACGTGCAGGCCGAACCCCGCCTCCTGAATGGCGGCATTCGTGGCGGGCCCGACGCCCCACGCGGTCAGCCCCGCGACTTGCGGCGTCATGCCGCCAACGGCCTGCATGAAGAAGCGCACGCCATTGGCGCTGGTAAAGATCAGATTGCTGACATCCGAGAGCTCCGGAACTGATCCCTCCAGCTCCTTCAGCACCAGCATGGGGGAGAGGATTGCCTGAAAGCCCAGCCGGGCGAGCCGCTCAGCGGTTTCGGATGCCCCAGGCTCGGCCCGGGTCACGATGACGGGAGGCGTTACCATGTCTCTCCAAAGGCTGGCAGGCGCCCGCCCGCGGCCTCGCGGATCTGCGCAGCAAGGTCAGCGCCTAGGGCAGCCATCTGCTCATGCGTCGCAGACTTCAGACATGATCCGCTGGCAGACCATTTTTCTTTCCCGTCCAGCGCCAGAACTTCTCCGGACAGTAACCATTCTTCGCCCCGGTCGAATGTGTGCGCAGCGATCGGTGTGCGGCAACTGCCATCCAGCGCAGCCAGGAAAGCGCGCTCCATGTAGGCGGCCGCTTCGCTTTGCTTGTAGTTCATCTTGTCAAAGGCCACTGCAGCATCTTCCGGCAGATCATCGCGCGCGACGACGCCGACAATGCCTTGCGCGGCGGCAGGCAGCATCTCTTCAAACGAAATGGGATTTGCGACATGCGACATGCCAAGCCGCGTCAGTCCCGCCATGGCCAGATAGGTTGCGTCCGCCAACCCCTCTTCCAGTTTGCGCATGCGCGTGGCGACATTGCCCCGGAAAGTGACGATCTCAAGATCCGGTCGGCGCGCCAGTGTCTGCGCTTCGCGCCGCAGGGATGCGGTGCCGACTTTCGCACCTTCGGGCAGCTCTGCCAGAGACGAATATTTAGATGACAGGAAGCCCTCACGCGCATCCTCACGCTCCGGGAATGCCACAAAGTGCTGTCCGTCTGGCAGCACAGACGGGACGTCCTTCAGACTGTGCACAGTGACATCCACCTCACCCCGGCTGAGCGCGGCGTCCAGTTCGCGTGTAAACAACCCCTTCCCGCCGGAATTTATCAGACGCTCTGTCGTCAGTTGGTCACCGGAGGTCGTGAAGGTCACAATCTCTCCGCGCAGCGCGCCGCCAGAATGGATTTCCAGGGCGGCCGCGACCTGCCGTGCCTGCACAAGAGCAAGGGGTGAGCCCCGTGTCCCGATGCGCAAGCTGCGCTGGTCCTGAGGGTGGGTATCGTCAGAGGATATACGTGGATCAGTCATCTTCCTCCCCTAGCGCCCGAAACGCCCTTTGCCAATTGACAGAGCGCCGCGCCAAGAGATAGCGTCACTTATCGTTATTCGAGAAATACCCTTCGGAGATCCCCATGATCAAACACACCGCATCAGCGATCGCGCTTGCGTTCGTCTTGACCGCCTGTGGCCAGAACAATCAGGCCCCGACCGCCGCTGAGATAGAACAACCCGCAGTCACTGCAGAGCAGATTGCCGCCAATAGTGAACGCATCAATGCCTGGTTCGACGAGAAGTACGAAGAATCCCTGCAGTTCAGCCCAATGGGCCTGACCTTTCTGGGCCGTAAGGACAAGTATGACGAGATCGACTGCTTCACCATCGAGTGCATGCAGGAACAGCTCGACTGGCGTGTCGCGGCCACGAAAGAGATGGAAGAGATGTTCGACTATGACGCCCTCTCCCCGGCCGACAAGATTTCTTATGATATCTGGAAGTATCAGACGGACCAGGCCGTTGCCGGCAAGGAGTTCGTCTATAACGGCTACGTCTTTGATCAGATGAACGGACCTCAGGGCTTTATGCCGACCTTCATGATAAACTTCCATCGCGTCGACACAGCGGAAGACATGCAGGCCTATATCTCGCGTCTCAAGGGAATTGGTCGCGCCATGAACCAGGCCATAGACATCGCAAAGGAATCCGCCAGCCGCGGTGTTCACGCGCCAAAATTTGCCTATGAAGGCGTGATTGATCAGTCTCAGAAGGTCATCACCGGTGCACCTTTCACTGAAGGCGAAGACAGCGCCATCTATGCCGACGCAAAAGGCAAGATCGCCGCGCTGGTCGAGACCGGAGAAGTCTCTGAAGAAGACGGCGAAGCCATGCTAGAGGACGTGGAAACCGCCCTTCTGGACGATTTCAAGCCAGCCTATGAGAACATTATCGCCTTTGCGGAAGACGACATGGCGAATTCCCCAGATCCGGACAGCCCGGTCGGCGCGAATACGCAGCCCAATGGCGAAGCCTATTACAACCACCTGCTCAGCACGCAGACCACGACCGACATGACGGCAGATCAGATCCACCAAATCGGTCTGGAAGAAGTGGAGCGCATCCATGCCGAAATGGAATCCATCAAGGATCAGGTCGGTTTTGAAGGATCGCTGCAGGACTTCTTCAAAATGCTGCGTGACTCCAAGGATGACGAGCGTTTCTACTATCCGAATACGGATGAGGGGCGTCAGGCCTATATTGATGACGCGACCGCTGTGATCGACAATATCAAGGTGCACCTGCCGGAATTCTTTGGCATCCTGCCGAAGGCAGACCTGACTGTGAAACGCGTTGAGCCCTTCCGCGAACAGGACGGCGCTGCCCAGCACTATTATCCGGGCACGCCGGATGGTTCCCGCCCAGGTATCTATTACGCGCACCTCTCCGACATGACCGCCATGCCGAAGCGCGAGTTGGAAGTTATCGCCTATCATGAGGGCATTCCGGGTCACCACATGCAGATCTCGATCGCGCAGGAACTGACCGGCGTGCCGCAGTTCCGCACGCAGGCGGGCTTTACCGCCTATGTCGAAGGTTGGGCGCTCTATTCCGAATGGCTGGCTCAGGAATTCCCGGACACCTACCAGGATCCATATTCCAATTTCGGCCGCCTTGGCTCTGAAATCTGGCGTGCGATCCGCCTCGTAGTCGATACCGGCATCCACTCCAAGGGCTGGACCGAGGAAGAAGCGGTTCAATACTTCCTGGACAATGCCGCCATCACAGAGACCCAGGCCCGCTCTGAAATCCAGCGTTACATCGTGATGCCGGGTCAGGCGACCAGCTACAAGATCGGCATGATGAAGATCCAGAAACTGCGCCAGAAAGCCGAGGGCGAGTTGGGGGACAAGTTCGACATCCGCGCCTTCCACGACACCGTTCTAGGTGGCGGCGCGCTACCGCTGCAGGTTCTCGAACGCCGCGTCGACCAGTGGATCGAGGAAGTGAAAGCCTCCTAAGGCCATAAGCTGACACGAACAAATTAGCCCTCCCCCTGCCGGGGGAGGGCTTTTTTCTGCGCGCCCTCACAATATTGTTAGCGCTATCTTGACTTCACGTCTTCCCAACCGGAGAGTTTCGCAAAACAAAACAATCATCGGGGAGAAACCATATCATGCAGAGATCATTGGCCGCCCTCATTGCCATCATAGCACTCGCCGGCTGCACCAGCACGCCTCCGCCTGCGACCACACAAACCAGCAATCCCATCATCACCAACATCTTCACCGCAGACCCCGCTCCCATCGTGCATGACGGGAGACTCTATCTCTATGTCGGCCATGACGAGGCAACTGGCGACCAGATGTTCAACATAACCGAATGGCGCGTCTATTCGACAGATGACATGCAGACCTGGACCGATCACGGCCCCATCATGAAACCGAAAGACTTCAAATGGGCCATTCGCGACGCCTGGGCGTCCGAACCAATCGAAAGAGACGGCAAATTCTGGCTCTACACTGCCGTCGAGCATGATGATACAGATGTCGGCAAGGCCATCGGCGTCGCCGTATCAGACAGCCCGACAGGCCCCTTCCACGACGCGCTCGGCCACGCGCTTGTGGCCAATTCAAATACGGACGGTCCGCATGTATGGGATGATATCGACCCGACCGTGTTCGAAGATGATGACGGCACCTTCTGGCTCTATTGGGGCAATGCCAATCTCTATTACGCGCCCCTTGCGCCGGACATGACAAGCTTCGCAGCGCCAATTCAGAAGGTGGACCTGACAAATTTCGAGGAAGGCCCGTGGCTCTTCAAACGTGACAGCCTTTACTACATGGCCTATGCCGGGATCGACGAAGCGGAGAATGAAAACGAGCAGCTCTATTACTCCACCGCCCCCACCGTGACCGGCCCGTGGACCTATCGCGGCAAGCTCATGGGGCCCGGCGAGAACAGCTTCACCATCCATCCCGGCATCGTAGAGTTCAAAGGCGACTGGTATCTGTTCTATCACAATGCAGCCCTCAACATTGACGGAGAGGACGGCGCCATCGGCCGACGCTCGGTTCGCGCCGAACATCTCTATTTCAATGAGGATGGCACCATCCAGCCCGTCACCGCCACGGCGGAAGGCTTGACGCTTCCCCGGCAAGACTGAAGCGACCTTAGGTCAGGGCTTGTCATAGGTCCTCCCTGCCCTAGGCTTTCGGGCAGGGAGAAAACGCGATGAATCTCGATTTCAGTCCGGAAACGGAAGCCTTTCGCCTGAAGGTCAGAGAGTTTTTCGAAACCGATTTTCCACAAGACATCATTGCGAAAAACCGTGCTGGACAGGCTCTGACCACGGAAGATGTCCGAAGGTCGGAAATGGCGCTTGGCTCAAAGGGCTGGCTCGCCTCTGCCTGGCCGGAAGAATATGGCGGCCCCGGCTGGTCCATTGAAGAGCAATATGTGTTCGATGAGGAACTGGAACGCGCGGGTGTGCCGACGGTCACACCGATGGGCGTCGTCTATGTCGGCCCGGTAATCTATACTTTTGCCTCTGACGAACAGAAGAAAAGATGGCTCCCCGGAATCCGTAACGGTTCCATCGGCTGGGCGCAGGGCTATTCAGAGCCGGGCGCGGGCTCAGACCTCGCCTCCCTTCAGTTCAGCGCGGAACTGAAAGACGGCACCTATATTCTGAACGGTCACAAGATCTGGACCTCTGCTGCACAGCATGCGGACTGGATTTTCCTGCTGGCCCGCACCTCGCGCGGAGAAAAAAAGCAACAAGGCATCAGTTTCATCTGCTGTCCGATGGACGCGCCCGGCGTCACCGTGCGCGCGATCATCACGATTGATGGCAAGCATGTATTGAATGAAGTCCTATTCGAGAATGTCGAAGTGCCGGAAGGCAATCGCATTGGCGAAGAAGGAAAAGGCTGGACCTATTCGCAATACCTTCTGGGCTTTGAACGCACCTCCTATGCCCGGATTGGGGGCAAGCGCGCCATGCTGCGCCATGTTCGCGACGTTGCACGCGCTGCGCCGGATGGCGGCAATCATCACCTGATTGATGAGCCTAGCTTTGCACGGAAACTCACCGAGGCAGAGATGGCCGTGGATGGTCTTGAAATGACGGTCTTCCGTATCCTCTCTGCCCTGTCCTCAGGCGGATCACCGGGTGATGCGGCCTCCACGGTGAAGATCCTGGCGACGACAACGCATCAGCAGATCACGGAACTGATGCTGGAGATGACGGCCTTTTACGCTCAGGCCTTTGGCAAGGGCAGCAGCTTGTCGTCAGATATCCCGCCATACGCCGCTCCGGATGTCGCGGCCTATTTCGGCGGGCGCGCGCAATCCATCTATGGCGGAACAAACGAAATCCAGCGCAACATCATCGCAAAGAAGGTGCTGGACCTTTAAAAATGCGTAATCTCAGAAATCGTAGGCGATGCCCTTGCGTTCCCAGTCGCCATAGCGCGTGGGCTCGATCTTGCGGGGGCCGCCATGCTCGTCTTCCGGTAAATCTCCAGCATTTTCTAACTCTTTCGCACGACGCGCATCAGCTTCTTCCAGCGCGCGGCGGGCCTCGGGTGACAGCGATTTGCGACGCTCGATCTCGGCTTCGTCAGGAAAGTCGGCTGTGCTCATCTGCACTCCCCAATTCGTTAACAATCCCCATATAGCTTCTATGGAAATAATTTCATCCTCATACCTGTGACTGTTGGAGACGAGTAACCCATGGGTACCGCAAAGACCTTTATGCTCCTGGCGGCGCTGACAGCGCTGTTCATGGCTGTCGGCTATCTGATCGGCGGCGTTTTGGGCATGACGATTGCCTTTGTTGTCGCCGCGGGCATGAACATCTTCTCATGGTGGAATGCTGACAAGATCGTGCTGCGCATGCAGGGCGCCAAGGAAGTCACGCCGGATCACGCCTCCCCCATGATGCGCACCTTCGCGAATGATGTCGCACGCCTCGCGGAACGGGCAGGCCTGCCTGCCCCGCGCGTCTATGTGATTGAGACACCGCAGCCCAATGCGTTTGCCACAGGCCGCAACCCAGACAATGCTGCCGTGGCCGCCACGACCGGCCTGCTCGGCAGCCTCTCGCGGGAGGAAGTCGCCGGCGTCATGGCGCATGAACTGGCGCATGTGCAAAACCGCGACACGCTGACCATGACGGTCACCGCCACGATTGCCGGAGCCATAGGCATGCTGGCGAACTTCGCACTGTTCTTCGGCCGCGAGCGCGCCGGACTGATCGGCTCGCTCGCCATCATGATCTTCGCGCCCATGGCGGCGGCGCTGGTGCAGATGGCGATCAGCCGCTCGCGCGAGTATGAAGCCGACAAGCGCGGCGCCGAAATCTGCGGAAACCCGCTCTGGCTGGCCTCTGCCCTGCAAAAGATCGAACGCGGTGCCCGCGCTTCCATCAATGTGAATGCCGAGCGCAACCCCGCCATGGCGCACATGTATATCGCCAATCCGCTTAACGGCCGCGGCGCAGACAATCTGTTCTCGACCCACCCGGCCACCGCCAACCGGATTGAAGCCCTGCGCCGTATGGCGGCAGAGATGGGCGTCTCCTCCGAAACCGCTGACACGCCGGGCCAACGGGCCGGCCCGTGGGGCTAACAGGTACCTGATTTTATGAGTGGAGCCCTCTCTCGGCGCGCAGCCGCCGAACTCCTCATGCTGACTTTGGACAGTCGGCGCACGCTGGATGAAGCCATGGTGCGGTCGGAAAGCTTCAATGCGCTGGAAGGGTCTGACCGCGGCTTTGCCCGCGTCATGGCCAGCGCTACCCTGCGCGAGCTTGGCCGTATTGATGCAGCCCTTAGCCCTCTTCTTTCCCGCCCGCTGGAAGCGACCAGCCCCGCCATTCGCGCTTTGCTGCGTGTCGGGGCCATTCAGCTCTGGCGTTTGGAAACACACGCCCATGCCGCTGTGTCCGAAACGGTGGAGGCCGCCAAGGACTGGCCAGACGCCCGCTCCGGGGGCGGATTCCTGAACGCGGTTCTGCGCCGTGCGGCGGACATGTCGGCACCGCTGGACGATCTGCCCGCAAGCGAGATCTGGCCAGACTGGCTCGCCGCGCGATTTGAAGCAGATTTGGGTGCAAACGCCACCCGCGCCTTTGCCGCCCACCAGCTGAACGAGCCCCCCATTTTCCTCTCCGCCAAAACCTCCGCTGAAGACGTGGCTATCGCCACCGGTGGCGAGGTAACAGACAGCGGCTCCGTCCGGCTGGAAAGTGCCATGATTGAAGCGCTGCCCGGCTATGAAGACGGATACTGGTGGGTACAGGATGCTGCAGCTGCCCTGCCAGCACAGCTGCTAAATGCCGGGAGCGGAGACGCAGTGATAGACCTCTGCGCCGCGCCCGGCGGCAAGACGCTGCAGCTTGCAGCAACCGGTGCCCGCGTCTCGGCGGTCGACCGGTCCAGACCCCGCCTTGAGCGGCTGCGGGAAAATCTGCAGCGCACGGGCCTCACCGCAGACATCATCGCCGCAAATGCAGATGAATGGCGTCCACAGGAGCGTGCTTCGAAACTTCTGCTTGATGCGCCCTGCTCTGCCCTCGGCACACTGCGCCGCCACCCTGAAGGGGCCTGGATCAAGCGCGAAGCCGAGATTGACCGCTTCCCCACCGCGCAAGCCCGCCTGCTTGTCTCGGCAGCAGACATGGTCTCGCCCGGCGGCACGGTCATCTATTGTGTCTGCACACCGCTGAAGGCAGAGGGCTTTGATATTGTCGCACGAGCCATCTTAGACGGCCTGTATGAGCGTTTTGCCATTACGGAAGCCGAAATTCCCGGCTTTGAAGCCTGCCTGACGCCGGAAGGGGATCTTCTGACCCTCCCTGCCCCTGGCGCCGGTCATGACGCCTTTTACATTGCGCGCCTAAAACGCCTCTGACGTCCAAATTTTCCTTTGGTTACTGCGCAATGAACAGCTTCGCCATCAAAAGGTCTCCAAGAATTCATCTGCTATTCAGGCAAAACCGTGCAAATAACCTGCATCAAATGTGCAGGGAGCACTTCAATATGACCAAGACCTTTTCCCCCAGCAAGATCGCCGCAGGCAGCTTTGCCGCGCTGACCCTCGCACTTGCAGGCTGTGCCAATAATTATGGCACCAGCTCGGCAAGCCCCGCTGCCGTCGGCCAAGCATCCAGCGTTTATCATGGTACCGTGACCTCCGTTCGTCAGGTGACCATCCAGTCGGACCGTTCGCTGATCGGTACCGCAACAGGCGCTGTTCTTGGCGGCCTTGCAGGTTCCGAGCTTGGCGGCGGCGACAAGGCCCAGACCGCTGGTGCCATTGGTGGTGCTGTGATCGGCGGCATCGCCGGTAACGAAGCCGGCAAGGCTGTCGGCAAAAAACAGGGCTATGCTTACATTGTTCGCTTTTCCAATGGCGAAGTGAAGGAAATCATCCAGGGCGCCGATGTTTACATCGCCCCTGGTACGCCAGTTGATATCATTGCCGGCGCCGATGGCTGGAAGCTGGTACCCGCAGGCTACTAAAACTCGACAATGGCTGAAAACGGACGGTCGGCCGCCTTGTGCGGTCGGCTGTTCCAGCATAGGGAAGCACCATGCAAGACGTGCTTATTTCCCCTTCGATTCTCTCCGCTGACTTCGCCCGTCTGGGCGAGGAAATTACCGCCATTGATCAAGCCGGCGCCGACATGATTCACATCGACGTCATGGACGGTCACTTCGTGCCGAATCTGACATTCGGCCCGCCTATCATCGAAAAATTGCGGCCCTGCACGGACAAGCCATTTGACGTGCACCTGATGATTGCCCCGGTAGACCCGTTCATAGCGGCCTTTGCCAAGGCAGGCGCAAATATCCTGACTGTTCACCCGGAAGCTGGCCCGCACCTGCACCGCACACTTCAGGCAATTCGCGCAGCAGGCATGCGCCCGGGGGTTGCCCTGAACCCGGCAACTCCCGCCAGTATTATTGAACCTGTACTTGATGATATCGACCTGATCCTTGTCATGTCCGTGAATCCAGGCTTTGGCGGGCAGGCCTTTATCGACAGCCAGCTACGCAAAGTGGAACAATTGCGGGCAATGATCGATCAGACAGGCCGGAACATCATTCTGGAGATTGATGGCGGCCTGAATTCAGAAACAGCTCCAAAGGCCATTGCTGCAGGAGTTAATGCAATTGTAGCGGGGTCTGCCGTTTTCAAGGGCGGCGCATCAGCATATGCTAAGAATATTCGGGCACTCAGGCCCGGCATAAAAGTATAGTTTACAACAGAATGGACGGTGGACGTGGGAGGCGCAGACAGCGAAATTCTGGCTGATCGTACCAGATCAGGCGCTGATGACGCTGCCTTGTGGCGCCGTTTCAGAGGCGTGGCTGGCGATGACGCCAAGGTCGGTGTCCTGCAGAGATTGAAACTATCCGGGCCGATTCCGGAAAGATTTTCTCACCATCTGAAGCGTCTCGTTCCGGCCGATGACCGCCGGACTGAGGCCCTGATGCGCGATACCTGGCGTATCGGCATGGAGCGCCTTACCCTGGCCCCCGGCCAGCCCCCTTGGTCTGTCCCTCTGCCTTCCAAACATTTTGCAGACCGGCTGCACCGGTTTTCCTGGCTGCCAGACCTTCTGGCTCAGGGTGAACTG
Organism: Hyphomonas pacifica; assembly: GCF_000682675.1. Classification (GTDB taxonomy): domain Bacteria; phylum Pseudomonadota; class Alphaproteobacteria; order Caulobacterales; family Hyphomonadaceae; genus Hyphomonas; species Hyphomonas pacifica. The sequence goes on along the minus strand of NZ_AWFA01000014.1, from coordinate 2,561 downwards.
GGCGCGGACCGTGCTCTGCGCTTTGTAGATAACTGGATTGAAGACCATGGCGGCTTCAATGGCTTCTCCTGGCGTCTTGGGCCCACCAGCGTGCGCTGCTGGAACTGGATGCTGTGCGGGCCGGAGCTGTTTGAAAGCGGGCCGCAGGAGATCCGCCAGGCGCGGCTTGAATGCCTTGTGCGTCAACTGCGCTATCTGGCAGACCAGGTAGATGCCGCAACAGACCCGAAAGCCCGCTGGAACAGCTCGGTCGCCATTGTAGCCGGTGCCCTTTGCATTGACCGCGCCATGAGCATGGACAATGCGCTGGCCCGGCTGGACGCGGAATGCACCGCGCAAATCCTGCCCGACGGAGGCCATGTCAGCCGCAGTCCGTCGCGCGCCCTGCATGTTCTTGTGCATTTGCTGACACTTCAGGACCTGTTCCGCCGTGCCGGACATCCGGAACCGGACTTTTTCGGAAAATGGATTCCACGCGTCGGTGCCATGGTGGCCTTCTTCCAGTCCGGCGATGGCGGTCTAAACCCGTTCAATGATGGGGATGAGGGCCGTCCGGAAGTGGTGGATGCCGCCTTGGCCCTGCTACCAAGTCCGCCACGTCGCTTCACCTTTGCGCCCAAATCAGGATTTCAGAAGCTGGAAAAGAATGGCCTGCGTCTTGTGCTGGATTGCGGTGAAGCCCCTGCACGGCCGTTCGGGGATTTCGCCCATGCAGGCGCCCTTGGCTTTGAACTCTCCGATGGCCCGTCCCGCTTGGTAACCTCCTGCGCCTACAGCGCAGAAGTGAATGTGGACTGGCAGGCCGCCGTCCGCCGCACCGGCGCCCATTCAACCCTTGTTCTGGCAGGACGTGATTCGTCGCATTTTTCCCTGAATGAAGAATCACGCCTGCTGGCCGCAAGCGGTCCGGACGGCATTTCGGCCAAGCGCCTGGAAGAAGCTGACGAAATCTGGCTCGATGCGCAGCATGGCGGCTACAAGTCTCCCTGCGGTCTTTTGCATCGTCGCCGGCTGTTCATGTCCGGAGACGGAAAGCGTCTCGCCGGAGAGGATTCTCTGGTCCGCCCGATCTCTCAACGCCCGTCAGATGACCGTATGTTCATTGGGTTTGAGATACGTTTTCACTTACACCCGACGGTTACAGCGATGATGGGTCGCGATGCGATTCGTCTGGTCTGCGATGACGGGACCGTCTGGCGTTTCAAGACCAGCCATGAGGGTGCACGTCTGGAACGAACCGTATATTTAGGTCGCGGTGTGGTTGAAAGACCAGAGCAAATCGTTATGGCTGGTTATGCCGATCCTAATGGAGATGGACAACAGCCGCCGAATTGTATCCGGTGGGCCTTTCTGAAGGAAGAAGCATCATGACCCCCAAACATGCTGCGCGCCGCGCCATGATGCTGACGCTCGGATTTGACATTACAATGGCCTTGGTTGCCATGGCTATCTCAGTGGTACTTGTCTGGTCCTCTGAACCACGGGGTGCCTTTCCCCTGCTCTCGCTGGGCCTGAGCACAGTCTTCTTCGGCACATCTGTTTTGGCGGCCTTTATAGTCATGGGCATCCAGAAGCAGGTGTGGCGCCATATGGGCTGGCCAGACGCCGTACGCATCTTTCAGGCCATCTGTCTGGCCGCCTTGATCTACCTGCCCGTTATGCTGTTGCTGAATGGCCTGCTGGAGACCCCGCTGGCCAGCCTCATGGTGGCGTTGGTGCTATGGACCCTCGGCTTGTTTGCGGGCCGCATGTATGCCCTGTCACGCTCTACGCATGAACCGTTCCAGATTTTCAGCCCTGTCGCCAAGAATGGCCAGCCCGTCCTACTTGTGGGCGACTCGCAGAGCTGTTTTCATGTCATCCGCCGCATTCAGTCTTCCCCGCAAAGCAGCAAGGTTCGTCTGCTTGGCCTGGTCGAAACACAGGCCACTGAACCCGGACGGGCGATTCGCGGCATTCCGATAATGGGTTCTCTTGAGGAACTCGGCGACATTATCGAAGTCATCGCCGTACGCTACAAACAGGTTCCCTGGGTCGCGGTTACCGGCGCAGCCCGCAACCGCGCGACCATGCTGAAAGTGCTGGAGACGGCATCCGACCATGGTGCTGAGATCATGGCGCTGAACCGGGATGAGGCCGCGCAGGTGCTGGAACCAGTACGTCCGGCAGACCTTCTGTCGCGCCCGGAGCGTCACCTTTCCATCGAGCCTGTGCGCAATCTGGTCGAAAATGCCAATGTCCTGGTCACTGGCGGTGGCGGCACGATTGGCGCTGAACTGACACGTCAGATCGCCCGTCTCTCCCCCGCCTCGCTGACCGTATTCGATGCGTCGGAATACAATCTCTACTCCATCGACATGGAACTGTCCGACATGCTGCCCAAGGGACGCCATCACGCCCGCCTGGGTGATGTACGGGATATATACCGCGTCCGCGATGTCTTCAGCCGCGCCCAGCCCGATGTCGTCATCCATGCCGCCGCACTGAAACATGTGCCCCTGATGGAGCGAAATATCTGCGAAGCCATTCTTACCAATGTGGCGGGCGCAATCCACTCCGTT
>NZ_AWFA01000013.1 GCF_000682675.1 Hyphomonas pacifica | reverse complement strand
GCCACCAGCATGGCCAGCATCAGATATCGAATCAAAGACCTCTCTCCACGCCATGCTCAGGTGCCATGCACTGTAGCGCCTCTTCGGAACATGACCAGACACTACGCCCGGCCGCGTCCCGCCGCATGCCCCCAAGGGGGGATGAGGTGAAACTAGGCTGTGGTCACCGGGCGCAGATGGGGCAGCATGTGCGGCACATAATCCGCCTTGCCCAGATCCACCCCGGCATTGCGCAGAATGGCGTAAGCCGTGACCGCGTGGAAATGAAATTGCGGAATGGCCCAGTCGCGCACAAAGTCTGCACCTTTCAGCTCAAACATCATCGCATTGGGCAGGGTGACAGAGATGACCCGCTCTTCCGCGCCGTCAAACTCTTCCGGCTTTACATCGTCCAGCATCGACACGGTACGCGCGATCAGGGCGACCATCTCGTCCATCGTGTCGCCGGACTCCCACATCTCCACCTCATCGCCGCGCAGACGCCACACGGTCTCGCGTGCCTGCAGGGAGATGAACTTCACCTGCATCAGCAGGGGAAACATGTCCGGTGCCAGGCGTTTTTGCAGCAACTCGTCCGTAGACACATCATTTGTCTCGCCCCAGGCCGCAGCCTTCTTCAGCTGCCCGGCAAGCGCCAGCAGCATCTGTTTCGGGGCCGTCACGACCAGATCATGAAGGTTCATGTCGTCTCTCCCAATGCCCGCCAGCCAATGTCGCGGCGGCAGAAGCCTTCCGGCCAGTCGATGGCGTTCACGCCGGCATAGGCGCGCTCCACGGCCTCTTTTAACGTCTCGCCGCTGGCCGTCACGTTCAGCACGCGTCCGCCATTGGCGACCAGCACGCCGCCCTCATCCATGTCCGTGCCCGCATGAAATACGGTGACGCCCGGCAGATCGTTTGCCGTCTTTACGCCGCGAATGACCGAGCCCTTGGCATAGCTGCCCGGATAGCCTTCCGTGGCCAGAACAATCGTCGCCGTCGGCTCGAACCGGTCCAGCTCCAACAGCGCCTCGAACGCTTCTTCATTACCTTCCAGCCCCCCCGTCGCCGCACCCAGGATTGCCGGCACGATGTCGCCTGAGAGGCCCTTCATCAGAACCTGGCATTCCGGGTCTCCGAAGCGGGCATTGAACTCCACCACTTTCGGGCCGTCCGCCGTCACCATGATGCCAACATACAGCACGCCTTGATACGGCATGCCGTCGCGCTTCATGCCTTTCAGCATCGGCTGCACGATCTCTTTTTTCACGCGGGCGAGGATCTCGTCGGTCACCACCGGGGCCGGGGCATAGGCGCCCATGCCGCCCGTATTCGGGCCGGTGTCGCCATCGCCGGCGCGCTTGTGGTCCTGCGCGGCAGGCAGATAGACCGCGCCCGTGCCGTCCGTAATCACGAAAATGCTGGCTTCCTCGCCATGCATGAATTCCTCGATCACCAGCGTCGCGGAGGCATCGCCGAACTTGCCGGACAGCATCTCGTCAATCTCGGCGTCTGCCTCTTCCAGCGTCGGGGCGATCACGACGCCCTTGCCGGCGGCCAGGCCATCGGCCTTCAGCACATAGGGCGCATCCAGCGTGCGCAGGTAAGACTTGGCCAGCACCGGATCGGTGAACTCGCCATAGGCCGCCGTCGGCACGCCATATTCCTTCATCCGCGCCTTGGAGAAGGCCTTGGAGCTTTCAAGCTGCGCGGCCTGAGCACTGGGCCCGAACACATCGAAGCCGCGCGCCCGCAGCACATCGGCCAGGCCCGCCGCCAGCGGCGCTTCCGGCCCGATGACCACCAGGTCCGGCTCCACCTGCAGGGTCAGCTGCACAAGCTTGTCGATGTCCGTCACGGCCACATCAAAACAGGGGCCAACATCATCCATGCCGGGATTGCCCGGTGTGGAATGCACCATGTCCACCAGCGCCGACTGCGCCATTTTCCATGCCAAGGCGTGTTCACGCCCGCCCGATCCGATGAGAAGTATGTTCATGAGGCCGGTTGATGCGCGGGTCCGCGCCGGAGATCAAGCCTGTATGCGCGCCTTTGATGCTCTCAGTGGCCTTTGATAAGCCCTGGGGCGCCGCGAGCCCCCTCGCCACTCCGGGAATAATTGCCGCATTTTCCCCGCTATCCGAACGGTGCCGGGTAATATTTTTCCTATCTGATCAATGCACCGCCCAGCTTCGCCCTCCATTTCCGCCCGGCCCAATCCTGCGCAGAGCCGCGCCCTGCATTCTTCCGGACATGACCTATCGCCCCGCCCGCCATATTGTCAGCCTTGTCCGCTTCTGGTGGGATGCGATCGGCTATCTGGCCGGGTCCGCACAAGCGCGGCTGGGCCTCTATCCCGCTCCGGTAAAGCCCTTCCTGCCCCGCAAAACGCATGGCGAAATCCGCAATCTGCTCGCCTTTATTGAGCCTGTCCTGCGCCGGGTCTTCTTCCTGCAGGCGCTTGAGCTTGGCACTCTGCCAGCGCCCGCCCGCAGGTCCGGCCCCGGCACGGCCCACTTCCAAACAGACCCTACCGGCCCCGCGTCAGCCCCCTCTCGCCCGGCCTTTCCCATCCCGCACTTCCGCCTGACCGAGCCGCAAGACGGCCTTAAGCGCGCCAGCACACCTCCGCCATCAGCCTTCCGCACAGGCCCCCGCATCCGGTTCCTGGATGAGGACACGGCCGTAGATCTGCGCGACTATCCGTCCACGCCGGATGACCTCATTGCGTCCGGACCGCTGGTCCGCCGACTGCTCGCAATTAACCACGCGCTGGATAATGCCGCGTTTTACCTTACAAAAATGCGCCGTCTTCTGAGCGGTCCATCCCGACCGGTCCAGCGGCTTGACCCGGCCGTATTCTACGCCCGCCATCTGAAGTATTTGCAACAGGATGCGGCCCTTGCCCTCCATGACGAAACCGCTGAACTGCGCTGGCCGAACACATCCTGAATCCGCCCCCAAACCAGCCTGTCTCCGCGTGAGTGCCCTGCCCTCACGCCCTTTGTGCTGGTTAAGGCTTTCTTACTGCCCGATTTGAAAACCTGCCCCCCGCTTTCACCGTGGAGTTATCCAGATATGCGAGTGTGCGCGCGAACCGTAATAGGCCGCATCCGGCCTTCTCTGGGGTGGGAAACATGTATCTGGGTAAACTTTCCAAACTCTTCGCAACCGCCTGGCACCAGGCGCGCACGCGTGAAGACGGCAATGTCGCCATCATTTTCGCAATGTCGGTCATCCCGATCTTCCTGCTGATGGGCTTCGCCATTGACCTGCAACAGGTCAACACCAGCAAGAACCGTGTCCAGCATATCATCGACAGCGCGGTGATCGCCGGGGCCCGCGAGATGCAGGACGGCAAGAACGACACCGAGATCAAGAACTACATCAAAAACTATATCAATTCCTCCCTCCTCGCCACAGGCATGGGGGGATGTCAGGATCCTGTCTCGACAATATCCAACGCCACCCAGGACATTTCCGTCAGGGTTCTCTGTAGCCAGGACACAGCGATCATGCAGCTGGCTGGCGTGGACCACATCAACTATGCCGTCTCCTCTGCTTCGGTTTACGGTATCGGCAAGGTGGACGTTGCCTTTGTCTTCGACACATCCGGCTCTATGGCCGGTAGCCGGAACGAAGCCCTCAAGGATGCTGCCGAACTGGCCGTTCAGGTGCTGCTGCCTGATGATTCCACGCTGATCGATACCGGTGATGTTCGCATCGGCATGGTCTCATACTCCTATGGCATGGATGCCGGTCCATACTTCACGCCGGTCACGGGCAAAAACCGGATCCGCACCTATGAGGACACCTATTACGAAAACGTTCCGGATGGCGGGCACTATGAGAGTGTTTGTAACTGGTGGGGGTGCAGGAACATATGGGTCACAGACTTTAGATTGGAAGAGCGCACCACGACCACGACGATCAACAATACCTGCGTCAAGGAACGCCTCGGCAGTGAAGCCCTTACCGATGCAGCCCCTGGACCGTTCGCCTGGATCGAAGCCACTGGCGCAACCTATAATGAGTCCCGTGATCGTTGGACCCCTGACCGTGCGTGCAACTCGCCGCCGCCCGTCGCGCTGACCTCCAACAAGACACTGTTGAATACCTATATCCAGAACCTGCCTGCCAGCGGCGGCACCGCCGGCCATCTCGGCATCGCCTGGGGCTGGTATCTGATCGCGCCGGAATGGAAGTCCATCTGGCCCGCCACCTCCAAGCCATGGGATTATGCCGAACCCGATACCGCCAAGGCCATGATCCTGATGACAGACGGGGAATTCAACGCCCAGTACAACACCAGCAATGGCAACTCGTTCGGCCAGTCCAAAAAGCTGTGCGATGCCATCAAGGCTCGAGGCATCAAGATTTATACTGTTGCATTCCAGGCGCCGAGCGGAGGCAAGGCCATCCTGAATTATTGCGCCAGCGGGCCCGATTTTGCGTTTGAGCCGGAAAACGCTGACGAGCTGAAAGATGCCTACACGAATATCGCCCAGTCCATTTCGGACTTGCGTATTCGTTACTGATCCGCGGGGGGAGGGGCGAAGCCCCCTCCCTTTAACACCTGCCTATCGACCTTGCCGTCCCTGTCCCTCGGGGCGCGGTTGGGTGAAATAGCTATATTAAACAACAGACTTTCTCCTTTAGCCGTATTCTTCGGCACGCAGTGCGGCTTGATCAGGGTTATGGACAAGCTAACAGAATAGCTGGTATTATTCTCGCATTATGCGGCGTCCCAGAACGCCTTAATATTGATTGCGGGAGCCCCCCCTTATGGCGCGCACTAAACGCCCAACTGCTCCCAGTCCGGCAGCTAGCCCCCCGATAGTATCGGCCTCGGAAGGTTCCTGGCTCGGTGCAATTATTCAGTCTTCCTCAGACGCCATCATCTCGACGGCGCTGGACGGCACCATTGCGAGCTGGAATCCAGCCGCAGAGCGTGTGTTCGGCTACAAGCCTGAAGAGATGATCGGCCGCTCCATCCGCGTGCTGATTCCGGCGGACCGGCAACAGGAAGCAGATGACATCCTGTCCAGCATCCGGGTTGGCAAGACTGTCCGCGATCACGAAACCATCCGCCTCCACAAGGATGATCGCAAGCTACGCATCATGGTCACGATTTCCCCTATCCATGATGATGAGGGCAAAATCGTCGGCGCCTCCAAGATTGTGCGGGACATCACCAAAGAATATGAAAGCCAGCAGCAATTGCAGGAAAGCCAGGAACGGTTCGAAGCTCTTGCAGACAACCTTCCCCAACTGGCCTGGATGGCTGACAAGGAAGGCCTGATCTTCTGGTATAACAAGCGCTGGTATGACTATACTGGAACAACTCTGGATGAGGTGAAAGGATGGGGCTGGCAAAAACTGCACCATCCGGATCATATCGACCGGGTCACGAAAAGCCTTCAGCATTCCTGGGACACAGGCGACCCATGGGAGGAAACCTTCCCCTTGCGGGGCGCTGACGGCAAGTTCCGGTGGTTCCTCTCGCGCGCCATGCCCGTGCATGACAGGAATCGCAACCTGGCCCTGTGGTTTGGCACGAATACCGACATTACAGAGCAGAAACGTCATGAGGAGCAGATCCAGTTCCTGATGAACGAGGTCAATCACCGCTCCAAGAACATGATCACGCTGGTCCAGGCCATCGCCCGCCAGACGGCCAGCACGCACGAAGACTTCATGCCTCGCTTTTCAGAGCGAATGCAGTCTCTTGCCTCTAGTCAGGACCTTCTTGTCCATTCCGGCTGGCGCGGGGCGCGGGTGGATGAGATCGTCGATTCACAGCTGGCCCACTTCAAGGATTTGATCGGAACCCGGATTTTCCTGAAAGGCCCGCATGTGCGCCTCACATCGGCCGCCGCCCAATCCCTGGGCATGGCCCTGCACGAACTAGCCACAAATGCCGGAAAGTATGGTGCCCTGTCCAATGACACCGGCACGGTTACGATTGAATGGAAAGTCCTGAAGAACGGAACCGGCAAGTTCGACATTACCTGGAGTGAACAGGGCGGCCCGCGTGTCACGGTGCCTGAACGGCGCGGCTTCGGCTCCACCGTAATCGAGAAAATGGCCCGCATAGCCTTTGGCCAGCCTGTAAATCTGGAATTCCTGCCAGAGGGTGTGAGATGGCATCTGCGCAGCATTGATGACCGCATCTTTGAGGACGATTTCCAGCACACGGAAAAATATCACGATACAGATGAAATTGTGACACCTGCCCAGGTGACAACATCTGCTTCGCAGGCTACCGAGCAGCGTACGCGCATTCTGGTTGTGGAAGATGAAGCCATCATCGCAATAGATGTCGCCGCGGCGCTTGAAGATTGCGGCTATGAAGTGATCGGCCCGGTCGGCTCAGTCTATGAGGCGCTGCAATTGCTGGACAATGTGCAATGCCACGGCGCGGTCGTTGATGTAGACCTTGCGGGCGAGACAGCAGACCCGATCGCTGAGCGCCTCATGAATGCGGGTATTCCCTTCGTCACAGTCTCGGGCAGCTCACGTGACGCGGCGGGCAAAGCCTATGAAAGCAGCCCGTTCCTGACGAAACCGATTCTGACCCAACGACTGATTGCTCACATGACCAATCTGCTTACGGAACATGCCGCCGCCCACCGGAACTGATCTGATACCACGGGCGCAGTGAATTCAGGCGTCGTCAAAGATCGAAATGGAAATCGGGCTGCGCACTGTTAGCACCAGTCCGGTGTCGCGGAAGTCCCGCGTGACCTTCAGATTGGGCAGCATGTGGAACAGGATGCTGCCAAAGCCCTTGCGGGATGGCGGACGTACGCCTGTCAGGTCGCTTTCTTCCCATACGACCACCAGATGTTCGTCCTCAATATACCAGGTAACATCCAGCCGCCCGTCCGGCTGGCTGAAACAGCCATACTTGCTCGCATTCGACGCCAGTTCATGAATGATCAGTGCACCATCCTTGGTGGATTTCAGGCTCAGCGTAATGTCCGGACCGCTTAGGCAATAGCGGGAATCATCGCGCCGTGTCACGGCCCGGATCTCCTCTTCCAGCAGATGCCTCAGCGGCAGACCATACCAGTCATTGGTCGTCAGCTTTGAATAGACCCGACTCATGGAGACGAGGCGGTCATTGAACTCGTCAATGAACCCGTCCAGGTCACTCGCGACCGAACCAGAGATTCGGGCCGTAGCCATGATGACGGAGAACATGTTCTTGATCCTGTGGGCCAGTTCATTCGACATGATCTCGTTCTGGCGCTTCAGCTCAACACGGTCGGTCACGTCTTCGCAGCGCTGGACAATGTGGGTCACAATCCCTTCAGCCCCCCGGAAGGGCTTTTGCACCCATTGCCAGGTGCGGACATGGATTGAGCCATCCGGATGTTCCAGCTCATAAGGATGTTCGGCCAGATAGGTCAGTTCGCCATCAAATGTACTCCGGAAGGCCTCCTCCACCTCCGCCCGCTTTTTGGGCTCGTGATAGAAAACGTCGAAAAAGTACCGGGCATTCAGGTCTTTCCACGCTTTCCCCATGATCCGCAAATAGGCGCGATTGGCGTAAACGAAGCGGAATTCCCGGTCCAGAACCATAAGGGGCTGGATCCATTGGTCGGCTGCCTGGACCAGGTCAAAACCGCCTGTTCCCGCTGTTAGAGGAAGCGTGTCTGCCATCCTTCAGTCCCCCTCCGAATCCATGCGCCTATATTCTGCCCGCAAGGAGTTAAGCGACTATGACCATGCATCGAAAGGTAGAGACGCATTCGGCCTCTTGCCCCAGCTGCCAACCGCGTCCAAAACAGGCAGATGCCAACACCGCCAACCTCAAATGACGCCGCCCTGTCGGTTTCCGATCTCGCCGCCAGCCTGAAGCGGACGGTTGAGACCAATTTTGACCATGTCGTCGTGCGCGGAGAGCTGGGCCGCGTCACCATTGCCCGATCCGGCCACATGTATTGTGACCTGAAAGACGAAAAGGCCGTGCTCAACACGGTGATGTGGAAAGGCCAGGTCGACCGTCTGCCCTTCCGGCCGGAAGAGGGGCTGGAGGTGATCGCCACCGGGCGTCTCTCCATTTATGAAGGTCGCTCAAACTATCAGATGCTGGCCTCCTCCATGCGCCCGGCGGGCGCTGGCGCGCTGATGGCCCTCTTGGAAGAGCGCAAGAAGAAATTCGCCGCCGAGGGCCTCTTCGCGCCCGAGCACAAGAAAAAGCTGCCCTTCCTGCCGAAGACGATCGGCGTGGTGACCAGCCCCACCGGTGCGGTGATTCGCGATATTCTGCACCGAATCCGCGACCGCTTCCCCGTCCGCGTCATCGTCTGGCCCGCGCTTGTGCAGGGGGATCAGGCCGCCGGGCAGATCACGGCGGGCATCCAGGGCTTCAACGCCTTGACCGGCGCTGACCGGCCTGACGTCCTGATCGTCGCCCGCGGCGGTGGCTCGATTGAAGACCTCTGGCCCTTCAATGAAGAGAACGTTGTCCGCGCGGCCTTTGAGAGCGAGATTCCGCTGATCTCCGCCGTTGGCCACGAGACGGACACGACACTGATCGATTATGTCTCCGACGCCCGCGCGCCCACGCCGACCGGCGCTGCCGAAATTGCTGTGCCGGTGCGATCCGAACTGTTGCTGCTGACCGGAGAGCATGGTGAGCGCCTGAAGCGCGCCCTGGCCCGCCGCACGGGACAGGCAAGGGACAAGCTGGCCGCTGCCCGTCTGCCGCGCCCGGAAATGCTGTTGCAGACCAAACGCCAGCGGCTGGACTATGCCAGCGGGAATTTGCCGAAAGCGGCACTGGCACTTGTCCAAAAGGCCCGCCTGCGCCTGTCTCGACAATCGCTGAGTCCGGCCAGCCTGCGCGGCGAAATCCGGTCTTCGAAACAGCGCCTGCGTGACACGGCGGTGCGCGCCCGCCCGGCCCTGATGCGCCTGATCGACAGCCGCAAGACGGCGCTTGCCAACCAGGGAAAGCTGCTGGAGACATTGTCCTATCAGTCCACCCTGAAGCGCGGCTATGCAATTGTTCGGGATACAGATGGAAACCTCATCCGCTCGGCTGGCGTGGCGGCAAAGTCCTCCGCCTTCAAGGTCAGCTTTGGGGATGGCGATGTCATGGCCCGGCCGGATGGCAGCGCGCCGCCACCCTCGCCCTCCGCGCCAACGCCCGCCCCGAAAGCGGAGAAACCCAAGCCAAAACCCGCACCCAAGGGCGATCAGGGCAGCCTGTTCTAAGCCGCCCTTTCCAAATATCAGACTGACTGGGTCCGCACTGTCTTCCGGCGCTTCGCGCGCGCCTTGAATTTGCGCCACCAGATCAGGATGTCTGTCACGCAGAGCATGAAGAGCGCTACTCCGGATACAAATATAACCGCCCGCCCGACACCGCCGAATGCCTTTACGGATATTCCGCCTTGGCCGCGCCAAGCCAGGTCTCTGGCGGCAAGGCCGGGTTAATGACCTCCACTTGCCTCAGATCCGGATTCAGCCAGCTGCCCAGCTCTTCATAATAGACGACCGCTGAGCCCGTGATCGCCATCAACGCCAGCCACAAGGCCGCAAACAGGCCAAACCAGCGGTGCCAGAAACCCAACAGCGGCCGGACCCGAAAGCCCGGCCGCCGGATGCTGGAGATCAGCGACAACCTCATCAGAAGTCGTAGCCGATCGAGATGCGAACATCGCGTCCCGCCTCATAGACGCCAGCAATGACTTCCCAGCCGGGGATGGCATTATAGTCGGCCACGCTGGCATGGTCGCGGTAAAGCTCGTCAAACAGATTCTGTACACCGACATTCAGGCGCAGACCCGGCATGGCCTCCGGACGCCATTCGGCATAGATATCTGTAACCGTATAGCCCGGCTTGTCGACGGTTTGCAGGGAGTCGATCCAGCCCAGCTCCACCGCCCGGTACAGCACGACAATATCGTTCAGATCTTCCACATGGCGCACATTCAGGCCCAGATTAAGCGTGTCGGTAGGCATCCAGGCGATATTGAAGTTCCACTGGTCGCCGGATGTGTTTGCCAGGCCGATTTCCTCATAGCCTTCGACATCATGACCGTTCAGCTCTGAATCATAAGCGGTGTAGAAGAGGTCAGCCGACAGGCTTTGCCAGCTATAGCCGAGGCGCAGTTCGACACCTTCCGTTTCAAACTCGCCGACATTTTCATAATAGGTGGAATCCTGCGGCGCGCCGAGGCCGCCCAGCTGGTCCATGATCACATCATCAATCTTCATCGAGAACACAGATGCCCCAGCGCGCAGCTGGCCATTGTCATAGACGAGACCGGCCTCAGTATTGTCGACGCGTTCGGGGTCGAGACCCGGCTGCAGGCGCAGGCGGCCCGGCTGCTTTTCCAGCGTGAAGGAATCGCCGACTTCCTTGCCGCGGAAGGCCTGCGCATAGCCCGCGGAGAGCGCAAGGTCTGGCGTCAGGTCATACAGCACGCCAATGTTTCCGCTGAAGCCGTCGCTGGAGGTTTTCTCATCATAGGTGACGAGGTCCAGTTCATAGGAATCATACCGGCCACCGGCGCTGAGCAGGAATTTGTCCGTCAGCTGAAAATGCCCCTGAATATAGCCGGCCCAGAGCTTTCCCTCTTCCCTGAACGCGCCAATATTCGGGTCCCACGCCCAATCCTGCCAGACGGAATCTTCGGCCTGATACTCACTGGAGACGGTGTCGTTGCGATGCTCAATACCGTAGACGAGACGGTGTGCACCGAACTTGCTGGTATTGCGCAGGTCAAAGCCATAGGTTTCCAGATCGCCACCATACATGCCCCAGCGGTCGAAGCGGTTCTGCTGGAATTCGGAGGTCGTGTAATAGGCCGTCGCATCCATGTTCAGCATGTCGCTCAGCTCGTTACGGTAATTCCCGACAATCGTTTCGCGCACGGCTTCCGAGGGGAACAGCGTATCGTTTTCCAGGGCCGGCCAGTTTGGACGTGCACTGAAATCCCCCTCTTCTTCACGCCGCTCATAACTTACGGAGACATAGTGATCCGGCGCAAGCTCGCCGGACAGTTTGATAAAGCCCAGCATCTGTTCGGCCGCAGTGGCGTAGAGCGTGTCGCCATCGCCATCCTTCATGTTATCGCGGTCAACATAGACGAGCGAGCCGAGGAGATCCCAGTTCTCGGTCAGCTTGCCATAGCCGGTCAAGCTGGCCTTGTAGCCGTCATTGCTGAACCAGCTGCCGCGAACCATGCCGCCAAACCGCTGGCCATCTTCCAGCAGGTCACTGGCACTCTTGGTGCGGAAGCGGATCGCCCCGCCGACTGCGCCAAAGCCTGCCGTCGCCTCGCCCGCGCCAGCCTGCAGCTCAACCCTTTTCAGGAGTTCCGGTTCGATCTGTACCCGGCCGATATGGTGGAACAGGGTGCCCGTCTGCGGCGCGCCATCCACCGTGACATTCAGCAGCGTATCTTCCAGGCCGCGCACATAAACCTTCTGCGCAATGCCGATAGAACCGCCGACAGAGACAGAGGGCGTCTGGCGGAAAATGTCTGCCAGATCATTGGCTTGCGTCTTCTCGATCTGGTCTGCATCAATCAAGACGTTCGTCGTTTCCCCGACCACGACGACCACATCCTCGATCAGCTCCGCATCATCCGCGCCCTGTGCCGCTGCACCCATGGCCAGCGCCATGACAGCCGCCCCGCACAAGATTGTACCCCTCAACATTCAGTCTGCTCCTCAACTTTTAGTCACTCATTCGCGGCCCGCGCCTAACAGGCCGCAAAAGTAACTGCAAGTGATAATCAGTCTCAATAAGTGAGGTGTTTTGTCCGAGCCGGAGATCTTCCGTCAGGGCAGGCCTGCTCTTTGGCAGAACACAACGGCGAAACGCCCTCCGCTGCATTCACTACAGGAGAGGGCGTTTTCAGCCCAAATGCTGTTGCAGACCAAACGCCGGCCAGGGCAAGCTCGTCCGCTCCGCCGCCTCGGCGCAGGCCAGGGTGAACGGAAGGAATCGAGGCAGGGCCTCCCTCTACGCACAAATACGAGCTTGCCAGCCCGACACGGAATCGCTACCTCAGCCTCATGCACAGACACGCGATCCCCCTGCAGCAACAAACCCGGCACATTCTGCCGGCGCGTGCTTGTGCCTGGCGACTGCCTGACTGACGCGCACGTCTGACAAGCAATCGACCCGACAAGCCCCGCCACCCCGGCGGGGCTTTCGTTTTGGTCCCGCCATAAAACAAGGAACTGAAACAATGAGCTTTGAAACTGACGCCGACATCGCCGCGCTGACGGCGGCCTTCCGCGCCCGCACCCTGCCGAAGGAGAAATGGACCCATGCCGCCCACTGGGCCGCCGCCCTCTCTCTCGTCGCGGAGGATGAGGCCGCGGCCTTCCGCGACATGCCGGCCATTATCCGCGCTTATAATGAATCCGTCGGGGGCCGTAACACTGACACCGAAGGCTATCACGAAACGATCACCCTCGCCTCCCTCCGTGCGGTCGCCCATGCGCTAAGCGGCGCGCCCAAAGGCACGCCGCTCCACGTGATCCTGTCGGATCTGCTCGCCGGGCCCTGCGGGCAACCGGACTGGATTCTCTCCTATTGGAGCCGGGAAAACCTGTTCAGCCCCGAAGCCCGCCGCGAATGGACCGCGCCGAACCTGCAAGCTCTGCCCTGGTAGGGCCTTAGCCTTTGATGTCTTCTTGCAGAACCGTCATCTGGAACTGGTAAGAGGTCTCGCCCTCATCAACATCCTTGTAGACAACGGCCAGAAATTCAGCGCCGAGATAGCACTCAACGGAATCGTCTGTCTTGTCGCGGGGTACCAGGCGCAGGCCCGGATGCAGTTTTTCTTTCAGGTACGCCTCAAGACGCAACGTTTCTTCGCGCTCCATTACGCGGCTCCTTTTGTTCGGTGTTCGCGGCGCAACCTAGAGATTTTCGGTGCCGTTGCAACCGGTCTGCCTGCAATCAGGCCATGTGCCTGATATAGGGCGGTCGTCTCAGCTGTCACGCGCAGCAGCAAAACCAGCCCTGCCCCTTGTCGTCGCCCCTCACTCCGTCACTCTGCGTGGGGACGCGGGCGTTTGGCGACGTCCGGGCGCTGGGCCAGCAGCCTGGCCTGGCCGACCCAGTCATCGCGCTCAATGCGGCCCTTGAAGTGCTCCAGCTTGCCATCGACCCATTCAATTTCGTCTTCGCCCCATTCGGCGACCTGCCAGAAATAGTAGACGCCGATATCGTTCAGCAGCTCGCACAGCATCGGGCCGACGCCATTGATCAGCTCCAGATCGTCACCCTCCCCGAAGGCGGCTTCGACCAGAAGGTTTGCCTTGTCATCCGGGCGCATGGCGGCCTCGACCGGATCGCCTGTGGTGACTTCAGGCGCAGGCGGCTTCGCCGGAGGGGGTGGCGGTGGCGGAGACGGCGGTGAGGCCGGGGTCTTCTTCTCTGGCAATGTGAAGGTGGGCCCGGACTGTTCGTCATAGACCGGCATCGCGGCGGGCGTGCGGAAAGAGTAGTCGACCGGGTCTGGCCGTGTACGCACGAAATGCGTCAGCGATGACAGCGCATATTCGATGGCATTCAGCCGGTCTTCCACCGCGCCGAGATTCATCCGCGCTTCCATCTTGCGCAGGGAATTTGTCAGGCCCGACAGGTCCGGCTCTCGCAGGGAGAGGACAGATTCCTGAAGGCCTGCTATGCGGCGCTCTAGCGGCGTGACATCCGGCAGGGATTGCAGCTCGCCCCGCAAGGAGGAAATTGCCGTTTCCAGATGCGCGATGCGGATTTGTACGGGAGACAGGTCCACCGGCTCTGGCCGCATTCCGGACACGGTATTCTCCAGCAGCACCAGCTTTGCGTGAACCGCCGCCGTGCCGCCTTCCAGGTCCGCGAGGCGCGTAGACATTTTGCGCATGTCATCAGAGGGGTTGCGCATCTGCTTGTCGATTTCGCGCAATGTTTCAGTGATCGGGCCGAGGTCCGACTTCTGTTCCGACAGAGCGGTGATGACGTTCTCCAGTTTGGAGAGACGTTCGCGCAGGCCATCCACATCTGGCACGCGGAGAGAGGCTAGAGAGGAGGACAATGTCTGTAGACGGATGGTCATGCTTTCATTGTCTGCCTTGCGCTGCGCATCGAGACCTTCGGCAAACTC
This sequence comes from Hyphomonas pacifica, assembly GCF_000682675.1. Lineage (GTDB taxonomy): Bacteria > Pseudomonadota > Alphaproteobacteria > Caulobacterales > Hyphomonadaceae > Hyphomonas > Hyphomonas pacifica. Next base: position 47,864 of record NZ_AWFA01000013.1, on the reverse strand, counting down.
CGCCAGGCGAGATTCCATCTGGCCGAAATCCTGCCGGATGGGGTCCAAATCCGTGATCGGCACGTCGATGCTTTCAATGGCAAGCTGGATGCTGGCCAGCGCGCTGTGCACTGGGCCGAGGTCCACTTCCGGAATCTCCGGCGGCTTGGGCAGCTCCACACTCATCAGCAGGTTCACGCCATCCTCAATGCGGGAGATGCGGGCGTCCAGACTTTCGAGATGGCCTTCGACTGAGTTCAATTCTGTATTCTTCAGTTCGCCAACAGCGGCCTCAATCTGTGACAGGCGGTCCATCAGCGGAGTGAAGGCGCTTTCCTCACCCTCTGCCGTGAGATGGGCACGCATGCCTTCCACATTTCCGGTGATACCTTCCAGACGATGCGAGACGGTTTCGAGATGCGTGGTGATGGGGGTAAGATCCGGCTGTTCCGGCTTTTCAGGCTGCGGGATCGAAGCAATCTGGGCACCAATACCGCGAAGGCCAGTGTCCAGCTCCTCCCGCGTGACCAGGGCTGGCAGCGCCTCCAGACGAGACTCGAGCCGCGCTTCCAGACCCGAAACAAAGGCCTGCAAATCCGCTCGCGTCGCAGGGGGCGGCAGCGCATCATGCGTGGACCGCTCCAGCATGTCCTCATAGCTTTCCGTGACATCTTCATAGCGGTTTCTCATCCACCAATAGGCCAGCGCTGCGCCCGCAACGGCCGCGAAGATCATGAGTACGAGGATCTGGATAATGAGATACCACATGGTCGTTACTTTCAGAGTCTCAGGAGGAAATCATTCTGAAACACGGATCACCCGTATTTCTATGCGTCGGTTCTGGGCGCGGCCATCAGCCGTCTGATTGGATCCGATGGGACGAGTGGCGCCATAGCCCGCCGCGACAAGGCGTGTTGCCGGAACACCGCGCGCGATGAGGGCATTGCGCACGGCTTCTGCCCGCGCCTGGCTAAGTCGGCGATTGGTCTCGTCGAGACCGGTACTGTCCGTATGCCCCTCAATTCGTAGATTACCGGGGCAGGCGCGCACTGCCTCCGTCACCTCATCCAGCAAGTCAGAGCTGGAGGCATCAATCGCCGCGCTGGAGGAATTGAACTTGATCTGAGCGCCAGACAGCAATTCCGAAAGAGAGGATTCGCAACTCGCCACGGCTTCACGCGCCATGATGTCCACCGCGCCGATCTCTCCCAGGGCGATGGGGGCCAGTGCAATCTCGCGTACGCCCGCGGCATCTGCACCTGGCAGCTCACAGCTAATGGAGAAGCGGTTGGAGCTAAAGCTCGCCACACCGCGATCACAGCGCGTAACGGTATCAATGCCGCGCAGGGCAACAGAGGTGTAGCCCTCCGGCAGCGGCTCATTCGTAATGGTCAGGCTATCACGGATGCTGATCAGGCGCGGCGGGGCGATCTCGGCGCGGGCGGCTTTCAGCACCTCGTCGCGCACATCATTGTCCGGCATGTCACCGTCCAGCGTCAGCACACCGTCGGCCAGGCGGAAAGACCAGCCATTGGGCATGTCTTTTGGCGTCTCGACCGCCTCATTACGCGTAAACCGGTCCCTCACACGGGTGACAGGGCGGGCCGGCCCCAGCAAAGTGCGGGCCTTGGCCTGTCGAACCGCCTGCAGGGCAGACTCGGCGGCCTCTTCAGAGGGCGGCGTGCCTTCCAGAGTGATCCATTGCCCGGAAACGCGCGGGCGGGCCCAGCCAGCACCTGCTCCAGCAAGCGCCTCAATAGCCGCGCGCTCTGCCGACCGCTCAATCACGCCGGAGGCAAATGGCCAGACTGCAAAAAGAACAAGCAGTCCCAAGGCAATAATGGGACCGGCGGCATAAGGCATGAAGGGCAAACGCTCTGCCTGCATGCGGCGCACTTTACGCGTGCGGCGCAGACGGCCTTCGTTTTCCTCCTCATAGCTCACCCGACAGCCCCCTTCTGGAACGTGGAATCACGCTTCGTCCCTACTGAGACGCAAGTCAGAATGGTAACTGAAAGCTAAACAGGCAACAATATTGCGATCCCGAAATGAAACGTCCAGCAAAGCAATAAAACAGTGAATGCTTGTGGATAATTCGTCTGTTGCGTGAATTACTGATCTCGTCGGCACGCAACAGGGGAATATCGCAATTATTTAGACGCTTCGTCGGGAATCGTCTGATCCATTGTTTCAGCCGGATGGCAGCAGGATGGCCCGCTGACAATCTTCGCTGGAACGCCTGCCACAGTGCAATGCGCAGGCACGTCTTTCAGCACCACGCTGCCTGCGGCCACCTTCGCCTCATCGCCAATCGTGATGTTGCCCAGCACTTTTGCGCCTACAGAGAGCAGCACGCCCTTGCCGATTTTCGGGTGACGGTCGCCGACTTCCTTGCCGGTGCCGCCCAGCGTGACGCCGTGCAGCAGAGAGCAGCCATCGCCCACCACCGCCGTCTCGCCGATCGTGATGCCAGAGGCATGGTCCAGCATGACAGACTTGCCGATGCGGGCGGCGGGGTGGGCGTCTACGCCGAACAGTTCCGAAGCGCGGCTCTGGAAGTAGAAGGCCAGTGTCTCGCGACCCTCACCCCAGAGCTGATGCGCGACGCGATAGGTCTGCAGCGCCAGGAAGCCCTTGAAGAACAGGAAAGGCTGCAACATGCCGCGGCAGGCCGGGTCTCGTTCAAGCACCGCCTGCATGTCGGCCTCGGCGGCCTCTACCAGTGTGCGGTCTGCATTATAGGCTTCGGACAGGACATGCCGGATCTGCTGGGTGCTCATCACCGGGCTGCCCAGCTTTTCCGCCAGATGGAAAGACAGCGCCTGGCACAGCGTGGAATGCGCCAGAATCGCAGAGTTCAGATAGCTCGACAGGGTCGGTTCATCTGCTGCAGCGGCACGGGCCTCGAAACGCAGACGGCTCCAGGCAGGCGCGGGGGCGCCGATATCCGGGTTCTCTGGCATGTCGGGGGTCCCTTTCTTTCCCTGATCCAAGCGAGATGGGGGATCACTTCCCAAGTGGCAAGACCTGATCCTTGATTAGCTCGCCGACATTTCCTTGCGATTAAACAGATAGGTGAAGGTGCGCCGTACCGGCTTCAGTGTCGTGATGCGGAAGACCGCTGGCGTGAAATACAGCGCCAACAGGGCTGACCCGGCCACACCACCGGAAATCCCCGCCGCCAGCGGCATCCAGAACGCGTCGCCAGACAGAAGAATCGGCACGAAACCGCCCATTGTGGTCAGCGTGGTGGCCACGATGTGGCGCGTCGCATCGACGACGATTTCCCGCTGGGCGATGACATCATCCGCCATCGCCTCGGGACTGGCCCTCAAGAGAGACAAGACGACGATGGAGCCGTTGATCGCGATGCCGAACAGGCCAAAGCCGCCAATGATCGCATTGAAGCCGAAGGGCAGATTGAACAGCCACACACCGAAAAAGGCGAGACCGAGGGACAGGAAGCCCGTGGTGAGCACCAACAGCATCATGCGGAAGGAGTTGAACACCAGCATGATGGCGCCCGCCATCACCATGACGAGGGGGATGCCGACCGCAGCAAGATTGCCAATGGCATCGCTGGAGTTCTCCGCTTCTCCACCGATCACAATCTCATAGCCTGCGGGCACATGGAAATCGCTGGCCTCAAGGCGTTTTTGATAGTCCTCCAGAACTGGCGCGGGCAGCGTGTACGGATCAAGAAAAGCAAGGATCTGGTTCATGCGCTGTCCGTTGCGGCGTGTAATGACGGCCGTTTCCGGCGTCAGCGTTACTTCGCCCAGCGCAGCAATCGGCGTGCCCGTGCCCTGCCCGACCGCGGCCGAGCGCAGGTCTGACATGCCGGTACGCCGGGACATCGGCGCGATGACCTTCACGGGAAGCTCCTCAGTGCCTTCAAGCACGGAGCCTGCCCGCACGCCTTCCAGTTCGGCGCTGAGGTCTGCGGCAATGTCTGTCAGACGCTCGCCTACAAGGGCGGTGGCCGCTTCATCTGCTTGCAAACGAATGGTCGGTGCGCCGAGTTGCAGCGAGGCGACGGAGTAGGTGACGCCGGGCGTCTGGCTCAGGATCGCGCGGGTATGATCGCCGATCATGTTCAGCGTGTCGAAATCATCACCCATGATACGGAACTCAATTGGTGCATCGGCGGGCGGCCCCTGCTCAAACGGCAAAGCCAGAAACCGCGCGCTGGGGAATTCCTCACGCAGTATGCGCTGTACCTCACCCACGGTCTGGCGCGTGCGCTGATTGCCATCCAGCTGTACCCAGCCAGAAGCAAAGCCCTCAACGCCTTCGGTATTGTTGATGGCATTGTAATAGACACGTGGGGACGGTTCGCCCAGCACCCAAGTGACGGATTTGACGCCCTCAACGGACTGGATCATTTCCGTCGCGCGGCGCACGACACTTTCGGTGTCGGAAATGTCGGCTTCTGGCGCGAGTTGCATCGAGACCTGAAACTGGTCGCGTTCCGTCTGCGGAAAGAATTGTGTCGGCAATTGACCGACCAGGTAAAAGCCGAGCAGCGCCGGGAAAATGCTGAGCACGATGCCCAACGGCGGAAAGCGCAACACGGCCTCAACCGTCGTACGATAGCCATCAGACAGGAAATCGCTGTGCACGCCATCTCGCCACCAACGCCGCGGACGCTTGGCATTGCCGGTTTCCCAGGAGCGCTGGCGGTCAAACCAGCCCGCCATGGCGGGAATGACGGTGATCGAGACGATGAAGGAGGCGGTTATCGAGAACACGACCGACAGGCCGATCATGCCGACAAACTCACCCGCCCCGCCGGGCAGCATGGCAATCGGCGCAAAGGCGAGTGCCGTGGTCAGCGTCGAGGCGGCGAGCGGCGCAGCCAAGTGACGAAGTGATTTACGGATCGCCTCCATCCGCGAAAAGCCCTTGCCACGCAGCTGATCAAAATCATCCACCACGACAATGGCATTATCGATCAGTAGACCGAGCGAAATGACGAGGCCCGTCACCGACATCTGGTGCAGCGGATGGCCGAACACATTGAACAGGATCAGGACGAGGCTGACCGTCAGCGGAATGGCCGTGCCAACCACGATGGCCGAGCGCCACCCCATGGTGATGAACAGCACGACGAACACGATCAGCGCCGAGAACATCAAATTCTTCGCAAGCCCGTTCAGTCGGTCCGTCGTGTAGACACTCTGGTCGAACACGGTTTCAATCTTCAGGCCGGGCGGCGTGTTGGCGGCGTAATCATGCACGATGGCACGGGCATTTTCAGCCCATTTGTCGACGCGCTGATTGGGCGAAATATAGACGCCGATCAGCACGGTACGCTTGTTGTTTTCCAAGGCCTTGCGCGGCAGCGGATCGGCAAAACCTTTCTCGACCCGCGCGACATCGCCCACCCGAACGGCAGAGCCATCCTGGCGTTGCAGCAGCGGCACTTCGCGGATGCGGGCGATGCTGTCGAATTCCCCACCGACCTGCAGGCCAATAGTACCGCCGGAACTTCTGAGACGGCCGGCCGGCGTCTTGCTGTCGGCAGAGGCAATCAGCCCGGCCGCCTGACGGAAGGACAGGCCCGCAGCAGACAGGACCTGCGGGTCTATGACGACGCGCACTTCCTCATCCGGCATGCCGAACGTATCGGTCAGCTCCGTGCCCGGAAGGCGCTGAAAGCGGTCTTCAAGATCCAGCGCCATCCGGCGGATCACGGTCAGGGGCGGCTCGGCTTCACCTTCCCAGGTCAGGCCGATTACCAGAGTGGCTGCACCGACATATTGCCGGTTCACTTCCGGAATACCCGTTCCTTCCGGAAATTCGGAGCGCGCGGTCTCAACCTTTGCCCGGATCAGTGTCCAGGCATCATCGACCTCGGATTCGCTCAGGTCGTCGCGGATCTGCAAGGCAATCTGGGAGAAGCCATTCCGGCTGGCCGAACTGACCTCATCGACTTCCGGCAGCTCCATCAGCGCCGCTTCCAAAGGTTCGGACACCAGCGCCTCGACCCGTTCGGCATCTGCGCCGGGATAGGTCGTCAGAACATAGCCATACCGTTCGATCAGGGTCGGGTCTTCCTGACGACCGAGCGTCAGCATGGCACCAAGGCCGCCCATCAGGACGACGAGAATGGCCAGAACAGCGAGCCGGGGCAGCTTGAAAAAAAGCGTGGACATGACGCGGGCGCTCCCTAGCCGCCATTAACCGTGGCAGCCTGCTGGCTGTCACGCGGCTCAACCAGCATTCCGGGCACGACGCGTTGCAGGCCGTCTATGATGATCAGTTCGCCTTCCGTCACCGGACCGCGCACGAAGGCGCGCTCCCCGTCTGTGTGCACCATCTCGACCGGTCGAGGCTCAACCTTGAACCCACCATTGACGGGCGCTGCAACATACACCGTCCACAGACCGCGCGATGCGGTGGAAAGGGATTTCACCGGCACCCAGAAGCCCGGCTCATCAATGTCTCGCGCCATGGACAGCCGCACGACCGCGCCTGATGCCAGCTCGCCGGAATTGGCAATGTCGAACATGGCCGCCACCGTACGCTGATTAGGGTCAATCACGCCCGTTACGCTGCGCAAAGTGGCCTCTACTGTGCCGGTATCGGCGCTTAAATCATAGGCTTCCCCGGACTGTAGGCGAGCGGCGGTTGCCGCTGGCAGGCCGATGCGCGCTTCCAGATGGCCGGTCTCGACCAGTTGCAGCAAGGGCTGCCCCGCCCCGGCAATGGCGCCTTCATCAGAGGTGCGGGCGGTGACCACGCCGTCAAACGGAGCGGTAATACGCGCAAGATCAATCTGCACACGAAGAATGTCGGCCTGTGCCTTGGCGGCTTCGACGCGGGCGAGCGCGGTGCCTGCCTGAGCCTCTGCCTCATCCACCGCTTGCGGTGAGACATGACCCTGAAGGCTCAGCCGGCGCTGGCGCCCAACCGTGTTCATCGCCAAGGAATGGGCGGCGCGCGCCTCTTCCACAACTGCCTCTGCCGAGACCAGCTGTGCCCGCAGGCCGCGCGTATCAAGGCGCGCCAGGGTCTGCCCGGCTTTCACCGTATCGCCGACGTCAACAGCAATGTCTTCTATCCGTCCGCCTGTGGAAAAGCCAAGTTGGCTGGTGCGGCGCGCTTCTGCCAGGCCGGAATAAGTCTCCTGCAGGGTAAAGGCCTCGGTCAACTCCACCGGGCGTACCGACACCGTCAATGGCACAGGCGCATTGACCGCCACTTTCGGCCCTTCCACACTGCGCAGCAGTGTTGCACCGAACAGCATCGCCACAACAGCCAGAACCAGCAGCACAAGGAATATCAGTCCCTTTGCCAGACCTGGCCGCTTCTCCCGCACGATATCTCCGGTCATGTTATCTGTTTCGCTCATGGCCCCTACCCCGTCTTTATATCTTTCGCCACTGACGCCGGTTGGGCCTGCAACCCCCGGATCAGCAGATTGGCGTGAAATGTTATAAAATCTGTTGTGGTGGCTGAGCCATCATCCGGGATCAGCCGCTCAAAATGTGGAACATGGATGACCAGCTGCGCCAGTCCGTGCAGCGACGCCCAGAGGGATTTGGCCGCGTGAACCGGCTCCAGCGCGCGATCGAACATGCCCAGCGCCTGACCCTCTTCTACCATGTTGACCAGAACACTGAAGGCCTTGCCCTTGTTTGTGGTCATGAACTCGTCCCAGTTCTTGGGCGCGGCCGGGGTGCACTCATCCTTCTGCTCGATGGAAGAAAAGGCGGCGGCGTAATGGTAAGGCCGGTTGGTTGCCGTTTCGACATAAGTGATGAGGCAGGCCCGTGCCCGGTCTTCAAATGGGCGGTCAGCATTGGAACTCGTGTCCACGCGATCCATCAGGCGCTCGAAGAAAGCCTCTTTCAACTGATCGATCAGTTCTTCCTTGGACTCGAAATATTTGTAGATAGCAGACGGCGAATAGTCGATTTCCTCTGCCAGGCGGCGGATCGACAGGCCGCTTTCCCCCTCGCGCGCGAAGACCTTCTCCGCAGCAGCGATGATGGAATCCCGCACGCGCTTGCGACGGCGCCCGGCCGGGGTTTTCTCAACGGGAATGTCAGTCTGCATGGCCCACCTTGGGAAAATGAGTGTTCGAAAAGTGAACACTGTTCACTAAACTACTCTGTCCATGCATTTCCGGCAAGTCTGTTATTTTAGGATGGCGGTTCCCCTGTGACGGATACGCGCCTATCTAGCCAGAATGACGAAGACATTCCCCCCCGCGCCGCCGGTCGGTACGCCGATGCTGCCTGTCCGCCCCAGCGCCGAAGCGCGTCAGCTGCTGGCCTTGCGCCGGTCGGCCGGCAAGCAATTCATTGGTGAACCGGGGCCGAGCCCTGAAGAGCTGGACGAAATCCTGACCATCGCCGCGCGCGTGCCGGATCACCGCAAGCTGTCCCCCTGGCGCTTCATTGTGTTTGAGGGTGAAGCACGGGCAAAATTCGGCAAACAACTGGCGCGTATTGTGGGTGAGACCAAGAAGGACGTGGAATCGAAAGACCTGATAGAGGCCGCCGGCCTGCCCCTGCGTGCGCCGGTCATGGTGGCGGTGATCTCGTCTCCTGTCGATGATGGCCGCACGCCTGTCTGGGAGCAGGAACTCTCTGCCGGGGCCGTCTGCTACAATCTGCTACTGGCCGCCAATGCCAGCGGGTTTGCCGGATCATGGCTGAGCGAGTGGCCCGCCTTTGACGCGCAGGTCGCCAATGTGCTGGGCCTGACCGGCAGCGAACGCGTCGCCGGCTTCATCTATCTCGGCACATCAAAGGTAAACCCGCCAGAACGCGCCCGCGCCGACATCGGCCACATCGTGACCCGCTGGGGCGAATAAACGCCCTTCCCGGCTGAAAACTATCGGAAATTTCCCGGTTTTTAACCTATGTTCGGCTTCCATTCATTTTGCATCCGGGAAGGATGTGAAATGGGTGCCATCCATCTCTTCGGCTCCCATGAGAGGGACACCAGGAGAGATTGATGAAATCTGCGGCCATCGTGACAGCGCTCGGAGCGCTGGTGATATGTCTCAGCGCGCCAGCCCATGCCACCCCGGAAGTCTCCGCGAAGGCTGAGGCACTGATGGAGAAAGCCGCTCGCCAAAAGGACGAGAAACAGGTCCGAACCTATATCGAGGCCTGCGATGCCGGCGCCGCTGCGGCCTGTACGAAAGCCGCCCAGTTGGGCCGCAACATCGCCAACCAGAAATACATCCTCAACGCGCCGGAAATCGCGGTTTTGCTGGAAAAGGGCTGCCGGGAGGGCGGTGAGGCGGAATGCTTGGCCGCCGCAGGAGCCGCAGAACTAAAGGCCCGCTGGACGCTTGGCGATGACTTCCGGCCGGAACAGGCAAGCCCGGACACCGGCTATGAGATGGCCGTGCTTGGCTGCGAACGCGGCTCGGCGCAGCTCTGCCTGACTGCCGCCGATCAGCTTAGCGCAGGTGTCACAATGCCACCGGACTTCGACGCTGCAGCGGCCCATTACGACACCGCCTGCCGACTGGGCCAAACCAAAGCCTGTGAACGCGCGGAACTCTTCAATGGCACCGATGCAGACGCGTTCGCTGCCGCGAAGGAACGGGCAAGCCTACTCTGGCTGAGCAAAAGCTATCTGCTGGTCACAGATCTGCCGGACGATCATCCGGCACGCAAAATTGCCCGGAAACAATATTCTGCCAAGACGACGCAGGAGAAGACCCAGTACCAGCTCGACGCCTGCAATGCGGGCGATCCGAAAAGCTGTTTCGAGCTTGGCTTCGCGCTGGAACAACAGATCTCCTACAGCGATGCCCCGGCTGGCGTGAACAAACGTGAATTGCTGATGAAAGCCTGCGCGCTGGGCAGCTCACAGGGCTGCCAGAGCGCAGCCAGGCTCACCAAATACGCGCCGCTGCGGTACACCTACTATGATAATTCGCGCGACCTGTATGAGCGCGCCTGCCTGGAAATGGCGAACCCGGTCGCCTGCGATGAGTGGGGCGAATGGATTGAAGCCGAAGGCGATATCGATGCCGATGCGCAGCTGGTCCGCAGCCTTTACCGCAAGTCCTGCCTGTTCCGGAACAAGATGGACACATGCGAGAAGCTCGACGCCTTCGAACAGAAGATGACACCAGAACGGGTCGCAGCGCGCATGGCTACGAAACAGGCACTCGCAGCCCGCAAGCGGGTCGTGCCCCTTGCCGCCTACGACATCTGTGCTGGCCCGGAATCGGCCGCGCTTGGACTCGCCATTGATGCCGGGAATGGCGCACTGGCCTTCACCGATTTCGTCAAGCGCTGTGGCGGAGAATATGCGCGGCCCCAGCTCAAGGCAGCCTGCGAGCGCCTGCCGGACGCGCCGGCACATCACAAGCTGCTGTGCTCGGCCGTGCTGATGGAGTCCAAGGCGGATGAAAGGGTGAGCGCTGGCAGCTGGTCTGTTTCAGGTACCCAACTCTCCGAGACCTTCCGCGTCTGGCAGAGTGACACCTATCTCGACCGGTCGAACACGGGACACATCGCCAATGCCCTGAACCCAGACGCCCCTCTGCAAACGGCGTATTCCGGGCCTGTCGGCGCGTCTCTGTTCCCGGAAATCAAAGGCCTTGCCGAAGTGCGCACAGCGGTCGGGCAAAACGCATTCCGTCTGGTTCTGCAGGACCGTGGCTTCGTCATCCTGTCCCCGGTCGATCCCGTTAATGCAACCTTCCGGAACGGGGTTTATAGCGTCTATGTGTTCAAGGAAGGTACCACGCCGGAGGAGTACACCGCAGGCGAAGGGGCGTTTCCCGACCAGATCGGTGCCGCCCGCATGGAGCACCGCGCCGCCTGGGATGAAGCCGCCGGCAAATGGCAGGTCGAGACCGCCAGCTTTTTCGAGATCCCCTGGGGAGATGACTGGCAGGACATCGCGCAAGGCAGCCTCTACGCTTTCCTCGCCCATGGCAAGGAAACGTCAGGCGCGAACGGGCTGTGCTGCGGGTCCAGCCTCTTTATTCCCTTCGAAAGCGACACCCTCACCGCCCACGCCCTGCAACGCACCACCATGGCCTCGCTCTATGGCGGCGCGATCACGCCGGACGTGGCACAGGCGATGCGTATTGCGCTAAATGATTCCCCGGAGACACCACTCTGGTCCTCCCGATGCGGAGAGCGGCCCTACGTCTCTACCGCCGGCATGGGTTTCGAGGACTTCGACAATATGGTGGATGACTATTCACTCCGCCGCGAGAAGAATGCGCTGAAACGCCGGATCGCCTGGTATGACTGCCAGCAGGATGCGTTCAATAACCAGTTGGCAGAGGTGAACGCCTTCCTTGCCGCGTACAGAGCGAAGCCGCCGACCGATCCGATGCGCTGGCGTGCGGCGCTGATGCTGTCACGCTTTGAAGCCCATCGCGGCAAGCTGGAAGCGGAGGCAGATACGCTGGACAGCTACAGCGCCACCATCGGCAAGGCGACCAGCCAGTACAATGCCGAACAACGCGCCCTCCGCCGGGCTGCACGCGCCGAGCGGCAGGCAGCGCAGTCCAGCAACAGCGCCGCAGACGATTTCTACTACCGCAATTCCGGCGCCTATTATTCCGCCTGTCTCTCGAATGCGCAGAGCTATGGCCAGCAGCAGGGCTGTATGGACCAGTGGCTGGCCAACACGGACAGCGCCAGGGCGCAGCGCGACGCTGCCGGCGAATCTCATGGCGGTGAATCCGCTGAAGGCGATAGTGGCTTCTACGACGTCGTCGAACCCGTGCTGACCTATGAGAAGATTCCGTCAGCGGAAGTGCCGCAAGCCCCGGTCTCGACCTATCAGCCGCCGGAACCGGAAACGCCGCCGCCCCCGAAAAAGCCGCTCTGTCCGGAAGGCTACAACTGCAATTGCGGCCCGACGCCCATCCCCAAATCGGAGATTCAAGCCTCCTGCCGCTAGGCCTTAGCCGCGCCCGCGATAGGAGGCGACGCCGGTGTCGGGCACATAAAGCCCTTTCGGCACCTCGCCGGACTGCCAGAAGACGTCGATCGGGATACCCCCGCGCGGATACCAATAGCCGCTGATGCGCAGCCATTTTGCCTCGGTGAATTCAAAAATCTTCTTGCCAATGGAGACGGTGCATTCCTCATGGAACGCGCCATGATTGCGGAAGCTGGTGAGGTATAGCTTCAGGCTTTTCGATTCCACCAGCCAGTCGCCCGGCGCATAGTCAATCACGAGATGGGCGAAATCCGGCTGGCCAGTGACGGGGCACAGCGAAGTGAACTCCGGCGCAACAAAGCGCGTGAGATAGAGCTCTCCCGCATGCGGGTTGGAGACCCGCTCCAGCTCTGCCTCTTCCGGGCTTTGCGGTTGTGCGGTGTGCTGGCCGAGTTGGCCAAGGTTCTGATAGATCGGATTGTCAGCCATGAGAGATCAGTGCCGGTACTGGAATAAGGTTGAATGTCAGGCCCATATAGAGCGCATATCCCAAAAGGAGAATGCCCCCTTCCCAGCGCCCAATGCGCCGGGCCGTGATGGCAAAAAGCACCATCAGCGCAACAGACAGGATCAGTGCGGAAATATCGCCAACGCTGATCAGGCTGACCGTTTCTCCCTGCACCATGGCCCCGGCCGCAACATCGCCGGACACAGGCTGGCGGACGCTGAACGGATGCACCAGGGCGGTGACGCCCAGAATGCCCAGTATGTTGAAAATGTTCGAACCAATGATGTTGCCGAGCGCGACATCGGCCTTGCCGCGGAACGCCGCGATGGCTGAGGTTGCGAGTTCTGGCAGGCTGGTGCCGATGGCGACAATGGTCAGCCCGATCACGGTCTCGCTGATGCCAAAATCGCGCGCGATGGAAACTGAGCCATCCACCAGCAGCTTCGCGCCATAGACAACGCCTGCCAAGCCCGCAATCGCGATCAGGATACCTATGCCGACGCCATAATTGGCCTCAACCGTTTCGCCCTCTTCGGCATGCATGTGGGCCACGTCATCCGGCTGTTTCTGGTCTGCGACCAGCGAGAAGATGATGTAGCCGATCAGGCAGACGGTGAGTGCGATGCCTGCGCCGCGCGTAAACAGGTCAAACCAGATCATGAAGCAAAGCAGCATAGTGACCAAGATCATCACCCCTGTATCGCGCATCAAGGCGCGGGGATTGGTGACAATAGGATGGATCACGGCCGCGACACCCAGCACGAGCAGGATGTTCGCAATATTCGACCCAATAACGTTCCCGACTGCAATACCAACCGCGCCTGAATTAATGGCGCGCAAACTGGTTACCAGTTCCGGCACGGATGTTCCGAAGCCGACCAAAGTAAGGCCAATCACCAGTTCCGAAATGTTGAGCTTGCGAGCGACACTGACAGAGCCCCTGACCAAGCCTTCTCCTCCGAGAAACAGGAGCACAAGGCCGCCAAGTACCATAAGATATGTCATGCATTTCCTCGCAGGAAAGAGTTAGCCTTATGATATGGGGAGTCCACGAAACTGTGCAATCAGGCCGACTTGCGCTTAAGCCTGGATAATCTTGGGATGAGGCGTAGTTTCCGTGAAAAATACAGCGCATGGCGCAGATGAGACAAATTTTCTCAATATCGTTCACCCTGTACTCAGCTTAATCAGGCACAAATCACCCTAAACACAGCATGATGGGCGACACTATGGTAAACTGGGCAGAACGCCCTGCATCCACTCGGCAGCTGTCCTGGAACAGGACCGCCTTGTGCTGCCTGCTGCTCACAGCCACATCCGCCTGCGCTACATTTCGGGGAGATTCCGCTAACGGAGAAGGCGCTGACGGGACCTATATGCCTGTTACCGTAGATGGCCTGCCGGAAAACCTGGAACGCGGCGCAGAAAGCGCGCTGCAGATACGCGGCGAAAAGGCTGGCAGCGTTCTGGAAGCGCGCCGCCGGGCTACACAGGCCGCCAATACGCTGCAGGAATATCTAGCATCGGAAGGCTATTTCGCCGCCATAGTGTCTCCGGAACTGGTAGAATCCACAGACACACGTCCGCGTCTGGATGTCAGCCTGGGAGAGCGCTTCCGAATCGCCTCAATTGACGTCACCGGCACGGATGATCTGACCCCGCAGGCTCAGGAGCGTATCCGCGCAGACCTTGATACGCTGAGGCCCGGCGCGTGGGCACGCACGCCCAATATTGAAGCGCTGGAAACCCTGTTGCTGAGGCAGCTGAAAAGCTCTGGCTATGCCTTCGCAGAAAGTGATGGCATCGACGCCCTCGCTTCTCGCGCGGAAAAGACTGTCGAGCTGACCTACTCCCTGAAACCCGGAGAGCTGGTCCGCCTGGGCGAGATGACCATTCCGGAGGGGCTGCGCACCAAGGACAAGGCTATCCGTGTACTGCAAAACTGGGACGAGGGAGACCTCTACTCACCCGAGAAAATGGAAACCCTGCGCACGCGTGTTCGCAGTACGGGCCTGTTCGATGGCATCGGTGTGGACATACATGAGCGACCGGATGCAAACGGCACCCACACGGTAGACCTGCAATTATCCGAAGGCAAACGCCGCACGATTGGCGCAGGTGTCAGCTATTCCACCACAGACGGCGCAGGCGCGAATGCCAGTTGGGAACGCCGCAACCTGATGGGCATGGCCGATACGGTTTCGGTCGAGGCACAGTATGCGACACTCGCCCGGCACCTGAAGGCCACCTACAAGCGCCCGAACATCGGGCGCTATGGCCGCACTCTTACGGCAGAGGCCGGCGTGCGCGATGAGGAAACAGACGCCTATGATCTGAAGGGCATAAAAGTTGCCGCCAATTTGTCCCAGCCCCTCAACAAGAATTTCACCCTGTCGGCTGGCGCGGCTGTCGACGCCACACGGTCAACTGATTACGAATTACGCGCGCAAGGTATCAACAGTCTGCAGGATCAGGTGACGCTGTCTTTTCCGCTGGGCGCGACCTATGACACGGTCAAGGATCCGCTGGACCCGCAAACCGGCAACCGCGCCTATCTGGGCGTTGAGCCGGGCTTTTCCTTCGGGACAGGCGTCGTCGCTTCCTATACCCGTATTCAGGGCTCTGTTTCGACCTACACGAAGGTCGCCGAGCGCCTCGTCGGTGCGCTGCGTCTGGAGGCTGGTAGTTTCCTGGGCGATGACAGCGTGCCAGTGGACCGGAAATTCTATTCCGGCGGCGGTGGCACGGTGCGCGGTTATGAATACCAGTCCCTTTCGCCGAAGGACCCGCTGGGCGAACCGATTGGCGGTGACGCGATGCTGAATGTCTCCGGGGAGCTGCGCTGGCGCAAATCCGAGCGCTGGGGTTATGTCGCCTTCATTGATGCTGGCGCGGCCGAGTCAGACCTTTCCGCCGCAGCGGAAAACATGCGCTCTGCCTTTGGCCTGGGTGTACGATTTTATCCAGGCTTCGGCCCAGTCCGCCTGGACATTGCCACACCGCTGAACCCGCGCGACGGTGACGAGCCGGTGCAGCTTTACATCTCTATCGGGCAGGCCTTCTGATGCCAGGCGCACGCCCCTTCCTCTCTTTCTTGCGCAAGCATATCTGGCTGGCGTTGGTAGTTGGCATCCTACTTGTGCTGGCGCTGCTGATTGGCGGCGCGCGCATCTGGACGAAAACCGACGGCGGTCGCAATTTCGTCGAGGCGCAGATTGATGGTCGCAAGGTGGGCCGGGTCGGTACGATCGAGATTGAGGGCCTGTCGGGCGATCCACTGAAAGACATGAAGGTTGCGCGCCTGACCCTGACGGACGAACAGGGCGTCTGGCTGGAAGCCAGCGATCTGCAACTCGCCTGGTCTCCCATGGCGTTGATCTCTCGCAAGCTGGATTTGAACCTGGTCAGCGCGGAGAAAATTCATGTCATCCGCAAACCGGTTCTCACACCAGAGACACCCAGTTCATCCTCATCCGGAAACTGGTCGGTCTCACTGGCAGATTTGCGGATCGGAGAGCTGAGGCTGGAAGAAGGCGTTGCCGGGCCCAAGGCCGCCTTCCACATAGAGGGACACCTCAAGTTTCCGCAAGACCGTACCCTGACGGCTTCGCTGGATGCCCTGCCGCTGGAAGGCGCAGGAGACAAGATAACGGCCAATCTGCAACGCCGCGCGAGCGGTGCCTTCAATATCGAAGCAGACATCGACGCGCCATCTGGCGGCACCATCGCCACGCTTGTCGGTCTGGCCCAGGGTGAGAGCGCAAATCTGAAAGCCAGCGCCAGCGGCACAATGGATGAAGGCGACGGCTTTGCCGTGCTAAAGATCGCCGGAGACAAGACCGCTGAAATCACAGCAAAGATCACCTCCGGCAATCTTCTGGCCAGCGCCAATCTGGATGCAAGTCACCTGCCCGTGTCCGACACGATCAAGGATCTGGTCGGCACCGCTGCGGTGTTGAAGCTGGACGCAGACATTCAGGAGAAGCGCACACCGTTCACCCTGACCAGCGATTTCACCACCGGTCATCTGAAGCTCGCGGGCATTTACAAAGATGGAAAGCGCAGCCGGTTTGATGGCCCGCTGGATGTAGATCTGGAATTCTTCGGCCTGAAAGATCTCGCCAATTTCGAAGCGGGAGTCGCGTTCGAGGGCCAGATCTCAGAACCTGGCGAAAGCCTTTCCGCAAATGGTACAGCCGTGCTGACCGCCAATGCCGGCAGCTCCCTGCCCTTCGACACGCTGGAGGGCCCGCTACAGGTTTTCAGCAAGGGCGAGGCCGTGAACCTCACCGCAGCCCTGACCGGAACCGGCATTCTGAAAAACAGCAAGACGGCCAGCCGCCTGATTGGCAAGGCCCCGAATCTGGACGTCTCCGGCAGCTATGACCGCACCACAGGTGTGCTGACCCTCTCGCCCTCCACGGCGCAGCTGGCGCGCGGCAGCCTTGCCGCCAATGGCACCATCGACACACGCCAGAAAGCCCTCAATCTGGAGACCCAGCTGAATCAGGTCTCCGGCTTGCTGGCCTCAACCCCTGAGCTGGCAGCATCCGGCAAGGTCGGTATCACCGGTACATTCTCTGCGCCTCAAATTAATGCGGATGTGAACCTGAAAGGCGTTGAGGCCTTCAATCGCACAGTGGCACAGCTGGTCAGTGATACGCCGCGCCTTCGCGCCAATGTGGTGAAGGCGGGCGAGACCTACCAGCTGCAGCACATCGCCATCGAAGGCGGCGTTCTGGTACTGAACGGCACGGGCACCTATGGACCGAAGGGGAAGATAACCCTCAATGCTGGCTTCACCCAGACCGACACAACGATCCTGTCTGGCACTGAAATCAACCTGTCTGAAGGCAAGGTGCAGATCATCGGGCAAGGCGGTGTCGACACGATCAGTCTCACCTCACAGGGCGGCATACTAAGTCGCAATGGTGTTGACCTGACTGATCTTGAAACCAGCCTAAGACTGGACAATACACCGGCGGGATGGACCGGCCCGATCACGCTGAAAGGCATGAAGGGCGGTAATGCCATCGATATTACCAGCCAGCTGTCCTGGGCGGATGGCGTCTTCTCACTGCAAGATACTCAGGGTACATATGATACAGTCAACCTATCCGGCGGTCTGATCTATGGCAATGACAGCGGCCTGAATGCAGATTTCGTTGCAAGCGGAGAGAGGCTGAGTTTCGGCGATCGCCACATCGGGGCGTTCAATCTGGACATCAGTCTGCGCCGCGAAAAGGAAGATACGCTCGCGGTATCTGCCTCAGGCACAATCAATGATATTTGGCTCTCACAGGGCCTGCGCTTTGACACGATCAGCGGACAGGCCCGCAATGCGCCGGAAGGCTATAATTTTTCCATCGAAGTGCAGCGCGCGCATGACAAGCGGCCGACCCAGCTGAACGTGCTGGGCTCTGCCAGTTTTGACGGCGACTATCCCAATGGCCAGCTGGAGATGGATGGCACACTGTTGGGCGAGCCTATCAAATCCCAAAGCCCGATCACCTGGCGGCTCGGGGATGCGCCAGCGGTTGACCTGAACCTTCTGGTTCTTGGCGGACTGATCGAGGCTGATGTCGAAGAGGAAAAAGACGACTCCCGCCTGACCTTCAAGATCAACAAGCTGAGC
This sequence comes from Hyphomonas pacifica, assembly GCF_000682675.1. Classification (GTDB taxonomy): domain Bacteria; phylum Pseudomonadota; class Alphaproteobacteria; order Caulobacterales; family Hyphomonadaceae; genus Hyphomonas; species Hyphomonas pacifica. The sequence goes on along the minus strand of NZ_AWFA01000013.1, from coordinate 29,859 downwards.
CTGGAACCCGTGCTGGCGGCCATGGGGCTGTCGGCGCCGGACGCCGTGCTCAGCGGCGGCGGAGACCTTTATCCCTTTGGAGAGAATCCTCGCGGCCAGTTTGTCATTGCCGCCAATGGCCCTCTCCCGGGCGTTGAGGAAACCTTCGCGCTGGACATCACCGGGCGTCTCGGAAACGGCAAGCTGGTGCTGAATGAAGTCAGCTCATATGGCGGGGAGCTTAAACTCGTCAGCGATCTGACCATCCCGATCAATGCACGGCCAGGTGATATCGCCCGCCCCTCCCTGACCGAGCCCGTGAAGGGGCAAACCGTCGTGACCGGAGACCTTGCAGCGCTGCGCTCGGTGGCACTGGCGTATGGGCACGACATCGGCGGACAGATTGATGCCAAAGCGACCCTGACAGGCACTTTGAAAAAGCCGGTCTTTGAAGCGACAGCAGACATTCGCAAGGGCATCTACGAATTCGGCACGACAGGCATGCGCCTGACGGATCTGTCGCTGGATGCCGCCTACAAGGACCTTCAACTGGCTATTGACGGCAAGGCAAACGGCGCCGATGGCGGCTCAACCAAATTCTCAGGCACGCTCTCTCGCAACAAGAATGACCTCGGCGTCTCCTTCACCAATCTGCTACTATATAATCGCGACGGCGACACGCTGCGTGCAGGTGGCGAGATCAGCCTGACCGGTGATGAAACTTCCCGCGATGTGGAAGGCCGGATCAACATCCAGAATGCCCGTTTCTCTCTGGACAATTTGCCCTCTTCGCGACCGCAGGCAATCAATGTGCGCTGGGTCGAAGACGCCTCCAAGCCTGAGGGCGAAAGCAAGCTGAGACAGTCGTTGTCTTTGAACTTGCAGATTGATGCCGGGCGTCGCGTCTTCCTCTGGGGGCGTGGCCTGGAAAGCGAATGGGGACTGGACCTGAAGCTTACCGGCACACCAGCCTCACCGCGCCTCAATGGAGAGGCGACACTGCGCCGAGGCACGCTGGACCTGGCCGGTCGCCCCTTCGTATTTGACAAGGGTGGCGTCACCTTTAACGGTCCAATCACCCGCGCGCGCCTTGATGTACAGGCTGACCGCACTGTGAATGGCTTCACAGCCAGCGTGGCGCTCACAGGATCGCCCACCAATCCGAAATTCGAGCTGAGCAGTACCCCGGAACTGCCACAGGACGAAATACTCTCCCGGCTCCTCTTCGGCCGCTCTTCGGTTGACCTGTCTGCCCTGGAAGCCGCACAGCTGGCCAACTCCATCGCACGTCTCAGCGGCAAGGGGACCGGTTTTGACCCCACTGCCGAGCTACAATCTGCGCTCGGGATCGACAGATTGTCTTTTGGAACGAACGATTCAGGTGCCGCAGAAGTGGGCGTGGGCCAGTATCTGGCTGATGATGTGTACCTCGAACTGAACTCAGCAGGTGCTTCAGGCAGCTCCGTAGAGGTCGAATGGGAGCCGAGACCACAAATATCAGTGACATCTGAGACAACCACTAATGGCGAGGCAAAGGTCTCGGTAAAGTGGAAGAAGGACTACTAAGGCACTTCAACCGTAGGCCGATTTTCCAACATACTGGCTATTTTAGTGTCTATTTTCTTTCTAAAATACAAAACACTCAAAAATACAAACGGTTACATCGTCTGTCAGCTGAATTGACATAGGATAACGTAAATTACGGTAACGCCGGAGTCCATATCCGTTTCATAATGTTATGTACCGTTCCATGTTTTTTAGTACCTGATCGGTTGCTATAACATCCGGAGCGAGAAAAGACATAACTTCTGATGGAGTTATGACGTGCCCAAAATTGTAAGACAATCTACTTCCCGAGCCCCTACCGCTATCGACCAGATGGTAGGAGAAAAGATCCGGCGCCTTAGACTGGATCGCAACATGACGCTCGCCGAACTCGGCAACGAGCTCGGCATCAGTCACCAGCAATTGCAGAAATACGAAACAGGCACGAACCGCCTTTCTGCTGGCATGCTGTCCAATGTGGCAGACGTGCTTCGCGTGCCGATCGCCAGCCTGTTCGAAGACGAAAACCAGGCGCAAAACAAGACAGCAGACCCGTCTGCCAGGGCCCGGGCGGAATGTCATTCCTGGATTGATCGCACAGGATCGACGGAACGCCTCGGCATGATGGCCAAGGTTCTGAAGGTCATGTCCGCCGACTAGCGGCCTAGCGGCAACATACTTATCCAACAGGCCTCCACTGATGTTGGAGGCCTGTCAGATACCGCCTGCCCTTTCTCGCTATATAAGCACGAAAATTCTACGCAATCGACTTGGACATACGGTAGTTGTGGATAGCTACACCATCTATCATCAAGTCGTTTCGCCCCTCAAAATTGAAGCCGCGTCGTTCAAAAAGTAGACGCGCTCCCTCGCTCGCTTCGACAAACAGAACGGCGATACCCGTTTTCCTGGCTACTGCTTCTAAAGCGGCATAAATGGCTGACCCTACCCCGGTGCCAACCAAATCTGGTCGGCAGTAGAGATGGTCAATATCACCGTTCTCTTCTAGGTCGCCCTAGCCGACAATAATACCACTATCATCAACAGCTACCAGAAATGTCCTGCCTTCAGCCTGCCTCAAGTATCTGGCTGCATAGGGCTCTGAAGCACTCCAGGCTGCCACCTGTTCGGAAGAATAGTCTCGCGTGCCGGCCTCGTGCACAGATGCATGAAACAGCGCCGCAAGCGCTGGGGCGTCGCCCGGTTCAAAATTGCGGATCAGCATCACTTGCCCCCACAACCAATCGAAGCGGCTTGAAAGGTCATTGGAGAGAGGAAGCTGACCATACACAGGCTTGCGAGATCGCCGATCTCTGATCTGTTCCCTAGGCTATCCTAGAGATATCCTCTTGGAGATCTCCGACTTGCTGCCCCTCACGAGATGGCATCACTTCCTTGGGGTGAATGAAGCCATCGCGGAACCACGGTGTTACCCTGTAGTCAAACAGCCCCCGAATCCATTCAATCGCCGCCACAGCCGCAGGATTTCTACGTGCATCCTCGGTGTAGGAAATCCAGAACTGGATCGGTGCCACTTCGGAAATATCCAGCGGAACGAGGTCCGGATAGATCTCGGCAATATAGCTCGGCAGCATGGCGATCCCGCCGCCCTGACGGCACAGCTCAATCATTGCCGTGGCGGAATTGGTGATGACCGCAAAGTCGATCATCTTGGTCAGCTCAACTGCCTTAGGGGCCCACCGCTCAATCTGATGGGCATAGGCCTCATGCAGGATACAGCGATGATGGTGATACTCAAAGATGCTCGACGGCAGGCTTTCCTGCATATCCAGATATGATTGCGCAGCAAAAGCCATGTAGTGCGCCGTACCAAGCTTATGCGAGATAATTTCCGGCTCCCGCGGTTCCGTGAAGCGGATCACGACATCCGCCTCATCATTCAAAAGATCCAGATTGTGATCCTGCACGCGCATGCGCACCTGTATGCGCGGATGCTTGTCTCTGAATTCGCGCAGTTGCCGACCGATCCAGAGCGGGCCAATGCCATCTCCGCTGCCAATTGTGACGCGGCCCTGTATCTTGTCCTGATGACCCGACGCCTTGCTGAGCACATGGCTGGCCGCTTCTTCCATCTGGCGGGCGTAGCGCAGCGTGGTCTTGCCTGCTTCGGTCAGCTCCATACCCCGCGTTGACCGCTGGAACAGCTGGCTGTCCAGGCTCTTCTCCAACTCGTCAATCTTGCGGCTGACAGTGGGGGTGGACTCCTTCAGGCGGGCAGCAGCAGCCGTCATGCTCCCCAGCTCGGCAACGACGACAAAGACGCGCAGCTTGTCCCAATCTATACGATCTTTTGCCATTTCGGATCCTGCGCTACAGCCGCCGCACTGCTGTACGGGTAAGATGGTGCCGGCTGAGGGACTCGAACCCCCGACCCTCTGATTACAAATCAGATGCTCTACCAGCTGAGCTAAGCCGGCCATTGCTGGAAACCGTGTCACTACTGTGATCGGGCGCGGCGCGCAAGCGCACATTCCAGTCGAAATGACCCGTAATTGCCTGTTCCGGCAGGTCATCCCGCAGAAAACGCAGCTTTCACCCCAGCGAAACAGGTCTCAGCCCCGTGCACGCAGATTCCTTTCTATTTCCCCATGACTGCCCCATTCGCCTCATCCCCCGCACATTTCCGCCCCAAAGCGCGCGTACCTACACCCTCAAGACCACAAACAAGGTGGCGATGATGGGTGTCCCAAGAGGCACATAGAGCCTGAAGGAAGAAGATGATGAAACGCGCACAGTTTATAGCCGGTCTGAGCATCGGCGCGATTGCACTGGCCTTTCCCGCAATGTCGGACGCCCCCAAGGCGCCGCCGATGGAACCGGTGAAAGTCCCTTATGAAAAGAATTGTGAGGACATGCAGATCACCGTCTACTTCTCCAATAAGGATGCTTCGCTGTCTTCCTATTCCATGCGCGCGTTGAATACTGCGGGCGACCAGCTGGCGGGCTGCACCATTTCTGATATCCAGGCGACCATCGTTTCCGCAGATGCCGATAGTACCGGCCCAACGGCCCGCCTGTCTGAGGACCGCGCCGCCGTGGTTCTGGACGCCCTCACCGCACGCGGCATCCGCCCGCAGGACATCCGCACAGATTTCGTGCCGGTCTCCGAAACACGCCTGTCTGACACAATGGCCATGCCGATGGCGCGCCGTGTGGACCTGACGGTCAAGGCTAAAACCGGCTACGGCCTGTAACGCTTTCCCAGTTTCCTCCCAGCGGTTTCGGGTTGTCACCGCGTCCCGAAACCACCCTATGCCCCCGAATGGCCTGCAGCCCGTTCGGGGGCTTCTTTATGTCCGCATGTTATTTCCCGTGCCACAATTCTTTCTTTTCCGGCGCGCGCCGCTAAAAGGTGCACAATAGCAGGGATGTGTGATTTACCCTGCCGTTAAAGCTATTTGGAAAGACCTCATCTCCATGACAAAAGCCCGGCGCATTCTCGTCACCTCTGCCCTGCCCTACATCAACGGCGTCAAGCATCTCGGCAATCTCGCAGGCTCCATGCTGCCTGCGGATGTCTACTCCCGTATGATGCGCCTTATGGGCCATGAGGTGACCTATATCTGCGCCACGGACGAGCATGGCACACCCGCCGAACTCGCCGCGCAGGCTGCCGGCATCAGCGTCCAGGAATATTGTGATGAGCAGTATGAAATCCAGCGTAAGGCCGGAGAGGGCTTTAACCTGTCCTTCGACTGGTTCGGGCGCACATCCCGCCCGGCCAACCGCAAAGCCACGCAGCATTTCGCGCAGGCCCTGGAAGCCAATGGCCTGATCGAGGAGCGTACCTCCAAACAGGTCTACTCCATTGATGATGGCCGCTTCCTGCCGGACCGGTATGTCGAGGGCACCTGCCCAACCTGCGGCTTTGAAAAGGCGCGCGGCGACCAGTGCGACAATTGCGGACGCCTGCTGGACCCGGTCGATCTGATCGACCCGTACTCTTCTGTTTCCGGCAGCAAGAATATCGAGATCCGCGAGACCAACCATCTCTACCTGCTGCAAACCCAGATGCAGGACCGCATCCGCGAATGGGTCAACAGCAAGGGTAAGAACTGGCCGAACCTGGCGGTCTCCATCGCCAATAAATGGCTGGATGAGGGCCTGATCGCCCGCTCCATCACGCGCGACCTCAGCTGGGGCATCGACGTGACGGATGCAGACGGTAATCCCCGCCCCGGCTTTGAAGAGAAAGTCTTCTATGTCTGGTTCGACGCGCCGATCGGCTACATCTCTGCGACGCAGGAATGGGCCGAGGCAACGGGCGGCGACTGGGAAGCGCTTTGGCGCACCGACAAGGGCGCGGACGAGACCGAATACGTCCAGTTCATGGGCAAGGACAATGTCGCCTTCCACACGGTCAGCTTCCCCGTCACCCTGCTCGGCTCTGGCGAGCCATGGAAAACAGTCGACAAGCTGAAGGCCTTCAACTGGGTCACCTGGTATGGCGGCAAGTTCTCCACTTCCAACAAGCGCGGCGTCTTCATGGACCAGGCTCTGTCGCTGCTGCCGGCGGATTACTGGCGCTGGTATCTGATCGCGAATGCGCCGGAAGGCTCTGACGCGGCCTTCACCTGGGAAGGCTTCCAGAGCGCAGTGAACTCAGACCTTGCCAATGTGCTCGGCAATTTCGTGAACCGGATCACCAAATACACGGCGTCAAAATTCGACGGCAAGGTTCCGGATGCCGGCACGTCGGGCGATGCTGAGGCCTGGATGGTCGCGGAGCTGAAAGAGCGCCTGCCGCGCCTGATCGAGCATTATGAGGCCATGGAGTTCCGCAAGGCCGCCGCAGAGACGCGCGCCATCTGGGCCGCCGGAAACGAATACCTCACCAAGGCCGAGCCCTGGGTGAAGTACAAGACCGATGTCGACGCCGCCGCGATTGGCGTGCGCACCGGCCTGAACCTTGCGGCCCTGTTCGGCATCATCGCGCAACCGATCATCCCGGACGCAGGCAAGAAGATTCTCGATGCCCTCGGCATTCCAGAAGACAAGCGCAGCTTCCAGTTCGGTGATATCGAGGCCCTGCTGGACGCCCTGCCGCATGGCCACGAGATCAGCCCGCCGGACGTCCTGTTCCAGAAGATAGAGGATTCCCAGGTCGAAGAATGGGCCGAACAGTTCGGCGGCGGCGATCAGGCCTGACGCTGCAACACCACGCTGAGATTGTTGGCCGGCATTTCGATGACCTGCTGCAGTCTCAGCCCTACTTCTTCCGCCAGCGGAACGATCTGCTGATCCAGATCCCGCACGCCCCAGCGCGGATCACGCGATTTCAGATTGGCGCTGAATTCCGCATTGGACGGCGCAATCTCTCCATGACGCGCGAACGGTCCGTAGAGGAATAGTTTACCCTTGGGTTTCAGCAGGCGTCCCGCCCCGCCGATCAGCCCCAGCGCAACCTCAAAAGGCGCAATGTGGATCATGTTCATCGACACGATCACATCCCAATGGCCCGGATACTCAACCGGGCCCCATGAATGGGCCGAGGCATCGACGGTGTAGGGACCATGCAGCCGCTCATGCAAAGCGGCCCGCCGCCACGCAGCCTGACTCTCACGGCTTACCGCATCAATGTCCGAATAGGTCCAGTTCAGCTGCGGCAGAGCTTTCGTCAGGAAGGCGCCGTGTTCGCCAGTGCCGGAGGCAATCTCCAGAACCTGCCCTGTCTCGCCAACATGCTCGCGGAAAACCTCAAGGATCGGTTCACGATTGCGCGCAACCGAAGGCGAATAGCGCCGGCCATCCTCCGCTTGATCGCGCGCTTCCATAGCGACCGGCTTGCCGTCGTTGGTCTTTTGAAAGGTCTTGTCGGAATCGTCGCTCACTGCGAGGTCTCGAACGCGTACATTTCCGTGCTAACCACAGACTGGCCGACCTGATTGTAGCGGGGGCCGACGGCCTTCTCAGGTAGGAAGTGGGCATCCAGACGTGCTACCATTTCGTCCGACAGCTGAATGCCGCCCGCTTTCCAGTTCTCTTCGAGGTGCTTAAGGCTGGTCGTGCCGGGGATCGGGATGACATTCCCGCCCTTGGCCAGCGTCCAGGCGAGCGCGAGCTGTGCCACGCTGCATCCCATATCGCCTGCGCAGGCGCGGGCCTCTTCCAGCAGCGGCAGATTGCCGGGATAGTTCTCCGGAAAAAAGCGCGGGAAGATCGTGCCGCGCAGATCGCTCTCATGGAATTTCGCCGGATCCACAGGCGGGTCCGCCAGAAAGCCACGTCCGACGGGAGAGAACGCCACCAGTGCCACGCCCAGTTCCTCACACGCCGCCTTGATGGCTATTTCCGGATTGCGCACCCACAGGGAATATTCGCTTTGCATCGCCGCAATCGGGTGCACCGCATGGGCCCTGCGCAGATGCGCATCTCCCATTTCAGACAGGCCGATCATGCGGATCTTGCCTTCCTGAACCAGCTCTGACAACGCGCCAACCGAGTCCTCGATTGGCACATTCGGGTCTGGTCTGTGCATGTAGTAGAGGTCAATCACGTCCGTTTGCAGACGTTTCAGGCTGGCCTCGCAGGCCGCCTTGATCACCTCCGGCCGGGCGTCCAGCGTGCGCTGACCATCCTTGAAGCCCAGCACGCACTTGCTGGCCAGGAAATACTCATTGCGCCGATCTTTGAGGGCCTCGCCGATCAGCTCCTCACTGCGGCCAAAGCCGTACAGCGTGGCCGTGTCCAGAAAGTCATAGCCCATGTCCACCGCCCGCAAGAGCAGGGCTTTAGCCTCATCTTCCGGCAGGGGCGGACCATAGGCATGCGTGATGTTCATGCAGCCGAGACCTACCGGATAGACATGGCTGTCTCCGATGCGTCGCTTGGATACCATGTGGACTTATCCTCTGGGTTTGAACTGCTCCCGCAGAACGGGCTTCAGGATCTTGCCGTTTGCATTGCGCGGCAGTGGCTCGTCCATGAAGTGAATTTCGACCGGCACCTTGAATGCAGCAAGATGTTTCGCTGCATGGTGACGTAGCTCTTCCTCTGTAACGCTCATACCGGGCTTCAGTTGTACGACGGCACCCACTTCTTCACCGAGTACCTTGTGAGGAATGCCAACGACCGCAGCATCCATGATAGCCGGATGCTCATAAAGGGCGTTCTCGACCTCGATGCAGTAGACATTCTCGCCGCCCCGGATCAGCATGTCCTTGGCGCGGTCTACCAGATAGAGGAATCCCTCTTCATCCAGGCGCGCAAGGTCTCCGGTCACAACCCAGCCATCGCGAAAGGTCTCAGCCGTCGCGTCCGGACGGTTCCAGTACTTCTTGCAATTCATCGGGCCTTTGCACCACAGCTCGCCCACTTCACCGCTCGGCACTTCATTGCCGTCCGGATCACAGATTTTCAGCACAACAGCCTTGGGCGGCGCGCCGGCACTGGAAGGACGGTTCACATAGTCCTCGCCAATGTTCAGCGTTGCCGTGGCGCAGGTCTCCGTCATGCCCCAGCCATTGCCGGGCGCAGCTTCCGGAAAGCGTTTCTTGATTGTGGAGACCAGTTCCGGTGCAGAGGGCGCGCCACCATAGGATATGGCCTGAATCGAGGAGAGATCGTATTTGTCCCGGTCCGGATGTTCCAGGATCTGCCAGGCAATGGTCGGCACGCCGCCCACAGCGGAAACCTTTTCCTTCTCGATGATCGGCAGCGCCTTGTCCGCGTCCCATTTGTACATGGAGACGATCTTGTCACCGCGCAGGGCAGACGGCAGCAAGATCGCGAACGAGCCCGTCGCATGGAAGAAAGGAATGGCCAGCAGGGTGGCGCGCCGATCGGCCGGGTCCGGCTGTGGCGGGGCCTCTCCCTTGCGCAGGAACATGCGAGCCTGACATGTCATGGAATTGAACATATTCGATATAACAGCGCGGTGCGTTGCAAGGGCCCCCTTCGGTTTTCCTGTCGTACCGGATGTATACATGATTGTAGCACTATCTTCCGGGCCAAGATCAATCTCCGGCCAGCTGCCTTCCGGCAAATCCTGCCAGCTATTGGCGTCACCGATATAGTCTTCCAGAGAGCTGATCCTGGGATCATTGTGCTCTTCATCGAAATCCCGGGCGATGATCATATGCTCCAGGTTCGGCAGAGTGTCCCAATGTCCGCGCACGCGCTCAAAGATCTGCGGATCGACCACAGCTAGCCTCACCTCAGCGAAGGATAGGCCATATTCCAGCTCTTCGCCCGTCCACCAGGAGTTCATCGGCGTAGCAATCGCCCCCAGGCTGAGCGCCGCATAGAAGGCGACGGGCCATTGCGGATAGTTGCGCATCACAACGGCGATCCGGTCCCCCTTCTGGACGCCATAGGTATCGCGCATCACGGCGGCCAGGGCGCGCACGGCCTTTGCCATTGCCTTGAAGGTGACACGTTCATCCTCGTAGACGATATAGTCCCGGTCAGGGAACTGGGCTTCAGCCAGCGCCAGGACAGACGGGATCGTCGACGGAGCGTTCTTGTAGACCTTCATCTCGACGCCATTGATGACGGCATCTTCCAGCTCGAGCGGAGAGCCCGGCCCCGCCAGCATCTCATTGGCTTGGGCAATCGACATGGCGGGCCAGTTCGGCAGAGTATCGGCGGGCATGGGTTTCCTCTGATTATATGTTTCACACACACAATCACGCCAAGGCTGAGGATTGAAGACAAAACTCGGTGATCAGCGGAGAATTTTCAGCTAAATCTCAATATCTGCGACACAATGGCCCCTGAACCGCTCAGGCTGAGGAGTTCAGGGGCCATATTTTGCAGAATCTGGAAGAATAAGGGCGCGGCGCCCTTATTTCCCGAAATCGCAGAATCGCAGGGTTCGTTCGGTGCCGTCCGGCTCGATCGCGTCATATTCGCGGCCGGTCAGCTCATCGCCCTCACAGAGATAGCCGATCTGGTACATGGCCACGAGCGTGTCATTGTCCGGTGTCAAATTGCTCTGGATCATCAGGTCGATCGCTTCCTGATGCTGGCCCAGTTCCATGAGGATGTTGAACTTCTCCTGACGGGTGGTTTCCGGCTGCACCAGCAGCGTGTTCAGAGATGTCGCCTTGCCGCGGGCAATATCCAGCATCGGAACGGCTGCGGAATAAGCCTCGGTCTGCGGCAGATCGTTGATGATCTCTTCGAAGTCGCTGATCGCGCCCATCAAGTCATAGCCCTGTTCGCTGAAGCGAAGCTCGCCCCGGCGCAGCAGGGTTTCAGCCAGCTCTTCCTGGCTAAGGTCCGGATCACCGGCAAGCTGGGTCAGCCGGTCAATCGCCGTCTGGGTATTTCCTGCATCGACCAGTTGGTTCACCGTCTGCATCGCAAGGGCAAACTCATCAACGGGCTGGGTCACCGCAGGGGTCGCCGCGCTGTCCGTCGTGGAGGGCGCAGTAGAACAGGCCGCCAGCACGAGGGCTGAAGCGGCAAAGACAAGGCCGGAACGAATCATAAGGGTGTCTCCATCAGGACTGGGCTGTGATCTTCCCTGTTCGTACAGACACAAGCTGTGCGCGCACAGGGCCTTATTGTGGATTTTGTGTGACTTTTCAGCTGGTCAGCTCTTCAGCACACCAATCCATACCATCAAGATCGTCCCGCTCACCGGCAAATTTCTCAAGCGGAGACTCGCTCGCGCCCGTCTGACAGATATACCCCGCCTCGCGCAACGTCTTCACCTGCTCCGGCGTCGGGGCCAAGCCAGACTTCTTGTAGCGCTCGACCGCCAGTTCATGGTCGCCCAGCACCCATGTGCCATCAAACCATTGTGCCAATGTCAGGAAGCGGTTCATGGAAGCCTCTATCGCTGCAACATCCTTGCGGGCGTATTCCAGCTCTGCCTTGGCATTTGCCGCCAGCGGATGCTCCGGGGCAAGTGCAAGCATGGCTTCAAAGTCTTCCACCGCACCGCGGCGATCATCCGCGCCCTGTCGGCGCAAGCTGCCACGGTGATAGAGTGCTTCAGCGCGCTGAGCGTTCGTCAAGCTGGATCTGGCCAGCAATTCTGTCAGGGAGTCTTCGGCCTGATAGGGGTTCGTCTCCGCAATCGCCTGAGCAATGACGGTTTCCGGCGGAGGGCCCGTATCCGTCGCTTCCGGCGCTGTGGCGCATGCGGCCAGCAGCAAGGCTGCTGCCGCAACGGTTGAAAGAGAAATATATCGCATGGTGCGGCACATAAGACGTGTTCGCGCCCGGCGGCAAATTGCTTTTCAGTCAGAAACTCAGGCACTGGCCAGTCGGTTGATCTCTGCGATGTCGCCCCGGCCCAAGGCCTCGATGGCGCGAGCGGCAATGTGACGGGCGTTGAGGCCTGCTGCCTCATACATCATGTACGGCGTATCCTGATCCTGGAACACGTCCGGCAGAGTCATCGGACGGATCTTCAGGCCCTTGTCCAGCGCACCCGCCTTGGCCAGATGCTCCAGCACAAAGCTGCCAAAGCCGCCTGTGGCACCTTCTTCAATCGTGATCAGCACTTCATGCTCACGCGCCAACCGCTCGACCAGGTCGGCGTCCAGCGGCTTGGCAAAGCGCGCATCCGCCACGGTCGCGGACAGGCCCTGCGCGGCCAGCAGGTCAGCGGCCTTCCCGGCCTCCACCAAGCGTGTGCCGTAGGACAGGATAGCAACCGTCGTGCCTTCGCGCATGATGCGTCCTTTGCCGATTTCCAGCGGCTGCGGGTTTTCCGGAATCTCGATGCCGATGCCTTCGCCGCGCGGATAGCGGAAAGCGGACGGCCCATCGTCAATCTGGGTAGCGGTCACCACCATACGCGCAAGATCGGCCTCATCAGCTGCCGCCATGCAGATCATGCCCGGCAGCGCGCCGAGATAGCCAATATCAAAACTGCCCGCATGGGTCGCGCCGTCTGCACCGACCAGGCCCGCCCGGTCGATCGCAAAGCGCACCGGCAGCTTCTGAATCGCCACATCATGGACAACCTGATCATAGCCGCGCTGCAGGAAGGTGGAATAGATCGCCGCGAAAGGGCGCATCCCATCGGCGGCCAGACCAGCCGCAAACGTCACCGCATGCTGTTCGGCAATGCCGACATCGAAATGACGCTCAGGGAATTTCCTGGCAAATACATCGGTTGATGTGCCGGACGGCATCGCCGCCGTGATCGCGCAGATCTTGTCATCCGTCTCGGCCAGCTTGGCCAGCGTCTGACCGAACACTTTCTGATAGGCCAGCGCCTTGGGCTTGGGCTTGGACTGCTCGCCCGTAATCACGGAGAATTTTGAGACGCCGTGATACTTGTCCGCGGAATTCTCGGCCGGGGCATAGCCCTTGCCCTTCTGCGTGACGACGTGAATCAGGATCGGGCCTTCCCGCATCGCCTTCACATTCTCAAGGATCGGGATCAGCGTATCCAGATCATGCCCGTCAATCGGGCCGATATAGTAAAAGCCCAGCTCCTCGAACATGGTGCCGCCCATGGCAAAGCCGCGCAGATATTCCTCCGCGCGTCGCGCCGGGCTTTCCAGCCCCATCGGCGAAACCATCTTCTTGGCAATCTTGCGCAGCCCGCGATAGGGCCGTGAGGAGACCAGCTTCGACAGGTGATTGCTCATCGCGCCAACCGGCGGGGCAATCGACATGTCATTATCATTCAGGATCACGATCAGGCGGGACTTGTCGGCCCCGGCATTATTCATCGCCTCATAAGCCATGCCCGCAGACATGGAGCCGTCGCCGATCACCGCAATGACATGATTGTCGCCATTCTGCAGGTCGCGCGCCTTGGCAAAGCCGTGGCCGGCGGAAATCGAGGTCGAGGCATGTGCTGCGCCAAACGGATCATATTCGCTTTCGGCGCGCTTGGTGAAGCCGGACAGACCGCCGGGCTGGCGAAGCGTACGCATTTGGTCCTTGCGGCCCGTCAGTATCTTGTGCGGATAGCACTGGTGGCCAACGTCAAAGATCAGCTTGTCCGCCGGGGCATCGAACACAGAGTGGATGGCCACGGTCAGCTCGACCACGCCAAGGCCTGAGCCAAGGTGCCCGCCGGTTACAGACACGACGTCAATCACTTCATTGCGGACTTCGTCGGCAATCTGCTTGAGCTCCGCCCGCGAGCGACCTTTCAAGTCGTCCGGCGAGTTGATCGCATCCAGCAAGCGGTTCGGTCGTGTCTCGGTCATATTTTCTCTGGACCTTTTGTTTCGGTCTTCTGACGTCCTGATTAATGTGTTCTGTCGAGTACAAAATCGACCGATTGCAGCAGTATATGGGCCTTTTCGCGGAAAATTGCGAGGTGCTCCTTCGCTTGTGCAGCAAGAATACGCACCCGCTGCCGCGCGCCGTCCACACCCAGAATAGTCACAAAATTGGCTTTTCCGGCCTCTTCATCGGTCCGCAACGGCTTGCCGACCTTTTCCTCATGGCCTGTCGCATCCAGCAGATCATCGGCAATCTGATAGGCCAGCCCTAGATCATTGGAGAAGCCTGCCAGTGCGTTGCGCTCAGCCTCCCGCGCCCGGCCGATGATCGCGCCAGCCTCTGTCGCATAAGAGATCAGCGCGCCTGTCTTCAGGCGCTGCATACGAGTAATCGTGTTCAGATCACGGGGGCTGTCGCTCTCCAGCATGTCGATCATCTGACCGCCCACCATGCCGCGCGCGCCGGAAGAATCGGCCAGACGCTCAATCAGCAAGGTGCGGATCCCGGCATCATCATGGGTCTCGGTAGAGGCGAGAATCTTGAAGGCCAGTGTCAGCAGGGCATCCCCGGCCAGCACCGCCGTCGCCTCATCAAAGGCCTTGTGCACGGTCGGCTGGCCGCGCCGGAAATCATCATCATCCATGCAGGGTAAATCATCATGCACCAATGAGTAACAGTGCACGCATTCCAGTGCCGCCGCCGCGCGCAGCAGGCTCTTCTCGGGCGCTTCGAACATCGCGCCGGTTTCCAGCAGGAAGAAAGGCCGCATCCGCTTGCCATTGGCCAGCGCGGCATGGCGCATTGCGCGCATCAGGTCCGCTTCAGGTCCACTCGCAGGCGGGATCAGCTGGTCCAGCGCGACCGTTACCTTGTCGGCAACCTCTTTCAGGCGCTGTTCAAAGTCGACAACGTCCGCCATGCGGGGCCCCTCTCTAGTCGAAGCTGGCAGCTTCAGTGGCTGGCCCGTTGGCCCCCTGCACGATCTGCTCCACCTTCAGCTCTGCGGATTTCAGGCGGGCGTCGCAATGCGCCTTCAGGGCTGCGCCCCGCTCATAGATCGCGATGGACTTCTCCAGCTCGACTTCACCGGCTTCCAGTTGGCGCACAATGCCTTCGAGTTCAGCCAGGGCTTCCTCGAATGTCAGCTTTTCGACGGGTTTCTCTTTTGCGTCAGCCATGCCTCAGGTCTCGCTTCTCAGAATTTCAGATGACACTAGAGCCCCGGTCTGGGCTCCACAACCATTTGAAGGCGGGTTTCACCGATATTCGTAAACCCGAAAGCTCCAATAGCTGTCTCCGCCATCATAGGCGCATTTCCAGCCAAGCTTCTTAAGTTCCGGTCTCAGCATGCGGTTGAACCAGCCATGAGCTGCCAGATAGACTTTCGTATCCTCTGAAGCATCATGCAGTTTCTGCGCAGCCTCTGCGGCCCGCTGGCGAGCGGCCTTCACGCTTTCCCCGTCCAGCGCATGGCCGTTCAGCCAAGCCGCACGGGCCAGAATGTTCCATGTCTTCGGCAGGTAACGCACCCCCGGCAGCAGCGGTGGCGGCAATGGCGCTTCATTGAACACCGCGTCATATTCCGCCTGCATGTGCGGCGCAGCGCGCGCAGCCGTCTGCTGCGCTCTCAGGCGCGCAGAGGCAAAGACAAGGTCTGCGTCTGCGACAGCCTTTTTCAGCTCTTCCGGGGCAACCTGCCCTTCGGCCAGGGCACCAGCTTCATAGCGATCCCACCAGTCACGATACTCGCGCCAGTTCAGGCGCGGCCCAGCTGTCCGGTCCAGGGCCGGGCGGCCATGACGAGACACAATTATGGGTCCGCGTTTCCGGTCTGTCGATGTCGGGTCTGGCATCGCCATTAAATCGTATACTCGTTCCTGCGGAGACCCGCGCGTAACACTAAAGGAATTGCCCTAACGGGGTTGCCCCGGCACGGCAAGGTACCTTTCAACTCAGACATGCGCCCGCTTGTGGGCTGAAGCAGCGCTCAGAGGCCTTTCCAGACCCGCTTTGCACATTTCTCATCATCCTGCAGCTTGCAGGAATAGAAGCTCATCAGCACCGTATCTGCCCGTCCGATCAGGTGATCCAGCGGTACAAAACCGATGGATGCCTCTTCCGCAGGCACGCGCAGCGGACATCCGGCCCGGTCGATGACGCCATTCTCCGCCGGGCAGTGCCCGCTTGGGAATCGGCTGTCGAGAGAATTGTCGCGATTGTCGCCCATCATGAAGACATAGCCATCAGGCACAACGAACAGATCCGTATTGTCGCCCCAGTCGCCTTTGTTGCCGCGATAGGTGGCCCAGCTCTTGTCGCCTATCGTTTCATGCCACTCAAAGGCTGTGCGCAGGATGTTTGTCCCGTGCGGCGTGTAGCGCACCTTGCGCACCAGTTCGCTCTCGACAGGTTCGCCATTCAGATACAGCTGCTCGCCGATCATCTGCACCGTATCGCCCGGCAGGCCAATCAGACGCTTGATCATGACGCGGCCCGTATGCGGGTGTTCGAACACAATGACATCGCCACGTTTCGGCATCCGGGCAAAGATCCGGCCGGCCGGCAGCGGGATGAAACGGCCCAGCGAGAAGGGCAGCGAATAGCGGTCATAACCATAGGCAAACTTGGTCACAGCCACACGGTCTGTCACCTGCAGCGTCGGCACCATACTTTCAGAGGGAATCACCCGCTGCTCATAGGCCAGGCCTGTAAACAGCATGA
Organism: Hyphomonas pacifica; assembly: GCF_000682675.1. Taxonomy (GTDB): domain Bacteria; phylum Pseudomonadota; class Alphaproteobacteria; order Caulobacterales; family Hyphomonadaceae; genus Hyphomonas; species Hyphomonas pacifica. The sequence goes on along the minus strand of NZ_AWFA01000013.1, from coordinate 13,449 downwards.
AGGCCGGTACGAAAACGGCCAGGGTCATCGCCCATTCCCGCAATTCGCGCTTCAGTTTACTGCCGAGAGTCAGGTCTTTTTCCGCCTCGTCCTGCGTGGCGGTGCTGCCATCTGATGTCATCGGAACCTCGTCTCTCGTCGTCGCAACGTGCGACCTGTTTAGACGATAGGTGCCATGATTGCGAAGGTGTAAACTGCCCGTATGCTGTAAAAGCCTCGCAAAGGCCACATAAGACAGGTCAGGCCAGGTTGTAGAGGTCCGCGCCATGCTCGTCCTGTCTGACCCGCACATCCCCGCGGTGGATCAGGTAATTCAGGTGCGCCAACGCCTCGCCCGTAGCCATATGGATCACATCATCCCCAATCGCCCGGGCGAACATGGTGGTGAACGTATCCGTCACTTTCATCGGCCCGCGCGCCAGCTTGTCCTTCAGCCGCTCCAGCGTCACAAAATGGCCGTCGATCAGATGCTGCAGCCTGTGATGGGCGCCCCGGAACGGCTCATTATGCGCGGGCAGAACCAGCACGTCTTCCGGCAGGCGGCGCTTCAGTTTCTCACAGCTTTGGATCCAGTCATCCAGCGGGTCGGCCTTCGGCTCGGTCGGGTGGACGGAGACATTGGAGGAAATGCGCGGCAACAGCTGGTCGCCCGAAATGACGATATTCAGCTCAGCGCAGTAAAGACAGGCATGTTCCGGCGAATGACCACTCCCGGTGATCACTTCCCAGCTTTTTCCGCCCATCTCGAACGTGTCGCCATCCGAAAGCCGGAAGAAGGATTCGGGAATACGCGTCACGCCCCGACCGAAATTGCCGAAGCGTTCCTTGTAGGTCTCCAGCTGCGCGTTGGACCATCCAGCCCGGCGATAAAAGTCGACACCCACCTCCGGCGCCTCGCGACCCGTATCGGCCACCAGCATCCGGCAGGTTGTGTATTCCAGCCGCGTCATCCACAGCTCGGCCCCGTATTTGTGGCACAGCCAGCCTGCCGTTCCAACATGATCGGGGTGCATGTGCGTAACGATCACACGCTTCAGCGGCTTGTCCGGCGTTACGCGCTCAGCCAGCAGATTGCGCCACGCCTCCCGCGTCTCGTCATAGGCAATACCAGTATCGACAATCGTCCACCCGTCGCCATCATCAATCAGCCAGTTATTGATGAATTTAAGAGAGAAATTGAGCGGCATGGCCACCCATTCGATACGCTCTGCAATCTGCACGCTCTTGCCGATTTCCGGCTCGGTCCGCCCGAAGGGGTAGTCCAGCCTGGGCCGCTTCGGCGGGGCAGTTTCAAATCCATCCATTGCAGAATGATACTGGCATCCATGACGCCGTCGAGCCGTACCGCAAGGTCAGGCTTCGGCCTCCAGGGCTGACACGATGTCCGCGAGGATGTCTTCCGGCTTTCTGTCAGCGGCAATGCGCAGGGCATCCTCCGGCACTGACAGTGCCTCCAGCTGGCTGTCCAGCAGGCTAACCGGCATGAAATGGTCGGCCCGCGCCGCAATCCGTCGGGCGAGTTCCGCTTTCGGAACGTCCAGCATCACAAATCTGCTGCGGCGACCGCTGCCCTCTCTCAGCCCGGCCTGCACAAAGGGGGTCAGCGCCGAGCAGGCCAGCACGATTCGAGGCTCCGGCATGGCAGAAGACGCCGCACACATGCTGTCGACCCAGCTCGCCCGGTCCTCATCGGTCAATGGCGTGCCGGCGGCCATCTTTGTCTTGTTGGCGATGGAGTGATGCTCATCAGCCTCAATGAAAGGCCAACCCATCTGCCTCGCCAACGCGGACGCTATGGACGTCTTTCCGCTGCCGGCGACGCCCATGATGATGATCAGCTCTCTCACTTGATCGGCGTCCGCTTGCGCGGGCCCAGCTTGGTGCGCTTGAACTTTTCGCCTTTCAGCGGGGAGACTGTATTGTCGGGCTTACCGTCTGAGCGCTCTGAACGGTCCGGCTTGCCACCGAACTTGCCACCCGGTTTGCCCCCTGGCTTGCCTGAACGCGGGCCGCTTGGCCGCTCACCCCGCGCGGGGCGGTCGCCTCTGGGCGGGCCATCGCGGCGCTCGGAACGCTCAGGCCGTCCCCGATCAGGCCGCTCGCGATCTGGCCGGTCCTCATCCGGACGCGGCGTACGGGGCCGGGGCGCATCGCCCTTCAGCAGAGCCGCACGTTCCCGTCCGCCAATCGGACGCCATTTGCCTTCCGGCAGTCCGGCCAGTTCCAGCGGCCCGATGCGCGTACGCATCAGATCCACCACGCGCAAATCGACCAGCTGGCACATCCGGCGGATCTGACGGTTGCGCCCTTCCCGCAGGATGAATTTCAGTTCCTGCGGCTTCAGCTGTTCCACAATGGCGGGCTTCAGCTGGCGCCCGTCCAGTTCCAGCCCGTGGCGCAGTTTCGCCAGCTTCTCGGGCGTCACATCGCCCTTCACCTTGACGATATATTCCTTGTCCAACTCGCTCTCAGGGCCGATCACGGCCTTCGCCAGCACGCCATCCTCTGACATGATCAGCAGGCCGCGCGAATCCTTGTCGAGCCGGCCCAGCGGTGCCAGCTTGTTGTAGCGGCCCGGAATGGCGCGTGCCTTGCCGGACAGGCTGTCGCGCGTGATCAGGCGCACGGCAGGGATTTCGCCCTCTTCCGGCGTGCCGGACACGATGCCCACCGGCTTGTGAAAGATTAGGGAAATCTGATTGTCCAGCTGCCGCCCGGCCTTGCCTGCCATGGTCAGCGTCTGCCCGGCCATGATCTTCTGACCAGCCACCGCCGTCTCGTCGTCAACCTTGACCAGGCCCTTCAGGATCAGGGCGTCGGCCTCGCGGCGAGAGCAAACACCCTCTTCCGCGAGCCATTTGTTGATCCGGAGAGCTTCCGCGCCGGTATATGTCTTGGTCCAGCTCATGGGCGTACGCGCCTCCTGCACAATTGGCACCGTCATATCTGCGTGACCCTGTCGTCGCAACATATGGATCAGTGTTTCGGCCTTTCGCCAGGCAATCAGAACAGGTTAGGCCACCTCCCACGGGACGCTGCTTTTTGCTATAGGTGTCTGCTCAGCGGGCCTATTCCATATCTTGCTGCACCGGTTCCATCACCAGCCAGACCGATCCAACACGGAAACCGAACCAGCCGACGGTCGCCGTGTTCAGCACGTTTCCGCTGCCATCATTGACCAGCACATCCCGGAAGCGGACCTTACGTCCCTTGCCATCTTTGGACGGCAACCGGACATCATATTCCAGACGGAAGGCGCGCCCATCCTGATAGCCGCGCGCCGTGCCGACCACGTCTTCGCGTGTGCCGGTGTATTCGCCCGGCGCGACGCGCTCGAGCTTCCAGGTTTTCTGGTCCGTTTCGCCATCATCATAGGCGAAGTCCTCGACCAGGGTGAACATCTCACCGTCCCAGCTGCCGGTCAGCTGCGCCGTGAAGACGCGGTGCACGCCGGTGATCGACTTGAACTCTCCGCGCGCCACATGGGCGCCGGCCAGATCGCGTTCGATGACAAAGGTCTTGCCTCCCGCATCGTCCGGCACAGGCGGCCGGGTCGCGCAGGCCGTGATGAGAGCGAGGGCGGCGAAGGCGGGAAGTTGCTTTTTCATGCCTCTTCTACGAGACATCGCAGTCATCGGATCCGTTCAGCGCTTTTGGGGGCTCGCTGTGGCCACGTCATGTCCGTGTTACCCTATGGTCATAACATATGGTCGGCATTGCCCGGCGATTCCCTCATAAGCCCGGCCCTTCAGAGACTGGACCTGCCTGCCCCATGAGCGAGACAAAATCCTCCGCGCCCTTGCTGGCCTTTGCGCTGCTGATTCTCGGCACGACGCTGGGCATTGCCGGAACGGATCTGGTGCTGCCCGCCGTGCCGGACCTGCCGGAAACGCTCGGCGGATCCCAGGCGCTCGCGCAGTTCGTTCTGGCGGCTTTCGTGATGGGCACCTGTGTCGGCTTGCTCGGCTTTGGAGAGTTGGGCGCGCATCTGGACCAGCGCATCCTGCTGATCGTCTCTCTCATCGCCTATGCACTGATTTCGCTGGCCTGCATGGCCGCGCCCAACCTGCCTGTTCTGGTCGGCCTGCGCTTCCTGCAGGGCCTGACAGGATCCGCCGCCGCCGTTTTCGCGCCGGGCATGATCCGCGTCATGTTCAGCCAGCAGAAGGCCGTCGGTGCCCTCGGCTTCATGGGCAGTGTGGAATCGCTGGTGCCAGCCCTCGCCCCGATTGCCGGCGTGTGGCTGCTGGTCGCCTTTGGCTGGAAAAGCTCGTTTCTGGTAATTGGCGTCCTCAGCCTGCTCGTCGCCATGCTGATCGCCGCGCTGCGCCACCGCATGCCTGTGCCGCCCTCCACCCGCAGCGCGGGCAGCTATGTGCGCCACATGATGAACCCGGTCTATCTGCGCTACTGCCTCAGCCAGGCCTTGACGCTGGGCGGCCTGCTGATCTTCGTGTTCGGCGCACCTGCCATGATCACCAAGGGCCTCGATGGAGAGCTCAGCGACTTTATCATCATGCAAGTCACCGGTATCACCCTGTTCATCGTCGGATCGAACCTTGCCGGAAAGCTCGCCGAGCGCTTCGGGCAGGAGCGCATGATCCTGCTCGGCTCGCTGATCTCCGCCGGCGGGCTGGTCAGCATCCTCGTCTACGCACTGACCGGCGGGGCAGAGCCACTGGCGCTCGCCCTCCTGTTCATTCCGGTCAATCTGGGTCTCGGCCTTCGCGGGCCTCCCGGCTTTTACCGCGCCGTGGTGGCTGCCCGCGGAGACGATGCCCGCGGGGCGGCTCTAGTGCTTGTCGCCATCCTGACAACAACAGCCGCTGGCACCGCCATCGCCTCCCCCTTTGTCACGCTCGGCATGGCACCGCTGGCCGGCATGGCCTCAGCCGCCTCCTGCGCGTCCGTACTGTGCCTGATCGCCCTGCCAAAGCTTGAGTTGTAAGACCTAGGCAATCCCGAACAGCGCTTCGCTATTGTCGAGGAAGCTGTCGCCACCCTGCGTGATGCCGGAAACGCGGCCCGGCGCGGTGGCCAGTACGGTCTCGGCAAAAAAGCCTGCCAGCGCCAGCTGACGTGCGCGGAAGCCGCCCTCCTCGCCGCGTGCAGAGACCGCCGCCTGCGTCAGGAAGTGACCGCCGATGACATCTCCGGCCAGTGCCAGATAGGCTGTCGCCCCGGCCAGTGCCTTGTCCTGGTCGCGCTGTTTCATGGCCTCCAGCATCCAGTCCGTGGCCTGACGAAGTGCCTCGGCGCCTTCTCTCAGGCGGTCAGCAATCTGAACCAGCTGCGGATCATTCGTCGCCCGCGCGCTCGCCGCCGTGGCCTCAACCTCTCCCAGCATCACGCGCATGGACTCGCCATTCGTGCCGGACAGTTTGCGGCCAACCAGATCAATCGCCTGAATGCCGTTCGTGCCTTCATAAATCGGTGCAATCCGCGCGTCGCGATAGAGCTGCGCAGCCAGCGTCTCGTTCATGAAACCCATGCCGCCATGGATCTGCACGCCCAGGCTCGCCACATCGACGCCCATATCGGTAGACCAGGCCTTGGCAATCGGCGTCAGCAGGTCTTCGCGCAACTTGGCCGATGCGCGTGTGCTCTCATCCGGCGCAGCTTCGGCAAGGTCTGCTGCCACACCGCAGGCATAGCAGATCGCCCGGGCCGCTGCGACGCGGGCGCGCATCGTCGTCAGTGTACGGCGCACATCGGCATGATGCAGGATCGGGGCCGGGCCATCGACGCCCTGCGCCTTGCCCTGTTTGCGTTCCTGCGCATAGTCGAATGCCGCCTGATAGGCCGCTTCGCCCACGGCGACACCTTCCAGGCCGACATTAAGGCGGGCCGAGTTCATCATCGTGAACATGCAGGCCAGGCCCTTGTTCTCCTGACCAATCAGCCAGCCCGTTGCGTCTTCATATTCCATCACGCAGGTCGGGGAGGCATGAATGCCCATCTTCTTCTCAAGGCCGATACATTTAACGCCATTGCGCTCGCCCAAACTGCCATCTTCCTTGACCAAGAATTTCGGCACCAGGAATAGCGACACACCGCGAGAGCCCGCAGGGGCATCCGGCAGGCGCGCCAGCACGAGGTGTATGATATTCTCGGCAACGTCATGATCACCCCAGGTGATGTAGATCTTCTGCCCGCTGATGGCATAGCTGCCGTCTTCCTGTGGCACAGCCTTTGTCTTAAGCGCGCCAACATCGGAGCCCGCCTGCGGCTCTGTCAGATTCATCGTGCCGGTCCAGGTGCCGGAGACCAGATTGGGCAGATAGGTCTGTTTCTGCGCATCCGTGCCGTGCGCCAGCAGCGCTTCAATCGCACCGAAGCTCAGCATCGGACACAGGCCGAACGCCATGTTTGCGGAATGGAACATCTCCATCACGGCCAGCGCCAGGGCTTTCGGCAGCCCCTGCCCGCCCCATTCCTCGGGCGCGGACAGCCCCATCCAGCCACCATCGCGGAACTGGGCATAGGCCTCGGCAAAGCCAGGGGCGGCCTTCACGCCCTCATCCGTCAGCACTGCGCCATGTGCATCGCCAGGCTGGTTCAGCGGCGCCAGAACATCCCGCGCCAGCTTGTTCGCCTCATCCAGAATCGGGGTGATCAGGTCCGGGTCATAATTCTCGAAAGCCTCAAGTCCCTGCAGTTTGGGCAGCCCGGCAACGGACTGAAGCGCAAACGCCATATCATCGAGCGGGGCATTATAGGCCATCTATTTCTCCCAGAATCCACATAAGTCATATCCACGCTAGCCCTTAGCGTGCCACTGGCATGTCGCCAACTGCGCCCTATAATCACCCCAGACGCAATACCACACCCTTCAGGAGACGATTTTTATGCGCAACATTCTGCTTTCCGCATCCGTACTGGCCCTTGCGGCCTGCGGTGCAGCCGAAACCACTGCTCCGGCACAATCCCAGGAAACCACAACCCAGGAAGCCCCGGCCACCACAACGGCTGAACCGACGGCTGCCCCGGCCGGAGAAACCGCTGAAGCCCCGGAAATGGGACCGGCTGGCACCTACAAGATGGACCCGACCCACACCTCCCTGATCTGGAAGGTGAACCATTTCGGCCTGTCCAACTACACGGCCCGTCTCAATTCGGTCGACGGCACGCTGGTTTTCAACCCCGATGACGCCTCCGCCACCTCCCTGGACGTGACCATCGACCCAACGTCCGTCGAGACCGACTATCCGGCAGACTTCAAGGCCGGCCACCCCGATTCGCCCTACGACTCGTTCGATCAGGAAATCAGCCAGAGCGAAGACTATTTCAATGCTGGCGAATTCCCGACCATCACGTTCAAGTCCACCGACGTGACAACCACCGGCCCGAACACCGGCACCGTCACCGGCGACCTGACCTTCCGGGGCGTTACCAAGCCGGTCACGCTGGACGTCACCTATAACGGCACGACCACCTTCCCCTGGGCGCCCGATACGCCGAAAATCGGCTTCTCCGCCACGGGGTCGTTCAAGCGCTCCGACTATGGCCTCGACATCATGGTGCCGAATCTCGGTGATGATATCGAAATTGTGATCGAAACCGAGTTCGAACTGGCTGACGCAGCCTCCGAATAAGGGTATCTGACTCGCCATGCAGGCAGAATCTTCAAGATACACCATCGTCGCCATCATCCTTCACTGGGTGATGGCGGCCCTTCTTTTGTTCATGATCTGGCTCGGCTGGAACATGGATGACAATGAAGTGCGCTTCCAGTTGCACAAATCAATCGGCATCACGATCCTGTTTCTGACAGCCGTGCGTATCCTGTGGAGATGGCGCAATCCGCCGCCACCGCTGCCCGATGACATGCCGCCCCGCGAAAAGCTGGCCTCGCATCTGGTGCATATGGCGTTCTACTGGCTGATGGTGATTCTGCCGCTGGCAGGCTGGCTCCTGGTATCGACCTCGAAGTTCAAGGTGCCGACCGTGCTGTACGGCACGATCAGCTGGCCGCACCTTCCTGTACCGGGCTTCCTGCATTCCGACATCGCCCACGTGATTATCGAGAATATCCACTCGAAAGGCGCATGGGTGCTGATCGTCCTTCTGGGCCTGCACGTTGCAGGCGCGGTGAAGCATGAAATCGGTGCCGAGAAAGGCGTCGTCAAACGTATGGTTCCCGGCCTTCTTGGCAAGACAGACGGGCCCTGGCGCCCGGCCCGCGGCTATCCTGTCGCCTTCGGCTCTGCCATCATTCTGTTTGGCGCCATCGCGGCCATCCCGCTGATGGGCTCGGGCGGCTCAACCGCGCAAAGCTCTGAACCGACCCTCGCCGAAACAGGCATCCAGTCAAACTGGGACGTGAACTACGACACTTCCGAAATCCGCTTCACCGGCATTTATGACAAGAAGGAATTCACCGGCACCTTTGATGACTGGACCGCCGATGTCGCCTTCTATCCGGACGATCTCGCCAACTCAGACGTGCGCGTCACCGTGCGCACCGCGTCTGCAGATGCAGGCAAGAAGCTCTACAATGACAGTCTCAAGGGCGCCGAATGGTTCGACACGAACGCGCATCCGGACGCCAATATCCACCTGACCAATTTCCGCGAAACGGCTGATGGCTATGTCGCGGACGCAGAGATCAGCATCAAATCTATCACGCAAACCGTGCCGCTGAATTTCACGCTACAGATCGACGGCGACACCGCGACCCTGGATGGCTCTGCCGTGCTGAACCGCAAGGCGCTGGACCTTGGCCAGTCCTCAGACCCCTCCGGCAGCTGGGTTGGCCAGGATATCACCGTCACCGTGACCGGCACAGCGACCCGCAAATAGTGAGGCGCGCGCCTTCCGGGTCGTGCCTACTGGTGGTAAGCCCGGGCTCATGACTGCGCAGATTGTCCCCGTGCTGCCCCAGACGCTGGCCCTCGCCGCGGAAATCCTCCGCGAGGGCGGCCTCGTCGCCATGCCGACCGAGACTGTCTATGGCCTCGCCTGTGATGCCTCCAATCCGGACGCCGTCGCCCGCCTGTATGAGGCAAAGGGCCGTCCGCATTTCAATCCGCTGATCGCCCATGTTGCCGCCATGGACATGGCAAAGCAGGAAGCCGTGCTGTCGGAAGAGGCTGAAACCGTCGCGCGCCATTTCTGGCCAGGTCCGCTGACGCTGGTCCTGCCTCGCGCCGCCACTGGCAGTGTGTGTGATCTCGCCCGCGCAGGCCTGGACACAATCGGCATCCGCTATCCGCGCCACCCTGCGGCCCAGGGCCTGATCGCCGCCTTCGGCCAGCCCGTCGTCGCGCCGTCCGCCAACCGTTCCGGCCATGTCAGCCCCACCCGCGCCCAGCATGTGATGGAAGATCTGGGAGACCGGATCGACCTGATCATTGATGGCGGCCCCTGCGCCACCGGCATCGAATCCTCCATCGTCTCGTTTGCAGGGGAGACACCCACCCTGCTGCGCACGGGCGGCATCGAAACTGCGGCCCTCAACGCAGCCGTCGGCGGTCGCCTCGCGCTGCATACGGATGACTCCATCGTCGCCCCCGGCCAGCTGAAAAGCCATTACGCCCCAGACGCGGCCCTGCGTCTCAATGCCGAGGCTCCGCAAGAGGGCGAAGCCTGGCTCGGCTTCGGCTCAAGCGTCCATACCGGCCTCAACCTCTCCCCGAATGGAGATCTCGCGGAGGCCGCCACAAAACTCTTCGCCATGCTGCGCGCCCTTGATGCGCGGTTTGACCGGATCGCCGTTGCCCCCATCCCGAATGAAGGCCTCGGTGAAGCGATTAATGACCGTCTCGCCCGCGCGGCCCATCGGGACTGACGCCATGCACCCTTCCCGCGTCTTCCATGAGCATGACCGGGCACTGCTGCTGGAAACTGCACGGCAGAATGCCTTCGCGCTTATCATCAGCAGTCTGAACAATCGCCCGATCGCCGCGCATGCGCCTGTCCTGCTGGATGAAGCTGGTGCTGACATTCACCTCCGCTTCCACCTTGCCAATGCCAACCCGGCAACCGAGGCGCTGAAACAGACAGGCCAAACGCTTGTCGTCTTCACCGGCCCGCACGCCTATGTCTCGCCGGACTGGTACGGCCAGCCCGATCAGGTCGGCACCTGGAACTATATCTCTGTTGAGGCCGAAGGCCCGGTAACGCCACTCACCGCTGACGCCACCCCCCGGCTGCTGGACGATCTTTCCGCCGTGTACGAGGGCAAACTTGCCCCAAAGCCCGCCTGGACACGGGACAAGATGGACCCCGCAAAGTTCACCCGCATGCTCACTGCCATCACCGGCTTCCAGCTGACGCCCACGCGCTTTGAAGGCATCCGCAAGCTGAATCAGAACAAACCCGAAGCCGCCCGCGCTGGCGTAATCTCCGCCCTGAACGAACAGGCCGATCCGCTCGGCCTCGCAATTGCCGACGAAATGCATAAATTGAAACCATGACCCAGCTCAGCCAAGATTTCCTCTCCGCCGCCAAAGACATTCTCGGCCCGAAAGGGTGGAGCGAAGATCCGGAAGACCTCGCCAAGGTCGCCTCCCCCTGGCGCGGCACCTATCAGGGCGAAACACCTTTTCTCGCCAGACCGGAAACGACGGAGCAGACCGCCGCCCTCGTCAAACTGTGCAACCAGCACGGCGTCGCCATCACGCCCCAGGGGGGGAATACCGGCCTCGTCGATGCAGGCACCCCGCATGGCGAGATCTGTATTTCTATGCAGCGCATGACGGCCATCCGCTCGGTCGATGCCTTCAACAATTCCCTGGTGATCGAGGCCGGCGCGCCACTCGTCACGGCCCAGCAGGCCGCTGATGATGCGAAACGCCTCTTCCCGCTCTCGCTCGGCTCGGAAGGTACCGCCACGATTGGCGGGCTTATCTCCACCAATGCCGGCGGCGTCGCCGTGCTGCGCTATGGCATGATGCGCGATCTGATCCTCGGCCTCGAAGTCGTGCTGCCGACGGGAGAGATCTGGAACGGCCTCTCCGGCCTGCGCAAGAACAATACCGGCTACGACCTGAAACACCTTTTCGCGGGCGCCGAGGGCACACTCGGCATCATCACCGCCGCAACCCTAAAACTGTTCCCGAAGGTCCAGCGTGCCAGCGCCTGGGTCACCTGCGAGAGCGCCGGAGATGTCGTCACCCTGCTCGCCCTCGTGCGCGATCATGCGGGCGACACCGTCACCAGTTTCGAGATCATCCCCGCCAATGCCGTCGCCATGGTGCAGGCAGATGTTCCGGATACGCGCGATCCCCTGCCGTCAGATCTGCCCTGGCGCGTCCTGATCGAAGTCTCCATGTCGCGCGCCGAACATGCCCGCGAGGTGCTGGAAGAGGCGCTCGGCGCGGCCTATGAGGCAGAGCTGGTCAAGGATGCCGTTATCGCCGAAAGCGTCGCCCAAGCAGACAGCTTCTGGCACATCCGCGAGACCATTCCGCTCTCCAAGCGCGGCTATGGCACCGCCCTGAACCAGGACATCTCCGTACCCGTCAGCCGCATTCCGGACTTTATCGACAGCTGCAATGCCGCCATCAAAGGCCTGATCCCCAGCGCGGAATTCGTCATCTTCGGCCATGTCGGCGACGGGAACCTCCATTACTCCGTCTGCGAACCAGCCGATGCGCGCGAGCATGTCCTCGCCGGTCAGCAATCGGCGGTCTTCCGCATCATCTATGATCAGGTGATGGCCTTTGACGGCTCCATCAGCGCCGAACATGGCGTCGGCCGCCTGAAGCGGGATGAGCTGGAACGCATCCGTCCTAAGGCCGCAACAGATACCATGCGCGCCATCAAGCGCGCGATTGATCCAAACAATATCATGAACCCCCAGCGCGTGATCAGCACCTAGCGCAACTGGCGCAGCAGCCGACCGTCCAGATCCGACACGCGATTGACACCCAGCAAGGCAAGCCCGCGCCGGACGTCCGCCGCCAATATGTCCAGCGCGCGCGTCACACCCGCCTCGCCGCCGGCGGCCAGTCCGAACAGATAGGCCCGGCCCAGTGCAACGCTGTTGGCCCCGCGCGCGATCAGCTTCAGCACATGCGCGCCCCGGCGCACACCGCCATCGGCGATGATCTCCACGCCTGCGCCAACCGCCTCGCGGATTTCCGGCAACAGGTCTATGACGGGCACGGACGTATCAATCTGCCGCCCGCCATGGTTCGAGACCCACACCGTGCTGGCGCCGCTGTCCACTGTGCGCCGTGCATCCTCTGCCGTGCTGAGGCCTTTGACGGCAAATGGCCCGCCCCATTCATTGATGAACCAATCGAGATCCTTCCAGCTCATCGTTGGGTCGAACAGCTCATTGATCACGCCCATCACATCGCGCCCGCCCGTATCGACCTGCTCGAAATTGGCCGGCCCGATCTTGGATGAGGTCAGCATGTCCAGCAGATAGCCGGGCTTGGCCAGCGCTTGCGTCGCGGTTTTGCGGTTGATCTTCGGTGGCACGGAAAAACCGTTGCGCGGGTCGCGTTCGCGCTGGCCCGCCACCGTGGCATCCACCGTCAGGATACAGCCGGTATAGCCGGCTTCCTTGGCGCGAGCCATGAAATCGCGAACGATCCCGCGATCCTTCCAGACATAGAGCTGAATGAATTTCGGCACGTCCGGCGCAACACCGGCAATGTCTTCCAGCGTCTGGCTGCCCAGCGTCGAGACGCTATAGGCAATGCCCGCCTTCTGCGCCGCCGCCGCCACGGCCAGCTCGCCCTTCCTGGGATGGAACAGGCGCGAGGCCGCTGTCGGAGAAATAAAGAAGGGCTGGGCAACCGTCTGTCCGAACACGGTGCAGCTTGTATCAATCTGCGAGGAATCGACCAGAGAGTTCCACTGCCAGCCATAATCGGCAAACCGCTCGACCGAGCCACGCAGCGTGTATTCATCCTCCGACCCGCCGTCGATATAATCGAACACCATGCGCGGCAGACGGCGCTTGGCCGCTGCCCGCAAGTCGCTGATGTTTATGGCATTCCTGACCCGGCTCATGGATCAAGACTAGGCACAATTCGGCAGTCACGCAATCAGAAGTCTTGCTGCTTTGCGAAAAGACCGAACGGGGATAGCTTCTCCCCTGAACCATGTGGGAGGACACATCATGCGCATTTCACTTCTGGCCCTTGGCCTGCTCATTCCCCTCGTGGCCTGCGACCCGCGCGGCCCTGTCGTTGGCGGCCCTTGCAGCTATGACAGCACCGTCTTCGATGTGACCGTCAAGGCAGTGGATGACGCGGGCATCACCTTCGACGGCCCGGATGGCGAATTCCGCATGTCGCTGAGCGAACTGGAAACCACGCCAGCCGTGGGCGAAACGCTCACCGTCAAACGAGACCTCATCACCGAAGGCACCTGCACACCGGAAATCTATTCCATCATGGAATAGGCCCGCACATCCTTCGACTTCGCTCAGCATGAGCGCTCCATCGCCCCAAGAAATTAGCTCATCCTGAGCGAAATTGAAGGATGACT
>NZ_AWFA01000012.1 GCF_000682675.1 Hyphomonas pacifica | reverse complement strand
GCTATGTGAACGCGATCCAGGTCTATCCCTACACCGAGGGCGCACTCTACCGGCTCTATGCCGCGCCGGGCCAGGTCTCGGATATTGCGCTTCAGCCGGGCGAAACGCTGGTCTCGGTTTCGGCGGGCGATACGGTCCGCTGGATTGTCGGGGACACCTCCTCCGGTTCCGGCAGCGCGGCCCGCGCGCATGTACTGGTGAAGCCGATCGCGGCAGGTCTGTCGACCAATCTGATGATCGCGACCGACCGGCGGACCTATCATCTCGAACTCGAAAGCGTCGACGGCACCTACATGGCGGCCCTGTCCTGGCGCTATCCGGCGGATGAACTGGCAGAGCTGGTCTCACGCAACAAGATTGCATCTGTTCGCGAGGATGCCTCCATTGCGCCGGGCGTTGCGGTTGACCGGCTGGACTTCGATTATGTCATCGAGGGCGACAAGCCGGCCTGGCGGCCGGTGCGCGTCTTCGATGATGGACGGCAGGTCTTCATCCAGATGCCGGCGGGGCTTGCCACCATGGATGCCCCGCCGCTCTTCATCCTTGGCGCGTCCGGCGATGCTGAACTCGTCAATTATCGCCTGCGCGGCAACTACTACATCGTCGATCATCTTTTCCGCGCTGCCGAGCTCCGCATCGGCGAGAAGGACCAGACCGTTGTGCGGATCCGGAAGCGCATCCAGCGCTCCGGCCTTGCGAGCCTGTTCGGAGGCGAGGGATGAGCGAGCCGGCCCCCTTCCCGAAACAGGCCGATGAGCTGAAGCTGCGGGCGCGGCCACGGCCGGTCACGCGGATCAACCGCAAAGTCCTGATGGCGGGCGCCTGCCTTGGTGTGCTGGGCCTGTTTGCCGCTGCTTCCATCGCGCTTGATCCGCCAAAGGCTGTTGACCCGGCAGACCGGCAGGAACTCTACAATACGGCGACCAAGCGCGCGCCGGATGGGCTGGCGGATCTGCCGAACTCTTATCTCAATTGGCAACCGGCTCGTGACACGCCAAGACTCGGCGCACCCATGGCGGGCGACCTTGGCGGTACAGTCGTGGCAGAAGAGGAAGAATGGGGCCTCGAGCCCGACTGGAATGTCGCCCCCTCAGATGACTTCCGGCCATCTGCCGAAGATGAAGCGATCCGTGCGCAGAGACTGGCGGATGCCAAACTGGCCGATGCAGCTGGCAAGGCGGGCGTCTTCTTCGATGTCGGCAATCGGCAATCTCTGGCTGGGTCAGTCTCTGCGCCGGGCGGACTGCCGAACAGTCTCGGCTCGGAACTCTTGGCGTTCGCAGCCCAAGGCGCAGGCGCACCGGGCTTTGCGGGGCCGCCGGATCAGAACCTTCAGGCAGAGAAGATCGCGTTCGCCGCGGAGAAGCGGGATGGCGACATCTACAACCCGCATGATGTCGAGACCCCGGTCTCGCCCTATCAGGTGATGGCGGGCACGCTGATCCCGGCCTCACTCGTGACAGGGCTGAATTCTGACCTGCCCGGCAATGTCATCGCGCAGGTGACCCAACCGGTCTATGACACGGTGAGCGGGCGGCATCTGCTGATCCCGCAGGGTGCGCGCCTGATTGGTCGCTACCAGTCGGAAGTCTCTTTCGGCCAGGAGCGCGCGCTCCTAGTCTGGGACCGGATCATCCTGCCGGATGGCAGCTCTCTGCAGATTTCCGAGCCGGCGGCGGATGCGCAGGGCTATGCCGGCGTCTCCGACCGAACCGACCACCACTGGGTCCGCGTCTTTGCTGCCGCAGGTCTCGCCACCCTGCTCGGTATCGGCTCCGAAATTGGCTCCGACGATGATGATGTCGAGCGCGCGATCCGGCGCGGGTTCGGGGACAGTGTGTCCGAAGCCGGTCAGCGCGTCGTCGACCGCAATCTCGGCATCCAGCCGACGATCCGCATACGGCCGGGCTGGCCAGTCCGGGTGATTGTGACACGCGATCTCCTGCTGCGGCCTTACTCTGAGGGAGGCCGGTGATGAGCCTCCGCATCGGACAACTCCCGGACCGGACACCAGTGAAGCTCACCGTGTCGGTCGATCCTGATCTTGCTTCCGCGCTTGCCGACTATGCGGCGATCTATGCCGAAACCTATGGCGCGGAAGAGAAACCCGAAACCCTGGTGCCTGCCATGCTGGACATGTTCCTCAGCTCGGATGCCGGGTTCAAGCGGGCCCGCAAGGCCCTTCACGCCAGAGCCAGCAAAGGAGAATAGCAATGGCGACAATCGGCACCTTCAGCCAGAAGGATGGCAAATGGACCGGCACGATCCGGACCATGACAATCAATGTGAAAGCCCAGATGGTCCCGGTGACCGAAAAGGCCGAAGGCGGACCGGATTACCGGATCTTTGCCGGCGGCGCAGAGCTCGGCGCAGCCTGGCGCGAGGAGAGCAAGGATGGCGAGACGCCCTACCTTGCCGTCAAGCTCGACGATCCGGGGTTCGAGAAACCGCTGCGGGCCGCTTTCTTCGAGAAGGAAGAGGATGGCAGCGGCGTGCTGGTCTGGAACCGGCAGAAGCTGAACTAGCAGGAGGCGTGTCGTCGTGAGCTATGGATTGCGGACAGGCGGGTTGGACTCCCTCAAGGACCTCGCAGAGGACATCTACGCCTTTGGCCCCAAGTCTGGTTCAGACGCGCAAACATTTCATGACGACACGCTTCGCCAGCTTATCGCGAACAACAGGACCGTCCGGCGGCCCGAATTGCGCAAATTGGTGCCCTTGTCGGACACGACGATATACGAGCTTGAACGGCGCGGAGAGTTTCCAAAGCGGTTCTACCTGACCCCCAAATGCGTGGTATGGCCGCTAAAAGACGTTCTGGATTGGATTGAGGAGCGGCGCCGGGCGAGTGAGGATGAACGGCCGGAAAATACGCCAGTGCCCGATGTCCGGCAGCGCACCAGTCGGCCCGTCCGACACTGATCCTTAGAATTGAAGTCGGTGGGCTTTGCCGATCTGATCGATCCGTTGGTCTGGCACGCCAACTTCAGACGCAACGTCAGGCCAGGCCTTCATCGCGGAAATGACCTGATCGAGAATGGCATTAGCCTTGGCGCGCTTCAGTCCGCTCGTTTCACCGAACGCGATAAGGTCATCACGTGAAAATCCCTCCCGCTTGCCATTGAGGCTCATCTGGTGACGACTGGTCCAGTCCCCGCTCGGATTCCAGGCATAAGAGAGGTCAAAGGCGGGCGAGAGGCTCCAGCTGCCAGACCGGTCCATCAGGAAGGCGATGTTCTTGACGTGATCATCCTGATTGCGCGCGACGATATTGAACATGGCGCGGCGGACTTGCTCTTCGACCACATCCTGACCCATGCCGAGGCGGCGTATCACCTGGACCGCCTGCTCATAGGCATAGGACCCCGGCAGATTGAAATCATAGTGCGCCATAGCGCAAAGCGATTGCATATGGAGTTTGCGTCCCTTGCCATCGCGGTCGAAGCGGCGGGTCATGAAATGATGACGCCCGCCTTCGGCATGCACACGGCACTCTGCCATGGCTATCCCGGCAAGGCCTGCCAGCTTTGAATACGCGAATTCAATCAACCCAAACCCCATAGGATCGGCAAGCTCGTGGTCTCGATTGTTGGAGACACCATCGAACTTGATCAGCCAGGACTCAAAGCCTTCACCGCTTTCGAGCTGACCTGAACGAAATTCCCCTGTGCTGGGGTTCCAGGCCAGAATGGCTTTCGCGCGCGCGCCGCCAGCGGAAGTTCCAACACGGAGAATGTCCTCGATCGTTTCGCGGTCATCCTCGCCCGAGAAGACACCGCCGAGGCTCGATCGTTCATCGAGGATCCTGTTGGCGAGATCGACCAGGGCCGCCACTTCGATCTTCCTCGTCTTGGTCGGATGACCGATGATGGCCGGCTCGAACTCAAGCGCGCCCATGCCGCGGCGCCCGACATAGCAAAGCCGCTCGACAGGGTTAAAGCTGTCAGCCGTGCGCCCTTGGGCCGCCAGCCATCCATCGATGAGCGCATTACCGAACTTGTCTGGCAGGCTGTCGGCAAGGAGACCCGGCAGCCCCTTGAATGTGTTGCGGGCAAGCGCGGGGAATTCATATGGATATGCGCTGAGGGGCATCGTCATGGGGGCGAGCTCAATGCCCGACCGAACAAATTCGGGCCGGTATTGAAAGACCCCGATTTCCCGGTCTGCCAGCCAGCTGACAGCCCCAATGTCGCGGCCCCAGAGGATCACCCGCGCATCAGTCATCGCCCCACTCCCATTCGCCCTCATCATCAGGGCTCACGTCTGGTCGGGCCCTTTGGCGTTCCTGGCCGCCACGCTCAATGCGCTCGACGGGCCTGACCGATGGATCTGGGAGGATGGCGAACAGATTTTGCGCAATGTTGAGCGCCTGAAGGATGCGGATAAAGGTATCAAGGGATGTGCCCTCACCCTTGGCAAAGCGCTCTATAGTACGCTTCGACAATCCCGTCTGTTCTGCAAGCTGCTTTTGGGTCACGTTGCGGGCAAGCCGGATCTGGTCGACGCGCTCGCAAAGTTCACGCTCGATCTCAATGCTCGAAGCCACACCCTCTTTCATATAAGTCGCCATATTTGTCGCCTTAAGGCCATTTTCGATACTTAACTCGCAATATATTGCGATTTAATGAAGGATAGACAAGAGGCCTAATTCCCAAACTTCGGATCCAGTTCAAGGTCAAACCCAAGATCCGCAGAAGCCGGAGGCGTCAGAACCGGTTGCCGCTGCAGCCCTGCCGACCAGGCATCAATCGTGTCGGCCCATTCCTGCATCATGTGGCGACGACCATCGGCATATTCAGCCTTGTTGTAGACACCGCGAGAAGTCCGCCGGTCTTCGTGTGCGAGGCATTTCTCGACCCAGTCCCGATTGAAGCCGAGCTCGTTGAGCAAGGTGGATCCGGTGCGTCTGAGATCGTGGACCGTGAAACGTTCCAGCGGCAAGCCTGCTTCCTGCGCCGTTTCCCAGGCGGCCGTCGTCAGCCGGTTGAGGGTCGCATTCGAGATCGGCTTGTAGCAGTCATAGCGAGAGGGAAAGACATAGCGTGATCCTCCCGCGCAGGTCTTCAGCGCCACGAGGATATCGAGCGCCTGACGCGACAGATAGACATTGTGAGGAAGGCCCGTCTTCATCCGCTCCTTCGGAATGGACCAGACCGCGTTCTCGAAGCTGATCTCATCCCAGGTCGCGAGACTAACTTCTGACTTCCGCTTCATGGTGAGCAAGACGAATTTGAGTCCAAGCTTGAGCGTGGGCGTCGCGATCAGTTCTTCGAGCACGCTGTAGAAGATTCTGATTTCGAGCGGAGACAGCGCCCGGTCCCGAGGCCGCACCTTGGCAATCGAGACCGGTGCAACTTCGTCCGCAGGGTTGTCGACCTTCACGCCATGAAGCCTTGCGTACTTGTAGATCAGGTGGACGAACTCCCGAACATGAAGCGCCGTAGACGGAGCACCGCGTTTCTTTACCTTCTCGCAAAGCGCGCGAAGATCCTCGGGAGTAACCTCACTCAGCAGGTAGCTGCCAAACGCTGGCAGTATATCCCTGTTCAGAATATGCCGGCGCATGTCGCGCGTGCTCTCGGCCATGTCATCACTTTCGATCCAGCGATTGGCCATTTCAGAAAACGAACCGGATTCCATCAAGCGTGTTTTCGATCGCTTCTTTTCCTTTGCGGGAGATATCCCTGACTCAATCAGGCGTTTGGCATCCATACATCTGTGGCGAGCTTCGGACAGGCTGATGCCCCCATGGCCATAGCGTCCGATTGTGAGGGTCTCCCGCCTGCCATGAATCCGGTAGTCCATACGGAACGTCACGGTTCCAACGGTGGAAACCGTGACGTACATCCCGTCCCGATCTCCAACTTTGTAGAGTTTGTCCTTTGGTTTCAGCGCTCTGATGGCGACATCGGTCAACAAGGCTGCGTCCTTTCCAGGCATTTTACCGTCACCCCAAAATGCGACGGTAAAATTCCATTTTCCTATGTATATTCAGTGTTCTAGGTCTCTATTTTTACCGTCACCCCGCATTTCTGCATGACGGTAAATGCGAAATTAGAGGGAAGGGCCGGGAACGCATACCGTCAGCCGTACCGTCACCGGGTCGCATTTGACGGTAAAAAATGGCGATAGGAGTCGAAAGAAAAACGCCACTAAGTCGTTGAACTTAATGGCGTTTTTGAAAGATTCCGAAAGGTCGCGAGAGAAATGAAATCATTCCCACTCAATTGTGCCGGGAGGCTTGCTGGTCACATCGTAGACCACGCGGTTGACGCCTTTGACTTCATTGATGATGCGTGTGGCAACACGGCCAAGGAAGTCATGCTCGAACGGATAATAATCCGCCGTCATGCCGTCAGTTGAGGTCACGGCGCGCAACGCAAGCACGGCTTCATAGGTTCGCTCGTCGCCCATCACACCGACCGTGTTAACTGGCAGCAACACGCTGAAGGCCTGCCAGATTTCGTCATAGAGGCCAGCCTTGCGGATCTCGTCGATATAGATGGCATCGGCCTTCCGCAGCGTGTCGGCCTTTTCGCGCGTGATCTCGCCCGGAATACGGATGGCGAGGCCCGGCCCAGGGAATGGGTGGCGACCGATGAAGCTCTCCGGCAGACCCAGCTCCCGGCCCAGGGCCCGCACTTCATCCTTGAACAGTTCGCGCAGCGGCTCGACCAGTTTCATGTTCATGCGTTCCGGAAGGCCCCCCACATTATGGTGGCTCTTGATCGTGACGCTTGGGCCGCCAATCGCGGACACACTCTCGATCACGTCAGGATACAGAGTGCCTTGTGCCAGGAAGTCTGCACCGCCGATCTTCTTCGCCTCTTCTTCGAAGACATCAATGAAGAGACCACCAATAATCTTGCGCTTGCGTTCCGGGTCCGACACGCCATCAAGTTTGCCGAGGAAAAGGTCAGACGCATCCACATGTACCAGCGGAATATTGTAATGCTCCCGGAACAGGTTCACTACCTGCTCGCTTTCGCCGTGGCGCATCAATCCGTGATCGACATAAACACATGTCAGCTGCTCACCAATCGCTTCGTGTATCAGAACCGCCGCAACAGAAGAATCGACGCCGCCGGAAAGACCGCAGATCACGCGGCCCTTGCCTACCTGCTCGCGGATCTTCTCAATCGCTTCGGCGCGATAGGCCGCCATCGTCCAGTCACCTTTCAGACCGGCCACGCCATGCGTGAAATTGCGCAGCAATTCACGGCCGTGCACCGTATGCACGACTTCAGGGTGGAACTGGGTCCCGTAGAATTTCCGCTCCGGATTGGCGATGATGGCATACGGCGCACCAGGAGACTTCGCGATCACACCAAAGCCGGGCGCCATCTCGGCGACATGGTCGCCATGGCTCATCCACACTTGCTCGGTATCGCCGCCATGGAACAGGTCTGACATGATCGGGTCATCCACGACCTTCTCGATGAAGGCGCGACCGAATTCGCGGCTGGTGCCGCTCTCTACCTTGCCGCCCAGCTGCTCCATCATCACCTGCTGGCCGTAGCAAATGCCCAGCACCGGAACGCCCAACTCGAAGATCGCGTCATCCGCGCGCGGGCTGTCCTTCCAGGTCACGCTGGAGGGGCCACCAGACAGGATCACGGCCTGCGGCCCATAGGCCCCCAGAAAGGCGCCATCCACCTTGTTGAAAGGGTGAATTTCACAATACACGCCGCTCTCACGCAGGCGGCGGGCGATCAGCTGCGTCACCTGGCTGCCGAAGTCGACAATGAGGGCGCGTTCGTGTCTCTGCTCAGTCATGTCGCCCGATAGCCGAGGAAGAAGGATTCGTCCATATCAGGCGGGCGTCTTAGGCCGTTTAAACTGCAATCATGCGCGCTTCAGCGGCGAGAGGCGCCCCACAGACTCAGCCAGCCTTGCGGAGCACCGCAAAGAAAAAACCATCCGTGCCAGCGCGGCGAGGTGTGAGGCGCACGCTGCCGGTCGGTCCGCGATAGCGCTTCACGGCGGCTGCGCCCTCTTCCGTCAGCAGGCCGGAGGCAATTGCCGCCTCGGCGGCATCTTCCTCTGAGAAGTCCGGATGCGTAGCCAGGAAACCGGCCACGCGGTCTTCATCCTCCTCCATCAGGAAAGAGCATGTCGCATAGAGCAGCCGTCCGCCGGGCTTCACGAAAGCGCTCGCAGCCGCCAGGATCTCTTCCTGCTCCTGCATCCGCTTTTCCAGCTGCTTCTCCTTGAGACGCCATTTCGCATCAGGCCGCCGGCGCCATGTGCCGGTGCCTGTGCAGGGCGCATCCACGAAGACGAGGTCCATCTGGCCCGCCAGATCGACCAGCTGCGTTGGCTCGCTCGGGTGAACCAGTTGCACATTGTGCGCGCCGGAACGCTTCAGGCGCGGGATCAGCGCGGAGAGACGCCGTCCGTCAACATCATAGGCAAAGATCTGTCCCTTGCCCTGCATCTGCGCCGCGATGGCCAGCGTCTTGCCGCCGCCGCCCGCGCAATAGTCCAACACCTGCTCGCCAGCCTGCGCGTTGGCTGCGGCCGCCGCGATCTGGGAGCCGGCATCCTGCACCTCGACCCAGCCTTTCGAATAGGCCGGAATACTCTCAAGGCTCGTCTCGCGCTCGCTCGGGTCACGCGCCGGAATGTGGAACGCATTGATCAGCAACGGAGACTCTTCGGCCTTCGCGCTGCGCAGCGGCTGGGACGCTTTCTCCGCATCCACTTTCAGTGTGTTGACCCGCAGATCGACATCCGCGCGCACCGCCATCGCTTGCGCCTCGACGACCGCTTCCTCGGCGAACACACGCGCCATCATCGACGTCATCCATTCCGGAAAATCGCCCTGCACATGTGGCGGCGCAACCGGGTCCGGTGCCATGACCAGCCGCTCGCGCTCTTCCAGCGTCAGCTTGCTCGGCGCGTGGTCTTCATCCATCGCATCGTCAATCTGGCGGATATTCCAGCCCCAGGCATGCGCCAGGGCGCCCAGGATCAGGCCGCGCGGGCTGTCATCGCCCATGGCGTGGGCAATCGAGTTGCGCTTGCGCAGCGCGTCCAGCACCAGCCCGCTCACCCAGGCCCTGTCCTTGGACCCGGCATAGCGCGCCCGCTTGCCCCAGTCCCGCGCAGCCGACTTCACCGGCTGGTGCCGGTTCACTACGTCTGTCAGGACATCGATAGCTGCTGCGATACGTCCGCCATTGCGCATGGGAATTGCCTCACGGGTTCAAATCAAGCGCCCTGTTAACGCGCGAGGCCCAATAAGGGAACCAGCCGTGTCAGCGCGTCTTGCCTCTCGGAAGCCTTTGGAGGCTGCATCCCTTGCCCCAAAATGGGAATTATCGTCCTATGCCGCCAATTGGAAGGGAGTCGTCTATATGCTGGAACTGAACCTGCCGCCGGAAATCAAGCCCGCAAACCCGCTTGACTGGCGGGAACTGGGCGACATCACCGCAGAGGCCTTCTCGGATGACCCTGTAAATCGCTGGGTGTTCGGCAATGAAGAGGCAATCCGCTCGACCTTCCGCCTCCTGGCGCGTGACGTTTATCTGCGGCATGGCCTGTGCCATCTGGTCGGCAATGAGGCCGCCTCCATGTGGTGCATGCATGATGCAAGCCGGGAGACAGGTCCGCTCGGCACGCTCAAGCTCGCCTGGACCCTTCTCACCAAAGGATCAAAAGGCGCGCTCGGCCGCGCCATGAAGGCGGGTAGCGTGATGGACCAGCATCACCCAAAGGAGCCTCACCTCTATCTCTTCACCATCGGCACACGGAAGGCGGCCCGCGGCAAAGGCTATGGAAAAATGCTGATGCGGGCCATGCTCGAAGGCGCAGACCGCGACGGCCTGCCCTGCTATCTGGAAAATTCGAACCCGGACAATACCGGCTTCTACCAAAGCCACGGATTCGAACGCATGCGCCTCTTCGAAGTCGGAGAAGGCAGCCCCCCGCTAGAGGCAATGTGGCGAGACGCGCGCCCCTCGCAATGACCATCACCATGAAAGTCGCAACCGCCCAGTTCGCCTAGGTCGCGGGTCAGCTAGCAGCCGTCACCACTGCGTTGCCATCTTGAGGAATTGAAAATGGTTGCGGTGCCCTCGCCGGTTTCAACTTCGAAGCTGCTGGACACCCGCACCAGGTTGAAGGCGTAGTGAACGCGCAGATTTCCGCTTAGCGGCCCGCAAGTGATCTGCGCATCCATTGTGGTCAGATTACCATTGGAACTGAAATTCTCTTCCGAGATCACGCACTGGCGATCAGCATATGTCTTGAGGAAGGTCTGATCCACCGCGCTCAGCGAGTTGTTGCCATCGTCAATGCATATTGACCCGCTACTGGTTTCACGCTCGTTCTTGGTGCCATCCGGCATCGTCTGAGTCATAAAAGAGGTATCGGTCCAGGCACCTTTACCGAAGTCACCCGATGCCTGAGCCAGGGCTGGTAGTCCGGGCAAACCCATGGCCAGTCCGGCCAGCGCCACACCCATGATGGAAGGTCTCATTTATTGCGTCCCCTAAAGCAGTATTGAGCGATCAGACTAGTCGCGGCCTTGACCCCGTCAAGTCGGATACGTTACCGCCCATCAGAAAGCGCGGCGTCAACCGCAGTCGCACGGCACACATGGTCGGCTGTGTCCACGGCCTCGCATTCTCGCCCGGCTGCGCGAGTCTTGGCGTGGAAACGCTCTGCTTACCGCGTCAGCGAGTAGTTCGGGCTTTCCCGCGTCATTTGCACGTCGTGTACGTGGCTTTCCTGCAGGCCGGCACCGGTAATCTGGACAAACTCCGCCTTCTGATGAAGTTCGTTGATGTCCTTCGCGCCGACATAGCCCATGGCCGCACGCAGACCGCCGACCATCTGGTGCACGATCGGCCCGAGCGGACCCTTGAACGGCACCTGGCCTTCAATACCCTCCGGCACCAGCTTCTCCTGCGCCGCATCCTTCTGGAAGTAGCGGTCAGCTGAGCCGCGGGCCATGGCGCCGAGGCTGCCCATGCCGCGATAGGCCTTGTACGAACGACCCTGATAGAGGAACACCTCGCCCGGCGCTTCTTCCGTGCCAGCGAACATGGAGCCCATCATCGCCGTTGACGCGCCGGCGGCCAGCGCCTTGGCAAAGTCTCCGGAGAATTTGATCCCGCCATCGGCGATCACCGGAATACCGCTCACCTGCGCGGCGTTCGCGCAGGCCTCAATGGCGGTCAGCTGCGGCACGCCGACACCGGCGACGATCCGCGTCGTGCAGATGGAGCCCGGCCCGATACCGACCTTCACGGCATCTGCGCCCGCATCGATCAGCGCCTTGGTGGCTTCTGCGGTCGCCACATTGCCCGCGATGATCTGGACGGAGTTTGAAATCTTCTTCGCGCGCGTCACGGCTTCGGCAACGGATTTGGAGTGTCCGTGCGCGGTGTCGATGACAACACAGTCCGCCCCGGCCTCGATCAGCGCTTCCGTGCGCTCAAACCCGGCATCGCCCACTGTGGAGGCGGCCGCAACGCGCAGGCGCCCTGCAGCGTCTTTCGCGGCGTTCGGGTTTACGGCGGCCTTGTCCATATCCTTCACGGTCAGCAGGCCGACACAGCGATTGTCGTCATCCACGATCACCAGGCGCTCAATCCGGTGCTTGTGCAGCAGGCGGCGGGCCTCTTCATTGGACGTGTCCATCTTCACCGTCACGACCTCGCGGGTCATCAGGTTCGCGACTTTCTCATTCTTGTCTTCGGCAAAGCGCGTGTCGCGATTGGTGATGATGCCCACCACCTTGCCGAACTCGTCGACCACAGGCACCCCGGAAAAGCCGGTGCGCTGCTTCAGCTCGATCAGTTCGCCCAAACTGTCGGTGGGGCTGATCGTGATCGGGTTCATCACCACGCCGCTCTCATATTTCTTTACCATGGCGACTTCGCCGGCCTGTTGTTCGACCGTAAAATTGCGATGGATCACCCCGATGCCACCGGCCTGCGCCATGGCGATGGCCAAGCGCGCCTCGGTCACAGTGTCCATCGCCGCAGAGATCAGCGGAATGTTGAGCGGAATGGCTTTGGTGAGGAAGGTAGAAACATTCACTTCCGCGGGCATGACCTCGCTTGCGCCAGGCTGCAGAAGCACGTCGTCGAAGGTAATGGCTTGTCGGATTTTCATCTGGGGAGCTCCCTTTTTGGCCCCATAAGGGAGTCGCGGGCCTTTGTGAAGTCCTCTCCTGAAAATCCCACTGCAAGCCAGCCATTCTTTGACAGATGGGCTGGGCAGGCGGAATTTCTCCGGTTAGTTTCATTCGAAACAAAATGCCTCGGTATGGAGACCTTATGAAACTTTCTGATTATGGATTATCACGCGAGCGTGGCTTCCTTTCTTCATTTGACCCGGCAGAGGTAGAATTGCCCGGTTTTCTGAAGCCCGCCCGCGAGACCGCCCTCGCCCTGCCGCGTATCCTACCGACCGGCCGGGTCCGTGCCCACCTGGAGGCGCTGCCAACGGTCGACCTCAGGGAGTTCTGCACAACAGCGCCGGAAGCCGAGCAGCGCATCGCCATGCTGCACTACAGTTTCATGGTCCAGTCCTATGTCTGGGGAGAGCCTGAAGCGCCGAGTGTGCTGCCTGCCTGCCTCGCCGTGCCGATCTGGCAGCTTGGGCAGAGCCTCGGCCAGCCACCCCTTCTGCCCTATTCCAGCTACACGCTCGAAAACTGGGGACGTTTTGATACCAGCGGCCCAATCAATTTGTCCAACATCTACACGCTACAGCATTTTGATGGCGGCCTGGATGAGGCCTGGTTCATTCTGGTTCATGTCGCAATCGAGGCGCGCGCCGGCGAACTGCTGGAAGAAACCACACAGCTGATCCAGCATGTGAACGAGGAAGACGCCCCGGCCATCGAGGCGAGCCTGACAGCCATGTCTGCCGCATGGGATGACATCAATGCCATTTTCGACCGGATGCCGGAGCGCTGCGACCCTTATATCTATTTCCACCGCGTGCGGCCCTGGATTCATGGCTGGAAGAACAACCCTGCGCTTGGTGCCGGGCTTGTCTATGAAGGCGTGGAAGAAACAGGTGGTGCTGCGCAGGCCTTCCGGGGGCAGACGGGCTCGCAATCTTCCATCGTGCCGGTCATGGATGCTCTGTTCAGTGTTGGCCATGCCGCAGATCCGCTGCGCACTTTCCTGGACGAGTTGCACGCCTATCGCCCGCCCTCGCATCGTCGATTCATTGAAGATATCCGCGCGAAGAGCGGCCTTCGCCAATATCTGGAAGGCACGCGCAATACGCTCCTGACGAAGCTCTATAATGACAATGTCAGTCAGCTCGCCCGCTTCCGTACGCGACATCTCGAATACGCGGCTAGCTATATCAACAAGCAGTCAAAGGGCGGCGCGGGTAATGATCCCGATGTCGGCACCGGCGGCACGCCCTTCATGAAGTATCTGAAGAAACACCGCGACGAGGCGGAGGCGCACTTCTTGCCTGTTTAGGCCTGCTCCCGATCAGTCAACACAGATCGTCGGAGTGGCCTTGCCGTCTTCGATGGTCGCATAACACCCGAACGGGCTGTCGGTGACCTGGCATGTGCCGGTGACGGTCTCGCCAGGCTGGGGCATCGTCTCGCTGATGTTCAGGCGGCACTGGCCCAGGCAATCATCATTGTCGGAACAGGTCTTGCCCGCATCGGCATAGGTCTGGATGCATTGCTGCCAGCCCAGCATGCCGTCGCGGCGTACTTCCCCACCCGCGTCTTCGCATTCGGCGCGTTCGGCGGCGGTCGCGACTTCTCCTGCGAACTGGATCTTTTCATACGGGTCAGCCCTGCCGCCATAGGCCTGATCCTCGCCGTAAACCTCCTGAAGATAGGCGCAGCCGACCAGCAGGATAAAAGAGGTCAGAAGAACAAGCTTGCGCATATAGGGGCGTCCTGTTGCTAGAGCTGAGGTGATCAGACCGGAGTACAGCAGAGTATGACGGTTCGCTTGGTTAGCGAAACTTTAAATCCAGATGCCTCGAGTGTAAAACCAAGAAATGTTGGCGATAACATAGGTTATATTCGGCCCTTTGGCACGGAAGTCGCATACAAATTGGAACGAAATGAATGCTGCCGCATAGTTTTAATGACGGGCCCGATATGGATCAGGTTGTTCAACGTCATAGTAGAACAGGTATTAAAAACGCATGGGATCTGGCTCCAAGATTGAACGTCAAATCACCGGGACATCCAATGTTTCCGTCGATGACGCGATCGAACGGGGGCTTACAGCCGCGCACATCAAATTTGGCCAACCGGACTGGTTCAAAGTCGGGAATGTCCGCGGATTTATCCATGAAGGCCGTGTAACCCATTATGAGGTCACGCTCGAACTAGGCTTTGCGGGTGCAGAAAAGCTTCATGAATCAGGCGACTATTTCCGCTCTGCCTGCGGCGGTAAGCCTATGACAAAAATACGCCCCAGCATGGACGTGCGCTACTAGCCCTTAAAACCTTTTGCCACCACGAAGATTTCCGGACTGCCCGCACGACTGGCAGGCGGCTTGATGTGCTTCACAGTCTTGAAGTGCGCCTTAAGCGCGTCCAGCACATCCTTGGTCGCCCCGCCCTGAAACACTTTCGAACAGAAATTCCCGCCCGGCGCGAGGTGCTCGATGGCGAAGGCCACAGCCATTTCGACCAGAGCCACGGTCCGCAAGTGGTCCGTCTGCTTGTGGCCAGTCGTATTGGCTGCCATGTCTGACAGGACCAGATCCGGCTTGCCGGTCAGCCCCTTCAGCAGCTCAGCTACATCATCCGGTTCGGTGACATCGCCCTGGACAATATGCGCGCCCGGCACCGGTTCGACCGGCAACAGGTCTATCCCCGAGACCTCAATCGCGCCCTTTTCCAGCGCTACCTGCATCCAGCCACCCGGCGCGCAGCCAAGGTCCACCACACGCTGGCCCTTGCGCAGCAGGCCTATCTTCTCGTCGATCTCCAGCAGCTTGTAGGCGGCCCGCGCGCGATAGCCCTCATCCTTGGCCTTGCGAACATAGGGGTCCTGCAACTGGCGCTCGATCCAGCGCTTGGAGCTTTCATTCTTGGCCCGGTGCGCCGTCACCTTCCGTTCGCTCATCTGGCGACCGGATGTATTCTTGTCTGCCTTGCCGGGGCCTTTCCAGCGCCGCTTGTTATCATCCGGCATGTCCAGTTTCTCCGCTTGTCGTGTTGGGTGTTGATGCTTGGCCCATCTCACCAGTCTTCTTGCCACCACGACCGCCGCGACGTTTCCGGCGCGGTTTCTTCTGCCCATACATCATGCTCAGCAAGAGGCCCTCTCTCAGGCCCCGATCGCCAACGCGCATGCGCCCGGCCGGAAAGGCCGTCCAAAGCGAGTCCAGAATAGCACAGCCCGCCAGCATCAGTCCCGCGCGCTCTTCACCAATAGTTGGCAGCGCCGCGCGGCCATCGGGGCCGGACTCCACCAGCAGACGCAGCACATCCTGACCCGATTTACGGCTCAGCCAGGTGCCGTCCACACGGTCCCGGCGATACCGGTCCAGCTTCAGATGCACCCCAGCGAGGCAGGTCACCGTTCCGGACGTGCCGATTAGATGCGCCCCACGCTGCCCCATTGCAGACCGGATGGCCGTCGTCCCCTGCCAGGCATCTATCACGCTGGCACAATGACCCATCATGGCAGGATAGGCTTCTGCCTCGGGCAGATGCGCGAAAGCCTCGGTCAGCGTCACAACGCCCAGCGGCAGGCTGGTCCAGTTCTGGATCGGTGCGCGATGGATCAACCCTTTCAGGCCATTCGCACGGGCCATCTCGGCATTAAGCCAGGACAATTCGGTTGAGCCGCCGCCAATATCCACGACCAGCACTGACGGTGCATCTCCGCCGATCAGGTCATGACAGCCAATGCTGGCCAGCCGCGCTTCTTCCTTGGCACCGATAATCTTGAAGGTGAGGCCGGTTTCCTCGTGCACGCGACGGATAAAGTCCGGGCCGTTCTCGGCTTTCCGGCAGGCTTCTGTCGCAATGCAGCGCACCTTGCCGACGCCATGGGCCTTTAGTTTCCGGCGGATCGCGTGCATCGCATCCATGGCTCGCTCAATCGAGGCATCGGACAGGCGGCCTGTTTCGTGAAGGCCTTCCCCCAAACGTGCAATCTGGGAATGCGAATCAACCACACGGAAAGTCTTCCCGTGCGGCGCAGCCACCAGCAGGCGGCAATTATTTGTCCCAAGATCCACGGCAGCATACAGCTCCGAAGGCTTGGCGGTGCGCGGTCGGCCGCGATTACCGCGCCGTCCCGCTGCTTTTTTGTCAGCCATAGTGTGGCCCAAATTTATGTCTTGTTGCATGGTGTATCACAGGAGCGGGAAATGGCCAGACGCACATCTCTCTTCGGATGGCTGCGACGCAGCAAAAAGACCGGAGGTCGCAAGACCTCTGATGGTGCGCTATTGCTCGATAAGCCCGTGAATCCTGACCATCTATATAATGACGTGACCCCGCTGGTTGCGAAGTTCCAGATCGGCCAGGTCGTGCGCCACCGGCACTTCCCTTTCCGGGGTGTCATCTTTGATGTGGACCCTGTATTTGCCAATACAGAAGACTGGTACCAGTCCATCCCGGAAGAAGTTCGTCCCCGCAAGGACCAGCCCTTTTACCATCTGTTTGCTGAAAATGAGCGCACACACTATGTCGCCTATGTCTCGGAACAGAATCTGGTGCCGGACGAGTCGGATTCCCCCCTCAACCACCCGGACATCCCGGAATGGTTCGATCTGACCCCGCGCGGCACTTATGAGCTGAAAAAAGGCGTCGCGAACTAGGCTGGCGCAATCATCGTGCGTTTGTAATGTTCAGTGCAGATAGAACACGTAGATCGCCAGGCTGGTTGCGAAACCGACCACTAGATTCATCGGCACCCCAATCTTCAGGAAGTCAGAAAAGCGGTAATTGCCTGCCGCGTGAACAATTGTGTTCGTCTGATAGCCAATCGGGGAGGCAAAGCTCGCGCTTGCCCCGAACATGACCGCCACGACCAAGGCACGGGGCTCTATCCCCAGCTGACCGCCCACAGCGATCACCAGCGGGGTCATGATCACGGCCACAGCCGTATTCGTCACCACTTCCGTCAGGCCGGAGGTCAGCAGGTAGATCAACAGTACCAGCCAGAAAGGAGACGCCATCCTCAGCACAGGCTCCAGCCCGCTGACCAGCGACTCGACGCCGCCCGCAGACTGCAACCCCTCTCCTACCATCAGCATCGCCACAATCAGCGCAAGCACGCTTGCATCCATCGCCTCAAAGGCATCATTCAGTGTAAGGCAGCCAAAGGCCAGCACCGCTCCGACACCGATCATGGAGGTGATCAACAACGGCACTCCCAAGACCGCAGACGACAGGATAACCGCCAGCAGAATCGCAATTGCCAAGGGGCCACGTTTACGGCGGAACGGTTCTACTTTCAGCGAACGGTCCACCACCAACGCACTGGATGTCGCCAGATCCCTAAGCTCCACCTCCGTGCCATCGACGATCATCCGGTCCCCGGCCTTCAGACGCGCATTCGCCAAATTTGGTCCCGGCAGACTGCCAAACCGGGTCAGGCCCCGCACCGTCACCGCATGGCGCGAGAGATATGACATGTCTGAAATGCGCCGTCCGATATTCGGGTCATTCGACGTCACGGTAACATGCGCATGCTCTTCCTCGCCGCCCTCGTGCTGGCGCATCTTGATGCCGATCCGGAACAAGCCACTCTCAACCAGCGTGATCAGCTCCTCCAGATTGGCGCGCAGTGTTATGCGGTCACCTGCCTTCAGTTCTGCGCCCTCCTGCGCAATGGCCAGGCGCTGATTTCCCCGGTTCAGGGAAACGATATTGATGCCCTTCTTGGTCAGTTCCGCGACATCTTCGACCAGCCTGCCCACTGCTACAGAGTCTTCGCGGACGAAAGCATCGGTCAGATAGGACGTATCGAGCGCGGGCGCCTTCACATCACCCGGGTCTTTCGGCAGCAACAGCCAACCGAGCCCCAGCAGCATCGCTATACCGAAGGCAAAGGTCACAAGTCCGACAGGCGTGATCTCGAAAATACTGAACCGCTCTAGGCCACTCTCATGCGCCACCCCCGCCACCAGCAAGTTCGTGGACGTCCCGATCAAGGTGCATGTCCCGCCCAGTATCGAGATATAGGACAGCGGGATCAGCAGCTTCTTCTCGGAAATCTTCAGCCGCTGCGCCAGTTCGATCACAATCGGCAGAAGAATGACGACCACAGCCGTATTGTTCACAAAGGCCGAAGCTATCGACACGGTCGCGCCCAGCAACAGCAAGGCCCCCATTGTGGACGTGTCGGCCACTTTCAGAACAGTTGCCGCCAAGGCATCGAGCACCCCGGTCCGTCTCAGAGAGGCAGCCAGAATGAACATCGCCCCGATCGTGATGGGTGCGCTATTGGAGAAGGCTGACGTAATGCCGTCCTGATCCAGATAACCAAGCAACAGGAAACCAGCCGCCCCGATTATGGCCAGGGCCGCTGCCGGCAACAGTTCCAGGAAGAAGCCGACAAACATGAACGCAAGAATGCTGAGGGAAATCAGGGCGGCATGCTCTGAAAGAAACGGCTCCATGCAGGCGATCCTGTTGTGATTATTCCAGCCAGAACGCCTACCTCTCATGCGGGTTGCATGAGTTTCCTGTCACCAGACAGTTTATTTCGACTGCGCCCGCTCAATCGCAGCCGTCGTTGACTGACCGTCCACCAGCGGCACGATATGGACGCTGCCGCCACGCGCCTGAACAATGTCCGCGCCGACAATCGTATCAATGGAATAATCCCCGCCCTTGACCAGCAGGTCCGGCTGCAACGCCTCGATCAGGTCCAGCGGCGTATCTTCCTCAAACACGACGACCGCATCCACAGCCGTCAGGCCGGACAGGACACGCGCCCGCGAATCAGCATTGTTTACCGGTCGGCTCGGTCCCTTCAGGCGAGACACCGAGGCATCCGAATTCAACCCCACGACAAGCCGTCCGCAGCGGGACTTTGCCTCTTCCAGCACGCGCAGATGTCCGGGGTGGAGTATGTCAAAGCAGCCATTGGTAAAACCGACCGTGAGGCCGGTATCGCGCCACGCCTCAACCTGTGCCTTCGCCGCATCGAGCGACAAATAGCTGACCCCTCCATTGCGCAGGCCCAACAGCAGGGCCGTCTCCAGTTCTGCCGCAGAGACTGTCGCCGTCCCTGCCTTGCCAACAGCAATGCCGGAAGCTGCAATCGCCAGGCTGACCGCGTCTGAAAGGCTGCCTCCACCTGCAAGGCCCAGTGCTAGCGCGGCAATGCTTGTGTCCCCCGCGCCGGAGACATCATACACTTCACGCGCCTGCCCGCTGCGATGCTGCGGAGCCTCGCCCTCCCTGGCAAAGCTCATGCCCTTCGCGGCGCGTGTCACGACAACAGACTTTGCCGGCAGCACGGATTGCGCTGCGGTCAGCGCCTTTTCGATCTCATGGTCAGACTCCACTGGCAGGCCTAGCGCTATTGCCAGCTCACTCGCATTCGGTTTCAACAGGTCTACCGCGCCATAGCGTGCAAAATCCCGGCCTTTCGGGTCAGCAATCACCGGCACGCCATTCTCGGCGCCGGCTTTCAGAGCTGCGGCAATCACACCATCCGTTACGGCGCCCTTGGCATAGTCCGACAGGATGATCACAGCCGCATTGGGTGCTTCATCCGTAATGGAGGCGATTAGTTCGGTTTCAGACATGGAATCAATGGCGCCCGTATCCTCCGCGTCCACGCGCAGCAATTGCTGGCCACCTGCCACAAAACGCGTTTTCAGCGTTGTGCTGCGTCCGCGCATGGCGATCAGGTCGGCCTCAATGCCCTCGATATTTCCCAGCAATTCGGCCAGCTCCCGGCCCTCGGCATCATCTCCCACGACGCCCAGCAGGCTGGCAGACATACCCAGCGATGCCAGATTACGCGCTACATTGCCTGCCCCGCCTGGCATGGCCGCTTCACGGGCCCGGCGCATGATTGGAACTGGCGCTTCGGGAGAAATGCGTGTGACACTGCCATAGACAAAACGATC
Organism: Hyphomonas pacifica; assembly: GCF_000682675.1. Taxonomy (GTDB): domain Bacteria; phylum Pseudomonadota; class Alphaproteobacteria; order Caulobacterales; family Hyphomonadaceae; genus Hyphomonas; species Hyphomonas pacifica. The sequence goes on along the minus strand of NZ_AWFA01000012.1, from coordinate 186,465 downwards.
CAGCATCACATCGCCCACACAGACCACACGCTTGCCAGAAGCGGCCCGGATCAGGCCTGTAAGGGATGTACCTGCCATGACGTCTACCTGTCTTTCCTTGTGGTTGATTCCACGCCTAATGCTCCACCTATAACCGGGCAGACACAGGGGCGGAAGGCTAAGCGCTCATGCGGTTGATCCAGTTGGCGACTTCACGCGTAAAGACTGCACAACACCCGAGAAGACTTGAGGAAATTCGTGACGCAATCTTCCCCCGCCATAGTCTGGTTTCGAGAAGACCTTCGACTGACGGATAACCCGGCCCTGCAGGCGGCGGTATCTTCAGGGCGTCCGCTCGTCCTGCTCTATATTCATGATGAAGAGACCAAAGGCCTGCGCAAGCTCGGCGGCGCTTCCAAATGGTGGCTCGACAAATCCCTGAAGGCGCTTGCCGCTGACATTGAAGATGCTGGCGCACAGCTCACCTTGCGGTCCGGTAAATCTGCCGATGTTCTGGATCAGGTCATCGAGGAAACCGGCGCAGAGGCGATCTTCTGGAACCGCCGCTATGAGAAGCCGGAGCGAGACCTCGACGCTGCCATCAAGGAAGATCTCAAATCCCGGGGCCTTTCCGTCAGCAGCTACAATGCGCGCCTGCTGAACGAGCCCTGGGACATCGAAACCAATGCGGGCGGCTATTACAAGGTGTTCACGCCTTACTGGAAATCCGCAAGCCAGAATTACCGCCCCGCGCCGACACTGGGAAAGGCCTCCGCCCTGTCCAGCCGGGAAGTGAAATCCGAAAAGTTGAAGGATTGGGACCTGCACCCGTCCGGGCCTGACTGGTCCACCGGATTCGACGATCACTGGACACCCGGCGAGGCAGGCGCAATCCAGCGCCTGAAAGACTTTCTCGACGGCCCGGTCAATGGCTACAAGAAAAACCGCAATCGTCCGGATCTGGACGATTCCACGTCCGGCCTCTCTCCGCATCTGCGCTTTGGCGAAATCGGCCCGGCCCAGATCTGGCGTGCCGTTCAGGCCGGCATGGAATCCGGTCAGGTAAACGAGAGTGACGGCCGGAACTTCCTGTCGGAAGTCGGCTGGCGGGAATTCTCTTACACCCTGCTCTACTACAATCCGGATATCGCGACCGAAAATTACAACGACTCCTTCCAGCACATGCCCTGGCGCACGGACAGCTTCGCTTATGAGGCCTGGACCAAAGGCCAGACCGGCTATCCCATCGTCGATGCCGGGATGCGCCAACTGTGGCACACCGGCTGGATGCACAATCGTGTACGGATGATTGTCGCATCCTTCCTGACCAAGCATCTCCTCCTGCCCTGGCAGAAGGGAGAGGCATGGTTCTGGGATACGCTGGTCGATGCAGACCACGCCAACAATCCCGCCAGCTGGCAATGGACAGCCGGTTCCGGCGCTGATGCAGCCCCCTATTTCCGTATCTTCAACCCGATCACCCAGGGCGAGAAGTTTGACGAGACCGGAGATTATGTCCGCACTTGGTGCCCGGAATTAAAAGACCTGCCGCTGAAGCACCTTCACGCACCCTGGGAGGCCGATGACGCCACGCTGGAGAAAGCAGGCGTCAAACTCGGTGACACTTATCCCAAACCGATTGTCGAGCATTCCGACGCGCGTCAGCGCGCTCTGGACGCTTATGATACCCTCAAGAAAAAGAGAGACGCTGCATGAAACGCATCGCCATCATTGGTTCCGGCATTTCCGGGCTCGGCGCAGCCTATGCCCTGAAGGACACGGCCGAGGTTACGGTCTTTGAAAAGTCCGACCGTGCCGGAGGCCATGCGTGTACGCACGTCTTTGACTATGACGGTCACGAGACCGCCGTAGACCTTGGCTTCATCGTCTATAATGCCCTGAACTACCCGAACCTGATCGGCTTTTTCGATGCCCTGAATGTACAGACCCAGCCATCGGACATGAGTTTTGCCGTGTCCGATCCTGATGGCTGGGAATGGGCCTCCACGCTGAATGGCATCTTCGCCCAGCGCCGCAACCTGTTCAGCCCCAGCTTTCACCGCTTCTGGCGTACCATTCTGAAGTTCAATGACATCGCAAGGGAAGAGCTTGCCTCCGGCGCTATCAACGACACAACCCTCGGCGCATGGCTGGACCGGCATGGTTTCTCTGCGGAGTTTCGCTCCAATTACATCCTGCCCATGGGCGCAGCAATCTGGTCCACTTGCGAGAAGAAGATGCTGGACTATCCGGCGATGAGCTTCTTCCAGTTTTTCGACAATCACCGCCTGATGCACAAGGAGCGCCCGAAATGGCGCACCGTCACCGGCGGCAGTCGTAACTATGTCGACCGCGTCGTGCGTTTGCTGGGCCCACGGCTCCGTCTGAACACCGGGGTGCAGCGCATCTTCCCCTTTGGTGAGCATGTTGCGGTCGTCACCGATGCCGGCAGGACTCAGGTCTTCGATGATGTGATCCTTGCCACCCATTCAGACCAGGCCCAGCGCATGGTGGAAGGCAAGTTCGAAGAGCAATCCTTCCTGCTGCGCTCGGTCCGCTACCGCCCGAACCGCATCTATCTTCACCGCGACCCGGCCCTGATGCCGTCCCGCAAGGCGGCATGGGCCAGCTGGAACGTATTGAAGCAGGAAAGCGGCGATATCTGCCTCACCTACTGGATGAACCGACTGCAGGGCTTGCCGGATGACCGCCCGGTCTTCATCACGCTCAATCCGGATACACCGCCGCGCGATGAATTCACCTTTCTGGAATACAATTTCGACCACCCGCAATTCGACGCAGCGGCTGAAGCGGCCGTACGCGGACTGAACCGTATCCAGGGCCAGGACGGCCTGTGGATCGCCGGCGCATGGATGGGGCGCGGCTTCCATGAAGACGGCCTGAAAGCCGGCCTTTCTGCGGCGCTCTCGCTTGGTGGTCAGGTGCCATGGCAGGCCGAAGGGGTGGACATTCTCCAGCCCTCCCGCAAACTGCGTGCAGTGCCCGCTGCTGCAGAGGTGTCCGTTTGACCGCCCCCGCCCTCAATCTGTGGACCGGCCAGACCGTGCATATGCGCTACACCCCGTTTGAGCGCCGCTTTGCCTATGATCTTGTCCTGATTGATGTGGACATTGACCGCCTGGAAGAGGCCGCCCGCGCCTCCCCCCTGTTCAGCGTCAATCGCCCCGGCCTGTTCGCCTTTCATGAGGCAGACCATGGTCCCCGCCAAAAAGGCACGGCCTTGCGTCCCTGGGCGGAAGACATGCTGTCCGGTGCGGGTGTGGATTTGGACGGCGGCGCGATCCGCCTTGTTACCTTTCCGCGCCACCTGTTTTACAAATTCGCGCCGCTCTCCCTCTGGTATGGCTACGGGCCGGACGGTGAGCTGCGCGGCATCATCTACGAAGTGAACAATACGTTCGGGGAGCATCATTGCTATGTCGCCGCAGTATCAGGCGCGCGCGATGTTCATGCCGCACCGAAATCCTTCCACGTGTCGCCCTTCTTTGACGTGACCGGAACCTACCGCTTCACGCTCCGCGCCCCGGAAGAAAAAATGGGCGTTGTCGTGGAAAGCCTGAAAGACGGGAACCGCCTGCACATGGCCAATATCACCGCGCGCAAGCGCCCTGCGACGACGGGAAATCTCTTGAAACTTGCCCTTAAAAATCCCCTCTCGACGCTGGGCGTCACACTCGGCATTCACTGGCAGGCATTACAGATCTGGCGGCGCGGCGCAAAGTATCACTCTAAACCCGCCATGCCGGAATCGCCCGCGACGATTGCATCCGGCTTACAAATGCGTAATCCTGCTAACAGGAGGGATGCCGCATGACCGAGGTCATACTAGCCAGCAGCCAGTCCATCCGGAACCTGAAAGGCGTTCCGACCAGCTTTCGCCTGGCCGCCTTTGCCCTGCTCAACACCAGCAAGGGGCATATCACTTTTGTCTTGCCGGATGACCGTGCCCTGAAGTTCCAGAATGACCAGCCTGGTCCGGACGCCACCATCATCGTGCATGATTATGACTTTGTGAAACGCGCCATGGCTGGCGGCGATGTAGGGTTCGCTGAGGCCTATATGGACGGCCAATGGTCCACACCAAATCTGACAGAAGTGCTACGCTTCTTCTCGGCCAATTTTGACAAGGTCGGCAAGCTGGCTGTTGGCGGCGTCATCGTGCGCTGGGCCAACATGATCCGCCACATGTTCAATCGTAATTCAAAGGAGGGCGCGAAGAAGAACATCATGGCCCATTATGATCTGGGTAATGACTTCTACAGCTTGTGGCTGGATCCCTCCATGACCTATTCCTCCGCCATGTTCGACAGTCCCAATATGAGCCTGGAACAGGGCCAGCACAACAAGTACCAGAACATCTGCAACCGGATCAATGCGGGCCCCTCTTCCGATATCCTTGAGATTGGCTGCGGCTGGGGCGGCTTTGCCGAATATGCCGCCAAGCATCGCGGATCGAAAGTCACGTGCCTCACCATCTCTCCATCGCAGCGTGAATACGCCATGGCCCGCATGCAGCGCGAAGGCCTGTCAGAACGCGTCGAGATCCGCCTCGAAGACTACCGGGACCATAAGGGCATCTATGATGGTGTTGCCTCCATTGAAATGTTCGAAGCCGTCGGCGAGTCCTACTGGCCCAGTTATTTCGCCAAGATCTATGAAAGCCTGAAACAGGGCGGCAAGGCCGCGCTGCAGATCATCACCATTGATGATGACATCTTCCCGCGCTATCGCAAACGTGTGGACTTCATCCAGCGCCACATTTTCCCGGGCGGAATGCTGCCCAGCGAAAAGGCCCTGAAGGAAGAGTTCAATACAGCCGGCCTGCGCCATGATGGCGTCACCTATTTCGGCCAGGATTATGCCCGCACCTGTCATGAATGGGCCCGCGCCTTCAATGACAAATGGGACGAGATCAAACAGATGGAGTTCGACGAACCCTTCCGCCGCATGTGGAACTTCTACCTCTCCTATTGCGAAGCAGGCTTCCTCGACGGCCGCATCAATGTCGGCCAGTTCCAGGTCTCAAAGTCCTGAATATCCCTCCCCCGCAAGAGGGAGAGGCCAAAGGCGTGGGAGGTGAGATCCGCCTCTTGCGCCGGGGTAAAAAAACCTCGCCTGTCCACGCTCAGAGCTGAAAAACAGCAACAATAACAAAGCCTCTGCCTATCTAAATCCTTCGCAAAGCGCCCCGCTCCATCCTTACGGCCATGGATTTGCGCTACACGCCCCCACCGCAGATACGTGCAGCCGTCTGGCTGATGCTGAATGTACTGAGTACGGAGCTTGTCCGTTTGCTCGCGCGCCATGGCATCAATCGCCACACGCCGCTTCTGCCGCGCCGTGTGATTGAAGGCGTCAGCCGCTTCCTGTCACAGGCCGAGCCTGCCTTGCGCCGTTGCCTGTGGCTCGCGGCGGCAGAACTTGGCGCCCTGCCCGCCTCAAGCCGCACTCCGGCAGAACCCGCGCCCTCACGCCCGGCCACCCCCTCCGAAACACCAAAGCGCGATACCCAGCCCCTCTTCCGCCTGTTTGAAACAAAAGGCAACAAACGTCCCGGCACAATCCCGCCGCCTCCGGTTCGCACCAGCGGCCCACGCATACGCTTTCTGGATGCGGACGATATTCCTGACATCAACGAATACCCGAAACTGCCGGAAGACATCCTGCCGGCAAAGCGTCTCGTCCGCCGTCTGATGGCTCTGGACCACGCGCTGGATTATCGCCAGCACTACATCAACAAGATCCGCCGCCTGCTGGGCACGGCCCGTCCCCAGATCGCAAAAGTCGCCAGGCGGTTGTTCCATCGCGGCCCCCTGACGCCGCAGCAATGCAACACGGCCCGCCTGCTGGAGCAGGAGGCGCACGACGTTCAGCCCTACTTTCTCAACACGTCCTGAGGCTTGCCCCACCCCAAAAACAAACGCCCGGCCGGACCATTTGTCCGCGCCGGGCGCCAGTGCTGCGTGAAAGAAAGTTCCCGGCCTAAACCAGACGGCTCTGCTTCACGGCGGCTTCGATAAAGCTCGCAAACAGCGGGTGCGGCTCGAAGGGCCGGGATTTCAGCTCCGGGTGATACTGCACACCGATGAACCAGGGATGGTCCGGCAGTTCGAAAATCTCCGGCAGCTTGCCGTCCGGTGACAATCCGGAGAACAGACCACCCGCCTTTTCCAGCGCTTCCATATAGGTCGCGTTTACCTCATAGCGGTGACGGTGGCGTTCGGAGATGTCCAGCGTGCCATAGATCTCGGCAACCTTACTGCCTTCCTTCAGGCGAGCCGGGTACGCGCCCAAGCGCATCGTGCCGCCCTTGTCGGTCTTCTCGTCGCGCAGGACGGTCTCGTTCCCCTTGGTCCACTCTTCCATCAGGCCCACCAGCGGTTCCGGCGTCTCCGGATCATTCTCGCTGGTGTTCGCGTCGATGATGCCCGCCATGTTGCGCGCGGCCTCGATGACGGAAAGCTGCATACCATAGCAGATGCCAAAGCACGGCACCTTGCGCTCACGGGCAAACCGCGCCGCCCGCATCTTGCCATAGGCACCGCGTTCGCCAAAACCGCCCGGCAGGATGATGCCGTGCACGCCTTCCAGAATGTCCAGCGGGCGCTGCTCATCATCAAATTCCTCGGAATTGATGAGGCGGACATCCACTTTCACCTTGTTGGCAAGGCCGCCATGGGCCAGCGCTTCCGCGACGGATTTATAGGCATCCGGCACATCGGTGTACTTGCCGACCAAGCCGATGCAGACATGACCGTCCGGATGATGCGTCGTGTGGGCAATTTCGTGCCAACCTGACAGGTCTGGCTCCGGCGCGTCATCAATGCGAAAGTGCGCCAGCACTTCCTTGTCCAGACCTTCGGCGTGGTAGGATTCCGGCACATCATAGATGTGGCCCACGTCGCGCGCTTCGATCACGCTGGACGGGCGCACATTACAGAAGCTGGCAATCTTGCCCTTCTCATTCTCCGGGATCGGCCGGTCACAGCGGCACAGCAGGATGTGCGGCTGGATGCCGATGGAGCGCAGCTCTTTCACGGAGTGCTGTGTCGGCTTGGTCTTCATTTCGCCAGCGGCCGGAATGTAGGGCAGCAACGTAAGATGGATGAAGCAGGCGCGCTCCGGACCCAGCTCCTGGCCCAGTTGGCGGATCGCCTCGAAGAATGGCAGGCCTTCAATGTCGCCCACCGTGCCGCCGATCTCGCACAGCACGAACTCCACATCCTCGCCTGGATCGGACAGGACGAAATCCTTGATCTCGTTCGTCACGTGCGGGATCACCTGGATGGTCGCGCCGAGATAGTCGCCGCGGCGTTCCTTCTCGATGATGTGCTTGTAGATGCGGCCCGTCGTGATGTTGTCCGACTGGCGGGCCGAGACGCCGGTAAAGCGCTCATAATGGCCGAGGTCCAGATCGGTCTCCGCCCCGTCATCGGTGACATAGACCTCGCCATGCTGGCGGGGGCTCATCGTGCCGGGGTCGACATTCAGATAAGGGTCAAGCTTGCGCAGGCGGACCTTATAGCCACGTGCCTGAAGCAAAGCGCCGAGTGCGGCGGAAGCGATACCCTTGCCAAGGGAGGACACCACGCCGCCTGTAATGAAAATATAGCGGATCATGGGATCACCCTGATGCCGTGATTCGGAAATATTTGACGCAGGGAAAACACCTACGCGGCGCAATTATTGGGGATTACTTTCCCCGCCATCACCTTCCGGCGCAGTCTCCGTGGCAGTAGCCTCATTTGCAGGGGCTTCTTCCACAGGCGTATCGACGGTCGGGTCTGTCAGAGTGGTCGGCAGATTATCATCAGCTTCCGGTGTGCCGAGGCCTTCCTGGCCTTCCAGCAGCGGGGCTGTCGGGTCCAGCAGGTCTGCCGGGCTTCCGGTGCCCGTGGTCGCATCGTCCGCGCCCAGCGCCCGCTCGACTTCCGAACGGGTGTCATTGTTGCGGTTGGCAATGGTCGTCAGCGCCAGGCTGGTGACAAAGAAGATGCCGCCAAAGATGATCGTGGACCGCACCAGAGCGCCAGCAGCGCCCCGTCCGGACATCAGGGAGCCAGCACCGCCACCACCACCACCCAGTCCAAGGCCACCGCCTTCGGACTTCTGAAGCAACACGAGGCCAGTCATCACGATACACGCAATGATATGAACGGTAAGTATGACAGTCTGCATGGCGGGTGCGTCCCAGTGAAATTCAAGCGGCCCGCATATCGTCATTGAACGCGGACGCCAAGCCTTGGGCTTCAGTCTTGTTTAATTTGGCAGTCTACTTTGCTTGCGCGTAGATGGCGAGGAAGTCGGTCGCCTTCAAGCTGGCACCCCCGATAAGCCCCCCATTTACGTCATCTATGGCCAGAATTTCCCCGGCATTGTCCGGTTTCATGCTGCCGCCATACAGCAGAGGGATGAGATCTGCCTTTTCCGGGCCGAATCGCTCGCCCAGGCGGGCACGGATGGCGCGGTGCACTTCATCAATCTGTTCCACACTGGCCACTTCGCCCGTACCGATGGCCCAAATTGGCTCATAGGCAATGACAATTTGTTCGGCATCCACACCAGCCGGAATTGAGCCTTTGATCTGGCTTGCCACGAAATCCAGCGTCTCGCCGGCCTTGCGCTGTTCCAGGCTCTCCCCGATGCAGATGATCGGCGTCAGGCCTGCCCGCAGCGCTGCTTCGGCCTGCGCGGCGACGGTTTCATTGTTTTCGGCATGATCCATGCGGCGCTCAGAATGACCAACAATGACGTGCGATGCGCCCGCATCTGCAAGCATTTCAGCAGATATGTCCCCTGTATGCGCGCCACTGGCTTTCGGGTGACAGGTCTCTCCGCCTACCTTGAGCGCAGAGCCCTGTGCAGCCTCTGCGGCAAGCGCCAGAAGGGTCGCCGGAACGCATAGCAGAACCTCAACCCCTTCGCGTGCTTTACCCATCTCCGAGGCGACTGTCCGGATTTCCCCAAGGCTTTCTTTGAGCCCGTTCATTTTCCAGTTACCGGCTATCAGTGTTCTGGCCATAAGCTATCCCTATCTTGAAAGACATTGCCGGGTCGCCTAGCAAGCACTGGACCACCCCTCAACCTGCCAGAAAGACGCTGCCGATATGCTAGCCTTGATGAAAAGCCTGATGAATTCCTTCGTCGGGAAAATTATTGTCATGATCATCATCGCGGGGATGGCGTTCTGGGGCGTGGACCAGATGTTCGCGCAGATCCGCGGCGGCTTGGGGTCAAACCTCGCCGCTTCGGGCAGCCGCTCGATTGATCCGCAGGCTTTTGACCGCCGCGTCGAGACTGTGATCCGGAATATCAATGCCGAATCAGAAGAGCCGATGACAAAAAGCCAGCTGCAGGAACAGGGTATGATTGACCAGCTGTTCCAGATGGAAGCGGCTAAACTCACCCTGCTCGGCTTTGCCGAATCCATCGGCATCCACCCTTCCGCGGATGCTGTGGTAGAGGAATTGAAGACGGTCGACGCCTTCAAGAACCCGCTCACCGGCGCGCTGGACCTCGATACCTATCGCCAAGTACTCTACAGCAGCCGCATCACACAGAAGGAATATGAGCAGCAGGTCGCAGATGATCTGATCCTCAAGGCCCTGCGCAATGGGGCCAATGCGGCCATCTATCCGGCCAAGACACTGTCGAACCTGCAGGCCCGCTACATTGGTGAGGAACGTGAAGTCGCCTGGTTCCTGTTGGATGCCACCAAGCTGCCGGAGCCGGATGCCCCGACAGACGAGGAAGTGCGCGCCTTCTATGATGAAAACCTCGAAAGCCTGAAACAGCCTGAGCGCCGCATGATCGACATGCTCAAAATGTCGTCGGAAGACTTCATCTCTCAGGTCACGGTCACCGATCAGGAGATCGCCACGATCTATGAGGCCAGCAAGACCGAGCGCTATTCCGAGCCTGACACCCGCACCTATGTGGAGCTTTACTTCGACACGCGCGAAGCAGCCCGCTCGGCTTTTGGCCTGCTCGCAGCCGGCGGCGACTCTGCTAGCCTGCAAGGGGTCGCCAATCGCGAAACCAAAACAGGCCGCAAGGAAGGCACCGCTGACAAGGATCTGGCCGAAGCCATGTTCGGGCCTGGCAAGCAGAGTGGCGCCCTGTTTGGCCCGGTCGAGCGTGGCAATCAGTGGATGATTGCCCGCCTGATGTCTGTTCAGCCAGGTGCTGTGCTGCCGCTGGAACAGGTGGAACAGGAAATCCGCGACCAGCTCTCTCGCGAGCGCGCTGAGGTCATGCTGTATGAGAAGATGGAAGCTCTCGACCGCGCCATCGGTGCCGGCTATCCGCTCAGCCAGATTGGCGAGGAGCTGAATGTTCCGATCATGACGTTCGCCCCCGTTGGTCCGCAGGGAGTGACCGAGGAAGGCGCGCCCATGGTCAGCCTGATCAATGCCGGCGATGCCTTCGCGCAGGCCTTTCAGATCCCTGTTGGTGAAACCAGCAACCGCTATGACGGCCCGACCGGTATCTTCCTGACCTCTCCTCGCAAGATCATCGAGGCCTACACACCGGAATTCGACCAGATCAAGGAACGCGTCCGCCGCAACCTGCTGCGCGAGCGTGAGACAAATGCCCGCCAGACGGCTCTGGACCAGCTGAAGGAGCGTCTCCAGTCCGGCGAGACCACGCTGGAGGTCGAGGCCCGCAAGTCTGACACAGAGGTCGAAAGTCCGCCCGCCCCGATCTCACGTCGAAATGCGGCTGATACCGGCCTGCCGACTCAGGCCATCGCCTCCATCTTCTCCGGCAAGGAAGGCGAAGTCTTCACCTTCCCGAGCCGTGACGGCAACATTGTTCTGGTACTTGAAGTGCTGAGAATCACGCCGCCGGACGAGACCCAGATCGCGAGCATCGCGCCGATTGCCGATACCTCTCTGATCACCTCGCTGCAGTCTGATCTTAATCAGGCCCTCGATGGAGAGATCCAGGCGTATATGAAACTGCGCACCAATGAAGCCGCCCTGAACGCCTACAAGGCTTCGATTTCGACAGACCAATGAGCCAGGCACAACTGATCGTCCGGCGGCGCATCGGGGATATAGAAACTCCCGTTGCAGCCATGCTGAAGCTCGGCGACGAGACGCCCGGCAGCTTTCTGTTCGAGTCCATTGCGGGCGGCGAACGTCTGGGCCGCTATTCCTTTATCGGGCTGGAGCCTGGTCGCTGGTTTCGCATCCTGAATGGCAAGGCAGAAATCGCCAGAGATGTCAGCTTTTCTGAACCCGTTGAACAGGATGGGGATCCGGTCACGGCGCTGAAGGCTTTTGTCCGCGATGCCCGCGCCTCGGCTGACGAAGCCCTGCCGCCCATGGCGTCCGGGGCTTTCGGCTATGTCGGCTATGATATGATCCAGTATGTCGAGCCGGTTAAAATCACCAAGCCGGATATGCTGAACGTGCCCGAGACGCTGCTGGTCGTGCCACGCGTCGTTATCGTGTTCGATCACATCTATCAGGAGATCCTGCTGATCGGCCGTGTCGAGGATGGCCAGGATGTGGAGATCAACGCCCTGCTTGATGAAGTGGAGCAGAAGCTGGAGCGCCTGCCCCAGATGCCGCCTAAGGACCAGGCGCCGGTGCTGGTCGAGCCGGTTTCGAATACCTCTCAGGAGCGCTATTTCGAGATGGTCGAAACCTGCAAGGACTACATTCGTGCAGGCGACATCTTTCAGGTTGTACCGAGCCAGCGTTTCTCGACGCCCTTCCCGCGCAAGTCCATCAGCTTCTATCGCGCCCTGCGCAGGTTGAACCCGTCCGCCTTCATGTTCCACATGAATCTGGGCGATGTCTGCCTCGTCGGCTCCAGCCCGGAGATCCTTGTGCGCGTCCGTGATGGCCGCGTCGCCATCCGTCCGATTGCCGGCACCCGGCCGCGTAGTGGGGACGCCGAGGAAGATGCCCGCCGCGCGCAGGATCTGCTGAACGATCCCAAGGAGATCGCCGAGCATCTGATGCTGCTGGACCTTGGCCGCAATGATGTCGGCCGTGTCGCCGCCTATGGCAGCGTGACCGTTACCGAGCAGTTCATCGTCGAGCGCTATTCCCACGTCATGCATATTGTCAGCCATGTTGAGGGAGACTTGCGCGAAGGCCTCGACAGTGTTGATGCGCTGTTTGCCGGCTTCCCGGCAGGCACAGTGTCAGGTGCCCCGAAGATCCGTGCCATGCAGATCATCGACGAGATGGAAACCCATCGCCGCGGAATCTATGGCGGCGCGGTCGGCTATTTCGGCTGGAATGGTGATCTCGACACCTGCATCGCCTTGCGCACCGCCATCATCAAGGATGGCCAGCTGCACATCCAGGCGGGCGGCGGGGTCGTGCTAGATTCCAAGCCTCAATACGAATATGACGAAACCGTCCACAAGGCAGGCGCCCTGCGCCGCGCTGCCGAACTGGCTGCCTCCTATGAGTTTGACCAATGAGCGCGAAGAAGAAGCACGTCCTCGTCATCGACAATTATGACAGCTTCACCTGGAATCTCGTCCACTATCTGGAAGAGCTGGGCGCAGAAACGCGCGTCGTGCGCAATGATGAACTGACGGTCGAAGAGGCTCTCGCCAGCGGTGCAGACGGCATCCTTCTGTCGCCGGGCCCCTGCTCTCCGAATGAGGCGGGCATCTGCGTGGCGCTGATCCAGGGTGCGCCGGAAGACCTGCCCATTCTGGGCGTCTGCCTTGGCCACCAGTCGATCGGTCAGGCCTTCGGAGGTGAAGTCATCACCGCGCGCGAAATCCGCCACGGCAAACTGTCAGACATCCACCAGACCGGCGGAGACCTGTTTGCGGGACTGCCGGAAAGCTACCGCGTCGTGCGCTATCACTCTCTTGCTGTGAGGCCGGACGGTCTGCCGGATGTGCTGATCGCCGATGCCTTCACCGATGACGGCGAAGTTATGGCCCTGCACCACAAGACGCGGCCGATCTACGGTGTGCAATTCCACCCGGAAAGCATCCTCACCGAACACGGCCACGCCCTGCTCAAGAACTGGCTGGACAAGCTCTAGAAGCTGATCTCGAAATGCTCGCCGATATCAGGTTTGGAATCGGTGAGGTTCGCCTTGGCCACTTCAAACATGAAGACCGCGCCATTCTTGGCGGTCCAGATTTCACCATCCTTGAGGGATAGCTTCAGCAGCTGGACGTCCGGATCATTCTTGCCGTCTTCGTACCAGCTGGCGGCGACAAAGCTCCAATACTCTTCCAGCTTTTTTGGGTTTATCTCGGAGGTGATACGTCCGCGCAGGCTGGCATAGAGGCCCTTCTTGTCATTGCAGATGATATAGTGCGCATCCTGACCATCGGCGTGATCGCTCATGTAGGTGCCTTTCGCCGTGATGAACCAGATCTCCCTGTGGTTTTCATCGACATAATGGGACATCGGAACCGCGCGGCCATCAATGACCAGCATGCCGGTCCGGCAATCATCCAGTTTGTCCCAGAACTTCTCGGTCTGCTCTTTGTCTGCAATATTCGTCATGAGGGGGGAATCTCCATTGTCTACTAACTGGAGTCTGAACGCAGCCCTCCTGCCCTCAGTTCCATCAGCCCGCACCGATTGAGGCCCGCAATTGCGAGTTCAGGGTTGATTTCATTGCCCGCGGCAACCTATGCACCAGCGGACGCAATTCAGAGTCATGACATGTCAGCAGAAACTTCCCTTACCATTGCCCTGAAGGCGCTTGCGCGCCGCCAGCCTCTCGACCGGCAGATGCTGGAAGACGCATTCGACATGCTGCTCTCTGGTGAAGCAGCGCCGGAAGAGATTGGCGCTTTCCTGATGGGACTGACCGTGCGTGGCGAGACAGCAGACGAACTGTCTGCCGGGGCGACCATCATGCGCCAGCATGCCCGTAAGGTGCATGTCGAAGGCCCGGTCCTGGATACGTGCGGCACTGGCGGGCTGACCTGGAAGAGCCTGAATACCTCCACCGCCAGCGCCCTTGTCATCGCGGCCTGCGGTGGCCGGGTGGCCAAGCATGGCAATCGCTCTGTGCCCCCCAAATCCGGCTCTGCCGACGTGCTTGAAGCGCTGGGTGTGAACCTTGAGATTGACGAAGAAACCTTCCGCACCTGTCTCGACGGGGCTGGCGTGGCCTTCCTCTATGCCCGCACCCATCACAGCGCGATGCGCCATGTTGCACCGGTCCGCTCAAAACTGGGCATTCGCACTATCTTCAATCTGCTGGGGCCGCTCAGCAATCCCGCCAATGCCGAGTATCAGGTGCTGGGCGTGCCAGCTGCGGAATGGGTGCGCCCCATGGCCGAGACTCTGAACCGACTGGGCACCAAGCGTGCCTGGGTCGTGCATGGCATGGACGGTATCGACGAGATCTCCATCGCGGGCACAACAAAGGTCTGCGAAGTCATGGGCGGCGAACTGCGCGAGTTCGAGATCACGCCCGCCGATGCCGGGCTAGACACCAGCCCGCTCTCAACCCTGGAAGGCTCCAGCGTGCAGGAGAATGCCCTGGCGCTGACAGAGCTGCTGGATGGCCATGAGGGCCCGTTCCGGGATGTCGTTCTGCTTAACGCGGCGGCGGGCCTGCACGTATTCGGCAAAGCCGAGACGCTGAAGGACGGCGTTGCCATGGCAGCCGGCGCAATCGACACTGGCCGCGCCCGTGATACGCTTCGCAAGCTTGTTGCCCTCTCCAATGGACAAACACCTGAATGAGTACCGCCCTCGACCGGATTATTGAGTACAAGGTGGACGAGGTGGCTGCGCTAAAGCGCGAGCGTCCTCTTGCTGAACTGGCGGACCGAATACTAAAGGCGCGCAAACCGCGTGGCTTTGCACATGCGCTGGATCAGGTGGCCGGGCATGACGAGAACGCCCTGATCTGCGAACTGAAGCGCAAGAGCCCCTCTGCGGGGGACATCCTTCCCGGCGCAGACCCGGTCGCCATCGCGCAGGAATATGAATATGGCGGCGCAGCCTGTCTCTCCGTCCTGACGGATGGGCCGAGCTTTGGCGGTAGCCTGGATGACTTTCAGGCTATCCGCTCTGTCGTCACCCTGCCCATGCTGCGCAAGGATTTCATGATCGACTCCTATCAGGTGGTGGAGTCGCGGGCCTATGGCGCTGATTGTGTGCTGGTCATCATGGCCTGCCTCAGCGATGGCCAGGCAGAGGAACTGACCGGCACGGCGTTGGAACTGGGCATGGATGTGCTTCTTGAAACCCATAATGAGGAAGAGCTGGAGCGCGCGCTGAAGCTGCCCTCTCCGCTGATCGGAGTGAACAATCGGGACCTGAAGCGCATGGTAACAGACCTCAGCACGACTGAGCGATTGGCTCCGCTGATTCCAGACGGCAAGGTTCTGATCTCTGAGAGCGGCGTTTCGTCAGCTGAAAGCATAGATCGCCTGCGTAAAACCGGCGCGCGTCGCTTTCTGGTTGGAGAGAGTCTAATGAAAATGGAAGAAGACCGCGCTCAACTAGTCACAAAAATGAGAGTAACGGGTAAAGATTGACCCGAAGCATGAACACATATAGAACATAAGTGAACAGAGATTCGCTTAAGGGAGTGCCCGGTGCTTACCAGTAAACAGAAGGAATTGCTGCTCTTTATCAATGAGCGCATTCAGGCCACAGGCGTTTCGCCTTCATTCGATGAAATGAAAGACGCGCTGAACCTTGCCTCCAAATCGGGCATCCATCGCCTCATTACGGCGCTTGAGGAACGTGGCTTCATCCGCCGTCTTGCTCACCGTGCCCGCGCACTGGAAGTGCTGAAGCTGCCGGAATCGGCTTCGCCCGCCACCGCCCCGCGCGGTCGCAAGGAATTCAAGCCGGCACTGGTCTCATCAGGCAAACCTGCACAAGAGCCAAGCTCCCGTACTGTGCCGCTGATCGGACGTATCGCGGCTGGCCTGCCAATCTCTGCCATTCAGGAAGACAATGGCCAGGTGAACGCGCCTGATGGCCTGGCTGAGGGAGATGAGCATTTCGCGCTGGTCGTGCAGGGCGATTCCATGATTGATGCAGGCATTCTGGAAGGCGACATCGTGATCTGCTGCCGCACGGATACCGCCAATACTGGCGACATTGTCGTGGCGCTGATCGATGGTGAGGAAGCCACACTGAAACGCCTGCGGCGCAAGGGCGCTTCGGTGGCGCTGGAAGCGGCGAACCCGGCCTTTGAGACCCGCATTTTTGGGCCGGACCGGGTACAGGTTCAGGGTCGTCTGGTCGCGCTGGTTCGCCGTTACGACTAGTCCGGTTCTGCTGAAACAGGACAGGGGCGCCAGAGGCGCGGATTGCATCTGCCGCGCGTTTCTGTCATGGCCCCGCCGGTCTTCAGGGTGATGCCGTTCAGGCGCAGCACATCTTCCCAATAGATTGGAGGCGCGCAACCAGCCTGCGTGCCGGAGACGGACTGGCGGAGTTCATATTCGGCTTGGGTATCCGGAATGCATGTGGCGGCCGGAAGCTCGGGATCATTGAGGGCAATGCGGCCTGCGGCTGTCTCCAAGATGCAGGGCCAGCCAGCGCAAAGCTCTGCCGGTTCCAACGTACTGAAGCGCATGGGGGACAAGCCGTCGCCGTCCAGATAGGCGAGCCGCGCGATCTGCCCATCCGTCTGCCGCAGGAACACATCCCCTGACGGGCTCCAATGCAATGCCAAGGCAGGCGCGACGGTCCACACCCAGACAGCGGGTCCGATTGCCAGAGCAGGCAACAGGGCCCTGCCCCATCCCTTCGCTATGACGGAGACGGCCAGCGCGAGGCTGAGCAAGGCCAGCGTCAGGCCCGGCATCTGCTTGCCTGCCGAGATCATGGCCGGAGCATGATCGGTGCAAAAATGCGCGATCATCAGGATCACTTCCAGCGAATAACCAAACAGGCGCAGGCCAAAATCACCATACCCAAACGGCGTAAGGATCAGTGCGAAGGCCGCCAGCGGCGCGGTCGCAAAGGTAATCACCGGCATGGCCAGCAGATTGGCGAGCAGGCCAAGCCCGGCCAGACGGTCAAAATGGTAGAGCGCGAAGGGCGCGGTGGCAGTGCCCGCTACAAGCGAGGTGACGGCCAGTGAGGCCCAGCTATAGCTGAGCTTGCCCATCACCCGTTCCCGTGTCGCGCGGCGGTGGGTCCACGCCTCATAGGTCGCGATCAGTGCGGCGGAGGCTGCGAACGACATCTGGAAACCGGGCGTCATGACGCTTTCCGGCTGCATCAGAACCACAAGGATCATCGCGATGGAGAAAGACCGCATACTGAGCGCTGCACGATCAAAAAGCACCGCCCCGAACACGACGGCAGACATGATAAAGGCCCTCTGGGTGGAGACGCTTGCGCCTGAGACAATGAGATAGGCCAGGCTCGCCATCAGCGCCACGACGGCGGCTGGCTTCTGTACGGCCACGCGCAAGGCCAGCGGCTCTATCAAAGCAAGCGCGCGCCAAGTGAGGAAGTAAACCAGCCCGCCTACGATCGCCATATGAAGGCCGGATATGGCGAGCAGGTGCGCAAGGCCTGAATTGCGCAGGGCCTCCTGGTCTTCCAGACGCATATAGCTACGGTCGCCAGAGATCAGCGCGGCGGCAAAGCCCCCGGCCCGCTCTCCCGCAGCTTGCTGAACATGCCCGGCCAGTTGCCGCCTCAGCGCGGGGACTTTCAGGCCTATCTGCTGGCCCCATCCCGAAGGCGCGCCGAGTGTGCCGCCCCGACAGCGACCCTGCACATAGCCTACGCCGCCCAATTGCTCGAACCAGGCCTGACGCTGGAAGTCATATTCGCCTGCCATGGACGGCGCTGGCGGAGGACGCAGCACGGCCCAGCAACGCACGAAGCGGCCGGGCGAGACTTCCAGGCGGGCGCGGTGGGTCAGGCGGACATATTTCGGCGTCTCGGCGGGCGAATGCCTGGCCATGGCATGCACCTGAATGCGTAGGCGCGGGCCCTTTGCGCCGGGCTCAATTTCTGTCAGCCAACCTTCCAGCATGACGGGACGGGCCAGCCTGCCCTCAGCCGGGGCTACAACAGGGGCCGCCACAAGATGAGACCGCAGACTGGCTGCGCCAGCCCCCAGCGCGATACCGAACAGCATCCATATGGCAAGTTGCAAGCCATCCAGAACAAGGCTCCGACGGCTTATAATCACCAGGAAGAGCGCCCCTGACGGCAGGGCGAGTATGGCCCAGAGTGACGGCTCCCATGGCAGCAGAAAGTACACGCCTGCCCCAGCCGTCATCGAAAAGGCCAGCAGCAACGGCCTTACATCGACGGATGCAATCGACCATAGATCAGGCCATTCAACTGTATTGTGAGCGCGCTGCCCCTTGCCTTTGGCCGCAGTCTTGTGTTTCTGCGGCGCAGGCGCACGTATCGCGCCTGTCATGCGGAGCCTGCCTGTCCTATGAGCGTCATTACGCGTTTTGCCCCCTCTCCCACCGGCATGTTGCATATTGGAGGGGCTCGGACAGCACTTTTCAACTATCTCTATGCGAAACGGCACAACGGAAAGTTCCTTCTCCGCATTGAAGATACCGACCGCGAACGCTCTACCGACGAAGCGACCGCCGCGATTCTCGAAGGCATGGAATGGCTCGGCCTGACGGCAGACGAGAAACCGCTGATGCAGTTCTCCCGTGCGGGCCGTCACACGGAAGTTGCGTTGGACATGGTCTCCCGCGGCACGGCGTTCCGCTGCTATGCCACACAGGAAGAGCTGCAGGCCCGCCGCGATCTGGGCGAGGAAAAGCGCCAGGCCGCCAAGGCTGAAGGCATTTCCGAAGACGAGAAAGCCGCGCTGCTGGCAGAGGCCAATGTTCTGCTGGGACCTTACCGTTCCCCCTGGCGCGATGGTGCGCCTGCGCCGTCAGAAGACACACCCTATACGATCCGCCTGCGCGCGCCAGATGGCGGCGACCGGGTCGTTGAGGATGGCGTGCAGGGCACGGTGCGCATTCAGGCCAGCGAGCTGGACGACATGATCCTGCTGCGCGCTGATGGCACGCCGACCTATATGCTGGCCGTCGTGGTCGATGATCACGATATGGGCGTGACGCATGTCATCCGCGGGGATGACCATCTGCGCAACACATTCCGCCAGATCCCGATTTACGAAGCCATGGGCTGGGACATCCCCAAATATGCGCATGTGCCGCTAATCCATGGCCCGGACGGTGCGAAGCTGTCCAAGCGCCATGGTGCGCTGTCGACGCTGGCCTATCGCGAGATGGGCTATCTGCCGGAAGCGATGAAGGCCTATCTGCTGCGCCTTGGATGGAGCCATGGCGACCAAGAGATCTTCACCCAGGACGAGGCCGCCGCCGTGTTCGACATCGGCGGCATCAACAAGGCGCCTGCCCGGCTGGATATTGAGAAACTGGGCCAGATCAATTCCCACTTCCTGCGCCTGGCCGATGATGAGCGCCTGTTCTCCCTGCTGAAGCCCTATCTGGAAGCGGAAAAACCGCTGACCGAGGCAGAAATTGCCCGCATTCGCGCCGCGCTTCCGCATATGAAAGATCGCGGCAACACGCTGCCGGAACTGGCCGAGGCCTTTGCATTTCTGAAGGATATTCGCCCGATCGAATTGAACAAGAAAGCGCGCAAGGCTCTCAAGGTAGAGGGACTTGACCGGCTGGCCGGTCTGCGCGACGAACTGCAGCAATTGCCGCATTGGTCGGCTGAGACTATATCAACCGCAATTGGTTCCTATTGCACCGCACTAGACCTATCTATGGGGCAGGTAGGTCCGCCGCTACGCGCAGCACTGACTGGGGGGCTTCCCGCGCCGGATATTGCGCCGGTGCTGGAGTGGCTGGGCCGAGATGAAGCACTGGGACGGATTGATGATCAAATCGCGCAGGGCCGGGAATAGCCCCGGGCTCGCGCTGTAGTGAACAAGAAGGGCAAGTTGATGGAAAATAAAGTGAAAGACGCTGGTACCGCCAAGATTGAGGTAGACGGCAAGACCTATGACCTTCCGGTTTATTCCGGCACTCACGGACCGAATGTTGTCGACGTCCGTAAATTCTACGCCCAGTCTGGCCAGTTCACCTTTGACCCCGGCTTCACGTCCACCGCCAGCTGCGAAAGCCAGATTACCTTTATTGATGGTGAAGAAGGCGTTCTTCTGCATCGCGGTTACCCGATCGGCCAACTGGCCGGCAAAGCCACCTTCCCTGAAGTCTGCTATCTGATCCTGAACGGCGAACTGCCCAGCAAAGCCGAACTCGACACCTTCAACGAAGAGATCAAGCAGCATACCCTGCTCCACACCCAGATGGACCGTTTCTTTGACGGTTTCCGCCGTGACAGCCACCCGATGGCCATGCTGACCGGCGCTGTTGGAGCAATGGCCTCCTTCTACCCTGGCGCCATGGACAGTGAAGATCCGGAAGAGCGCCGCCTGGCCTCCATCCGCCTGATCGCGAAAATGCCGACGCTGTGCGCGCGCATCCTTAAGTACAACCTGGGCCAGAGATTCGTCGATCCGCGCAACGAGCTGTCCTATGCCGAGAACTTCCTCAGCATGTGCTTCTCCGTCACTGCGGAAGACTACAAGGTTGACCCGAAAATCGCCAAAGCGATGGACCGCTTCTTCATCCTGCACGCAGACCATGAGCAGAACGCCTCCACCTCCACTGTGCGTTTGGCCGGCTCTTCCGGCGCGCACCCATTCGCAGCTGTTGCCGCTGGTGTTGCCTGCCTGTGGGGCCCGAGCCATGGCGGCGCAAACGAGGCCTGCCTCAACATGCTGCACGAGATTGGCAGCGTTGACCGCATTCCGGAATTCATCGCCCGCGCGAAGGACAAGAATGACAGCTTCCGCCTGATGGGCTTTGGCCACCGCGTGTACAAGAATTACGACCCACGCGCGACCGTGATGCGCGAGTCCGCTCACGAGGTTCTGGACCTGCTGGGCCTTAAGGATCAGCCGATCCTGAAAGTTGCCATGGAGCTGGAGCGGATCGCTCTGGAAGACGAATACTTCGTCGAAAAGAAGCTCTACCCGAACGTGGACTTCTATTCCGGCATCATCCTGGATGCGATCGGTTTCCCGAAGCAGATGTTCACTGTGCTGTTCGCCCTGGCCCGTACCGTCGGCTGGATTGCCCAGCTGAACGAGATGCTGGACGATCCGACCCAGCGTATCGGCCGTCCGCGCCAGATCTATACCGGCGCCGCCATGCGCGACTATGTGCCGATGGATCAGCGCTAAACGCACCTCCTGTCACAGGACATAAAAAAGGCCCCGGCATTGCGTCCGGGGCCTTTCTTTTTGGGCGGCCCAAAGCAGGCCTGTCAGTCTTTCTTCGAGATCTTGTCTTTGACGTCCCGCGCCGTATCGGCCACGACTTCGCCGCCAGCCTGAACGTCCCTGCCGACGCCCTCGACCGTGTTGCAGGCCGTCACCATGGGCAGCGCGGCGAGCGCCAGGGCGGCAATCAGAATTTTTTTCATCTCTCGTCTCCCGGACAATTAAAGCGCGCCCAGAATGTGCCCGACGGTCGATTCCGGCAAGATCGTAACGCCAGGATGCGGCAATCAGCCTGACCGATATGACGCAATGACGGCAAAAGCCTGTTCCCTTCCTGCCCGACTCCCTGCTAAAGGCCTGCGCATGAAAACTGCCGTGATTGTCTTCCCCGGATCGAATTGTGACCGCGACGCGCATGACGCCCTCGCCAAAGTAACGGGCAAGGCCCCTGCCATGGTCTGGCACAAGGATGGAACCATTCCTGAGGGCACCGACCTCGTTATGGTACCGGGCGGATTCTCCTATGGAGACTATCTGCGCTGCGGCGCGATGGCTGGCAATTCTCCGGTAATCTCTCAGCTGCATGCCCATGCCGAGCGCGGTGGCTATGTTCTGGGCGTCTGCAATGGCTTCCAAATCCTCTGCGAGACGGGTCTGCTGCCGGGTGCCCTGATGCGCAACGCATCGCTACACTTTGTCTGCCGCCCGCAGGCGCTGAGTGTGGAAAGCGCGAACACCGCCTATACATCCGCTTATGAAGGCAAGCGCGAGGTCATCATCCCGGTCGCCCATCATGACGGTAATTACTTCGCCGATGATGCGACGCTGGACACGCTGGAAGGCGAAGGCCGTGTGGCGTTCCGCTACAGCAATGGCCACAACCCGAATGGCTCTGCCCGGGACATTGCCGGCATCCTTAGCGAGAATGGCCGCATCCTGGGCATGATGCCCCACCCAGAGCGCGCAATTGGCGGTCATGAGGGCGGTACAGACGGCCTCGGCGTATTCGAAAGCTTGCTCTCGGCCGCCTGATCCGGCTCTATGGGCCTGTCTGACAGGAGCCCTCACATGTCCGCACATTCCGACCTCATCGCCCGCCTGCCGAAGGCCGAGCTGCACCTTCATATTGAAGGCAGTTTCGAGCCGGAACTGATGATGGCGATTGCCGAGCGCAACCGGGTCGACATCCCGTTCAAGACGCTGGAAGAGGCCAAGGCCGCCTATGATTTCTCGAACCTGCAGGAGTTCCTGGATATCTACTATCAGGGCATGAATGTGCTGCGCACCGAACAGGACTTTCACGACATGACCTGGGCGTATCTGGAGCGCGTGAAGCAGGACAATGTCGTGCATGTCGAGATGTTCTTCGACCCACAGGCCCATACCGAGCGCGGCGTGCCTTTCGGTGTTGTGGCCGAGGGCATTCTGGCCGCGCTGAAACGCGGTGAGGCCGAGCTGGGCATTACGTCAGAACTGATAATGAGCTTCCTGCGTCACCTGTCCGAGGGCGCCGGCTTTGTGCTGCTGGATGAGTCCATTCCGTGGCATGAGCATTTCATCGGGGTGGGCCTCGACAGTTCAGAGGTCGGCCACCCTCCCCTGAAGTTCAGAGGCCTGTTCGAGCGCTGCCGGGAGCTGGGCTTCAAACTGTGCCTGCATGCCGGTGAGGAAGGCCCGCCGGAATATGTACGAGAGGCCCTGCTGGATATTGGCGCAGACCGGATTGACCATGGCAACCGCGCCATGGAAGACCCTGCCCTCATCCAGGTGCTGCGCGACACACAGACTCCGCTGACCAATTGTCCACTCTCCAATTTGTCGCTTTGCGTGCTGGATGATCTGAAAAAGAGCCCGGTGAAGACACAGCTGGAAGAAGGCCTTCTGGTCTGCGTCAACTCCGATGATCCGGCCTATTTTGGCGGCTATATCAACCAGAACTACGAAGCGATTTCAGAGGCGCTGGACCTATCGGCGGGCCAGATCATCCAACTCGCGCGCAATAGTTTTGCGGGGTCCTTTTTGCCAGAAGATGCGAAAGCGCGATACATTCAGGCGGTTGATACGGCGGCCACTGCATAGCGCCTCCTCAGAGCCGATCATTCTCCCAAAAGTAGATAGCGGCGCACCGATTTTCTACCTATGATAACTAATTGATTCTTTTATCAATTCACCTTGCCCGCAATGGGCTTAAGTACAGCTGACAGTGCAATTGCCTAATTCTTACTCACTGGGCCAATTTTGATTATCGGATGTGCTTATTAGGTTACAAGAGTGTGACACTGAAAACACAATTCTGAATTGACTTACGTTAATCCCGCAAATTCTTGCCTTACAGACCTGTAACGTACCCCCTTAGGCGACTACTTCTTGCCCGTGGGGCGTAATAACCATGATTACAGGAGTAAACTGCAAGATGACCAAGTTGCGGACATTGCTCGTCACGGCCTCAACCTTTGCCGTGGCTACAGCTATAACTCCCGCATTCGCACAGGATGACACAGCCCAGACATCCGACGAATTGCGGCAGAGTGAAATCGTCGTTACCGGTACACGCACGGCAAACCGTACAGCTCTGGAAACAGCTGTTCCTGTCGATGTGTTCCCGGTAGAAGAACTGACCGAGACCGGCCGCGTTGAACTGAACCAGATTCTGGCCACAACCGTGCCGAGCTTCAACTTCAACCAGACAGCCATCAATGACGGAACGGACATCATCCGCCCCGCTACCCTGCGTGGCCTGTCTCCTGACCAGACGCTGGTGCTGGTGAACGGCAAGCGCCGTCACATTTCCGCTCTGATCAACATCAACGGGTCTGTGGGCCGCGGCTCTGCTGCTGTGGACCTCAATGCCATTCCGACCAGCGCCATTGGCAATGTCCAGGTTCTGCGTGACGGCGCATCCGCCCAATATGGCTCCGATGCCATTGCAGGCGTGATCAACGTCATCCTGCGTGAAGCAGATCATGGCGGCGGCCTGAACATCCGCTATGGCGCTCACGTCACCGATCCGGAAGGCCTGAACCGCAGCGAAGTGGACGGTCAGACGACCAATATTGGCGGCTGGGCCGGTTTCGGCCTTGGCGACAATGGCTTCCTGACCGTCTCCGGCGAATACTCCCTGCGCCAGCGCAGCAACCGCGCCGGTCTGGATCCGCGTCAGCAATTCCCAAGCGACCCGGCATATGATGAAGCAGAACGCACCTTTGACCGCCTGAACCATGTTTATGGCAACGGTCGTATGGAGAATATCAACTTCTTCTTCAATTCAGGTTACACGCTGAACAATGGTGTCGAGCTGTATGCCTTCGGCGGTGTGCAGGAACGTGAAGCGGAAAGCCCAGGCTTCTACCGTCGTGCCAACGACTCCCGCAACATTCCTGAGATCTATCCGGGCGGTTATCTGCCCCTGATTGGTGGGGATGTCACGGACTACAGCCTCGGCGGCGGTGTGCGCGGCCAAGCTGGCGGCTGGGACTATGATGTCAGCGCCGTCTATGGCTCCAACGAGCTGGACTATTCTGTCAACAACTCGCTGAACGTGTCACTTGGGCCGACCAGCCAGACCTCCTTCGATGCCGGCTCGCTGGCCTTCGATCAGGTCACGGTCAATGCGGACATTGTGAAGACCTTTTACAACATGCTGCCGGGTGAAACCTCGCTGGCCTTCGGTGCGGAATATCGTGACGAAAGCTTCGAAATCACGGCAGGTGAAGAAGCTTCCTACATTCAGGGCCCGTTCCCGGGCGCTGCAGGTAGCCAGGTGTTCCCAGGCTTTACGCCGGAATCCGAAGTGGACGTTAGCCGCGATGCTGCCAGTATCTATGGCGAAATCGAATGGGTGCCGAACGAGAAGACCCTTCTCTCCGCAGCCCTGCGGTATGAAGACTATTCCGACTTTGGCGATGCTGTAACCGGCAAAATTGCTGGCCGTTATGACTTTACGGATCAGGTTGCCATTCGCGGTGCGATCGCAACGGGCTTCCGCGCCCCGAGCCTTCAGCAGCAATACTTCACGGCCATCTCCACCAACTTTAGTGATGGTGTGCCGTTTGAAGTGGGTACGTTCCCGGCTACGTCTCCTGCAGCTGTAGCCCTCGGCGGTGGCCAGCTGGATGCGGAAGAATCGACCAGCTACTCCCTGGGTACGGTCATCACGCCGACAAGTGACTGGTTCATCACCATTGATGCTTACCAGATCAATATCGACGACCAGATCTTCCTGACGGAAAACCTGGATGGCGATGATGTGGACGCGGTTCTTGCCGCTGCTGGCGTCACTGGTGTAGATCAAATCCGCTTCTTCCAGAATGGTATCGAGACCGAAACCAAAGGTGTCGACATCGTCACCAAGTATGGTTTCGACTTCGACGCCATGGGGACGCTGGATGTGTCTGCTGCGTTCAACTATTCCAAGACGGAAGTCACCTTCGTTCCTGAGAACACTGCGATCCCGTCTCTGGTTCTCTTCGGTCGTGACCGTACGCTGACCCTGGAGGAAAGCGCACCGGAGACCAAGCTGATCCTGAACGCGGACTACACCTATCAGCAGGCTGACTTCAACCTGCGCGCCACCCGCTATGGTGACGTTCTGGTGCCGTCCAACAACCCCAACAATGACTTCACTTTGGAATCCGACTGGATCCTCGACGCCTCTGTCGACTTCCATGTCTCCGAGAAGTTCAGCGTCGGCATCGGTGCGGACAACATCCTGGACGAGTATCCGACCATGACGCCGGATGGCCTGAACTTTAACGGGATCTTCCCGTATTCAAGCCGCAGCCCCTATGGCTTCTCCGGTCGCTTCGTCTACGCCCGCGCCAGCTATAACTGGTAAGCAGGTGACCTTTCATCATCGCCTTCCGGCCTGATGAAATGACAAACTGAAACAAAGCTGGCCCGTCTCATACCGAGGCGGGCCAGTTTCGTTCACGGGGATTGAACGTGTTGGGGGGATCAGGTTCCGGAATCGGATGGAGCCTCAGCCTCTTCTTCATTTTCCGTGTTGGCGCCCTCCAAATTGCTCTCGATCGGCGGGCGGCAGGTTTCGATCAGCTCTTCAACCATCGGGTCAGTCGGCATGACATAAGCGCTCTGACCAGCAACAAAGCGAAGATCACCATCTCCATTGGCCAGGGCATTAGCCGCCGTTGAACGCGTATCGAACATGCCGACGATTTCCTGGCTCTCTTCATCTACCTGAGCGACGATGGCCGCATTGCTGGCCGAGGTGAACACGCCGACCTGGGACGGGGCATCCTTGCCCGCGAATGTGCGGCGCAGAACCAGTACGTTCTGGCCGTCTTCGCCTGCAAAAGCGTCAGGCTCCTGACACGTAATCGACAGGCTGACCTCACCATCTTCCGACAAGTAGGCCACTTGCTGGCCACGGGGGGTATCGGTCTTCTCCCATGCGCCTTTGACTTCAGTCACCTGGATTTCAGGAGCCTTGTCGGCCTTCTTCGTGTCCTTGTCGGCGGAGTTGATGGGCGTAGGCGCGGGCATGGCCTCGCCATCTGCCTTGGTGACGTTCTGTCCGCAGGCTACAGCAAGCAGGGGTGCTGCCAGAATGAGTAGATGTTGCTTCACGGTCGGCTCCTTTCCAAAGCTGCCTGTTCAGCTGTTTCAACGCCCACCCCTCCGGAAGGCTTCGTTAAAATGCGTTCATTTTGCGAAAAGCGGCCTCTAACGGCGTCTGAACGGCAATAGAGTCTGGCGACTCGTGGCAATTGCCGCTAAAGCGCCGGGCATGACTGACACATCTGCGATCCTCGCCCACCTCACCGCCGAGCAGGATGAAGCTGCCGGCCTGGAACATGGCATCAAGGCCGACGAATGGGAGCGTCTTGTGACGCGCCTGGAGCGCAAGCCAAACCTTGTGGAACTTGGTATCTATTCGGTGATGTGGTCCGAGCACTGCTCCTACAAATCATCCCGTCGGCACCTGTCGAAATTCCCGACCAAGAATGACCGCGTCATTCAGGGGCCGGGCGAAAATGCCGGTGTGATCGACATTGGCGATGGCCAGGCGGCCATCTTCAAAATGGAGAGCCACAACCACCCGTCCTATATCGAGCCCTATCAGGGCGCAGCTACAGGCGTAGGCGGCATTCTGCGCGATGTCTTCACCATGGGCGCCCGCCCGATTGCGCTGGTCAATGCGCTACGCTTTGGCTCCCCTGACCACCCGAAGACACGCAGCCTCGTCGCCGGTGTCGTGGCAGGCATTGGCGGCTATGGCAATTGCGTTGGCGTGCCGACGGTCGCCGGCGAGACGCAGTTTGACGAAGGTTATAATGGCAATATCCTGGTGAATGCTATGGCGGTTGGCCTCGCAGATCAGGACAAGATCTTCTATGCGCGCGGCGCAACGCCCGGAAACCCGATCTTCTATGTTGGTTCCAAAACCGGTCGTGACGGAATCCATGGCGCGACCATGGCGTCTGCTGAATTCTCTGAAGGTGACGAAGAGAAACGCCCAACGGTTCAGGTGGGCGACCCGTTTACCGAGAAGCTGCTGATCGAGGCCTGCCTCGAACTGATGGCGACCGACGCCATTCAGGCGATCCAGGACATGGGCGCTGCGGGCCTGACGTCTTCCTCTGTCGAAATGGCGGCCAGCGGCGGCGAGAATGGCGAAGGCATCGGCGTGGTCATGGACCTAGACAAGGTGCCTCAGCGCGAGGAAGGCATGACCGCCTACGAGATCATGCTGTCGGAGAGCCAGGAGCGCATGCTGATGGTGCTCTATCCCGACAAGATTGATGTCGCGAAAGCCATCTTCGACAAATACGACCTCGATGCCGAAGTGATCGGCGAAACGACAGACAATGGCCATCTGGTCCTGAAGCAGTTCGGCGAAGTGGTTTGCGATATTCCGGTTGCCCCGCTGGCCGATGATGCGCCGAATTATGACCGCCCCTGGAACGAGCCCCCGAAGCGGGCCGCCCTGGACATTTCAAAATATTCCGAGCCTGACAATTATTGCGATGTGCTGCTGAAGCTAATGTCCTGTCCGGACATGGCCTCCAAGCGCTGGATCTGGGAACAATATGATCGGCATGTGATGGGCGACACGGTCGACAGCTCCCAGTCGCAGGGGGATGCAGCGATTGTCCGCATCCACGACACGAACAAGGCGCTGGCGATTTGTTCCGACTGCAACCCGCATTATGTGGCAGCGGACCCGTTTGAAGGCGGAAAGGCCGTTGTGGCGGAAGCCTATCGCAACCTGTCTGCCGTGGGCGCAACGCCGATTGCGATCACCGATAATCTCAATTTTGGCAATCCGGAAAAGCCGAACACGATGGGCTATATCGTGAAGGCCATCGAAGGCATGGCCGAGGCCTGCCGCGAGCTCGACTTCCCGGTCGTCTCTGGCAACGTGTCCCTCTACAACGAGACCGACGGGAAGGCGATCCCGCCAACGCCGGTTGTCGGCGGCGTGGGCCTGATAGAGGATGTGTCGCAGATTATCACGTTGAAAGGTGCGCAAGCGGGCGATGTAGCCTTCTTGATTGGCGCGGCGGGCAGCGAGCTTGGCGCGTCCCTCTATGCCCGCACAATTCTGGGCCTGAAGGGGGATGACCTTGGCACCTCCCCGGCAGTGGACCTGAAAGAGACGGTGCGTATTAGTACAGAAGTCCGCAAACTGATCAAAGATGGCGCTGTGCGCGCTGTGCATGATGTCAGCGATGGCGGCGTTGCCTGCACGCTGGCCGAGATGGCGCTGGCCAGCGGTGTCGGCGTCGAGATCTATGGACCCAAAGCCGGACAGCTCGGCTATTTGTTTGGGGAAGATCAGAACCGGTTTGTCATCGCTGTGGATGCCGCCGACGAAGAGGCCACGCACCAGAAACTGAAAGACCTTGGTCTGCCCTATACGCAAGTCGGCAAGTTCAAGGGCGATGCGATTGAGTTCACCTTGGTGGGCTCAGAGGCCCAGTCGATCTCCCTGGCGACGCTCCGCGAGGCACATGAAGGCTGGCTGCCGACTTATATGGATTCCGTAGACTGAATGTGAAAAGCCCCTCCCGCATTCTGCGAGAGGGGCAATCCATTCAACTACAATTACGTTCGATTAGAATTTGTAGCCGAGACCCAGCATCACACCATTCGTGTCGGTGCTGTCGAAGGAATAGTAGGTGTAGTCACCCCGCAGTTCCCAGTTCTCGCTGAGGTCATAGGTCAGACCCGCACCGATGGCTGGGCCATCAGCAGAGTCTTCGATATTGATGGCGGTGCCACCGGGCGTGTTCACAGAGGCATCAACGTCGATATAGGCATAACCTGCACGAGCGAAGAGATTCATACGCTCCGTAACCGGCAAATCTGCGCGGCCATAGAGACCGACCAGATAGTTCAGGCCGATATCGCCTGACGCACCGATGACGTCTTCAAAGTCGCCATCATCATTGTCATCAAGATTGAATTCGTCTTCGTCGACATTGTAGTCGAACTCACCATCATCAATGCCGCTGGCCAATTCACCTTCGAGGCTGAAAACATTGTTGAACTTGTAGCCAAGACGCGCCGCAATGCCATTGGTATCAACACCGCTCTCAGCACCATCCGGCTTAATGTCCAGATACTGATACCCGCCGTCCAAATAGAGGCCTGTGTCATTGTCATAAGACTGTGCATTCGCCGTTGCTGCCAGACCCGTAGCTGCTGAGGCAATCAGAATATACTTAAACATGTGGTCTCCTTTTTAAAAAAATCAGCTCCCGCCAGATTGACGAGACCACAAGGAAACCGTGTCCGAACTGTGTTCGTTCCGATGACAATTCCGCAAGCTGCAGCAGTTGCTGCAAAGCCACATATTCTTAACGCGGATTAACCCTACGTGACGTTGTTTTAATGGAACTTTTTCGATTCCGACGCTCTCAGGGGTTAAGCCTGTGCAGGGGCATGCGCAGTACAGGCGGAACCAATGCAAAAGCAAGGCGTAAGGCAGGGTTGTTCAGATCAGGGATAATATTTTGGCGTCCGCCTTAAGCAGTAAACGACTGACCGATATTATCCGTAAACGGCAATTGCATCTTACTTAGTAGTTGCTACCAACCCACACATCTGCCTTTTCAACAGCCAGAGTGATTGTGTCCCCTGCCCTGAGAAAAAAGTCATGGGTGATGTTCACATAATCATCTGAAGGCTGGTGATAGCCTGGATGATCCTCGACACCGAAATACAGGAATGGAATTCCCGCCTTGTGAAACGGCCCATGATCGGACGCGAGCGTCCAGTCATCTGGCCCGAGGTCTGGCTGGTCATGTCCAACCATGAGCGAGACCGGCGCTTCAGCTGCAATCTCCTTGACTAGCGGCAGCAGAGCTGGCGTATGATATGTGCCTGCCACATATAGCTCACCTGCCTCTGAACGGCTGACCATATCCAGATTGATGTTCAGAGCCACGCGCTTGAGGTCAATCAGATCTGACCTGACCAGCGCCTTGGCCCCTTGCAGGCCCATCTCCTCACGATCCAGCGCAGCAAAGGCGATATCATGCGTGGGGCGGTTGCGTTTGAAGTATTCCGCAATTGCAATCATAGCAGCGACGCCGGACGCATTATCATCTGCGCCATTATAGATCTCTCCATCTATAATGCCCAAATGGTCATAGTGTGCGGTGATGATCAGCATCGGGCCTTTGCCAGGCGTCTTGCCAGGCATCCAGCCAAGCACGTTCACGCCTTCTTCCGGCGTCGTATCCGCAGGTGCGTCTTCTGGCGCCGTGATCGGGAATGGATGTTTGTAGCTGTCGCCAACTGGTTCCAGTCCGATATTTTCGTAGCGCTTCAGGATGAAGTTCATCGCCGCATCTGCACCTTCGGTGCCGGTACGGCGACCCTGAAGGGCATCTGAGGAAAGCGTCTCCGTCAAATTCAGCATGGCTGGGCCGTCAATATACTGGGTCTGATAATGAGTAAGCGTCGTAGAATCGTCCGGCTTGTCGCGCATGGAGAAGAATACGACTGCCCCGATTATCGTCACGACAAGCAGGATTTCGGAAATAATGAACGCGCGGCCGATCTTCATGGGTCAGATCCTGAGTGCTGTGGAAGACGTGCGCACCCTATTCCCATGACACTAGCCTCACAACGCCCCCGGTGCGGGTGCTTGACGCCGCACGTCTGAAAAGCCACCTGTGCGGGGAACAAGAATAAAGGAAGACTGCCATGGCCATGTCCCGCGAAACGCTGCTTGGATATCTGACGGATGCGTTTCCGGAAGCAGACATCACGCTGACTGATCTCGCCGGAGATGATAATCACTGGCAAGCGGAAATCGTCAGCCCGCAATTTGCCGGATTACCGCGCGTGAAACAGCATCAGTTGGTATATTCTGCCCTCAAAGGCACAATGGGCGGGGAACTTCATGCGCTGGCATTAAAGACAAAGGCCCCATCTTCTTGAACAAGCTGCATTGACGCAACGAACGGTTCGCGGTTGTTTGCCCCGCATCGAAGGATGAGGAAACAACCTTATGAAACGTTTGACCCTGACAAGCAGCGTGATCGCGCTGGGGCTTGTGCTGGCCTCCTGCTCATCACCTGAAAAAGCTGAAGCCCCCCAAGCAGACCTGACTGAAACCGCTGCCGAGACATCAGCCGAGCCGGATCATTCCGCAGAGATTGCCGAGGCTCGCGCATTCCTGGAGATGGCAGAAGCCAAACTGGCCGCGCAGAGCAAGATTGCCGCACAGGCCTACTGGAACCAAGCAACCAATATCACAGACGAGACCAATGCTGCAGCTGCCGAGGCTGGCGCTGTCTCAACCAAGCTAGCCGTGTCGCTGGCCAACGACTCCAAGACGTTTGATGTGGACGTCCTGCCGGCTGACCTGGCCCGCAAGATGAATATCCTGCGCTCCAGCATCACCATTCCGGCCCCCTCTACACCCGGCGCGGCGGAAGAGCTGTCCAAGATCACGACCAATCTGGACGCCACCTATGGCACCGGCAAGTTCACCTATAAGGGCGAAGCGCTCAATCTGGATCAACTCTCCACGATCATCGAAACCAGCCGCGATCCGGAAGAGCTGAAAGCTGTCTGGGAAGGCTGGCGTACCGTCTCCGTGCCGATGAAGGATGACTATGCCCGCATGGTCGAGATCGCCAATGAAGGTGCTGAGGAGCTGGGATTCCCGAGCCTCGACCAGATGTGGCTGTCAGGCTACGACATGCCGCCGGAAGAGATGGAAGCCGAAGTCGAGCGGCTATGGACGCAGGTCGAGCCGCTCTACAAGGAGCTGCACTGCTATACGCGCGCCAAGCTAAACGAGAAGTATGGCGACGATGTGCAGCCGCGTACCGGCCCGATCCGCGCTGACCTGCTGGGCAATATGTGGGCCCAGCAATGGTCCAGCATTTATGATATCGTGAGGCTGGCCGATGTGGTTGCGCCAAGCTATGACCTGACGGAGCAACTGCGGGAAAAAGGCTATACGCCGATCAAGATGGTCGAGACGGGGGAAGCTTTCTTCACCTCACTGGGCTTTGATCCACTGCCGAAGACCTTCTGGGAACGCTCCATGATCGTGCGCCCGGCAGACCGGGAAGTGGTCTGCCACGCCTCCGCCTGGGATCTTGATGATGAGGAAGATGTCCGCATCAAGATGTGCACCGAGGTGAACGCGGAAGACTTCTACACCGTGCACCACGAATTGGGGCACAATTTCTATCAGCGCGCCTACAAGGATCAGGACTATCTCTACAAAAACGGCGCGCATGATGGCTTCCACGAAGCGATTGGGGACTTTGTCGGACTGTCCATCACGCCCATTTATCTTCAGAAGATCGGCGTGATCACGGAAGACCAAATTCCGCCGGAGGAGGCCGATACGGCGCTGCTGCTGAATACTGCGCTCGACAAGATCGCCTTCCTGCCCTTCGCGCTGACCGTTGATGGCTGGCGATGGGATGTGCTGGCCGGCAAGACCGCGCCGGAAGACTATAATCAGGCCTGGTGGGACCTGCGCCTGAAGAATCAGGGCCTTGTGCCGCCGGCCCCGCGCCCGGCGGATGCCTTCGATCCCGGCGCCAAATACCACATTCCGGGCAACACGCCCTATCTACGGTATTTCCTCAGCTACATCCTGCAGTTCCAGTTCCATAAGGCGGCCTGTGAGCAGGCCGGATGGGAAGGCCCGCTGCATCGCTGCTCCATCTATGACAACAAGGAAGTCGGCGAGCGCTTCAACGCCATGTTGGAAGCAGGCGCTTCACAGCCATGGCCGGACACGCTGGAGAAATTCACCGGCACCCGTGAAATGGATGGCAGCGCGATCATCGAATACTTTGATCCGCTGATGCTGTACCTGAAAGACCAGAACGCCGACGAGAGCTGCGGCTGGTAATCTCACTACCCGGCAGCTTCGCTTCTTGACGCTGCCGGGTATCCACCACACATGCTGTGCAGACAGCGGAGATATCTGAATGACTGACCAAGCCACACTCGACGCCATCGACAAGGCCGTGAAGAGCAATGACGTTGTCCTTTTCATGAAAGGCACGCCGACCTTCCCGCAGTGCGGTTTCTCATCCGTCGTGGTTCAGGTGCTGGATTATCTGGGCGTGGAATATGTCTCCACCAACGTTCTGGAAGACCAGGCCGTACGTGAAGGCATCAAGGCATATTCCGAATGGCCAACCATCCCGCAGCTTTACGTCAAAGGCGAGTTCGTTGGCGGCTGTGACATCGTAAAAGAGATGTTCGAAAGCGGCGAGCTGCGTGACTTCCTGAAGAAAAAAGGCATCGAGCTGGAAGAGGCATGAGCCTCAGCCCTGCTCTGCCGCATTATTCGCAACCATTTGATATGCGTCCATCGGGCTGTCAGCCTGAACGAGGGCGGGTGAGACCAGGAACAGAGCGCTAAACGCCAGACCGGCCATATAGCTTTTGCGGCGGCGGAACGGCATTGGATAGCAGGCTTTCGCGGCGCGGCGCCATTGCTTCAGCGTATACCAGATCAGGTAAACGCCTAGCAGCGCGAAGCCCCAGCCAGCCAGATTAATCATCCATCCTTCCATAGTCGCCTCTATCATCGCGTGTTCATGCGATCTTATGGCTAACAGTTTGATGTTTCCACGCCTCCAAGTTTTTGGACCAATTTGGGACTCGGCCTGCAACCAAAACTTAACCCTGATGAGCTCCTACCCAGACGCAAGGCCCTCATCCGGGTCTGTCGGCATGCTCTTCCCAGACATGGGCTTTCGTTATAGCAGGGCGCGATGAACACGACACCGATTGCCCCCGCCCCGATCCGGCCCGCAAAATCCCCGAAAGTGGGGATTGTTTCGCTTGGTTGCCCCAAGGCGCTAGTGGATTCCGAACGGATCATCACGCGTCTACGCGCGGAAGGCTATCAGATCGCGCCCGACTATGATGGCGCAGACCTTGTTCTGGTAAACACATGCGGCTTCATCGACAGCGCGCGCGATGAAAGCCTGGACGCAATCGGCGAGGCTATCGAGGCCAATGGCAAGGTGATCGTGACGGGCTGTCTGGGTGCAGAACCGGATGTGATCGAGAAAGCCCACCCCAAAGTGCTGGCGATTACAGGGCCGCACCAGTACGAAGCGGTCATGGACGCGGTGCACACGCATCTAACGCCGCCGCACAATCCTCACCTTGATCTGGTGCCAGAAGCCGGCCTGCGCCTGACGCCTCGCCATTATGCCTATCTGAAGATTTCAGAGGGCTGCAACAATCGCTGCTCCTTCTGCATCATCCCGAAACTGCGCGGCGATCTTGCGTCCCGACCAATCCATCATGTTCTGACAGAAGCCGAACGTCTGGTTGGCGCAGGCGTGAAGGAATTGCTGGTAATCAGCCAGGACACGTCCGCCTATGGCTTGGATGTGCGCTACAAGCCGGAAACCTGGCGCGGCACGGAATATCAGACCCGCTTCCTCGATCTGGCAAAGGGGCTCGGCAGCCTCGGCGTGTGGACGCGGATGCATTATGTCTACCCTTACCCGCATGTCGATGATGTCATCCCGCTGATGGCTGAAGGCCTGATCACGCCCTATCTGGATATTCCATTCCAGCATGCCTCCGCCCCTGTTCTGAAAGCGATGAAGCGCCCGGCCAAGCAGGACCGCGTGCTGGAGCGTATCCAGCAATGGCGCCGGGATGTTCCCGAACTGGCCATCCGCTCGACCTTCATTGTCGGCTTCCCCGGTGAGACGGACGAGGATTTCGACATCCTGCTGGACTTTATCCGCGAAGCGAAGATCGACCGCGCCGGCTGTTTCAAATACGAGAATGTCGCCCATGCCGACAGCCGAGACCTGCCGGGGCATATCCACGAAGAGGTCAAGGAAGAACGCTGGCATCGCTTTATGGAAGTACAGGCGCAGATTTCTGCCGACCGCGCGGCGGCTCAGGTCGGCACGGTTCAAGATGTTATCATTGATGGCCCAGGCGATGAGCCGGGTGAGATGATTGGACGAACGAAGGCCGATGCACCCGAAGTTGACGCCGTGATTTATCTGGACAATGCGAGTCACCTGAAGTCGGGTGATATCGTTTCTGCTCAGGTTACGGATGCCGATTCCTATGATCTTTATGGCCATCCTGCATAAACTCTGATTTTCACAAAGCCAGCAGATATGTAGCGGATGTTACGTGCACACAGGTCGAGTGCGCGCTGTACTGAGATTATTGAAAAACAATACATTGACTTATCGTATTTCGATATGAATATGAGGGTATCAAGTTCTGGAGCATACTCATGAAACGCACTGCCATCTCTATCGCCGCACTTACCCTGGCGGCCATGCCTGCCCTCGCCGAGACCAAATCCTATGACGTGTCAGACTTTGACGCCCTGGATGTCAGCGGTGCCATCATGGTCGAGTACACGCAAGGGCCAGCTCATTCCGTCACAGTGGATCAGAAGGATGGCGATTTCTCTGATATCCTGATCGAAACCAAGGGCGACGAATTGCAGATCAAGCGCAAGAGCCTCGAAAAGGCTAAATGGCGCAAGAACATGTCGATCAAGCACAAAAATGGCGAACTTGTCGTCAAGGTGAATGGCGATGTGAAGCCGAGCTATAAAGTCATCGTCACTTCTCCCTCGATCAGCGAACTGGACATATCCCAGTCCTCCATGCTGACAGCGAACAATATCTCGGCAGACGAGCTGGAGCTGGACAGCTCCTCAAGCGCCTCCCTGACGGTCAGCGGCACTTCAAAGGATACCAGCATCGAAGCGTCTTCGAGCTCTGATCTCGACGCAGAAGACTTGGTCAGCGACAAGCTGAGCATTGATGCATCTTCCAGCGCAGATGTCAGCGCAAACGCCTCCGGCGCCGGTCCGGTTGATGTCGAAGCGTCTTCGAGCTCTGATGTAGAAGTCACTATTGCCGGATCGTCCGATGTCGAGATCGACGCGTCCTCCAGCGCAGATGTCACTGTTGAGGGAAGCTGCAATTTGATCGACGTGGAGGCCTCCTCCTCCGCCGATGTTGACGCCGATGACCTGATCTGCGTTTCCGCGAAAGTCGAAGCCTCCAGCAGCGCTGATGTCGGCGTTCATGCTTCCAAGTCCGTCAAGGCAACTGCCAATAGCGGCGCAGATGTTTTGGTCCACGGCGACCCGGCTGAACGCGATGTCAGCAAATCGAGCGGCGGCGACGTCGACTTCAACTAATTCCTGAACGGAAGGAAATTCTCATGAAAAAACGCATTCTGTTCGCTGCTGCCTCCGCAGCCCTTGCAGTCACCGCCTTTACGCCGGCCAGCTACGCAGATGTCACCAAGACATATGATGCGGTAAACTTTGATGAACTGGATGTCGCGGCAGGCGTCGAAGTAAAGTTCACGACAGCCCCGGATTATTCCGTACACGCGGTTTTCTCCAGAGGCGGCCCTGACGATGTGAAAGTTCGTCAGGATGGTGATCGGCTCTATCTTGCCCGCAAGAATACATCCAGCCTGAGCAACAAGAAAATGCGCGTCACTTTCCATGTGACCGCACCAAGCCTTGAAGAGATTGAAGCAAGCTCCGGTTCCTCCCTTCTCGCAGAAGGACTGCAGACGGATGACATGGTGATCAGCGTCTCCAGCGGCGCATCCGTGTCGGCGTATGGCAGCTGCAACAAGCTGAACATCAAGGCCTCGTCCGGCGGCTCAGCCAATGCAAAGGAGCTGACCTGCAAGACCGTGAAAGCCGGCGCCAATAGTGGCGGCTCCGTTCGCGCCTATGCCAGCGACGCAGCCAAGAGCAAGACATCCAGCGGGGGCAGCGTCGACATTTATGGCAACCCAGCCTCACGCTCCGCCAATAAATCCATCAGTGGCGGGTCTACGGACTTCCACGGAGGCTAACCGATATCGAAATCGTCCGGCTTGTATCCCGGGTTCGGCCATTCGAGGTTCAGATCTTCGAGGGCCCCGCGGACAAGCCGGGCGATCATCGCATTCCTGCGGGTACGGCTGTCTGACGGGATCACATACCAGGGCGCATGCTCTGTCGAACAGCGCTCGATCGCTGTCTCATAGGCCGCCATGAACTTTGTCCAGTCCTTGCGGTCATCCAGGTCTCCCGGATTGAACTTCCACAGCTTGTGTGGCTCGACCAGACGCTCGGCAAGGCGCACGCCCTGCTCCTCATGCCCAACATTCAGCATGCATTTGACGATGATGACACCATTCTGTGTAAGGTGTTTTTCAAAAGCATTGATCTGGTCGTAGCGGTGTTCAATCTCTTTCGGGCTGGCCCAGCCGCGTACTTTCACGACAAGAACATCTTCATAATGTGAACGATCAAAGATGCCGACACTGCCCTTCTTCGGCACGGCATTGTGGACGCGCCAGAGATAGTCGCGTGCCAGTTCGTTCGCGCTGGGCGCTTTGAACGCCTTCACCTCCATGCCGAGGGGCGTCGTGTCTGCAAAGACACCGCGAATGGTGCCGGATTTTCCTGCTGTGTCCATGCCTTGGAGCACGACCAGAACGGATTGCTTCTTGTGGGCATACAGCATGTCTTTCAGCTCATTGATGACGGCCGCATCCTTTTTGAGGCTGGTTGCGGCATCATCCTTATTGGCAAAGATCGCGTCATCCCGCGTTGGCCGCTCCGCCAGGCTGAATGGCTCGCCGGGTTTGGCGATAAGGTGATCGCGAACATGCTTGATGCTGGGTATGTCCATATGGGGCAGGTCTCCAAAAAGAAAGGCCGCACCAGTCTGGCGCGGCCCATCAAATAGTTCAAGAAATTCAGTCCTCTTAGGAGGAGTAGAATTCGACCACCTGTGCCGGTTCCATTTGGACCGGGTATGGCACGTCGGAGAGTTCCGGAACGCGCACATAAGTGGCTGTCATCGCTTTCGGGTCGACTTCGACATATTCCGGAACGTCACGCTCCGGGCTGCCGAGTGCTTCAAGCACCAGAGCCAGGTTGCGGGACTTTTCGCGGATCTGAACAACATCGCCCGCTTTGAGGCGGACAGAACCGATATTACAGCGGCGACCATTCACCATCACGTGGCCGTGGTTGATGAACTGACGGGCAGCAAAGATCGTTGGAACGAATTTCGCGCGATACACAACGGCATCGAGACGGGATTCGAGCAGACCGATCAGGTTCTCGGAGGTGTTGCCTTTCATGCGGTTCGCATCTTCGTAAATACGAAGGAACTGCTTCTCCGTGATGTCGCCGTAGTAGCCTTTCAGCTTCTGCTTCGCCATCAGCTGCATACCATAGTCGGACGTCTTGCTGCGACGGCTTTGACCGTGCTGGCCCGGCTTGTAGTTACGCTTGTTTACAGGAGATTTGGGGCGGCCCCAGATGTTTTCACCGACGCGACGGTCGATTTTGTACTTCGCGCTGTGGCGACGAGACATGGTAGTACCTCATTATCGACGCGGGCCGGTGGGCGACGCTCATTCGCACCCACGATTTCAACGGCGGCACCGCACCATCCCGTTGTGAAGCGCGGGGTAAACACCAAACATCTTCTTCCGTCAAGCTGCACACCTGCTACAGCTAGGGCTAATCATAAAGACCATAAGGGAGGAAAGCATGGGTTTACTGGACGGACGTGTCGCAATTGTTACGGGTGCAGGCAGCGGGATCGGACTGGCAACTGCGGAAGCACTGTCCCTGGAGGGCGCAGCGGTGCTGGCGACAGACATTGACGATAACGGCCTGAAAGTTGCCGCCAGCCGCATCAAAGCCAATGGCGGCAAGGTGGAGACGCTGCAACAGGATGTGACGGACGAAGCGATGTGGGACACCGCCTTTGAGACGGCAGAGAACAAGCTCGGCACGCCCTCCATCCTGGTCAACAATGCCGGCATCGCCATTGGCGGGGCTATCGCGGATTTCTCGCTGGATGACTGGAAACGCCAGATGAGCGTCAATATAGACAGCGTATTCCTTGGCACTCGCGCGGCCATTCGCAGAATGATGGAAAATGGCGGCTCCATTGTGAATATTTCCTCTGTCGCAGGCCTGAAGGGCGCAGCAGGGCTCAGCGCCTATTGCACATCCAAAGGCGCGGTGAGGCTGTTTACCAAATCTGCCGCGGTGGAATGCGCGCAGATGGGCTGGCCGATCCGGGTGAACTCGGTGCATCCCGGGATCATCGATACGCCGATCTGGCAGAAATCCATCTCAAGACTGACTGAGACGATGGACCCGGAGACGGCCAGCATCATGACTGCGCCGGATGGCTCGAATGAGATGAATGTCGCGCTGCTTGGCGCACAATCCTCTCCCATGGGCCGCGCTGGACGCCCGGATGAAGTAGCAAACCTGATCGTCTTCCTGGCGTCCGACAAATCGAGCTATATCAACGGACAGGAACATATCGTTGATGGTGCGATGACGGCCTGACGCGCTCAGACAATCCCCGACTGTTTGAGCTTTTCGACTTGCTCTGGCGTCAGCTCAAGCAGCTCGGTCAGCACGTCGGCTGTATGCTGGCCGAGACGGTCGGGCCCTGCCCATCGGATCTTGCCAGGCGTACCGGTAAGACGCGGAACGATATTCTGCTGGAGAATGCCGGGCCAGCGCTCTGACGGCACTTCAACAAGCGATTGCCGGGCCTTGTAGTGCGGATCTTCCAGCATGTCGGAGGCCCGGAACACCTTGCCCACGGGCACAGCGGCCTCAACCATCGCGGTTTCGATCTCGTCAATCGTGCGGCTGGAGGTCCAGTCATTGATGATCGCGTCCAGTTCGGCCATGTTCTCACCGCGCCCGGCATGGGTTTTGAAACGTGGATCGTCTTTCAGGGCGGGCTGTCCTATGGCCTTGCAGAGGCGCGCAAAGACCGTCGGCTGGTTGGCCGCAATGATGACCATGCCGTCGCTGCCATCATAGATGTTGGAGGGCGCAATGGACGGCAGGACGGAGCCTGAGCGTTCCCGTGTGTAGCCCTCGAACTGGTATTCCGGCACGAGCCCCTCCATGAAGGCCAGAACGGACTCATAGATACTCGTATCAATCATCTGGCCTTCGCCGGTCTTCTCGCGGTGATGCAGAGCTGCCAGCGCCCCAAAGGCCGAGAAGAGGCCAGCCAGGCTGTCACCCAGAGAGATTCCCGCCCTGGAGGGCTTCCGGTCCGGCTCTCCCATCAGATAACGCACACCGCCCATCGCCTCACCGACTGAGGCATAGCCTGGACGCGAAGAGTAAGGGCCCGTCTGGCCATAGCCGGAGACGCGGATCATGATCAGAGCGGGATTGACTTTCTTTAGCTCCTCATAGCCAAGGCCCCATTTTTCGAGTGTGCCGGGCCGGAAATTCTCGATCAGAAAGTCCGCCTCAGCGACGAGCTGCTTTAGTAGGCCCTGTCCCTCTTCTGTGCGCAAGTTCAGTGTGATGCAGCGTTTGCCGCGCGCACAGACACTCCACCAGAGCGGAAAGCCATCCCGGCCCCATTCGCGCAGTGGATCCCCCTGCGCTGGCGGCTCGACCTTGATGACATCCGCGCCCATGTCCGCGAACATCTGGCCGCAGAATGGGCCTGCCACCAACTGGCCAAGTTCAATGACCCGCAGATCTGTCAGCGGACCTGACCGCTCTTTGCTTGTTTCCGGCATATGCCTCTCCGATAAATATCAAGCTGACATCATTCATCCCGACGTCAAGCTGGGACAATCCATATCGAGTCGCTTTCCCTTCTAGCGGGATGCGACCGATTCACCCAAACCTGCCTGAATCTCCCATCTCCCCTCCGAATTAGACTAAAGGCGTATTGTCATGTCCTGCGGCAGACGTAACAGCTCACACGAGGCCTCGCTTGAGACAGCACGCTCCTTGCCTATCTCTGCGACAAGAGGCCGAGGGAGAGATGCATGACCAGCTACAAAGACGTCTACACTTCATGGAAATCTGCGCCGGAAGACTTTTGGGCCGAAGCGGCGAACGCCATCGACTGGGTAAAACCTGCGGACAAGGTGTTTGATGCTAAGCACGGCGTTTACGGGCGATGGTTTGCAGGTGCCGAATGCAATACGGCGTATAATTGCCTGGACCGCCATGTAGAGGAAGGCCGGGGCGATCAGAACGCCCTGATCTATGACAGCCCCATCACCGGCGCGCAGAAGACCTATACCTATTCAGAGCTGCTGGAAGAGGTGGCGACTTTTGCGGCAGCACTGCAATCGCGTGGCATTACCAGGGGCGACCGTGTGGTCCTCTATATGCCGATGATCCCGCAGGCCGCGATTGCAATGCTGGCTTGCGCGCGTATTGGCGCGATACACTCTGTTGTCTTTGGTGGCTTTGCTCCGCACGAGCTGGCAACGCGAATTGATGATGCGACGCCAAAGGCGATGATCTGCGCCTCCTGTGGCATCGAGCCGAACCGCGTCATCCCGTACAAGCCGTTAGTCGATGAGGCGATCAATCTTTCCCGCCACAAGCCGGATACCTGCATCGTCTTCCAGCGCGAACAAGTGACGGCAAATCTGGACCAGGCCCGAGATGCCGACTGGATGGAGCTGATGGACGAGATGTCCACCAGGGGTGAGCGGGCAAACTGCGTACCCGTAGCAGCCACTGACCCACTTTATGTGCTCTACACGTCTGGCACCACCGGCAA
This sequence comes from Hyphomonas pacifica, assembly GCF_000682675.1. Lineage (GTDB taxonomy): Bacteria > Pseudomonadota > Alphaproteobacteria > Caulobacterales > Hyphomonadaceae > Hyphomonas > Hyphomonas pacifica. The sequence continues at coordinate 144,166 of NZ_AWFA01000012.1, read as the reverse complement.
ACCGAAAGGTGTTGTGCGCGACAATGGCGGCCACATGGTGGCGCTGAAATGGTCGATGGAAAACATCTATGGCGTGAAGCCGGGTGAAGTTTTCTGGGCTGCATCTGATGTTGGCTGGGTCGTGGGACACTCCTACATCGTGTACGCACCATTACTGCATGGCTGCACCACGGTAATGTTCGAAGGCAAACCCGTCGGCACTCCGGATGCTGGCGTGTTCTGGCGCATGATTGATGAGCACAATATCGCCGCGCTGTTCACCGCGCCCACCGCCCTGCGCGCGATCAAGAAGGAAGACCCGCAAGGCATCCTGCTGAAAGGTTACGACATGAGCAGCCTGCGAACCCTGTTCCTGGCCGGCGAACGGGCTGATCCGGATACAATACAGTGGTCTGAGAAACTTCTGGACATCCCCGTTATTGACCATTGGTGGCAAACGGAGACCGGCTGGACGATTGCTGGCAATCCGATGGGTATCGAGCATCTGCCCATTAAATACGGATCGTCCACCGTGCCGATGCCGGGGTATGAAATCCACATTCTGGATGAGGGCGGCCATGAAGTGCCGCGCGGAGATCTTGGCGCGATCTGTGTAAAGCTGCCGCTGCCACCCGGATGCCTGCCGACCCTATGGAAGAATGATGACCGGTTCCGCGAAAGCTATCTGGCAAATTTCCCCGGCTATTACGAAACCGCGGATGCCGGATACATGGATGAAGACGGCTATCTCCACATCATGGCGCGCACAGATGATATTATCAATGTGGCAGGGCATCGCCTCTCGACCGGCGGCATGGAGGAAGTGCTCTCCGCTCACCCGGCCGTTGCGGAATGCGCCGTGGTCAGCGTGGCAGACAGCCTGAAAGGTCAGGTTCCGGTTGGCTTCATCATTCTGAAGGCAGGCGTTGAAGAGCCCTCCGAACAGATTGAAGCCGAGTGTGTAAAACTGGTACGCGAGCACATCGGCGCAGTCGCCGCGTTGAGGAAGGTGATGACGGTAGGCCGCCTGCCGAAGACCCGGTCTGGCAAGATCCTGCGCGCAACGATCCGCAAGATCGCTGACGGCGAAGACTGGGCCATGCCCGCCACCGTGGATGACCCGAAAATCTTCAATGAGATTGAAGACGTCATGAAAGACCACAAGGTCGGCGCGATGACACCAACGGAATAACCGGTTTCCAGCTCCTCTGTATTGAAGTTTCTCCCAGATAGGCCTATCGCAGGGTAATCCGCCATCAGGGGAGCATGGACCAATGAGCCAATTGCGCGGATTGCTCTGCACCTATGGAACTCGCGGCGATGTGGAGCCTTTTCTGGCACTGGCCCAGGGCCTGAAAGCTGCCGGTGTGGACGTAACGCTGGCCACGTCGGAACGGTATAAGGACTGGGTCGAAGGGGCTGGCATCGCCTGCTTCCCCATGTCGGATGCCCCTTTGGCGCTGATCGACTCTCCCGATGGCAAGATGATGCTGGAAGGCGCGGTCAATGTTTTCAAGCGCATGGCGGCGGGGATGCGCCTTGCTAAAAAGTCTGCTCCCCTTACGGAACAAATGATCACAGACAGCTGGAATGCCGCGCAGACCTGCTCGCCTGACTTTATCGTCTTCCACTCCAAGCAATTCGGGGCACCGCACATTGCCGAAAAACTGGGCATCCCCGCCTTTCTGGCTTTGCTGCAGCCAATGATTGTTCCGACGGCTGAGTTCCCTGCCATGGGCCTGCCCGCGCTTCCCTTGCCGGGATACAACCGGCTGACCTACACACTTGTCAGCAAGGGCTTTGCCGCACAACGCAAAAGCGTGAACCGGTTTCGGGAGAACAGTCTGGGCTTGCCGCCTATACATTCTTCAGGTCAGGTTCTCTTTCCTCAGGGGCGCGGCTCCATTCCCATCCTGCACGCGATCAGCCCGTCCGTTCTAAAACGCCCGGATGACTGGCCGGATCATGCCCACATCACCGGATACTGGTCCCTGAAGAAGGACACCGGCTTTACACCGCCAGAAGCGCTGGCAAGATTTCTTGAGGTCGGAGCGCCTCCGGTCTTTGTCGGCTTTGGCAGCATGACCAGTTCGGACCCGGACCGCCTGGCCACCATCGTAACCAGCGCGCTGAAACAGGCCGGGGTGCGCGGTATCATCGGTTCCGGATGGGCAGACCTGAAAATTGAGACATCAGACGATGTGCTCGCCATAGGTCCTGCGCCCTATGACTGGCTTTTCCCGAAAATGTCAGCCGTCGTGCATCACGGCGGCGCCGGTACCACCGCAGAAGGATTCCGCGCGGGCGTGCCCTGTGTGATCTGCCCCTTTTTCGGGGATCAGCCTGGCTGGGCAAGGCTCAGTGAGGGATTGGGCGTCGGCGCAAAGCCTGTCCCGCGCAAGAAACTGACGGCAGACAGGCTTGCCGCCTCAATGAAAGATGCCGTGTCCAATCCGGAGCTGCGCGCAAACGCCGCCAAACTTGCGGAGGATATGTCCAGAGAGGACGGTGTCGCCGCCGCCCTTGATCTGATTTTCCACCATCTGCGCCACTAAGGGCGACCATTCAAGCTTTGACGAGACCGATCTCTCTCAGACGCTCCATCAGATAGTCCTGTGCAGTAATCGCTGGCTCGGCCTTACCCCCTTCAGCAACACAGCCCGGCAAAGGATCGATCAGGTAGTCCTGATTGAAGTGCAGGAAGAAGGGCGTCGAATAGCGCGGGAATTTGACACGCTCCGGCGTGGGGTTCAGCACGCGGTGGGTGGTTGACGGCAGCACGCCAGCGGTAAGGCGTTGCAGCATATCACCGCAATTGATCACCAGCGCGCCCTCAGGCGGGTTTACGTCCAGCCACGTGCCGGAGCGGTGCAGCGCCTGCAGGCCAGCCTCTTCCGCGCCCAGCAACAGGGTAATGACGTTAATGTCTTCATGCGCCCCTGCCCGCACAGTGCCTTCGGACGGCGGGCTCATCTGCGGCGGATAGTGCAGCAGGCGCAGGATGGAGTTGCCGAAATTGACCTTGTCATCAAACCAGCCTTCCGGCAGGCCAAGATGCAGCGCCACGCCTTCCAGGATCTGACGCCCCATCTCATCCAGTGCATTGTAGAGCGCGCGCGTGCTCTCATCGAAGGACGCGACTTCGGAAACCGAGGGCGTATCGGCCATGGTCGTGCGATATGGGCTGTCAACGGGCAGGTCTCGCCCGGTATGCCAGAATTCTTTCAGGTCGGCATGGGCATTGCCCTTGGCGTTTTCGGTGCCAAAGGCCGTGTAGCCGCGCTGGCCACCGCCGTCGCGCCCGTCATATTGCGCTTTCACCTCTTCCGGCAGGGCGAAGAAGGCCTTGGTTGCCTCCAGATTGCGATCAATGATGCCTTGATCCACGGTATGCTCTGAGACGACCGCAAAGCCGGTTTCTCGGAAAGACTGGCACAGTGCGTCGCCAAAAGCTTTCTTATCCTTGCGAAACAAGGAGAATGGAACCGGCTTGAAATACTCTATCATCTTGATCGCCTGCCTCTTTGTCCGGAGTATAGCCGCACATTTTACCACATGTCTTCCAGCCTGCCACACGGCCAGATCACATAGCGGCAATATGGCGTAGCTTGAAATAATGGGGGAAATAAGCCCGGCGCCCGCTTTCTTGCAGCTCAGAGTGAACATTTTCCCGCCTGACAGGGCATGGGGGCTTGCGATCAGGTTAGGCTTTCACTAGACCGCTATTTCCGCGATGGAGAGGTGGCCGAGTGGCTGAAGGCGCGCCCCTGCTAAGGGCGTATACGTTAACGCGTATCGAGGGTTCGAATCCCTTCCTCTCCGCCACTTTTCTAGATGTTCCTTATTTCTCATTCCTTCCGATTCAATTGAGCTGCCCGAGGACGCAACCGGCATGACTCTGCTTTGTCGCAATGAATTGGCTGAGTTCGGCCTCATACGTGTAAGGCACGGCACCCATGACGGAAGGCCTGTTCTGGACACGCGCCCACCACGTCCTTAGATCTTCCGAAAGAGTTGGTCCCACTTTCCTTGCGCAGACCTGATCGAGCACTGGAAAGTATCGAAAAAGCGTAGCGAAGACGATGTCAGCAAGACCGAATGTACCGCCATTGAAGTAGTCATCCGGACAAAACCGCCGAGTAATCAGGTCTAGGCGTTCAGCCAGCTCTGACATCGAGGCAAAGGCTGCCGAAGCGGTCTGGTCACAGTAGATAATACGCGCAACAAGGCTCAACATTCCGTCAGCAAAAGCCATCCACGCCTCCTGCTGTGCCCTTGCAAGCGGATCAGTCGGCAGCAGTACACCCCCGCTCAATTGGTCCAGATAACGCACGATAACAGTGGACTCGAACAACCATTTGCCCGGCTCTGCCTCAAGCACGGGAACCTGCCAGCCGGGGGAAATGTCCCCCAGCCAACCAGGCTTGTTGTCGAGGTCTATGTCCGTGCGGTCAAAGCTGATTCCGGTTTCCAGCATCACGATGACAACGCGCTGCACATAAGGGCACAGCCTGTGTCCGATAATCATGTGAGACATAACCAGCGCTCTTTAGCTGGTCATGTTGTGAATGTTGAGCTTGTTACCGTCCGGGTCACGGAAATATGCGGCGTAAAAGCCTTCCGCGCGAAAACCCGGCTTTCCCTCATCCTGACCGCCCAATTCCAATGCCTTGGCGTAAACAGCGTCCACCTGAGCCGGATCTCTGGCAACGAGGGCAATCATGACGCCATTCCCAACCGAGTAGGCTTTGCCATTTTCAGGCACATGAATTGAAAAGGCTGCTCCGCCAGCCTCACCTGACCATACGATAAAATCATCCATGCGCATCGCCTGCTTTGCGCCCAGAAGGCCAAGCAGCGCGTCATAGAACATCTCGGCCCGGGCGAGATCCCTTGTTCCTAGTGTCGTGTATCCAATCATTCTTATCTCCATGGTTTAAGCTACCTCAAGAGAAATATTTCCTTTCATAATTGATGGATATAATCATATTTGCGTTGCCTTATTGCAGATTTGAAATATGAACCATTTTGACTGGAACCTGATCAAAGTTTTCCTCGCTGTCTGCGAAACCGGCTCACAGGTCGAGGCGGCGAAACGTATAGGCGTAAGCCATGCAACAGTATTCAGGCACATTGGCGCATTAGAAAATCAAACGGGCACCCGCCTTTTTGACCGCATCAAGGGGCGGTTGATTCTTACCGATGCCGGCAACGAGCTGAGAGACATTGGTCTTGGAATTGCCCAGTCCTTTGAGGCCATCGACCGGCGCGTTTCCGGTCGGGATGGCACCATACAAGGTGTGGTGCGGCTCACTGCTCCACACAGCTTCTCTCACACGGTGCTACCGCGTTATCTGGCCGAATTTTGCACGACACACCCAGGTACTCAGGTCGAATTGCTGGTCTCCAATCAGGAAGCCAATATCTCTGACAGAAGCGCGGATATTGCCTTGCGGGTGGTCCACAATCCACCGGATTATCTATGGGGCCGACGGATATTGGAGATTGATTGGGGCGTTTATGCCTCCCCGCATTATCTGGCAGACGCACCACGGCTAGAACAAGCCAGCGACTTGTCCGAACACAAACTCATCCCTCCAGCCGGCCAGCTTATGCGCCACCCCGTGTTTGTTGCAGCACTCAGCAAAAAGCAACCTCTCTCACCTACAATGTGTGACGACCTGACCGCCATGGCAGCTCTTGCTGTTGCAGCCTCTGGTGTTGCCTTATTGCCGGACGACTTGCGCAGGCCTGACTTGAAGCGGTGCTTCACTTATCCGCTGGGCACCCCTAACACGCTGTGGGTTCTCACCCATCCAGACTTGCGGAATGTCCGGCGGATATCTGTATTAATGGACTTTCTGGCAAAGTCATTTCGCAACGATCCTTATTGGCCTTCTGACAAAGCCTAGCCAAAACAGTCAGTGTAATCGTTTTCATGTTAGCGTTGACAACGTTGTTCAAGCGAACAAAACTCCCCTCAAACAAGCGCGCAATAATGCGCGACCATGGGGAGGATATACATGACCGATAGCCGGATACGCTTGCGTTTGCCTTTGGCTCTAATGGCGCTAGTCAGCAGCTCGTGCACCACACAGCCTCCTGTAGTGGCCGAATCGGTTGTCGCGACCGCGCCAATTGAAGCGCCCGCTGAAGCCTGCAAGCCAATCGAGAGCCTGACGAACGCCAGCGCCAGGGTAAAAGACCTCGTCGCGCAAATGACGTTGGATGAGAAACTGGGTCAGCTTAACCAGGCCGCTGGCGGGCGCAGCAAATCCCTGAATTCCAAGCTGACGCCAGAAGAGATGGAAAAGGTCCGCCGGGGCGAGATCGGATCTTACCTGCATGTGGCGGGTGCAGAACCTCTGGGAGAGCTTCAGAGAGTGGCTGTCGAGGAAAGTCGGTTGGGTATTCCCCTGCTCTTCGCTATGGATGTGGTTCACGGCTACCGCACGATCTTCCCGGTGCCGATCGCCATGGCCGCCACCTGGGACCCAGAAGACTGGAGACAGGCCGCAGCGATAGCTGCTGACGAATCTTCCGCCGCCGGTCTTCACTGGACCTTTGCGCCCATGGTCGACATTACGCGTGACCCGCGCTGGGGACGCATCGTAGAGGGCGCGGGCGCCGATCCATATCTTGGCGCGCGCATGGCCGAGGCGCAGGTCGAAGGCTATCAGGGCACGGACCTCTCCTCTCCTGAAACCATTCTTGCCACAACCAAACATTTCGGCGCCTATGGCGCGCCGACTGGCGGGCGCGACTACGGCACGGCTGATATCAGCGAGCAAAGCCTGATGGAAACCTATATGCCGCCCTTCTACGCGGCCACCCGCGCCGGAACAGGCTCCATGATGACGGCATTCAATGACATTGCAGGCGTACCGACGACAGCAAATGAAGTTCTGATCGACGGCCTGTTGCGCGGCGACTGGGGCTTTGAGGGTATGATCGTGTCGGACTGGAATGCCATCGCAGAACTAATGAACCATGGTGTGGCCGCAACGCGCGAAGAAGCCGGCGTGCTGGCCCTGAAAGCGGGCGTCGACATGGACATGACGAGCAATGTTCTGCCTACAGATATCCGAAATGTCGTGCAGGCTGACGAGTGCCTGATGCAGGATCTTGATGCCGCAGTGGCGCGCATCCTGACAGCAAAGGAGCGTTTGGGTCTGTTTGATGCGCCCATGGCCTATCATGATGCCCAGCGGGAAGCGGAGACGTTGCTCAGCCCGCAGCACCGTCAAGCCGCTCGTGAAGCCGCGACACGCGCCATGGTTCTGTTGAAGAACAAGAACGGCGCCCTACCCCTCTCCAGCTCCCCACAAACCATTGCCGTGATTGGTGGACTGGCCGAAGACAAGATGACCCAACTCGGTTCCTGGCGTGCGCAGGGCAAACCTGAAGATGTTGTCTCGCTTCTGGACGGATTGAAACAGAACGCCCCTGAAGGCACACGGATCACCTACGCTGCAGGGGTCTTTCCGAAGGGCGACGGCGAGGCGACTCTGGACGCGGCAATTGTAACCGCCTCAGCGGCTGACCGCATTCTGCTTGTGATCGGGGAAGACTACGACCTCTCTGGCGAAGCGCGCAGCCGGTCTGACATCGCCCTGCCCCGCAATCAGGCAGAGCTGGCCGAGGCGATGTTCGCAATCGGAAAGCCTGTCACGATCATTCTGGTTACCGGGCGTCCACTGGCCATTGAAAGCGAAGCGGCCCAGGCAGACGCTGTACTCAACACATGGATGCTGGGCGTCGAGGCCGGGAACGCGCTGGCAGATGTGCTGTGGGGGAAAGTGTCGCCTGCGGGGCGTTTACCGATTGAGTTCCCAAGGCGTACGGGCGCTCTGCCGCATACCTATTCCGAATATCCCGGCGGACGCCCGGCTGATTCTGACCTGACAAAAGATACCAACCGCTACATGGATATTCCGATCACGCCTCTTTTCCCGTTCGGGCACGGTCTCAGTTACACTCAATTTGAGTATGGAGAACTGAACACGGCGTCCACCACGGTGCAGGCGGGCAAAGACATCGTTCTCAGCATTCCGGTTACCAATACCGGCAAGGTGGATGCGGACGAAGTCGTCCAGCTCTACATGCGAGACCCATATGCCAGTATTGCCCGGCCGAAGCGCGAATTGCGCGGCTTCCAGCGTGTGAACATTCCCGCAGGACAAACAAAAACGCTCACCTTCACGCTCACCCCCGACCAGGCGGCGATCTACAAGAGCGGTACAGGCTGGGTAGTTGAGCCCGGCAAACTGGAATTCATGGTAGGGGCTTCAGCGGCTGACATACGCAGCAGCACCGAGATTACCCTGACTCAACAAACGATAACCGGCACCCCGGCAAGTGCCCTGCCAACAAGGATCCGTATCGAATGAGCTACACACGCAGACTCTTTCTCGCTTCCGCTGCCAGCACCGGGCTCGTTTCGGCCTGCGCAATGCCGCGCCTGCCTTCCTTGCGGAAATCATTGGACGTAGAAATCCTGGACAATTCAGCGCGCGATCTGATTAGTCCGGGGGCCAGGCTGGATGTTTTGGCCTCTGGCTACACCTGGAGCGAAGGTCCTGTCTGGGACCGAAAGCGAAGCTGCCTGTATTTCTCGGATGTTCCGGAGAATACTTGCTGGAAGTGGACCGAGGATGAAGGCGCAACGGTCTTCCTGCAGCCATCCGGCGCGCCAACGGATGAGACACAAGGCTTTCGTGAGCCGGGCGCGAATGGTCTCGCAATAAGCCATGATGGACGCCTGTTGATCTGCAATCACGGACGGCGGGCCGTACAGTCCATGGATATAGACACGAAGCAGCGCACCACACTGGTCAGCGCTTATGATGGCAAACCGCTCAACAGCCCGAATGATGTTGTCGAGGCATCAGACGGAACGCTGTTCTTCACTGATCCTCCATATGGGCTGGAGGGTATGAATGACTCTCCGCTCAAGGCGCAGGATGCCAATGGCGTCTATCGCTTTTCGCCTGATGGCAGCCTGACCCGTGTCATCAGCACAATGACATTCCCGAATGGGGTAGCGCTCTCCCCGGATCAGAAGACGCTTTATGTCACGCAGTCAGACCCCGATGCCGCTCACCTTCTACAGATGGGACCGGACGGCGCGGAACCTGAACTCCTGTTCGATGCAGCACCCTTTATGGCAGAGGATGCTCCCGGCCTGCCGGATGGCCTGGCCATTGACGAGACAGGCCACATTTTCACAACAGGCCCCGGCGGCGTCTTTATCCTCTCTCCTGACGGCACACCGCTTGCCCGCATCAAGACCGGCAAAGCAACCGCCAATTGCTGCTTTGGCGATCCTGACGGGCGAACCCTTTACCTGACCGCCCATGATACATTGATGCGTATCCGTACGAGAACGCGCGGGCTGGGATGGAGTTGATCGAAAGCCTTCAGGCCTATCGGCCACTTATCGCGGCAGGGCTTGGCATTGCAGCCCTGCTGGTGCTGATTTTGAAAGCCAGGCTGAATGCGTTTGCCGCCTTGCTGCTGATCAGCATCTTCAGCGCCCTTGCCGCCGGGCTGACGCCCGACCAGTCTTTTGCGACGATCACAAACGGCATGGGGGGCACGCTGGGCTTTATTGCGACGATCATCGGACTCGGCGCCCTATTCGGCGCGATCCTGCAGGCTTCCGGCGCGCTGCAGGCGCTCGCATCCAGGCTCTCCAATACAGCCAGCTTCACGACGAACCAGTGGCAGATCGCGGGCATCGCCCTCTTGGCCTCCACACCAGTCTTCTTTGATGTGGCGCTAATCATCCTGGCGCCTCTGATCCTGACCATGGCGCACGCCAAATCTCGGCCGCCTCTGGCGCTCGGCTTGCCCCTGATGGCAGGCCTTGCTGTGGGCCACGCCTTTCTGCCACCGACACCGGGACCTGTAGCGATTGCCGAACTGCTGGGGGCAGAACTTGGCTGGGTGATCCTTTTCGGGGCCATTTGCGGCGCAGTCGCGCTGGCCGTGTCTGGTCCACTTCTTGCGGTTTTTCTAGAACGGCAAAGTCTGCTACCTGAAGGAGACTCAGACTTTGACTTCGAGATTGTAGAGCCCGCAGACTTGGCGGCGTCTACTGCCAAGTTTGGCCGCGCCGTGTTTCTCATCGTACTGCCGCTGGCACTGATCCTTCTGGGAACACTGGCGGAGCTGTTGCCGCCCGGCCCCTTGCGATACATCCTGTCGGTCACAGGGCACCCCTTCAGCGCTCTGCTGATAGCCTGTGGCGCAACATGGATCCTGCTCTATCCCGCGACACAGGAAAGCCGTGAGTTGATGTCGAAAGCCATGGCCAAGGCCTTTGAACCGACAGGCGCCGTTATTCTTGTCACCGGGGCTGGCGGAGCGTTCAAGCAGGTTCTTGTGGATACAGGCGCGGGCACCCAGATTGCCGATGCTGCGCTAAGCGTGGGCTTTGGCCCGCTTCTAACAGGCTATGCGCTGGCCGTTATCCTGCGCCTTGCCCAAGGCAGCGCCACCGTTGCGATGATCACATCGGCGGGGCTGACAGCGCCTCTCCTGATTGCCGCACCATTGACTGCACCGCAACTAGGGCTCTTGACCATTGCAATTGCCGCCGGGGCCAGCACAGGCAGTCATGTGAATGACAGCGGCTTCTGGCTGGTTGGGCGCATCTTCGGGATCACGCCGGGGGAAACACTCCGGACCTGGACCGTCTCCACGAGCCTTATAAGCATCGTGGGCTTTGCCATGTGTTCCTTGATTTACATGCTACTGGCAGTTTTCTGATCAGATCAGCCCGGCAAGCGGTGAGCTGGGATCAGCGTACATCTTCTTGGGCATCCGGCCGGCGAGATAAGCTTCACGGCCTGCGATCACAGCATGTTTCATGGCGCTGGCCATCATGATCGGATCCTTGGCTGCGGCAATAGCCGTGTTCATCAGAACGCCATCACAACCAAGCTCCATCGCCATGGCCGCGTCAGAAGCCGTACCGACACCGGCATCCACGATTACCGGCACACGCGTCTGCTCAACGATCAGACGAATATTGACCGGGTTCATAATCCCAAGACCTGATCCAATCAGACTGCCGAGAGGCATAATCGCGCAGCACCCGGCGTCTTCCAGCATCTTGGCATAGACCGGATCATCCGAGCAGTAGACCATCACTTCAAAGCCATCAGCGATCAGCGCTTTGGCAGCCTCCAGCGTCTCCGGCATATTAGGGTACAGTGTCTTCTGATCAGCCAGCACTTCCAGTTTCACCAGATTCCAACCGCCTGCCTCGCGCGCAAGTCGCAGCGTGCGAACAGCCTCGTCCGCCGTGTAGCAGCCGGCTGTGTTGGGCAGATAGGTGAACTCGTCAGGTTTCACGAAATCTGTCAGCCGTTCCTGTTCAGGGTCAGAGAGATTTACCCGGCGCAAGGCAACCGTGACGATCTCGGCACCCGCGGCACGCGCCGCGTCGGCATTCTGCTGATAGGATTTGTACTTTCCTGTCCCGACGATCAGGCGGGAATTATACGTCTTGCCGGCAATAGTAAGTGAATCTGTCAAAGGTCTAACCTTGGTCTGGAAAGGAAAATTGATGGCCTCTTTAGTCTGAGGCAGGTGCAGGCCTACCCCCCGCCGACGAACTGAACAAGCTCTATGCGGTCGCCTTCTTCAATGACCGTGCAGGCATGCTCGGATTTGGGGACAATCTCAAGATTCCGCTCAATGGCGATGCCGCGCTGATCCTTGCCTGATTCGCCTGCCAATTGCGTAATCAGCATTGCAATCGTCGTCCCCGGCTGCACTGAGCGCGTCTCACCATTGACAGTAACCAACATTCGAGTTTTCTCCGTTCATCTGCCCCTTGCCTTGCCAGGCGATACAGCGCAAGACGGACACCATGTCTAAACCGGTATACGTACTTGGAGGCCCCAACCTCAACCTTCTCGGCTCACGTGAGCCGGAGATTTACGGCCGTGACACGCTGGAAGATATCCACACACGGCTCAGAGTGCTGGCAGGTGACCTTCCATTGGAAACCCGCCAGACGAATCATGAAGGTGAGTTGGTAAGCTGGATTCAAGAAGGGTCTGCCAAGGGCGCAGCCATCATTCTAAATGCGGCTGCATACACGCATACCTCCATTGCAGTGCATGATGCACTGAAGGCCTGTACGGTGCCGGTTGTAGAAGTTCATTTATCAAACCCGGCGGCGCGTGACGCGTTTCGTCAGGTGAATTATGTTTCCCCCGCTGTGAAGGCCACGATTGCGGGCCTGGGCGCCTATGGCTATGAGCTGGCGCTTTTGGCGGCTAAGACCCTTCTGGGCCAGAAAGAGACCTGATATTTCATGAGTACGACAAAGAACAAGCTGGATACCGGCCTCGTCCGGGAACTCGCAGCCATCCTGCGTGAAGCTGACCTCGGCGAACTCGAAGTTGAGCATGATGGCCTTCGCATTCGCGTGAGCAAGCCTGCCGCCCCAATCGTTCAGGCCGCAGCGTACGCGCCAGCCCCGTCTGCTGCTCCCGCCGCCGCCCCTGCTACGACGGCTGCAAACGCTCCCTCCGCTGAAGCTGGTGCGCCTGCCGCGTCTGACAATGCCATCAAATCCCCCATGGTCGGTACGGTCTATTTATCACCTGAGCCTGGCGCGAAAGCCTTTGTCGCTGTTGGCGACAAGGTGAAGAAAGGCGACACTCTGATGCTGGTTGAAGCCATGAAGACTTTCAACCCGGTCGAATCGGACAAGGCTGGTGTCGTTAAAGAAATTTATGTTACCGACGCCCAGCCAGTGGAATATGGCGAAGCTCTGATACTGATCGAGTAATATGGCCGAGCAACCTGTCATCAAAAAGGTTCTCATCGCTAATCGCGGTGAGATTGCCCTGAGAATTCACCGCGCCTGCAAAGAAATGGGCCTGTCCACGGTAGTTGTCCATTCCGAGGCAGACAGGGATGCCATGGCGGTTCGCTTGGCAGACGAGAGTGTCTGCATTGGCCCGGCCCCATCCGCGCAAAGCTATCTGAAAAAGTCGCAGATCCTGGCGGCAGCCGAGATTACCGGCGCTGATGCGATCCATCCCGGCTATGGATTCCTGTCAGAGAACGCCCAGTTCGCTGAAATGGTAGAAGCGCACGGCTTGGCCTTTATTGGCCCAACCGCTGAGCACATTCGCATCATGGGCGACAAGATCGCAGCCAAGCAGGCGATGATCGAAGCTGGCGTACCATGTGTCCCCGGCTCAGAAGGTGCACTCTCAAGCATTTCCGAAGCCAAGAAAGCCGCAAAGAAAATCGGTTTCCCGGTATTGGTAAAAGCCTCTGCAGGCGGCGGGGGTCGCGGTATGAAGCTGGCCATGACGGAAGGCGATTTGGAAAACGCTGTCCGTACTGCGAAGACTGAGGCGAAAGCCGCCTTTGGTGATGACGCTGTCTATCTGGAGAAATACCTTCAGGGCCCGCGTCACATTGAGGTGCAGGTTATTGCCGATACGCACGGCAACGTCGCCCACCTTTGGGAACGCGACTGCTCACTGCAGCGCCGCAACCAAAAGGTCTTCGAGGAAGCGCCATCCCCTGCTCTAAATCAGGCGCAGCGTGAGGAAATCGGCGGAATCGTTGCCCATGCGATGGAAAAGCTTGGCTATCGGGGCGCAGGCACAATCGAATTCCTTTACGAGGATGGGAAGTTCTACTTCATCGAAATGAACACCCGTCTTCAGGTGGAACACCCAGTCACGGAGATGATCACAGGGATAGATCTGGTCCGCGAACAAATTCGGATCGCTGAAGGCAAGGAGCTGTCCTTCCGCCAGGAAGACGTCATGCTTGTGGGCCACGCCATCGAGTGCCGTATCAATGCTGAGCACCCCGAGACATTCGTCCCGTCGCCCGGCCTGATAACCGACTTCCACGCACCAGGCGGCCCCGATGTGCGCCTCGATAGCGCTGCGTATGCCGGTTATCGCATTCCACCTCATTACGACTCGTTGATCGGCAAGCTGATTGTACATGGCCGCACGCGTCGCGAGTGCCTGATGCGGCTGCGTCGCGCTCTGTCTGAAATGGTGGTTGGTGGTGTCTTCACAACACTGGACCTCCATCGCAGACTCGTTGAGAACGACGACGTCCTAGCAGGTAATTATAACATACACTGGCTGGAGAAATTCCTCGCTGACGCCAAACAAGCTGGTGAGTAATTCATCTGCAACCTAATGCCAGCGGCATCATATTGGAGGGTGGACATCTGAGTGTCCGCCCTAACATATGAAGCCATGTCTTCGCGCTTTGGTACGTCTGACCTGCTGGCCTGTTACAGGCGGGGCGTCTTCCCGATGGGAGATGCCCGCAACGACCCGCACCTGTTCCTTGTCGACCCGGACATGCGTGGGATCATTCCCCTCAAAGGCTTTCACGTTCCCAAACGCCTTGCGCGGAAAGTAAAGCAGGACCCATTCAGGGTCACCGCCGATCAGGCATTTACGCGCGTGATGGAAATGTGTGCCGAGAGCACCGCTGGCCGAGAGAGCACCTGGATCAACTCTCCAATCCTGAATCTTTACAGCGCCCTGCACCGCGAGGGCCATGCCCACTCCATTGAGTGCTGGGATGGGGACGATCTTGTCGGCGGGCTCTATGGCGTCTCTGTGGGCGGTGCCTTCTTTGGGGAGAGCATGTTTTCCCGCGCGACAGATGCTTCAAAGATCGCGCTCGTGCACCTCGTCGCGCGCTTGCTGACTGGCGGATACATCCTGCTGGACGCACAATTCCATAATCCGCACCTTGAGCAGTTTGGACTCTATGAAATCACGCGTACGGAGTTCAAAAAAATGCTGAGAATGGCCCTGACCGTAGAGGCCGATTTCTATTGCGGATCTTCAACCTCGGACGGGTCGTCGACGATCTCGATGCCCGGCGGCACTTCGTCATCATACACCACATCATCATCCACGGGCGCAGACGCCTTGGGCGGCAACTTCACAGGATCAGGTGCGCTGCAGCGGATCACCCAGATGTCGTAAACCGGATGCTCCAGAGCGCTGAGTCCTGGAGAAGATGCATACATCCACCCAGAAAATAGCTCCGGATTCTCGTCGCTGACCGTATTCACATCGTCGGCCGTCACGGCAGCTTCCATCGTCTCGACGGCAACCGGCTGCGTGGAGTTGATCTTGAGAAAAGCTGCGCTCTCCGGCGCTTCTTCCGGTGGAGTCTGATAGCAAACCTTCAGCTCCACCTTCAGAGACCCAAACACAACCGGCTCACCAACTTTGACCTCAATGTCCGTGGAGCGACCGGTAATCTTGTCGAGTGCGCGCAACGTGGCGCGATCCTTCTGCACGAAGGTCGCCGCATGCGCGGCCCCAGCCATAGCAGCGCAGATTGCCAAGGCAGAGACAGCGAATTTCATTATTGATAATCCTCGTCAGGGTATGAATCATTACTTGCTGCAGATGAAGCATCACCAGCCGCGACGGGAGATGCATCAGGGGCCCCATCCGCATTCCCGCCGCCACTGGAGGCGAAAGAGGCAAACAGGGTCAGCAGATCGACACTGCCACGCGTGTAAATGATTTCGCCCGAGCCATCCTTTGAAATGTTGTCAAAGCTGCCACCGGGCTCTAGAGCCACATAGCTGCCGCCCAAAAGGCCATCTGTCGATATGCGGGCATCCGTGTCTTCCGGAAGGTCCCATTTCTCATCGACGCTTAGCGTAACGACAGCTTCAAAACGCTTCGGATCTCCTTCGACCGCCTTTACGATCCCAGCCTTCACGCCAGCAATCCGCACATCAGTGCCACGGGAAATGCCGGAGATATTATTGAAGCGCGCCGTCACCTCATACTGATCACCGGAAGCTTTCACATCTGTTCCCTGGCCAATCGCAAACCAAAGGAAAGCGCCTGCAACGGCAACAACCAGAGCGCCAATCAGGGTTTCAAAAAGTGATTCACGCATCAGGCGTCCAGGCCTCGTAGTCTCCGGTCGCCTTCTGGCGGGCCCGGTCAGTGGAAATGCTGCCTTTCGGCTTCGTGGCGTAAGGCGTACCGGTCATGTTCGGCTTGTGATCCTTTTCCCACTCACGACGGTTGAGCGGCATACGGGTCGGCGGCTCATCAATAGTATGGTGCATCCAACCATGCCAGTCTGCGGGCACCTTGGACGGCTCCGCGAGCCCTTTGTACATCACATAGCGGCGCTTACGCCCTTCGAGGGATGGTTTGCGCTCTTCAAAATAGCGATTGCCATACTCATCAGTGCCGACATAGGTCGAGCGCCGTTTGATGTCGAAGGAAGCCCCGAGCGTGTGCCCGCTCCACCAGGTGAAAATCTGTTTCAGCATCGTCTTGATGTCCTGACCTGTCTTGTTGGCCGCAATATGGCGTCTTCGCGGCAGTTAATCCATAGAGCAGCCGCAGGCAATGCGACGCACAAAACTCATTTCACATTGGCGATTTTGAGGCAGCTCAGGTTGATACAATGTCTGCGAAGCGTCACCCTGTGTGGAATGATTCGCCAATGTTTCGCAGGGAGGCGAGAATGACCAAGGCCGAGCTAAAATCCATATTACAGGCTGCGGAGATGGATGGCCTGCTGTCAGGCCCCCTCGACCTCGGTGACATCTGGCGTGCAGCAGGCCGTCACCGCAGACCGGCAACGCCGGAATCGCTGCGCAATGTAACCTCTGCCTACGCATCTGCCAGCCTTCTGGAGGCCACTCAGATCGCGACAGCCGAAATGCTGGAGCGTCTTGGCAATGCCCCGCGCAATGCCGAGCTGGCCGAAGCCATCGCCTCCGGCCTGCCACAGGACATCCTTGAAGAGGCGCTGCGCCAGCCGGATGGCATCCTGCGCACAGCGGACGCTCTTCGCATTGCTGCTGTGAACACGCCTTCTCCGCCACCCGCTGTGTTTGCTGTTGACAGCATTGAAGAGGATATCGAAGCGGAGCTGCTGGGAGCGCTGAAGGAAGGCGCCGAGGTCATTCTCGCACAATCAGAGCTTCCCGCGTCGCGTACACTGTGCCGCCTGCTGGATATCTCACTGGCCGTCAGCCCGGAAGGCCTGGAGACAGACCTTCTGACCTCTGTGACAGATGCCGCCTCAAAGAGCCTCGGAGATGGTCTACTGCTGATTCACGGCTTGGGCGCGGCTGTCATGTCCCTCGGACTTGCCTATGACAGCGATGAAGGCCGCGATATGGCCGCGGCGATCTGCGGCCTCGTCAAATCCGCGGCGACCGGTGCTTCCCTCTCAGCCAACCATGCGGCAACTCTGGGCATTGAGGCGCGCCGTGCGGGCGGCAAGAAGGCCTGCCAGGTAAAAATCCTGCCGGTCAGCGACCTGCCGGACATCATGCCTGACTGCGATAGCAATGCGAGCGGTCCGGTCACGACAGTTCTCGCCTTTTCAGATGAAGGCCCCACTTTGACGCGCAGTGCCCGCCTGGCGATTGCCAGAAAAGCCCCGGAATCCCTGCCGTTAATTCTGGACCGCTTGGCTCATGGCGGCGCACATGACCTTGAAAGCGCGCTTGGCGCCGACAGGCTGAAGGATCGCGGCTTCTCCGAAGCGGCCTTGGAGCGCGTCAAACGCGCGCTCAGCGAGGGCTTGCCCCTGAATGCCGCCTTCTCACGGTGGGTCCTCGGCGATGAGATCATCAGTCAGGATCTGAAATTGCCGCCGGAAAATTTTGATTCGGATGGCTGTGGACTGCTCTCAGCCATGGGCTTTTCCCGCAGGGATATTGCCGCTGCAGAATCTGCTGTGGGCGGCGCGACAGAGAAGATCGCTGCCGAAGCCCTGACTGGGTGCGGCCTGGATATTACCGTCTCGCCCGAAGCCGAGATCGCCTTCGCAAAGGCCTGCGCCGAAGCACTGGGCGGTGATGTCATGGTTAGAATCACGGGCCGCGCGGGCCTCGACATGGCAGACGCCGCACTGAACGCTGGGCTCTCCAGTCTCCTGATCGGCATTCGCGCTCCCGCAGACGACGAAGTTGCCGAGCGCATGGAACATATTCTCAGCCTTGCCGAAGAACTGGCCTCCGAAGCGGAAGCACCCGTTATGGCTTCCGCGTCAGTATCGACCAGCCAGAGCGGCACGCGTACACGCTTACCGGACCGTCGCAAGGGCTACATCCAGAAGGCCTCTGTCGGCGGGCACAAAGTGTACCTGCATACGGGGGAGTTCGAAGACGGCTCGCTCGGTGAGATCTTTCTGGACATGCACAAGGAAGGCGCCGCGTTCCGGAGCCTTATGAACAATTTCGCCATCGCGACCTCCATCGGCCTGCAATATGGCGTGCCCTTGGAAGAATATGTAGACGCCTTTGTTTTCACTCGCTTCGAGCCCGCCGGGGCTGTTACGGGTAATGACCGCATCACGAAGGCCACCTCAATTCTGGATTATATCTTCCGTGAACTGGCCGTGTCCTATCTCGGGCGGGATGATCTGGCGGAAGTGGACGTCACCCATGACGGCCTGGGACGGGGCGAAGGCGATGCCACCCGCCAGCCTGCCGCCTTTACGGAAGAAGCCGCGCAGATCATTTCCCGCGGTTTCTCGCGGGGGCAATTGCCAGACAATATCGTGATCCTGGACAAGAAGCGCGAAGAAAAGTTGACCGAGGAAGAAGCCGAGTCCGAAGAGCAGAGTATGCCTGAATACCTCACGGAGGCCTGCCCGGCATGCGGCAGCTTCACACTCTTTCAGATCAGCGATGAGGGCGATGTAGAATGCGATACGTGCGGCGAAGAAGTTCGCCAGACGATCGAATAAAGGCGCTCATTACTGTTCCGCAATTGAGTATCCGCGCCTTTCTACTGTTGCTGATGCAGATGCCTGGCGCACTTTACGCAGCGTGATCCACCATGGCGCAATTGCAACACTTGGAGCTATTTTGTCAGTTCTTACTGTTTGTTCAGTTTGGAGTGACAAAACAACGCGATATTCAAATAGCATGATCCGTGCAGGTTTCGCTCTCGTCTCCATGCTGGCTATCGCCGTGAGCGCGCCAGACGCCTCAGCGCAAGGCCAGGCTGTTGCGTGGTCCCCAGGCTATGCCGGTGCCTGTGGCAAGTGTGACTTGTCGGGCCGAAACCTCACAGGCTGGGACCTGACAGGCGGAAATTACGCAGGCGCAAACTTCGAATACTCTTTCATGCGCAGTATTGAAGCTGGAAACGCAAATTTCGAGCAGGCTAAGGTGACTGGCGCAGACATGCGCGGTGCTATCCTGACATCGGCAAAACTGTCTGGAGCCATCCTCTCCAATGCCCGCCTGCAGGGCGTTCGCGCGACTGGGGCGGAGTTCCGCAATGCCACGATGCAAGGGACCAGCCTGCAGGGTGCTCTACTCGTCGGTGCGAACTTTGCCTCTTCGGACATGAGCAGCGCACGCCTCGACACGGCAGACCTCTCAGGCGCCAATATGACGGGCACATGGCTGAATGATGGAATCCTGACGGGGGCCATCTTTAACGGCGCGAACATGACCGGTGTCAGTCTGAACAATGCCCGCGTGGATGGCGCCTCCTTCAAGGATGTGCGCTTCATTGACGCGGACCTCAGCCACATGGCTGGCGTGGAAACAGCAGATTTCACAGGCGCCTGCGTGTCCCTAAGTACGCGCCTGCCTCAGGAGCTGAGCCTACCCCTTTGCTCCATCCCAACGCTCAGCCCTGCCCTGATCGCAGCGCAATAGAGCGCACGAAAAAAGGGCGGAACATACATCCCGCCCTCTTCCACTATTCCAAGACCTGAAATCAGGATTTGAGCTGCGGCGCCATCCGGATGTTCAGCTCTTTCAGCTGACGCTCGTCCACCGGGCTCGGCGCGCCCATCATCAGGTCACGGGCCTGCTGGTTCATCGGAAACAGTGTCACGTCGCGGATGTTCTCTGCGTCCGCCAGAAGCATGACAATCCGGTCAACGCCCGGCGCAATACCGCCGTGCGGCGGCGCACCATAGCGGAACGCATTCAGCATGCCGCCAAACTCCGTCTCAACCACGTCAGCGCCATAGCCCGCCAGCTCAAATGCTTTCAGCATCAGTTCCGGGCTGTGGTTCCGGATCGCGCCGGAGGACAGCTCGACACCGTTACATACAATGTCATACTGGTAAGCCTTTAGCTCCAGCAGCTTTTCATCCGTATTGGCGGCCATTAGCGCGTCCATACCGCCTTGCGGCATGGAGAACGGGTTGTGGCTGAAGTCGATCTTCTTGTTTTCTTCGTCCCACTCGTACATCGGGAAGTCGACAATCCAACAGAGACGGAAGACGCCGTCTTCGATCAGCTCCAATTCCTCGCCAATCTTCGTGCGCGCTGCCCCAGCGAGCTTGTAGGCGTCGCCTTTTTTGCCGGCAGAGAAGAATATGCCGTCGCCAGCGCCAAGGCCCAGCTTTTCGAGCAGAGCGGCCAGATGGGCAGGCTCGAAATTCTTCAGAACCGGGTCCTGGCTGTCCACACCACCGCCATCAGCTTCCTTCAGGCGGGCATAGCCGAGGCCGGGGGCCTGCATCTCTTTCTTCGCCCATTTGTCGAGTTCATCGAAGAATTTGCGGGATTTCTCGGCCGCCGCTTTCGGCGCCGGGATCGCGATCACACGGCCACCGCCAGCAATGATCTTCGCAAAGATGCCAAAGCCGGTCTTGCTGTCGTCCTCAAAGAAGTCCGAAACGTCGGCCAGTTCGATCGGGTTGCGCAGGTCTGGCTTGTCGGAGCCATATTTTGCCATCGCTTCAGCATACGGGATGCGCGGGAACGGACCTTCCGGCACGCGACGGCCCTTGCCTTCCCAGTTGGCAAACTCGTCGAACACGCCGCGCATGACGGGTTCGATCGCGCCGAACACGTCTTCCTGCGTGACAAAGCTCATTTCAATATCGAGCTGATAGAACTCGCCCGGAGACCGGTCAGCGCGCGCATCTTCGTCACGGAAGCAAGGCGCGATCTGGAAGTAACGGTCAAAGCCGGACACCATTAGCAGCTGCTTGAACTGCTGCGGCGCCTGCGGAAGTGCGTAGAACTCACCGGGGTGAATACGGCTCGGCACCAGGAAGTCCCGCGCGCCTTCCGGGCTGGAGGCTGTCAGAATAGGTGTCTGATATTCGGTGAAGCCTTGCTCCAGCATACGGCGGCGCAGGCTAGCAATGACCTGGCTGCGCAGGATCATGTTCTTGTGCAGCGTCTCGCGCCGCAGATCCAGATAGCGGTGCTTCAGGCGAATCTCTTCCGGATAGTCCGGCTCCCCAAACACAGGCAGCGGCAGCTCGGCGGCTTCGGACTGAACGGTAACTTCGCCTGCAACCACTTCGATCTCGCCCGTGGCGAGGTTCGGGTTGACGAGGCTGTCATCACGAGCAACGACCTTGCCTTCCAGCGTGATGACGCTTTCCGCGCGCAGGCGCTCGACCGTCCCAAAACCGGGAGAACCCGGATTGAAGACGACCTGCGTCAGCCCGTAATGGTCGCGCAGGTCGATAAACATCACCCCGCCATGGTCCCGGCGGCGGTGCAACCAGCCAGACAGTTTAACGGTTTCCCCGACATGGGACTTGCGAAGCTCCCCGCAGGTGTGGGTGCGATAGGCGTGCATCGGATGCTCTCTCCGGAAATTCGGTCCAATAATTTTAAGGCGCGAAAGGCATTCAAGCTCTCGCAATTGTCAAGGCGATGCGATACGCAAGCGCGCGATGACTGACAACACCCTGACTCCCATTACTGAGCAATCCGCGCTGGAAGACCTGTGCGGAAAGCTCGCTGAATCCGACTTTATCTGTGTCGACACCGAATTTCACCGGGAAACAACATATTGGCCGGAACTCTGTCTGGTTCAGGCCTCTGCCCCCGGCGTTGAAGGCCTGATTGACCCACTGGCCGAGGATCTGGACATCGGGCCCTTCCTTGATCTGATTGCCGCAGACAACCGGATCAAGGTGTTTCATGCCGCGCGGCAGGACATCGAAATCTTCAATCGCCTGATCGGCCACCCCCCCGGTCCGGTCTTCGATACGCAGATCGCTGCAATGGCGCTCGGACTTGGTGATTCGATCTCCTACGACAATCTGGTTCAGCGTGTCCTGAAGCGTCAGATTGACAAATCGAGCCAGTTCACGGACTGGACCCGTCGCCCGCTGAGCCAGAAACAGCTGGTCTACGCCCTTGGTGATGTCACGCATTTGCGCGACGCCTATCTCAAGATGCGCGACGAACTGGAAGAAACCGGCCGCATGAGCTGGGTCCGGGAAGAAATGGCGGATCTCGAAGATCCCGCAAAATACGACACAGATCCGAACAATGCCTGGCAGCGCCTGAAGCTGCGCAAGCCAAAGAAAGACTACGCCGCCATTGTCGTCGCCGTCGCGGCCTGGCGCGAATCCCTGGCGCAGGAGCTGGACAAGCCCCGTCGTCGCATCCTGAAGGATGACGCGATCCAGGAAATTGCCAGCCAAAAGCCACGCAGCGAAGCGGATTTCAACCAGCTGAGGGCCGTGCCGAATGGCTTCATCCGGTCAAAGCATGGTCAGGGCCTGATCGAAGCGGTTGCCGATGCCATCGAAAATCCTGACGCCTACGCCCCGGAAATGGAAAAGCGCCCGCAAAATGCGCAGATCCCGGCAGGTGCGCCTGAGCTTCTAAAAGTGCTGCTGAAGCACGTATCGGACGAAAACAATGTCGTGCCACGTCTAATCGCCAATGCTGCCGATATCGACCGCATTGCCCGCGGCGAGACGAGCAGCGACATCGCCGCGATGCAGGGCTGGCGCTATGACATGTTCGGCCAGAAGGCCCAAGCGCTGCTGAACGGCAAGCTGGCCGTTTCCTTTGAAGGTGGCCAGGTCCGCCTGTTTGACGTCTAGGCCAAGACCCTAATCGATTGACGTATCCGGTTTCAGGTTCAGCTGGCTGGCCGTCTGCGATAGCCGCCGACGGACCGTATCCGACAGCATGGCCTCATCAGCCTTGCTTACACGCAATTGCAGTGTTTCCCCACGCCTCACTAGTTTGGCGCGGCGAAGGATGGGCCCGGACCGCCCGGAAAACACGGCGCCCAGCCGCATCGCACTGCCGATCTGGCGTGCCCGCTCATCCTGTTCAGGCGTGGTCAGGCCTTCATATTCGGCAGGACGCTTGAAGTCTTTCTCGTACCGGCAGCCAATGGCGTAGGCGATCAGGGCGCGCTCGCTGTGCGAAAGGCCGGAATAAGGCGCGCGGAGGGCCTGATCATAGGCCATGATTGACCTGTGATCAGGATGAAAGCGCCCGGCACTGTCGGCCATCATACAGGCCGCCTGCTCGATACGCTTGTCGGCTGCAGGGGAGCCGAACAAGTCCGGCTCCGGCGCGAGGGCTGGTGCGATGAAATCATGCACAGCCTGACCGAACTGGATCTGGTTATGATCCAGCCGTGCAAAGGCAATCACGCCATCCATCAGCGGGTCGGCAGTCGGTGTGCCGGTCAGGTCACGCAGCACCCCCTCTCTCAAACCGCTGGAAGATATACTAACCCCTTCCAGCGAACTCATTGCCAGGATTTCCTGCAACAACATCGCGGCAATCGGCAGATGTTTTGCCCGCCTCTTGTCGATGGCTTCGAGCATGGACCGCGAGGCCGCATTGGTCAGGCTATCGAGACAGACCTTCGTTACGCGGGAGACCTGGCTCTCCGTCATCTGATAGCCCTGCAGCACCTGCAGCGCGTAATTCTCCAGCTGCATGTTCAACTTCGCCAGGGTCCGCCATGCGCCGCCCACAGCGTAGAACCGACCACTGGCGCTGGCCAGCACGCGGGATTTCTTCAGTTCCGCACGAATGGTCTTGCGCAAGGCCTTGGGATCGAAATCGCCTTCGGCCAGGGACAATGGGCCCAGCATCAGGCTCTCTCCCCGCGCAGAACGGCCACCGACGCGCTTAAACTCAAGACTGGAGCCGCCAAGGTCGCCGATAATGCCTTCGGACTTGTAGAAACTCGCCTCCACGCCCAGCGCAGAAAGACGTGCCTCGTCTTCACCGGACAGCGTCAGGATCTTGCGGCCTAGAACCCGCGACGCTGTCTTGATGAAATCAGGCCCATCCTCCGCAGACCGCACAGCAGCCGTTGCCACCGCCGTGAAGTTCCGCAGGCCTAATGCCTTCAGAATGGCGCGGTAACGGCCAAGTGCCCGGATCGCAGCCTCTCTGCCCTCAACAGACAGATGCCCCGTACGCATCAGACCCTGGCCCAATCCTGCCATGACCTTTTCGTTGAAGGTCGGCAAAATAGAGGCCCCCAGCACATCATAAATCACCAGACGAACAGAGTTTGATCCGATGTCGATGATGGCGGCGCGTTCCGACTTCGGAAACATCAGCTAATGGCACCCTTCTTGGGTTGCAGGCGCGGCGGTAGGCTCACTTCCAGTGCGCTACCCCGGCCGGAAAGACTGGGATTATCCATGAAATAGGTGTGCGCAGAGAACGGTTTCGAGTTGCCCGATGTTTCCACGCGCGAATAATCGCTATCCTCATTCATGATCCAGCTTTGCTGTTCGTCATTCAGATTGGCCACCATGATCTGGTTCATCACCTGACGGTGAACAGTCGGGTTCTCAATCGGCACAAGCGCCTCAACCCGGCGGTTGAGATTACGCGGCATCCAGTCGGCTGAGGAGATAAAGACCTTTGCGTTCGGGGACGGCAAAGATTCGCCGTTTGCGAAGCACACGATCCGAGAATGTTCCAAGAACCGACCCACAATACTCTTTACAGAGATGTTCTCCGACATGCCGGTAACACCGGGACGCAGACAGCAAATACCACGTACCACCAGGATGATCGGCACACCTGCCTGACTGGCCTTGTAAAGCGCATCAATGACTTCCCCATCGACCAACGAGTTCATTTTCGCCCAGATGCCGCTCGGCTTGCCTTTCTTGGCGTTCGCCGCTTCAGCCTCAATCAAAGTGACTAGCTTTTCCTTCAAGTTCAGCGGAGACATGGACAGCTTTTCAAGTTCCGGACCCACTTCAGGCGGCTCGCGATAGGCTGTCACGAAATTGAACAATCGGTTCGCATCACGCCCCAGCGCCGGGTCTGCCGTAAACAGGGAAAGGTCTGTATAGATACGCGCATTGATTGGGTGATAATTCCCGGTCCCATAATGGGTATAGCTGCGCAGCTCCTGCCCCTCACGACGCACCACCAGAGACACCTTGGCATGTGTCTTGTACTCAATAAATCCGTACACGACCTGAACGCCCGCACGCTCCAGATCCCGCGCCAGGCGCAAATTTGCCTCTTCATCAAAGCGCGCCTTGATTTCGACCAGCGCCGTAACATTCTTTCCAGCCTCGGCCGCCTCGATCAACGCTGCAACAATCGGGGAATTGTTTGTTGTGCGATAGAGTGTCTGCTTGATGGCAACGACCTGCGGATCGGCCGCTGCCTGTCGCACGAACTGCACCACCACATCAAATGTCTCAAACGGATGATGTACAAGAATGTCCTTCGCGCGGATCGCTGCGAAGCAGTCGCCCCCCATTTCCCGTATGCGTTCCGGATAGCGTGGCTCATAGGATGGGAATTGCAAATCAGGCCGGTCATCCACGATCAGCTCTGATAGCTGCGCCATACCGAGGATCCCATCATAGAGAACGATATCATCCTGCTCGGCACCAATTTCGCGCGTGATCAGTTCACGCAGATCGGTTGGCGCGCTGGATTGCATCCGTATACGAACAATACGTCCGCGTCGACGCTGTTTCAGCAGAACCTCGAACTCCCGGATTAGGTCTTCGGCTTCTTCCTCGATCTCGATATCACTGTCGCGGATCACGCGGAACAGGCAGCGGTCCTTTTCCTCATAGCCTGGGAACAGCTCCTCCAGGAACATGCCGATAACATCTTCCAGAGCAATGAAGCGTAGCGTGCTTTTTGGCCCATTCGGCAACCGGATAAAGCGGCGCACAAATGCAGGCAGAGGAATAATCCCGACATGCTGCTCGCCACCATGCTTCGACAGCAGATTGATGGCAACGGAGAAGCCGAGATTGGGAATGAAGGGAAACG
Organism: Hyphomonas pacifica; assembly: GCF_000682675.1. Taxonomy (GTDB): domain Bacteria; phylum Pseudomonadota; class Alphaproteobacteria; order Caulobacterales; family Hyphomonadaceae; genus Hyphomonas; species Hyphomonas pacifica. The sequence continues at coordinate 118,152 of NZ_AWFA01000012.1, read as the reverse complement.
GGTGGGCCGGATCCACAGCCAGCGGCGTCAGCACCGGAAAGATATTGGTCCGGAAATAGGTATCGAGTTCAGTCTTGTCCTTGCGGGTCAGCTCACTGACAGCCAGGACATCTATCCCCTCCACATGCATTTCTTCCTTCAGGCTTTTCCAGCGCTCCTGCTGGTCAGCAATCAGCTGCAGAGATGCCTGCTCAATTCGGCTAACCTGCTGGGCTGGCGTCAGGCCATCCTGGCTAGGCTTGACGACGCCTGCACGCACCTGCTCCCGCAGGCCCGCATACCGCACCATCTCAAACTCATCGAGATTGCTTGCAGAGATCGACAGAAAGCGCAGACGTTCCAGCAACGGATGATCCGGATTGGCGGCCTCCTCCAGAACGCGGCGGTTGAACTCCAGCCAGGACAGTTCCCGATTGATGAAGCGTTGTGGCGACTGCATCTGTTGTTTCAGGCTTTGTGTTGCCCCATCCGGCATCAGGTCTGCTCCGTGTCTGTGTGCACTACAATAGTGGCCTCTGATCCGGGTCCGACCAGCCAAGCTCCTCCAGCACTTCCCGCGCCAGGGGGACAGATGGGGCTCGTCCAGTCAATGTGATCCGCTCGCTCAGTTTTTCCGCAAAGGTTTCGATTGCCTCATAGGAAAGATCCAGTCTTGGCACCAGATATTTAACAACCTCCGGATCAAGTTTGAGAAAATGCTTCCTTGCAGCCATTTCCAGGCGCACTTTCAGCATCGGCTCGTCCGGATCATCAATCTCGATCACAGGCAGGGCATTGAGGCGGGATTTGAGGTCAGCGGAAGAGGTTTGCCATTGGCCGGGGCTTCGCCGCGACGTCAGCAGAACCCTGCCCGCATTCGCCGAGATCATGTTGATCAGGGTCAGCAGGCGGTCCATCTTCTTCACCTGATCTGCGTCATCGATGACAACATAAGTGCCAGCCAGCGTCGACAACTCCTTTTCGCGCATGCGGGAGAACTCCTGGGCGGAGTAGAATCGTCCTTCAAACTTCTGACACCAGGCGCGGCCTAGCGCCGTCAGCCCGGCCCTTGCGGGCGCGGTCACGCACACGACCGGGAATGGCCAGCTCTCAGGCCCGCGCAGAATTGAGACAGCCGTCTCGTTCGCGGCCGTCACCAGCAAGGAGTCCAGCGTGAGCTGCCTCTCCGGAAATCCAAGGCTCAGCTGGCTTGGCGTGGGGGCTTTATGCGTGCCACCCTTACTCACTGTCCGGCCGATGCAGATACAGCCGAACGCAGCACCCAGCCATGTTCATCCTGCGACAGGGACACTCCGCGCTGAAGCAGATCATTCTGCAGCCGCGGCGGGTCTCCTGCATACGAAAAGTCCACAAGCGCGCCGTCCCGGGCAATCGCCTCAATCTTTAGATCAGAGATGAACGGAGACCGCGCGAGCGCGCCGCGCAGCGTGTTCCATTCAGCCAGAGATGTATAGCGAACACTCGCCTCCGCAGCGGTCCGCTCTCCACTACGTATGACCGAATTGCGCTTCCAGTTCTCGTCCAACAGTTTCAGCATGGCGTCGACGGCGCCGTCCATGGTCTGCGCATAGGGTGTGGTGCCGATGGTTTCCGTCCCGGCGGTGGTGACAACAGACACTGTAACGCGCCATGCATTCTCGCTGCCGGAAAGCTCAGCCAGGATGCCCCGCCGCGCGCCAAGCGCTGAAGCCTCGGGCGACAGCGCCATCCAGTCGCTGAATTGCGTGTAACCACCGCCACTCGATGTCTTGTAGGGCGACAATGTCTCGCTGCGGCTCGAACCCAGCGTTTCACGCCACGCATATTCCTGTACATCATTGGATGCCAGCGGCACCAAAAGTGCCATGGGGGCCTGCGTGTCGACATAGGGCACGCCCAGCGAATCCAGGTGCGCACGTACCATGCGCGGATTGTAGACAACCGCCAGAGTACCGCGATAACGTCCGGCACCGGCCGTCTCTTCCTGTACATCAACGGCAGCGGAGAGGCGGTTAGCCAGCGCGTAATCGACCGGCACGCCGCCTGCAGCGATCAGATCCTCCGGCAGGGTGATGCGATCTATCAGAATGCGCGCACCCTTGGTCCGCGCGGCGCCCATGGCCTTCTCACGCGCCTGGATCAGGCTGTCGGCCACCTCATTCACGTCAATATTGGAGACGGTATAGACATCACGCGTGTCTGCATGCGCACTGAAACCAGACGCAATCGCGACGAAAAGCGAAGCGAGAAAAATACGAATCATGGTCAACGGCCTCCGTGTAGCATTTCTTTTAGCAAGCCCAGGCTGAAGCTGGAACCGCAAGCGGCACTGGCAGAGACGTTTTCCCCATGCTAACGCGCAGGTCATGATGAGTGATACGCCCAAAACGCCCCTTTCCTACCGCGATGCCGGTGTCGATATTGAGGCAGGAGAAAGGCTGGTTGAGGCCATTGGCCCGCTGGCAAAAGCAACCGCCCGTGCTGGTGTCATGGGAGGTCTCGGCGGCTTTGGCGCGCTGTTTGACCTGAAAGCCTCCGGCTACGAAGACCCGATCCTGGTCTCCGGCACGGACGGCGTCGGCACAAAGCTGATGCTGGCTTTTGAGACCGGCATTCACAATACAGTCGGCATAGATCTCGTTGCCATGTGCGCCAATGATGTGCTGGCACAGGGCGCTGAACCCCTGTTTTTCCTTGATTATTTTGCGACTGGAAAGCTTGAGTCGGGTATCGCGGAAGCGGTCATTTCCGGCATCGCCGAAGGCTGCCGCCAGTCCGGCTGCGCGCTTGTCGGCGGCGAAACGGCGGAAATGCCCGGCATGTACCCGCCCGGCCATTATGATCTCGCAGGATTCGTGGTTGGCGCTGTGGACCGCGCAAAGGTTCTGCCTCGCATGGGCGACATGGCTGAGGGGGACGTGCTGATCGGCATCGCCTCGTCCGGCCCTCACTCCAATGGCTATTCCCTCATCCGCCGTATCGTGGAGCGTGAAGGCCTGTCATATGATTCGACCTCTCCGTTCTCGAATGAAAGCCTCGGCGAAGCACTGCTCACCCCAACGCGCCTCTATTCCGACGCAGCCCTGCCGCTGATCAAGGGGGACCTGATCAAGGGCCTCGCCCACATCACCGGCGGCGGCATCACCGAAAACACCCCGCGCATGTGCCCGAACCATCTCGCCCCCCGGATTGACCGTTCGGCCTGGACACCCAAGCCGGTCTTCCAATGGCTTCAGGAAGCTGGCGGCGTTGAGTTGGACGAGATGCACCGCACCTTCAATATGGGCATCGGCATGATTTTCGCGGCCGCGCCTGACAAGGTGGACACCGTGATCTCCCAGTTGAAAGAGGCCGGCGAGCAGCCCGTCATCCTCGGGGATCTCGTCGGCGGATGACGCGCCTCAATCTGGCTATCCTGATTTCCGGGCGCGGCTCCAACATGAAGGCGCTGCTGGAAGCCGCGCGCGATCCGGCTTATCCGGCAAAGCCGGTCTTGGTCCTATCCAACCGCCCGGATGCAGGCGGGCTTGAGACCGCTACAGCGGAAGGCGTCGCGACGGCTGTCGTCGACCACAAGGATTTCGGCAAGGACCGTGTGGCCTTTGAGCGCGCAATGGACGCCAGGCTGGAAGCCGCCGGAATTGAAATCATCGCGCTGGCCGGTTTCATGCGCGTGCTGACCCCCTGGTTTGTGGAAAAATGGTCGGGCCGCCTGATCAATATCCACCCGTCCCTGCTGCCTAAATACAAGGGCCTCGACACGCATCAGCGTGCGATTGATGCGGGCGATGCCGAGGCTGGCTGCAGCGTGCACTGGGTCACTGCAGGCGTCGATGAAGGCGCTGTCATTCAGCAGGCCCACGTGCCCATCCTGCCCGGCGACACAGCACAGACCCTTGCTGCGCGCATCCTGCCGGAAGAACACAGCCTCTACCCCGAAGCGCTGGCCAGGGCCTGCGCAGAGATCAAGGCGCGCGCTTAAGCGTCTTCAAGCCCCCGCTTATCTTTCCCCATTCAAAGGCGAGGTGCCTAAAGGGCGGACGGGGAAATCGCCCTACCAAGTCCGTCGCATACAGCGCTCCTTTAGCCTCTGATGACGATGCCTTCTTTCTCGCTCTTTTCTCCCATGCCGGGCCTGCCTTGGTATCTGCTGCCCATCTGGCCGCTGATCTATCTGCGCATTCTGCGCCTGAAGGCATGGTTTCGGCAGAATGGCGGCCCCGGCTCTCAAATGCTTTGGGGCGTGATGTGGAATGGCCGCATTGGAATCATTCAACTCTCGGATGATCTTTCGGGTCGCGTGCAGGCCTCGAAACCGCTGAAGCCATTTGCCAGACTGGCTGAGGTGCTCAGCGACGGATGGCTTGCGCCCTGGCTGGATCTTGTGGCGCGCTGCCTGGCTTCGGCTGTCGTGCACTCTTGCTTGGAAATCAGCCTTCCCCATATCCCGAAAACTCGGTTACCATTGCCGGATACCTGACCCGGCTTCATCTCATCGAAATTAAACCAGATCATCTGGAAGGCCATGCCTCTCCGGCCAAACGTGCTGCGCAAAACAAAAGGGGCTGCACCAACCGGTGCAGCCCCTTGGAAACCTCACAAGCCCGAAGGCCGAGTGCCTTAGCCGACGATTTCAGCTTCGGAGAAGAACTGGGCGATCTCGATCGCAGCATTCTCTTCGGAGTCGGAACCGTGGACCGAGTTTTCGCCGATGGATTTCGCAAACAGTTTGCGGACCGTGCCGTCAGCGGCTTCTGCCGGGTTCGTTGCGCCCATCACTTCGCGGTGTGCGGCAACGGCGTTTTCGCCTTCCAGAACCTGCACGACAACCGGGCCGGAAGTCATGAATTCAACCAGTTCGCCGAAGAACGGACGCTCACGGTGAACGCCATAGAAGCGCTCTGCCTGCTCTTGCGTCATGCGAATGCGGCGCTGGGCGATGATGCGCAGGCCAGCTTTTTCAAAGACGGCATTGATCGCGCCGGTCAGGTTACGCTCGGTGGCGTCAGGCTTGATGATGGAAAAGGTACGCTGCACAGCCATGATGACTTCCTGTTTATGGGGGAAACTGTTTCTCGCGGGCCTATAACCGGGCCCACCCGCCGGGGCAAGCATGGAAGGCGGCTCTTGCGCAGATCGATTCGGCGGCCTAGGGCGATCCCTGTAACAGTTTCAAGGATTTCGCGGATGAGCACGCTTCCCCCCTGCCCCAAATGTGGCTCCGAGTTCACCTATGAAGACGGCGCGCTCCTGATATGCCCGGAATGCGCCCATGAGTGGAGCGCGACCGAATCTGAAGACAGTGGCAGCGGCATCAGGGACTCCAATGGCAACCCGCTCGCCGATGGCGACTCGGTCGTTGTGATCAAGGATCTGAAGATCAAGGGCTCGTCCCAGGTCGTGAAGCGCGGCACCAAGGTGAAGAATATCCGTCTCGTCGATGGCGATCACGACATCGACTGCAAGATTGACGGTATCGGCCAGATGGGCCTGAAATCCGAATTCGTGAAGAAGGCCTAGGGCCGACTAGAGCACCAGGATCATCCCGGGATCATAAGCCTCGTTGGGCCGCGAAACGAAGCCGTATTTCTCGTAGAAGCCCGCTTTCCCTTTCGCTGCCATAAGACCAATCATGGCACCGCTGCCAGCCTTTTCCCGGATCTGACCAAGCAGGGTTTCGAGGATACTCGCCCCGATGCCGTGGCCCTGATGCTCCGGCCGGATCATCATGTCCTGAATGTAGAAATACATTACGCCATCGCCCACGACACGACCGAAACCGATGGCTTCGCCGCCCGCCCTCGCCGTACACTGGAACAAACTTGCGCGGAGCGAACGATCCGCGTCTTCCTCAGAGACCTCACCCCATCCAAGGCCGGCCCGTAGGCGAACAAATTCTGCGGCGGACAAGCTGCTGGCTCCGATGGAAATTTTGGCAGGCACGCTCAGACGCCTGCCTCTTTCCAGCCACCGCTTCCAGTCTGCTGGAAATAGCGCGTCACGAGGCCGGCATCCTTGGCGGCCTTGAATTGCTGGCGGGCCAGGCTGCGCGTGTCATGGTCGCCATCATCGAACATGACCATGCAGCGCGTATAAGGCGCATCGACCGGCGCCGTCGTCCCATCCATCAGGAACAACGCATTCGCGGTGTTCACATTCTCCACTTTGTCGGTCAGCAGAATGGGTTGGCGCGATGGGTCGAGCCCTGGCGCTTCTGCCTGGCCGTGCGGCAGGAAGGTCCGTTCGTCAAAGGTCCACAGGAAGGCGTCGAGCGCAGCGCGGCGCTCAGGATTCGGGCTGACAGCCAGAACCCGCCAGCCCACCTCTAGGCATTTTTGCATGAGCGGCGCCGCAGCCTGCTCCAGCGTGGTGCGGGAGAGATGGTAAAACCACCATTCCGGCTTTGGCGCCTCAGTCATGCCGATCAGCTTTCGTAATTGTCAGCGATCCAGCGGTCGAGCAGGCGCGGACCAAAACCGGAGGCCCAGCTGACATCAAAGGCCGCTTTTTCACCCTCAACCCAGGCCACACCGGCAATGTCGATGTGCGCCCATTTCACGTCTTCCTTCACGAAGCGCTTCAGGAACTGCGCCGCTGTGATGGAGCCAGCCGCGCGACCGCCAATATTCCGCATATCCGCGAATTTTGACTTCAGCAGCGCGTCATATTCCGGGCCCAGCGGCAAGCGCCAGACGCGCTCGCCTTCGGTCTGGCCCGCCTTGGACAGTTCGTCCGCAAGATCATCGCTCGCGGTGAACAGACCGGCATGATGGTGGCCGAGAGAGATCACGATTGCGCCAGTCAGTGTAGCGAGATCAACCATGGCTTTCGGCTTGAAATGCTCCTGCGCATACCAGAGCACATCGCACAGAACGAGGCGGCCTTCGGCGTCTGTGTTCTGCACTTCTATGGTCTGGCCGGAGGCGGACTTCAGAATGTCGCCCGGACGGATCGCGTTTCCGTCCGGCATGTTCTCGACCAGGCCAACTAGGCCGATGACATTGACCTTCGCCTTGCGCTCGGCCAGCGCGCGGATGGTGCCGGTCACAGCCGCTGCGCCGCCCATATCGCCGCGCATGTCTTCCATGCCCGGTCCCGGCTTCAGGGAGATGCCGCCGGTATCGAAGCAGACGCCCTTGCCGATCAGGATAACCGGATCATCGCCTTCCGTGCCGCCCATCCATTTCATGATGCCGAGCTGGCTTTCCTTGACGCTGCCCTGGCCGACGCCCAGCATGGCGTTCATGCCCAGCTTGGCGAGTTTCTCTTCGCCGAGCACTTCGACTTCTACGCCCAGATCGCTCATTTCTTTCAGACGGTCTGCAAAGGCAGCCGGATAGAGATCGTTCGGCGGCAAATTCACCAGCGTCCGTGCCAGAATGGTGCCTTCAGCTCCAGCATTCAGCGGCTCGAAGGCTTTCTCGGCAGCAGCCACATCCTCCACGATGAAAGTGACGCTTTCAACGGTCGGCTTCTGATCGTCTTTCAGCTTGGTGAAATAGTCGTCAAACCGATAGGCCGCGAGCTTCGCGCCGACAGCCATGCGGGCTGCGTCTTCAGCGGAAGCAGCATGAATGGCGATGGATTTGAAGCCGCTGCCGGAGTGCGACTTGTAAAGATTGGCGCCCAGGCCCTCCAGAACGCGGGCATCGCGCTTGTCCAGCTTGCCTCCGCCGATCAGGACAACGCGGCGGGTGTCACTGCCTTTAGGCATCACGATGAGAGATTGCTGATCTTTCTTGCCGGAAAAGCGGCTGCCTTCCATGGCTTCTGCCAGAAGGCCACCTGAGGCATTATCAAAATCAGTGGCCGCAGCAGGCAAACCGCCATCCTCATCAACGATAAAGGCAACGATCTCAGCTTTGGCATTGTCTGCGAATGTTATTTTCATATGCGGATTCTCCATTTGCAGCGGAAACTAAACGTCGACGCGCGCAGCGCAACTCGTTAGCTAGGGAAATATCACCCGTTTCTGAAGGATTCTGCGAAAAGCCTGCCTTACGCATTATGACCAAAGTCCAGACATATCTATTTTTCGAAGTCCTCAGGGCTGTGGTCATCATTGTGGGCGGCCTGGCAATGCTTGCCTTGCTTGCTCAAGGCCTTTCACGGACCGACCTGATTCTTGAGAACCGACAGTCGGCGCTGACTTATTTCTATATTGTCATGCTCGGCGCGCCTCAGATCATTGCACTGCTGCTGCCGCTCGCTTTGTTTGTGGCCAGTGTCTGGTCTCTGAACCGCATTCACAAGGACAGCGAGATCGTTGTGGCCCAAGCCGCTGGCATGACCCGCTGGCAGGTCGCCTCGCCGCTTATCCGCCTCGCCGTCATCTGCGCAATTGCCCATCTGACCGTCAATTTGTGGGTCCAGCCTATGGCGCAACGTGCGATGCGGGAAACGGTGGCGACAGCGCGGGCCGATCTGGCTGCCGCCCTGATCCGCCCTGGCCAATTCACCAGCAATGGCGACCGGCTGACCTTCTATGCCCGTGAACAGGTAGGCGGGGAACTGAGAGGCGTGCTGATCTCCGATATGACTGATGCCGCGCACCCGACAGACATTCTGGCCCGCAGCGCCGCGCTGATCGAAGTGGACGGCAAGCCAACCCTTTTGCTGCGCGATGCAACCAGTCAGCAATTGGACGAAAACCAGCAGCTTTCCATTCTGGAATTCGATCAATATTTGTTCGATCTCAGCGAGTTCATGAAAGAGGAGTCAGACCTCGTGCTGAAGGCCTCTGACAAATATCTCTACGAACTCTTTTTCGTGGACCGGACCAATTATTTCGAACTGAAAGAGGCGGATGCCTTCCTGGCAGAAGCTCATAGCCGCCTGACCACGCCGCTCCTGAATATCGTCATGGTCCTGCTGGCAATCTATGCTGTGCTGGGCGGCGATTTCAGCCGGAAGGGCTATAGTCGCCGGATCGGCTATGCGACCGGCGGAGCCATTGGCGTTCTGATTGTGCAGCTTGTCCTTCAGTCTCAGGCGGCGAGTGACCCGGCACTGAATATCCTGCAATGGCTGGCTCCACTGTCGGCAATTGGTGCGCTCAGCTATATCTATTTCGCCCGTGGCAGGCATCTGGGAAAAATCGAACGCCCGCATATTGATCTGTTCCGCGGCGCAGGAGGCGCGGCCAACTGATGCCCCTGTTTTCCCGCATCCAGCTTTACATTCTCAAAGAGTGCCTGACCGGGCTTGCTCTTGTGCTGGGCATTCTACTGCTGGCGATCCTGATGATCGACGTGGTTGAGCAGCTGCGGACCGTCGGCGGCGATGTCTCGCTCAGCATTCTCGGTGCGCTTCAACTCTCCATGATGAAGCTGCCTCAGATTGTCGAGCAGACGCTACCCTTTGCCTTGCTTGTGGCTTCGATGATGGCGTTCACCCGCCTCAACCGCCGTTCGGAACTGTCGATTATTCGCGCAAGTGGCATCTCGGCCTGGCGCTTTCTAACTCCGGTTATCGGACTAGGACTGGTGATGGGCCTGTTCACGATGATGGTTTTGAACCCCTTTGCCGCGCGCCTGACGGAATCCTTCGAGATAACCCGCGACAGGCTGCTAAATGAGGGCAAGCCCACGCTTTCGGTCTCCGATACCGGCATATGGCTGCGTCAGGGCGATGAGACTAACCAGATTGTAATTCATGCCAAGCGCGTCGAAGAAGGCGGTGTGAACCTCCAGGATGTAAAGATGATCCAAGAAGAGCGCCTCTACGCCAATGGGCGCCCGACAAATGATTTCGCATTTGCCCGACGCATTGATGCTGACCGGGCGATCCTGCGCGATGGCTTCTGGCAGCTGGAAGGCGTTGTGGAAAACATCCCGAACCAGCCGACCGAGCGCAAAGCCAATCTGGCCATTCCAACAACCCTTGATGCCAGCACACTGCTCGACAAGTTCGCCTCGCCGAACACAATCGGATTCTGGGATCTTCCCCACTTCGTGCGCCAGACCCAGGCGGCGGGCCTAGATGCCTCGCGTTACAAGATGCAACTCAGCGCGCTGATGGCCCTTCCCGCGCTGTTCGTGGCGATGGCCCTGATAGGTGCGGTGGTTTGCCTTCGCCTTCAGCGTATGGGAGGCAATTCCCAACTGCTGGCCATAGGATCACTTGCAGCTGTGGGACTGTATTTCTTCACCCAATTCTCTTCCAGCCTGGGGGCCACCGGTGCCGCGCCTCCTATAGTGGCTGCTTGGAGTCCGCCGCTGTTTGTTTTGTTCTGTACTCTCACCTACATCGCCTACAAGGAAGACGGTTGAACACAGCCCGGCCTTGACAGCTGACGTCTCCGCCCCCCATCTCTCGCCGCCTTAAAGAGGTAAGCGCATGAAACTTGTTGTCGTCGAGTCGCCCGCCAAGGCCAAAACCATCAATAAATACCTCGGCAAGGACTATAAAGTCCTGGCGTCGTACGGCCATATCCGCGACCTGCCTTCCAAAAACGGATCAGTAGATCCGGAGAATGATTTCGAGATGGTCTGGGAAGCGGATTCAAAATCCTCCAAGCGAATCTCCGAGATCGCCTCTGCGCTGAAGGAAGCCGACACGCTTATCCTCGCGACCGACCCTGATCGCGAAGGAGAGGCAATTTCCTGGCACCTGGTTGAAGCCCTGCGCAAGCGCCGCGCCCTTAAGAAGGACACGCCGGTCGAGCGCGTCGTCTTCAACGCCATAACCAAGAGCGCCGTGACCGCTGCGATGGAGCAACCCCGACAGATCGATGCCGAACTGGTCGACGCCTATCTTGCCCGCCGCGCGCTGGACTATCTGGTCGGCTTCAACCTGTCGCCGGTGCTGTGGCGCAAGCTGCCCGGCAGCCGCTCGGCTGGCCGTGTGCAATCCGTTGCGCTGCGCATTGTCTGCGACCGCGAGAACGAGATCGAACTGTTCAAGCCGGAAGAGTACTGGAACGTGCTGGCCAATCTGCGCGCACCTGACGGTACGGATTTTGAAACCCGACTCTACAGCCTGGACGGCGAGACGCTGAAGAAATTCACGCTCGGCAACAAGGGCGATGCCGACAAGGCGCTGGAGGTCGTGCGTGGCGGTGGCTATTCTGTCAGCTCGGTCGAGGCAAAGCCGGTCAGGCGCAACCCGCCGCCGCCTTTCATTACCTCCACGCTTCAGCAGGAAGCCTCCCGCAAGCTGGGCTTCACCGCCAAGCGCACCATGCAGGCCGCCCAGAAGCTCTACGAGGAAGGCCGCATCACCTATATGCGGACCGACGGTGTGAACATGGCCGAGGAAGCCTATACGGCGGCCCGATCCATGATACAGTCGAACTATGGCGCGCGCTACCTGCCGGAAAAGACGCGCCGTTACTCCTCAAAGGCAAAGAATGCGCAAGAGGCTCACGAAGCCATCCGCCCGACCAATTTCGACCTGCGCCCTGAAGAGTATCACGGCGATGGAGACCTGAAAAAGCTCTATACGCTGGTCTGGCGCCGCGCTGTCGCCTCACAGATGGAAACGGCACAATTCGAGCGCACGACCATTGACCTGACATCCAAGGATGGCCGCGCCGTACTGCGGGCGACCGGTCAGGTTCTGGTGTTTGATGGCTATATCAAGCTCTATATGGAAGGTCGCGACGAAGGCGAAGACAGCGACGATGACGAGAATCGCCTGCCGAAAATGCAGGAAGGCCAGCATGCCGACCTATTGAAGGCGGACGCCACTCAGCACTTCACCACGCCGCCGCCACGTTACACCGAGGCCTCTCTGGTCAAGAAGCTGGAAGAGCTGGGCATTGGCCGTCCGTCGACCTACGCCTCGACGCTGTCGACGCTGGAAGACCGAGGCTATGTGCGTCTCGAGAAAAAACAGCTGATCCCCGAGGACAAGGGCCGCCTCGTGACGGCCTTCCTGGAGAACTTCTTCCAGCGCTATGTGGAGTATGACTTCACCGCCGGCCTGGAAGAGAAGCTGGACATCATCTCTGACGGCAAGCTCGACTGGAAAGCCTTCCTGAAGGAGTTCTGGCAGCAATTCATCTCGGACGTCGACCAGACGAAAGATCTGCGCGTTTCCGAAGTGCTGGATGTGCTGAACGAAGAACTCGGCGCCTATGTGTTCCCGCGCCAGGATGCCGATGGCAACCCGGTCGAGAATCCACGTCAGTGCCCGCTCTGCAAAGAGGGCGAGCTGTCGATGAAGCTCGGCCGTTATGGCGCTTTTGTTGGCTGCTCCCGCCATCCGGAGTGCAAATATACGCGGCAATTCTCCGCCACCGGAGAGCAAAGCGCGATCAATCCCGACGGTGAGGAACTGGGCATCCACCCGGAAACGGGCGAGACCGTCTTCCTCAAGACCGGCCGCTTTGGCCCCTATGTCGAGATGGCGACGGACGACAAGCCGAAACGCGCCTCGCTGACCAAAGCCGAGAAGGAAAACCCGCAGGCCCTGACGCTGGACCGCGCCGTGGAGCTGCTCTCCCTGCCCCGCGAAGTCGGCAAACACCCTGAAGATGGTGAGCCCATCCTCGCCAATTTCGGCCGCTTCGGCCCCTATGTTCAGCACGGCAAGACCTATGCGAACCTGAAAGACCCGAACGATGTTTTCACCATCGGCCTGAACCATGCGGTGACGCTGATCGCGGACAAGAAGGCCAAGGGCGCAGCCCGCGGGGCGGCAACGGCGCTGAAATCCCTGGGTGATCACCCCGATGGCGGGGCGATTGAGGTCTTCGAAGGCCGCTATGGCCCCTATGTGAAGCATGGCAAGACCAACGCCACCCTGCCCAAGGATATGACGCCGGATACCGTGACGCTGGAACAGGCCATCGAGCTGATCAACGCCAAAGCCACCAAAGGCGGCAAGAAAAAAGCCCCGGCAAAGAAAGCTGCAGCTAAAAAGCCAGCCGCCAAGAAAAAGGCCCCTGCCAAGAAGAAACCAGCCGCGAAAAAGGAAGACTGAGAAGCAGATACAGTAAAAACCCGCGCAATTTGACGCGAGTCCGCTTATATGCGGCTGTATGAGTTTTCCAGATAAGCAAACGGTCCTTGATTATATTCGGGACCATCCGAACGCCACCACGAAGCAGGACATTGCGCGCGGCCTAAAAGTGAAGGGCCGCGACCGCGCCACCTTGCGTGAAATCCTGAAGGAACTGGAGGAGGACGGCACCCTTGAACGCACAGGCAAACGCGCCTGGGCCCAGGCCGACCGTCCGCCCCCCACCGGCGTGGTACAATTCACCCATCAGGACGAGAATGGTGACCTGATCGGCAAGGCCGTCGGCGACAATGGCCCCTTCGGTCCGGACATCATCTATACGGGCCTCTCCGGCAAGCCGCGCGGCAAGGTGACCGAGCCCGGCGAAGGAGACCGCGCCCTCTGCAAGATCAAGCTGGTCGATGGCGTGTGGCAGGCCCGCGCGCTGACCGTGCTGGAAAAGCGGCTGAGCAATTCGATTGTCGGCCTGTATTCGCAGGGCCCGCGCGGCGGCAAGGTGACCCCGTCCAACCGCAAGGAACGTCGCGAATTCCTGATCCAGGAAGCGGACCGCAATGGCGCGGAAGATGGCGATCTCGTCATCACCGTGCCCAAGCCCCAGGCCCGGCGTCAGTATGGCCCGAATCTGGGCATTGTGCGCGAAGTGATCGGCCACATTGATGATCCGCGCTCGGCGAGCCTGCTGGCCATCCATGCGCATGACATCCCGGTCGAGTTTCCGGAAGCCGCGCTGGAACAGGCCCGTGATCCGAAACCGGCCAAGGCCGAGCGGGAAGACCTGACACAAATTCCGCTGATCACCATCGACCCGCATGATGCGCGCGACCATGACGATGCCGTCTTCGCAGAACAGCTGGACGATGGCTGGCGCGTGATTGTCGCGATTGCGGATGTCGCGGCTTACGTGACCGAGAATTCCCCGCTGGACCGCGAGGCGCTGAAGCGCGGCAACTCCACCTACTTCCCGGACCGGGTTGTGCCGATGCTGCCTTTTGAGCTGTCTGCGGACGAATGCTCGCTGCGCGAAGGGGAACTGCGCCGCTGCATGGCGGTGGAGATGATCTTTGACAAATCCGGCACCAAGCGCTCTCATCGTTTTATTCGTGGCATGATGAAGTCTGCCGCCAAGCTGTCCTATCAGGAGGCTCAAGCCGCGATAGACGGCAAGCCGGGCGGCAAGGCCGGCGAGATGCTGGAAGATGTGCTGAAGCCGCTCTGGAGCGCGTATGCCGCTGTGGCGAAGGCGCGGGACAAACGCTCGCCGCTTGACCTCGACCTGCCGGAACGCCGTATCATCTTCTCCGAGGACGGAGAGATTGAAGGCATCATCACCAAGGAACGCCTTGAGGCTCACCGCCTTATCGAAGAGTTCATGATCCAGGCAAACGTGGCCGCTGCCGAAACGCTGGAGAAGCAGAAAAGCCCGCTGATTTATCGCGTGCACGATGTGCCGACCGACGCAAAGATCGCGGCCTTTGCGGAATTCCTACAGACCATCGACATGAAATGGCATGTGGGCGAGCGTCCGCAGACTGAAAAGTTCAACCGCCTGCTTAAAGATATTCAAGGCGGTGATTATGACCAGATGGTCACGCAGATGGTGCTGCGCACGCAGGCCCAGGCGATCTATTCCGAAGAGAATCTCGGCCATTTCGGCCTGAATCTTGTGCGCTATGCCCACTTCACCTCTCCGATCCGCCGCTATGCCGATTTGATCGTGCACCGCGCGCTGATCGCAGCGCTGAACCTCGGCCCGGATGGCTTGTCGAAAGACATGTCAGTGCGGCTGGAGGAGATTGCCGAGCATATTTCCGGCACCGAGCGTCGCTCCATGGCAGCAGAGCGCGAGGCGACCGACCGCTATCTTGCCCTCTTCCTGGCTGACCGGGTGGGCGCAGAGTTTGAAGGCCGCATCACCGGTGTAACTGGCGCGGGCCTGTTCGTGGCACTGGCCGGGTCTGGTGCAGATGGCTTCGTGCCTATCTCGTCTATCTCGGACGATTACTGGGTACTGGATGATGCTGCGATGCAGATCTATGCACGCGGCTCCGGCAAGACCTATGGCCTCGGCCAAATCGTGAAGGTGCGTCTGAAGGAAGTCACGCCGCTGCAAGGCGGCCTGCTGCTGGAAATGCTATCAGAGCCCATGCCTGCCCCAAAGGGCCGAAGGGAGGCCCGCCGCAAGACAGATACAGATACCCCCTCCCGCAGAGGCGGCCCGGGCCGTATCCAGTCCAAACAGAGTGGAAAACCGAAATTCAGCAAGAAGACCTTGCCCAAGCACAAGCGGCGTGGCCGCAAGAAGTAGATTTATGCCTGATACTGCCCCGAAGACTGGTCTGATCGGATCAGCCTATGACAAGGAAAATGACGGCGATGTCGTCGAGACCGGCAAGCGCAGCCCGCGCCCGAAAGATGCGGCAACGCTGATTCTGGTGCGCCGGGATGCCTCCCACCCGCGCGTACTGATGGGCAAGCGTTCTGGCGGGCATGTCTTCATGCCGGACAAATATGTCTTTCCGGGCGGGCGTGTAGACCCCGAGGATGGCCGGGCGACCTCCTATTGCGAGTTCCGGCCTGAAGTGGAAGCCAAGCTGCGCCTCCAGACGCGCCGCAAGCCCCGCGCTTTCGGCCTGACAGCCATCCGCGAAACCTTTGAAGAAACCGGCCTGCTGGTGGCCCGTGAGGCAGAAATGCCGGACACTTATGTCAAAGGCTGGAAACGCTTCCACGCGCTGGACGCCGCGCCGCATCTCTCCCCGCTAACCTTTATCGGTCGAGCGATCACACCGCCCTACAGGCCGCGCCGATTCGATGCGCGATTCTTTATGGCGGAGGCCGAAGAGGCGCTGATTGATGAGCGCCCGCCGGTCGATGGTGCCGAACTGTCAGACCTGCAATGGGTGACGCTGAAAGACGCTCTGGACCTGGATTTGCCCAATGTAACGCGCTTTATGCTCGGGGAAATCGAGGAAAGACTGGAAAAACCAGACCTTCAACGCGGCCCGCCGTTCCTGCGATGGACCCGTAGCGGACACACTTCCGACCGTCTCTAGCAGCAATGGCGCTTGACTTCCGGTCCGCACCTCGCCATTAAGCCGCTTTCCAGTTTCAGACGCTAACATAAGCGAGCTTTCGTCATGGCCAAACCAGCCACCATCAAGATCCGCCTCAACTCGACGGCCGACACCGGTTTCTTCTATGTGACGAAGAAAAACCCGCGCAATATGACCGAGAAAATGGTCAAGCGTAAATACGATCCGGTTGCCAAAAAGCACGTCGAATTCAAAGAAGGCAAGATCAAGTAAGATCCTGTTCTTTATGAAGATTTCAGAAAACCCGCTCAATGAGCGGGTTTTTTGTTGCCCGCTACTCTTCCGGTGCCCCGTGATGCAGGTCTCGCGTCTTGCGGATACCGGGGAACATGAAGGCCCATGCAGCGGCAATACCAACAGCGGCATAGCCACCAGCTACAACGGTAAATACCGCGCCCCATTTGGCCGCCATGAAGCCGGCCCGCGCTTCACCCAATTCATTGGACGCGCCCAGGAAAATGGAATTCACGGCATTGACCCGGCCGCGCACCTGATCCGGTGTCCAGAGCTGCAACAGCACCTCGCGAATATAGACTGATACCATGTCAAACGCACCAACGCACATCAGGGCCAGAATGGACAGCCATGCGACAGTGGAATGTCCGAAGACGACCGTAGCCAGCCCGAACAAAGCGACCGAGATAAACAGGACGATTCCCGCATGATCCTTGATCGGGAACGCCGTGATAATGCCCAGCATGATCAGCGCGCCTATGCCTGGCGCTGCGCGCAGCAAGCCCAGCCCCTCTTCCCCGATATGCAGGATGTCACGTGCATAAACCGGTAGCAGCGCCACCGCTCCGCCCAGAAGTACGGCAAAGAGATCCAGCGATATCGCGCCCAGAACAATCTTCTGCTTCAGGACATAGCTGAAGCCACCCAGCAGTGTGCTCATGCTTGTGGCCTCCCGTTCGATGCGCTGCTCAGGCTTCGGAATGGAGAAGATCAGAACAGCCGCAATGCCGAACAGGACAACTGCCGTAGCATAGGCCGCGCCATGATAGATGCCGTATAGCAAGCCGCCTGCGACGGGACCGAAGATAGAGGCCGCCTGCCAGGATGAGGCGATCCAGCCAACAGCATTCGCGAAATCATCTCGCGGCACCAGATTGACCGCGAGGCTAGACGAGGCAGGCGTGTAGAAGGCTCTCGCAATGCCAAAGACTGTCAGCGTACCAAGGACGATGACCGGCTGGAACGTGCCTGTGATGGCGAGAAACAGGACGAATCCGGCGCAGGCGAGCTCCATCGTCACGGCAACACCCATGACATTCCGGCGTCCCAGCCTGTCTGCGGTCACACCGGTCACTACGACCAGCAGCAGGGCTGGCAAGAACTGCACCAGTCCGATCCAGCCGAGCAGCGCTGCATTCTGTGTCAGGTCATACATCTGCCAGGCAACAGCCACAGAGACAATCTGCGCTGCCAGAGATGTCAGGAAGCGCGACAGGAAGTATCTGCGATAGGAGGAATGGCGAAACGCCGCGAACCGGTCAGTCATGATGCGGCCCACTGAGCCCGTATCAGGCAGAAGTCAATCAGGCAGCTTGATTCTCTACGCGGTTCCGACCGGATGACTTTGCCTGATAGAGCGCCACGTCAGCGCGTTTGATGAGATCGGAAACGGTATCATCCGGTCCCAGGATAGTGCCGACGCCTGCACTGACTGTGATGCTGATCTCGCGCTCTCCCTTGTTTACAGAGAAGGGTTGGGCCGCAACAGCCTGGCGAATACGCTCAGCCGCGGCGCAGGCGAGGTCTCCAGGGGTTTCGGGCATGATGACGAGGAACTCCTCCCCGCCCGGCCGGCAAACCACGTCCAGCGCCCGCACATTGGATTTAAGACGTCTGGCAACTTCCACCAGCACTTCGTCGCCTGCATCGTGGCCATAGGTATCGTTTACCGATTTGAAATGGTCGATATCCGCCATCATTACAGAGACAGGTGCACCCCCCATCACGGCGCGCCTCATGAAGGATTCGAGCTGATTCATCATGAAGCGGCGATTGTAGAGTCCGGTCAGTTGATCAATGATCGACAGTTCCAGCCCGCGATCCACCCTTTCTCTCAACATGTCGATATAGCGGGCGCGGCGAGCCTGTGTGCGGACACGGGCGAGCAATTCCTGCCGGTCTACCGGGGAGAAGATCACATCACTGGCGCCCAGCTCCAGCCCCTTGCCGGCACGCTGCTGATCTTCCGGGTCACACAGAAGAAGTATTGAGAGGGACCGGGTGGCCTCATTGGATTTGAAATGCGCGCAAAGCTTAAGCGCATCAAACCGGTCGCTCAGCATTGAGAGCAGCAGGATATCAACGCCCTGCTCTGCCAAGTTTGAAAGCCCCCCTGCCTCAATCAGTGTAACAGCATTATGGCCGCCGGATCTCAACATGTCGGCAATGCGGGCAGAGCTGCGCGGATTGTCATCCACCACGAAGACGCGGGCCGGCTTGTCGCGAATTCTCTGCAGCAGGTTTTCGTTCAATTCGTCTTTCAGGCCACTCGCCTGGCGCTGACGGAGTTCAGCGGCAACCGAGTTATAGCGCGTCAGCGCGCCGATGCGCGACATCAGGGCAAAGTCTTCAAAAGGCTTCGTCAGAAAGTCTTCGGCACCCGCATCAAGGCCGCGAATACGGTCTTCAGTGTCATTCAGGGCCGTAACCATGACGACCGGAATGTGTGCGGTCTGATTGTCAGCCTTCAGGCGCTTGCAAACTTCATAACCATCCATGCCCGGCATCATGACATCAAGCAGGATGATGTCGGGCTGTTCTTCCTTGGCCATGCCAAGGGCTTGCATACCGTTTTCAGCGAGCAAAACAGTGTAGTATTGGGCTTCCAGACGAGCTTTCAGGAGACGCCGGTTGGCCTCGATATCATCAACAACGAGGATACGGGCACTCACGCCGCCTCCTTGGGCATCAATGCCTCAACCGCCTTTATGAAAGTTGATATCTGGATAGGCTTTGAGAGGTATCCCTCGCATCCTGCTTCGCGCACACGCTGTTCGTCTGCCCGCATGGCAAATGCGGTGACAGCCAGCACCGGGATGTGCGCGACCTTGTCATCATCTTTCAACCAGCGCGTAATATCCAAGCCGGAAACTTCGGGCAGCTGGATATCCATAATGATGAGATCGGGCAGTTCCCTGCGGGCAATCTCAACGGCCTTTGCGCCGTCACGGCACTGGTAGGTTTCAAAGCCATAGGCATCCAGCAAGTCGCAAAACAGGCGCATGTTGAGTTCATTGTCCTCAACAACCAGAACTTTCCTGGTTTGCGTCTTAGTCATGATGATTGCGGATGCCTTTGGTTCTGGGCGATTCGAGGAGTTGAATTCCAGCTACACCCTAATTCCTTAACACGGGTTTACGAGTTTCTGTCGAACCGATTGCTCGAATTCTAAGAACATGGCAAGAACATCCTGAAATGTATACCTTATGCCGTGAATGTTATCATATGGCCGAGGAGGCGCATGATGTCTGCCCGAAATGCAACGGGCGGCGCGTTTTGCAGCACCCTGCCCTCGGATCACTCACCATAGCCCACATGGATTGCGATGCCTTCTTCGCGGCGATCGAGAAGCGAGACAAGCCAGACCTCAAAGACAAGCCCGTCATCGTGGGCGGCGGACAGCGCGGCGTTGTCGCCACATGCTGCTACATTGCACGTCTGTACGGCGTGCGGTCTGCTATGCCTATGTTCAAGGCGCTCAAGGCCTGTCCGGATGCGGTCGTGGTCCGACCAAATAGCGAAAAGTATCGTCAGGCAGCGCAACAGATCCGAGCCAAGATGGAATCGCTTACGCCGCTGGTTCAGCCCGTCTCTGTCGATGAGGCTTATATGGACCTTTCCGGAACGGAAGCGGTCCATGGCGCGCCTCCGGCAGCATCGCTTGCTCGCCTCGCGGCTGAGATTGAACGGGATATCGGCGTAACCGTCTCGATTGGCCTGTCGGTGAACAAGTTTCTCGCCAAAACCGCCAGCGAACTGGATAAACCGCGTGGATTTGCGGCCATTTCTGTAGAAGAGGCCGAGAGTCTGCTGGGGCCCAAGCCCATTGGCTTCCTGCATGGTGTTGGGCCGAAACTGGCCGCAAAGCTCGAATTGGATGGCTACGATCTGGTGGAAGACATCCACCGCGCCGACGTCAAAACGCTAATTTCGCGTTATGGCGATACTGGCATGTGGCTAAAACAACGGGCGCACGGGATCGACAACCGGCCTGTACGAATCGATGAAGAGCGCAAATCAGTTTCCGCTGAAACGACATTTAGCGAAGATGTTTCTGATGCCGCCTGGCTGGAGGACCAGCTATGGCGACTGTGCGTGAAGACAGCTGACCGCGCCAAAAAGACCGGCCTGGATGGCAGTGTCGTGACCCTGAAACTGAAGACAGCCGACTTCCGTACGCTGACCCGTCGGATATCCCTGTCTGAACCTACACAACTAGCGCAAACTGTGTTCAGGGCCGCCAGGGTTCTGTTGGCCAAGGAGACACGCGCACGTGTGCGATATCGTCTGATTGGGGTCGGCCTGTCGGAACTGTCTGATCACAAGGCCGATGGCGCAGACCTGCTGGACCCGCTGATCGCCAAGCGCGCCGCGGCCGAGCGTGCGTCGGATATCGCACGGGAAAAGTTCGGCGTAGACGCCGTAATCACGGGCCGGGCAGCCCGCATGAAAAAGCTGCAACCCTGATAGTCGCATTTTCAATCTCTCAACCCTTGCCGAGCGCAGCAGGCAGGGGCTAGGGACGCATGGATACAAACAAGGAGTATTCCATGACCACACCCGAAGCTCGCCTCGACGCCCTCGGCATCGTTCTGCCGGAGCCGATGAAACCTGTCGCCACCTATGTGGCCTATGTACAAACGGGCAACCTGCTGTTTGTGTCCGGCCAAGTTAGCGCATCTTCGGAAGGTCTCATCAAAGGCCGACTGGGTGAAAACATGGAACTGTCCGCGGGCCAGCAAGCGGCGCGTATTTGCGGCATCAATCTGATCTCGCAATGCCACGCAGCCCTGGGTGACCTGTCCCGCATCAAGCGCGTCGTAAAACTCGGTGGCTTTGTGAATGCTGCGCCCGGCTTCACGGACATTCCACAAGTCATCAATGGCTGTTCGGATCTGATGGCCGAAGTCTTCGGCGATGCCGGCAAGCATGCGCGCTCGGCCGTTTCCTGTCCGGAACTGCCTCTCGGCGTGGCCGTCGAAGTGGACGGTATCTTTGAGATTGCCGACTAAGAAAACATGGCGGAGCGGTTCTTCCTATCAGACTATGTCTACGCTCATAGAGGGCTATGGGGCACAGGCTGTGTGGAGAACACGCTCCCCGCTTTTCAGGCCGCAATCGACGCTGGCCTGGGCATTGAATTTGATGTTCGGCTGACGGCAGACAATGAGATCGTCGTATTTCACGATAGCGATCTCTCACGCCTCTCCGACCGGACTGACAAGATCAACCAGCTGTCCTGCGAACAGCTGCAGGACGTACCGCTTATTCTGGGGGCGCGTATCCCAACCTTCCGCGAATTGTTGGATATATGGCCGCGCAACCTGCCGCTGCTGACCGAGATGAAGGTCGACAAGGATACAAACCCGGTCGCATTGGCACATAAGACAGGAAAGATGCTGCTGTCGCATAAAGGTCTGGCGGCGGCGATGAGCTTTTCCGAATCCTGTGTGCGCGCCCTTCCGGACGGTTTGATGCGCGGACAACTCGTTGGCCCCATCGAGACGATTGGGACTGAAAGTTTCCAGACCATCATCGAGCGCGCAGTGGTCGACCGCATCGACTATGTGGCCGTCAATGTCTCCGATATCAGCAAGGCGGCGGCGCTGATCCCTGTGGACTATCCGCGCGTCACATGGACAGTGCGTACAGAATCTGAAGCCCAGGACGCCGCAGATAAAAAAGCGGCAATCATCTTCGAACTGCTCGCCCCAGCACTGGTCACAGACATCGCCTTGCCCTAGTTTCGGGGTATGGACGATACCGCGCTGAAAATCAGTTTTGCTTCAGCGCTGGCCGATGTCAGCCCCGAAGAATGGAATGCCGTCGCGAACCCGAAGGGCGTCCGCTATGATCCGTTCCTGAAGTGGGAATTCCTGGAGAGCATGGAAAGCTCCGGCGCAGCCACTGCCGCGACGGGCTGGATGCCACGCCACATTTTGCTGCGAGATGCCTCCGGAAAACTCAAAGCCGCCATGCCGCTCTATGGCAAGAGCCATTCACGCGGAGAGTTTGTGTTCGACCATTCCTGGGCTGATGCCTTTGAACGCGCCGGCGGAGTCTACTACCCAAAACTGCTAGGCGCGGTGCCATTCACGCCTGTGACGGGTCGACGGTTTCTGGTGGAGCCTGGCCCGGATGAAGCGCGCCTGAAGACCGCCCTGCTCTCAGGCGCCATACAGCTGGCCGAGAGCAATGAACTCTCCTCTCTGCATATTAACTTCCTGCCAAAGGAAGACGCAGAGATGATGGAACGCAACGGCTTACTATTACGCACGGACCAGCAGTTCCACTGGCAAAATAAAAGATATAATACGTTTACGGATTTTCTGGGCGATCTTTCCTCTGCCAAGCGAAAAAATTTGCGCAAGGAGCGGCAAAAGGCTCAACAGGGGCTTGAGTTTGTGCATCTGCGCGGGGACGAGATCACCGAGGATCATCTCGACACGTTCTTTGTCTTCTACATGGACACCGGCAGCAGAAAGTGGGGCTCACCCTATCTGACCCGCCAGTCCTTCTCCCTGCTGCGCGAGCGAATGAGCGACGATTTGCTGTTTATCTTCGCGATGGAGAATGGCGTGCCGATTGGCGGCGCCATGAACTTGATCGGTTCAGACACACTTTATGGACGGTATTGGGGCTGCACCGTGCACAGACCGATGCTGCATTTCGAGACCTGCTATTATCAGGCCATTGACTATGCCATCGCGCACGGCCTGGAATTTGTGGAGGCGGGCGCGCAAGGCGGTCACAAGCTGGCCCGCGGCTATGCGCCGGTAACAACTTACTCAACGCACTGGATATCCCACCCGGGCCTGCGCAATGCCGTTGCGGACTATCTTGAACGCGAGCGCGAAGCTGTGGAGTCCGATATCGAATATCTGAGCGAGCGCACGCCTTTCAAGAAAGGCGAGCAATGAAGGCCATTTTGCTAAGACGCATTGTAACCTTTTACCCCCAATAGAAAGGACTCCCTCAACAATGACCCTGCACGCACCCTATGACCCCGACAATATCTTCGCCAAGATGCTCCGCGGAGAGATTCCCTGCGTGAAAGTGTACGAGGATGATGTGGCTCTGGCTTTCATGGATGTCTTTCCGCAGTCTGAAGGGCATACATTGGTGATCCCGAAAGACGTTGAAGCGCGCAACTTCCTGGAAATGCCCTCGGACAAGCTTGGCGAATACATGCGACGTGTACAGACAGTTGCGAAAGCCGTGGAGCAAGGCCTCTCCCCGGACGGTCTGGTCGTGACCCAGTTCAATGGCAGTGCAGCAGGGCAAACCGTGTTCCATCTGCACTTCCACATAATTCCGCGCTGGGAAGGCAAGGATCTGGGCCGTCATGCCAGCGGAGAGATGGCCGATACCGAGGTATTGGGTGAGCTCGCCACGCGGATTAAAGCTAAATTGTAGCTTAATCCTCGTTAATGAGGTATACAAGCGTCCTCACATAAGGGTGGACGCGTGAGGACAACTCTCAAGGATTACATCGAGAGAGCGGAAAACACTGAGGATACTGAGGCGTTATTTCGCTCATTTGATCAGCTTGTCAGGCACTATGGTATAGATGTTTCGTCTTACCATATCCTGGCCGAACAGCTGCGCAGGGTGCCTATAGAGAACGGGATTATACACCAGACCTTCCCTGTCGACTGGGCAGAGAAATACCTAAAAAATCGCTATGCTGACTTCGACCCCCTCTTGAACCAGGCACGTTCCGAGGCGCGCCCCTTTCACTGGTTTGATGTCGAAGACAGGATGAAACTGTCGAAGCAGCAGCGCGCCTTCCTGAAGGAACTGAAGCAGGTTGGACTGAGAGATGGCCTGGCCATACCAATCTTCGGCCCCATCGGCACAATGGCCTTTTTCGGGCTTGGCAGTCTGACCGGGCCACTTGACCTGGAAGTACAGGAAATCGCTGAGCTGCAACTCGTGTGTCAGTATACGCACAACACATTCATTGCGCTTTCTGCGGATTTCCCAATGAGAGAGCCAGCACAGCCCCTGTCACCCAGGGAAACGGAAATCCTTACGCTGGTTGCAGCGGGCCTGTCCAACATCGCGATAGCTAAAAAGCTCAGCATTACAGAAAACACCGTCGACACGATCCTGCGCCGCGCCTTCAAGAAGCTCGACGCAAACAACCGGATTACGGCAGTCCTGAAAGGAATAGGCTCCGGCCTTATCCTGCCGGATTAAACCAGGTCCCTAGAGGCCCAGCTTCGCCTTCAGGATGTCATTGACCGCTTTCGGGTTGGCCTTGCCACCGGAAGCCTTCATGACCTGGCCGACAAACCAGCCCATCGTCTTCGGCTTTTCCTTGACCTGTGCCACCTGCTCCGGATTGGCCGCGATGATTTCGTCGACAACCTTCTCGATGGCGCCAGTATCCGTCACCTGCTTTAGTCCGTGCTTCTCGACAATGTCGGCCGCCTCGCCTTCCCCTTCAATCATCCGGACAAAGACGTCTTTGGCGATCTTTCCGCTGATTGTGTCATTCGAGATCAACTCAATCAGACCACCAAGGCTGGCAGCAGAAACGGGGCTGTCCGACAGCTCCATATCTTGTTTGTTCAGATAGCCGAACAGCTCCTGGGTCACCCAGTTGGCGGCCAGTTTCGGATCACGCCCCTTGGCCACTTCTTCGAAAAAGTCAGCCTTCTCTGCATCCGCGCTGAGCACGCCGGCATCGTAGCGCGACAGACCGTAATCGGTCTCAAAGCGGGCGCGCTTCTCATCCGGCAGTTCCGGCAGGCTCTCGCGGATCTCGTCGACCCAAGCTTGCTCGAACTCTAGCGGCAGAAGGTCCGGATCCGGGAAATAGCGGTAATCATGCGCATCTTCCTTGGAGCGCATGGACCGCGTCTCGACCTTCACCGGGTCGAACAGGCGCGTCTCCTGATCGACAACGCCGCCATCTTCCAGAATCTCGATCTGGCGGCGGGCTTCATACTCGATCGCTTGCTGAATGAAGCGGAAGGAGTTCATGTTCTTCAGCTCGCAGCGCGTGCCCAGATGGCTGAAATCACCGGTTTCGCGGAATTTCTCATATTGGCCCGGACGGCAGACGGATACGTTCACATCAGCGCGCAAATTGCCCTTGTCCATGTCACCGTCGCACGTGCCGAGCGCGATAACGATGGCCCGTAGCTTCTTCACATAGGCCGCAGCTTCCGCAGGCGTGCGGACATCCGGCTTGGAGACGATCTCCATCAGCGCGACGCCGGACCGGTTCAGGTCAACATAGGTAGAGTTCGGGTCCATATCGTGGATAGATTTACCAGCATCCTGCTCCAAATGCAGACGCTCGATGCGGCACGTAAAAGAATAGGCATCGCCGCCATGGGCAGGCTCAACGTCCACTTCGATCTCGCCTTCACCAACAATAGGGTGGGCAAACTGGCTGATCTGATAGCCTTGCGGCAGGTCGGGATAGAAATAATTCTTCCGGTCAAACCGGCTCCAGGTGTTGATCTGGGCTTTCAGGCCGAGGCCTGTCCGAATCGCCTGTTCAACGCAAAATTTGTTTATGACTGGCAACATGCCTGGCATCGCCGCATCGACGAGGGAGACGTTGCAGTTCGGGTCAGAACCGAATGCCGTGGACGCGCCCGAAAAGAGCTTTGCATTGGAAGCAACCTGGGCATGGACTTCGAGGCCCATGACAAGCTCCCAATCGCCGGTTTCGCCCTTGATCGTATACGGTGTGCGCGCTGACATATTCTTCTCTGCTAACAGTCTGTTTCAACGGCTCTTCTAGCCGCCGTCTCCCCTGACTGTCGAGCCGGTAATCCCATTGGATTGACCTGCCCCCTTCCAATTTGTCACATCTCGTTGAATATTAAGGCATGTGGAGGAAATAAGGGGCCCTAGAATGCTCTTCAAAATGATGATGGATGCGTCCAGCCAGGAAGAAAAGCCCGTCGTACGGGGCTTCCTGAAGCATCTGATATTTGGCTTTTCGGTTGGGGTCGCTGTGGGCACCATCATGCTGATGTGCCTGCTATTGTCGCTAAAGAACATGGATCTGGGGATGCCATGGATCTGGGCGCTTGCGATGATCCTGCAATGCGGACCTATTGGCGGCCTCATCGGCATTGGCGTGTTTGTGTCGAGGATCACAAATCGTGACGAGGATGATGAAGATGATCAGGGCGGACCTGGCGGAAATGCAGCAGAAGAAACGGCAGAGCAGATTGTTGTCCGACCTGCAGGACAGGGCGCTGGCGCGCTAATGCCCTCAAACGCCTAATCGTCGCTCAGCTTGCCAGCGGCCTTGGCGCGGCGCACGCGTTCGGCACGGGCGGCCATACGGTCCTTGATCGGCGCAGATTGTGAGACACGCACCGGGGCAGCATCCTCTTCGTCGGCAACCACGGGCGGCGGAGGCGAATCATCCTCCAGCTTGCCTTCCTCGATCAGCTGTTTGCGACGCGCGGCAAGACGCGCCTCACGGGCGGCCTGCGCAGAGCTTTTGCCAGAGAACATGCCGGACAAGCTGGATTGCGTCCGCCCACCTGACTGCCCCGCGTCTTCCTTGCGACGTTTGCGGCGCGAGAGGATACGCGTGATACGGAAAGCAACATAGGCCGCCACGAGAAACGCGACCAGCAACATGCCGCGCATCTCTGGCGCAAACAGGCTGTAGCCATATTGCGCCATCATGCCCCACATCAGGGCAAGACTGAAGGCAAGCAGAATACCGAAGAGTGTCAGAAAACGGGTCATGCCCCGAAGACTACCACCACTTTTCAGGCTTTGCCACGAAGCCGGCTGCACGTTCCAGTTCGCCGCCGACGCGGAAGCACGCCGCCTCGTCCAGCGCCTTGCCGATCACCTGCAAACCGAGCGGTAGGCCACCGGCAGACAGGCCCGCCGGAACGGAGATGCCTGGCAGGCCCGCCAGGTTCGCTGTCACGGTGAAGACATCATTCAGGTACATCTCGACCGGATCGCCGCTCTTCTCGCCAAAGGCAAAGGCCGGTGACGGGCAGGTCGGTGTCAGGATCGCGTCGCAGCTTTCAAAGGCTTCAACAAAAT
This sequence comes from Hyphomonas pacifica, assembly GCF_000682675.1. Lineage (GTDB taxonomy): Bacteria > Pseudomonadota > Alphaproteobacteria > Caulobacterales > Hyphomonadaceae > Hyphomonas > Hyphomonas pacifica. Next base: position 90,835 of record NZ_AWFA01000012.1, on the reverse strand, counting down.
CGTTGAGGATTTTGGTGCGAACCTTTTGCGCGCGCAGGTAATAGGCATCATAATAGCCGGACGAGAGCACATAGGTGCCGATCATCAGGCGGCGCTGCACTTCGGCGCCAAAACCGTCAGCGCGAGTGGCTTCGTAGGTGCCTGCCAGGTTGTCCCCATCGACGCGGGCACCATAACGCATACCGTCATAGCGGGCGAGGTTCGAAGAGGCCTCTGCCGGTGCCACGATATAGTAGGCTGGCAGAGCGTATTTCGTATGCGGCAGGCTGATGTCGACAATCTCGGCACCTGCGGCTTTCAGCCATTCGATGCCCTGATCCCACAGCTTGTCGATTTCCTCGGACATGCCGTCCATGCGATATTCCTTCGGAATGCCGATGCGCATGCCTTTGACGCCCTTGGCCACATCGCTGCGCCAGTCCGGCGTCTCGATGTTCAGGGATGTGGAATCCTTCGGGTCATGGCTGCACATGGCTTCCAGCAGGATGGCGCTGTCTTCCACTGTCTTGGAAATCGGACCGGCCTGATCCAACGAGGAGGCGAACGCCACCATGCCATAACGGCTGGCCCGGCCATAGGTCGGCTTGATGCCGACTGTGCCGGTAAAGGCAGCGGGCTGGCGGATGGAACCACCCGTGTCTGATGCTGTCGCCGCGAGGCAAAGATCGCCCGCCACCGCCGCCGCAGAGCCACCGGAAGAGCCACCCGGTGTCAGATCGCGATTGTCTCCCTTACGGCGCCACGGATTTACCACCGGGCCGAAGCGGGAGGTTTCGTTGGATGAGCCCATGGCGAACTCGTCCATGTTGAGCTTGCCGAGCATGACGGCGCCCTGATCCCAGAGGTTCTGCGTCACGGTCGACTCATAGGTCGGTGTGAACTCGCCCAGAATGTTGCTGCACGCCGTCGTGCGCACACCGGCCGTGCAGTACAAATCCTTAATGCCGAGCGGCGCGCCTTCCAGCTTGCCGCCCTCGCCCTTGGCCAAGCGCGCATCGGAGGCATCCGCCATAGCCAGCGCCTTTTCAGGCGTCTCGACCACATAGGCATTCAAGACACGCGATTGCTCGATTGCCTGGATGAAATCCTGCGTTATCTCGCGCGCAGAAAAGGATTTGGCCTTCAGGCCATCCAGGGCAGCAGCAAGGGTCAGCTTGGTCAGTTCGGTCATGGAGCACGCTCTTTATGAATTCAGACCGCTTGCTATGACGTCTTGCAGGGAAAGTTCAAGTCTCCGTGAGCCTTCTTGTCAGTTGAACCGGCCTGGAGCAGGCTTTTTTCCAACATCAGATCATGTGTGAGGATTCCATGCGCACTCTACTCTACATACTCGCAGCCCCCATTCTTCTGGCGGCCTGCGCTTCAACACCAGCAGGCGAAGAAACACCCCGCGGTGTCGCAAAATATGCCGATGATCCGCGTCTCGGCGAAGAGGTCGACCGCATCTGCTTTGCCAGCTCAATCGACAGTTTCGGCAACAATACCCGTGACACGCTGACCGTTCGCGAAGGGCGCGATCATTACCTGATCGAGGTAATGGGCGTCTGCACCAATCTGGATGATGCCATGAGAATTGGCCTAGATTCGACCGGTAGCTGTCTGCGCGATATGGATGCCATCATCGTCTCGACTCAGATAATGGGCGGACGCGACGGCAGCCCGTTCGACACGCAGCGTTGTACGGTGAAATCCATCCACAAATGGAACCCGGATGCAGAAAAGGCTGACGTCGAAGAATCTTCGAGCGCGCCCCAAGAAGACTAGTGGCCGCCCGTTACAGGCATGCTACAAGACAGCATGCCAGACAACATACAGGCCTCCATGATTGAGGTACGCCAATCCCCTTTTCACGGTCGCGGCCTGTTCGCGGCCGTTTCCATTTCCAAGGGGCAGGTAATCGCCGTCTACCCTCTTCTCATCCTGAACGAGGAAGACACGGAAGCCGTCCGGAAAACGCGCCTCTACCACTATGTTTTCTATGTCGATGAAAATGCTGACGGAAAGATGCGGGCGGCCGTTGCCTTTGGTCTGATCTCAATGTGCAATCACAGCCCGGAAGCGAATGCCGTCTTCGAGGTGGATGGCGAGGCACAGACAGTCACGCTCAGCGCGGGACAGGATATCCCCGCCGGCACCGAAATTCTGATCAATTATGAAGAGTTCGCTGAAGAAGCGATCTGAGATCTATTCGACTGCCTTCGGCACGACGAAGAAGCCGTCTTCGCTGCGCGGCGCATTTGCCAGAACCTGATCCTGGATGTTGCCATCGGTAACGACGTCTTCGCGCATGGGGAGTTTGGTCTCAACGACAGAGGTCATTGGTTCCACACCTTCGACATTGACTTCGTTCAACTGGTCGATCCATCCCATGATGCCATTCAGCTCACCGGTCAGTTCTTCCACATGTTCCTCGGTCACGGCGATACGCGACAGGCGGGCAACCTTGCGTACATCATCCTTCGTAACACTCATGTCTGGCTCCAGTCCGGCAATTTGAACGGCTCGAATACGCCATAGGCAAGCTCGCTTCAAGGCGCTATGTGGGCTGCAAATGCCTGTAACTGATCTCGCAGACTTTCCGCGCACTGGCGCCCTACTCGGGCTGGACCCTGGCACCAAGACGCTGGGCGTCGCCTCAGCCGATGCGCTGCGCATGATTGCGAGCCCTGTAGAAACCATTCCGCGCGGCAAGAAGCTGGCGCCTGTTCTGGACCGCCTGTTCCACATCTATGATGACCGGCGGGCTGTGGGGCTCGTCATGGGCCTGCCCCTCAATATGGATGGCAGCGAGGGGCCCCGCGCCCAGTCCGTGCGCGCCATGGCCTGGCACATTCTGCAAAAACGCGACGTGCCCCTGCTGTTTCAGGATGAGCGGCTCTCAACCGCCGAAGCAGAACGCACCATGATCTCTGCCGATATCTCTCGTCGTCGACGGGCCGAGCGAATCGATGCGTCAGCCGCCGCGGTCATCCTGAAGGATGCCATGCATAGTCTGGCACAGCTGCCATGAGCGGCTTTCTCTATGCGCTGCTTCCCGTCATCGCGATTGTATCGCTCGGACATATCCTGTCTGTCCGCAAATGGATCCCGACTGAAAGCTGGCGGGCCATTGAGCGGCTGTCCTATGTCGTCCTGTTCCCGGCCCTAATCGTCCGGACCCTGGCCAATGCCCCGTTCGAGACTGCGCCATGGGGGCTCGCCGCTGCGCTGATCCTGGCGCAGATTACGCTGGGTGCATTTGGTTTGCTTGGGCGGTTCATGCCAAACATGCCCGGCCCGGCCGTGGGTTCAGTCATACAGTCCAATGTGCGCTGGAACACGATGATTGGCCTCTCCATCGGCAGTCTTCTGTTCGGGGAACAGGGATTGGCACTGGTCACTATTGCCGCCGCTGTAATGATCCCGACCGCCAATATTATCTCCGTCTACGCACTGATCTCTCATGCTGAAAAACCGCACGGACCGAAGCCGAACCCGTTCGTTGCGCTGATCAGAAATCCCATAGTCATCGCCTGTATCCTTGGCCTCGCGCTGGCTGCGGCCAGCATTTCCCTGCCGCGTCTCCTGGATGATAGTTTGCGTATTCTGGGAGACGCGGCGCTGGCGCTTGGCCTGCTGGCTGCCGGGGCGGGCGTAGACCTGTCTGCCCTGCGTCGGGCTGGACCGCGGACATTTGGCTGGTCTTTGGTTAGACTGCTCGGCCTGCCTGCGCTGGCGGTTGGCTTTTGCTTCTTGCTGGGTGTGACGGGCATGCCGCTGGTCGTCGCCCTGATCTGCGCCGCCACGCCTACCGCGACCAGTTCCTACATTCTGGCCAAGGAACTTGGCGGCGACGCGCCCCTGGCAGCAAACCTGATTGCTGTGGAGACTGTGCTAGCCATGATCACCATGCCTGGGCTTTATCTGCTTCTGACCAGTTGAGGGCCTTGCCCGAAGCCAGAATCGCGCCTAAACCGCCGAAAATCGAAAGGGCCTCCATGACCAAGGCGGCATATCACTACACCTTCGAGCACGAGCATCTGTTAGGCATTGAAGGCCTTCACCCGCTCGATATCACTCACATTCTGGATCTCGCCAATGAGTACGCGGAAGCGACCCGGGCGGGCCAGCGCGCCGATCCGGTCCTGTCCGGAAAGACGGTGGTGAACCTGTTTTTCGAGAACTCCACCCGCACCATGAGCAGCTTCGAGATTGCCGCCCGCCGCCTTGGCGCGGATGTCATCTCTATGCCGGTCGCGCAGTCTTCGGTCAAAAAGGGTGAGACCCTGATCGACACGGCGATGACGCTGAATGCCATGAAACCGGATGTGCTGGTTGTCCGCCACTCGGCTTCCGGGGGCGCGAAACTGCTGTCTCGCAAGGTCGACTGCGCGGTCATCAATGCCGGCGACGGCACGCATGAGCACCCTACACAGGGCTTGCTGGATACGCTGACGATCCGACGTAACAAAGGCCGGGTCGAAGGCCTGAAAGTTGTGATCTGCGGAGATATCGCGCACTCCCGTGTTGCCCGCTCGACGACTCAGGCGCTCCATCTGCTCGGCGCGGAAGTGCACCTATGCGCGCCGCGTACCTTGTTGCCATCAGGAACGGAGACCTGGGGTGCGGCCTCTGCGACGTCAGATTTTGACACCGCCCTGCAGGGGGCGGATGTCGTGATGATGCTACGCCTGCAGCTGGAACGGATGGATGGAGCTTACCTACCCAGCCGCCGCGAATATTTCCGCTATTTCGGCCTGACGCAGGAGCGTTTCTCCCTCGCCAAAGAAGACGCCATCGTGATGCACCCCGGACCGATGAACCGAGGCATCGAGATTGAAAGCGCGATTGCCGATGGCGAACGCTCTGTCATTACCGAACAGGTAGAGATGGGCGTCGCTGTGCGGGAGGCCGTGCTCCACCTTCTCGCAGGAGGCCGCCCATGAGTCTCTCTATCTATAATGCTCGCCTTCTGGACCCGGCTACAGGCCTTGACGAGACCGGCGCTGTCCTGGTCGAGGATGGCAAGATCACCGCGATTACACCCGGCGCGACAGGCCCCCATACCAATGCAGAAGAAAGCCTGGACGCTGCAGGTCTCTGCCTTGCCCCCGGCCTGATTGATCTGCGCGTCAAGACAGGTGAACCAGGCGATGAGCAGAAAGAGACCCTGGCGACCGCATCTCGCGCCGCGGTTGCAGGAGGGGTGACCAGCCTTGTCGTCATGCCGGATACGAAGCCGGTGATTGACGATGTCGCGCTGGTGCGCTTCATCTCGGACCGAGCGAAGACCAGCGCCAAGGCGCGTATCTATCCGGCAGGCGCGCTGACCACAGGCCTCAAGGGCGAAGCCATGGCCGAGATCGGCCTTATGGCAGATGCCGGTGCCGTGCTGTTCACCAATGGTGACGAACCGCTGCAGAATGCCTCCATTCTGAAGCGCGCCATGACATATGCCGCCAGCCGGGGCGCTATCATCATGTCTAGGCCGGACGACCGCGCCCTAAAGGGCTCAGGCGTCATGAATGGCGGCGCTTTCGCCGCCCGCAAGGGCCTCGCAGGCATCCCCCGCGAGGCCGAATGGATCGGGGCCGCGCGAGACCTGATGCTAGCCGAAACCACGGGCTGCACACTGATCCTGGACCAGGTATCAACCCCGCGCACGCTGGAACTCGTTGCGAAATCCCGAGCTGAAGGCGCGAATGTGTTCACGACGATCGCGGCTCACACGCTATTCTTCAATGAACTCGATATCGGCGACTATCTCACCTATTGCAAAGTGAACCCGCCCTTCCGGGATGAGGACACGCGCCTCGCCATGATCCAGGCGCTGAAAGCAGGCGAGATTGATGCCGTCGTCTCGGCCCATGATCCGCAGCCGCCGGAAGAGAAACGTCTGCCATTCGGGGAGGCCAGCTTTGGCGCCGCCGGTTTGGAAACCACGCTCGCGGCCCTGCTCAGCCTTGTCCATGATGGCCCGCTTAGCCTGCTGGAAGCGCTGGCACCCATCACCTGCGGCCCAGCAGACATGATTGGCCTGCCCCAAGGTCGCCTCGCGGAAGACGCGCCGGCTGACTTGATCCTGTTCGATCCGGGCAAGCCATGGCTGTGCGAACGCGAGTATCTTCGCTCCCGCTCGACCAACTCGCCCTTTGATGGCCGCCGGCTGCAGGGACGGGTAATTCAGACTTTCATTTCTGGCGAATGCGTATTCACACGTTAAGAATGCGAGACTCTTGCTAGCCTGGCGTTTCGTCCGTAGGCTTTCAATCGGGAATTGAGGAGAATGGGATGGGAGCCTCACTGGCATTTCCACTCGCAGCAATCTGCGGATATCTGGCAGGGTCCATCCCCTTCGGACTGCTGATCACCAAGGCTGCAGGCCTGGGGGACATTCGCCAGATCGGCTCCGGCAATATCGGCGCAACCAATGTTCTGCGCACCGGTCGCAAGGATCTGGCGCTCGCCACGCTGCTGCTCGACAGTCTCAAGGCGGGGCTTCTGGCTCTCGGCTTTGGCCTGCTGGCAAGCCGGGAAGTCGGTTTCGTAGCCGGGGCCTTCGCCTTTGTCGGACATTGCTATCCCGTCTGGCTGGGCTTCAAGGGTGGCAAGGGCGTCGCGACCTATGCAGGCTTGTTGCCCTTCGTGTCCCTGCCGGGCTTTTACGTCGCTGCGCCGATATGGCTCGGCCTGTTTGCCCTGACTCGCATTTCCTCGCTTGCCGCGCTGACGGCAGCCGCGCTCGTTCCGCCTGGTGCGTGGATGCTCGGAGAACGTAATATGTTCATCTTGTGCGGCCTGGCCCTGCTCTCTCTCTTCGTGTTCTGGACGCACCGCGCCAATCTTGGCCGCTTGCTGAAGGGCCAGGAACCTCGCTTCGGTGCCAAGAAGGACACACCGGACGCATGACACCGGGACGGCCACTGACAGACCAGGAACGTCTGGCGTGGCTGCGACTGGCCAGAACACCCTATGTCGGCCCGGTCACGTTCTTTCAGTTACTACACCGCTACAAATCAGCCGCCGCTGCGCTTGAGGCTCTGCCGGAGCTGACCCGCAAGAGCCGCTCCGGCCGCGAACTGGTGCCGCCGGCGCAAGATGCGGTCGAGCGCGAACTCGCTGCAACAGAGAGATACGGCGCGCGCGTCATCGCGAGTTGCGAGCCGGGCTATCCGCAATTGCTGAAGGCGCTAGATCCCCCTCCGCCCGTTCTGACAGCGCTCGGCAATATCGACCTTGCCAGCAAACCTACCGTCGCCATTGTCGGCGCGCGTAATGCTTCTGCGGCAGGCAAGAAACTCGCGCGAGATATTGCGAGCGATCTCGGCAAGGCAGGCTTCGTGATTGTCTCCGGTCTGGCCCTTGGTATTGATGGCGAAGCGCACGCCGCCAGCTTGAAAACCGGCACGATTGCCGTGCTGGGCGGCGCGATCGATCACATATATCCGCCCCAGCACCACCGCCTTTATGCCGAGATCGCCGCGAATGGTCTGATCCTGTCAGAAAGCCACTTCGGGTATCGCGCCAAGGCACAGGATTTCCCCCGTCGCAATCGCATCGTGACAGGCCTCACAAGAGGCGTCGTTGTGGTGGAGGCAGCAGAACGGTCCGGCTCGCTGATTTCCGCACGTATGGCCGGGGAACAAGGCCGTGAAGTGATGGCTGTGCCAGGCTCTCCGCTGGACCCTCGTTCGGCCGGCACCAATCGCCTGATCCGTCAGGGCGCAACATTGGTACGTCACGCAGACGACATTCTGGAAATGCTCTCAAGCCTGCCCTTTGTCGGCATGGCCGCAGATACAACGCTTTACGAAGGCGAACCGGCAAAAGACCTGCCGGAAGGCCTGACGGACAGAGTGCGCCAGGCCCTCTCACCCAGCCCGATTCCCATTGACGAGATTGCCCGAGCGGCTGGCGCAACTCCCGCGCAATGCGCCGCGATTCTGATGGAGTTGGAACTATCAGGCGATGCCGTGACACTGCCAGGAGGTCTGGCATCGCTTGCCTTTTAAAGGATGTGTCATCGCTGCATCTTAAAAAATATGAAAATTCAGCCATAAGCGCCTCATGGCTGGACGATTCCCGCCTTCCTCTCTAAGCCTTCTGGAAACCATGTGCCCACGCGGCACGAAGGGCGCCCATGGGCGCAGGGACAGTCGTAAGGGTACGCGTTTTGGCAAAATGGCATCATGTTGCAGCTGCGTTGGGTATGGCGGCTTGCCTGCCATGGTATGCTGTCGCCCAAGAGAGCACTGTCGGGGCAGCAGCTCCTGAGCAAGATGAACGCGTTGTTCTGGAAGCAGACTATGTCTACGAAATCCGCGACGAAAACAAACTCGTTGCAGAGGGCAATGTAGAAGCGCTGTATCAAGGCCGGATCCTGCGTGCAGACAAGCTGGTCTATGACCGTACAACCGACCGTGTCCGCGCAACCGGCAATATCGTAATTATTGATACAGATGGCAGCCAGCAATTTGCTGATGAAATCGAGGTCGATTCCAAGCTGGCGGATGGCTATGCCATAGGCTTCTCGGCCCGGCTCGCAGATGGCGCAACGGTCGCGGCAAACTCTGCCATCCGACAGGCGGATGGCGTAGATGCCCTCGATCAGGTCGTCTATACGGCCTGCCCTGTCTGTGAAAAAGACAAAACTCCAACTTGGTCCATTCGCGCCCGGCGCGCGGTGCTGGATCAGGAAAGCCAGATGATGTCCTATCGTGACGCGGTCATCGAAGTCGCAGGCATCCCGGTGTTTTACTTCCCGTTTCTTGCTCACCCGGACCCCAATTCCGAACGTCGGTCTGGCTTGCTGATACCGTCCGCCGGGATGTCCTCGAAACTCGGTTGGTATTACCAACAGCCTTATTACTGGGCGATATCTGATTCCTCTGAAATGACCATTTCGCCGATGGTCACGCAGAATGTGAATCCTCTGCTGGAATTGGACTTCCGCAAGAAATTCTATTCCGGATCAGTCAACATCAATACCAGCTTCACCAAGGAGCAGGACTTCGATAGTGATGGGGAACGCTTTGGCGACGACACATGGCGCAGCCATATCTATGGCAGCGGCTTGTTCGCCATCAACAATAACTGGAAGTGGGGCTTTGGTGTCGAGCAGCAGTCTGACGATCTTTATGATCGCCGGTATGACATCAATGGGCAGGATAAGCAGCGTGGCCTGTACTCGAACCAACCCCGCCGCTTGCTGTCCCAGCTTTTCCTCGTCGGACAGGGCGATGATTACTATACCGATGTCGCTTTACTGAAGTTTCAGGGTCTGCGTGCATCCGATGATGACGGCGAAATCCCGACAGCCACGCCGGTGTTTTTTGGTCAGAAATACTGGGATTTAGGCAAATTTGGCTATGCGAGTGTCAATGCCTCCAGCGCGATCCTCAGCCGCGACGTCGGCGCAGATTCCCGCCGGGTCAGCCTCGGTGGCGACTGGACGGATCTGAATATCTTGCCCGGCGGTTTCACGCTGAAAACCTTCGCCGAAGCGCGAGGCGACTACTACGCCCTGGACAAGGACGTATCCGGCAAGGCAAACGTCTCCCGCTTCGTTGGCAATATCGGCACACAGCTGGCTTATCCGATGATCCGGCCAGGTGAGAGCGTGGACATTACGGTCGAGCCAGCCGTGATGGTTGCCTGGGGCCTCTCGAACGTCAACGACTCTGCCATCCCGAACGAAGACAGCTTGCTCTATGAGTTCGACGAGTCTTCACTCTATGACGCGAATGGTTTCGGCGCCTACGATCTTTATGAGGGCGACGGCAAACTTTCTGCAGGACTGACAACGCGTGCAGTCTGGAAGAATGGGCTGAACCTCAGCACGACAGTTGGGCGGCGCTGGCGCTCTAGACCAGATCCCAAATTCGATGCTGTAAGCAATCTGCAGGGCACGACATCGGACTGGATTGTTGCGGCCTCTGCCAGCTATGGCAGTGCATTCCGGGTCGACACAAAAGCCCGTCTTGATGAAGACGACCTCAACTTGAACCGGATAGACACTACAGTGTCGACACGCTTCAACAGGTTTCGGGGTATTGCCCAATATTACAAAATCAGCAACCGCATCAGCCCTGTCGGAAGCCAGAGTGAAGGCATTTTTCTACGCGGCGAAGTGCAAGTTACCGACCAGTACTCGGTCTTCTTCGGTCAGTTGCGTGATATCGAGCAGAATCTTAACGCGAAACAGCAATATGGCATCGCTTTCGAGGATGATTGCTCCAGATTTGAGCTGGTCTATGAACGGTCTGAAATCAGAGACCGGACATTGGGCCCGGAAGAAAATTTCATGATCCGTTTCTCCCTGAAAACAATCGGAGATTTCGGATCCAACGAGTTTGATTGATTCGACCAAACCGCCGCGTTGGACCTGCCGCGCTTTTCCTAATTTCCTGTAAGATATCAGGGGGCACTGCCCTGATACGTTGCGCAGGCCCACAGGACTTGTATGGTCCGCTTGAACAGTACGCCATGGGGCCCGGTGGGGCACTCAACGGAGGCCATAAATGGTACGTCAGATCTTTGCCGCTCTCTCGGTTTTTGCGCTGTCCCTGACAGGCACCGCTGCGGCTCAGGACGCCAGCAGCCAGGAACGCTTGGCGCTTGAAGGTATCGCAGCTATCGTTAACGACCAGCCGATTTCCTATTCCGACGTTCGCCAACGCGCGCGTCTTCTGCTGCTCAGCTTCGGGGGGCAACAGCCCAGCCAGGAGCAGATCCAGCAAATCACCGGCCAAGCCCTGGAACAGCTGATTGATGAGCGGCTGCAGCTTGAAAAAGCGTCTGAGTACGAAATGGAGATTGAACCCGAAGCCATCAATGGCGCCGTGGACGATATGGCTCGGCAGTCCGGCGCGACCGGTGAGCAGCTGAAACAGCAATTGCTGTCAGCTGGTGTCAATCCGGCTAGCCTTGAAGACCAGATGAAAGCCGAAATCGCTTGGAGCCGCGTGATGTCTGGCCTTTATGGCAGCCGTATCCGTATTTCCGATAATCAGGTGGATGACCAGATGGAACGTCTTCGCAGCTCCCTGAAAAAGACTCAGTACCGCGTCGCAGAAATTTTCCTCTACGCACCAGACCCTGAAACAAAGGAACAGGCCCTTCAGGCAGCGGGCACGATTATCGAACAGCTTAACCAGGGCGCGGACTTCCGCATTGCCGCCCAGCGCATCTCCTCAGCCCCGACTGCAGCAACGGGCGGTGACATGGGCTGGATCACGGCAGAAGACCTTGAGCCTGAATTGGCAAGCGCCATTCAGGAGTCCGCCCCGCCTGCTCTGCTACAGCCGATTGCTGTGGCTGATGGCGTTTATATCCTGAATGTTATGGCGAAGCGCGAACCTGCAAAGCTGACCACAAAAGTTGATCTGAAGCGTCTTCAAGTCACAGACGGCTCGGAAGCTGACCTGAAAGCTGCCCTGGATACGATTGAATCCTGCGACGATGTGCAGAGCACCGCGAACTCGAAATCCAATCTGCGCTATGCGGACCTCAAGGACATTGATGTGGATGAACTGGGCCCTGAAGGCAAAGCGCTAGTGCTGGCTACGGAAGTTGGCCAACCAACGGAGATCTTCTCTGCGGGCCGCGGGCTTGCCGTAATGTATGTCTGCCGCCGTGAAGATGGCGCTGAGGCCCTTCCATCGCGCGAGGACATGAAGAACTCCCTGAAAGACCGGGAACTCAACATGATCTCCGAACGTGAACTGCGTGACCTGCGCCGCGAAGCGACGATTATCTATCGCTAGGGCCTTGCGTCACCTCGCGTTTAGGTCAAAACCGCAGGCGTGAGCAAAACCGTGACGAAACCTCTTGCCTTGACCATGGGCGACCCTGCCGGGGTTGGCCCACAGATCACCATGGCTGCGTGGCAACAGCTGCGCGATTCACCTGAACATAGTTTCTTCGTCATTGGCGCGCCGGAGCTTTATGCGCCGCATATGGCGGTAGAAGTCATCAGCCATCCGGACGACGCCTCAGACATATTCCGGAAGGCCCTGCCTGTTCTGGCGCTGGCCAATATGCCCATTCCTGCCCTCGGCGAGCCGAATGCAGATACCGCACCGGCTATCATCGCTGCCATTGAGACCGCCGTCTCCCTCTGTCTTGACGGGCAGGCCGATGCCATTGTCACCAATCCCATCAATAAAGCCCTCCTGTATGGAGCGGGTTTCAAGCATCCAGGGCATACTGAGTTCATTGCTGCGCTATGCGCTTCAGAATCTGAGGCACCCCCACAGCCCGTCATGCTGCTGACAGGTGGCGGCTTGCGGGTAGCCCTTGCCACGATTCACGCGCCTCTGCGCGAAGCCTGTGATGCTCTGACGACGCCCGCACTGGTCTCACTTGGGGAAATCGTGTCGACGGCGATGCGGCAGGATTTTGGCATTTTCGACCCCCAGATTGCCTTCACCGGTTTGAACCCCCATGCAGGAGAGGGTGGCACGATCGGCCGCGAAGAGATTGACATTATTAATCCTGCTGCAGAGCAGTTGCGCGCAGTTGGTATCAATATGAGCGATGCCCGCTCTGCTGATACTGTCTTCGCCGAGGCGCTGACAGGCCGCTTCGATGCCATCATCGCCATGACACATGACCAGGGTCTGATCCCTGTGAAGACACTGGATTTCTGGGGCGGCGTGAACAGCACGCTGGGCCTGCCTATCGTCCGCACCAGCCCCGATCACGGTACAGGCTATGACGCCGCCGCCCAAGGCAATGCGCGACCTGACAGCCTGATCGCAGCCATCAAACAAGCCCGTCTGATGACGGATAATCGCAAGAGAACGGCATGACCGCTGGACACACACCTCCCGGCCTGACACAGGCGACCGCCAGAAAAGCGCTTGGCCAGCACTTCCTCTTCGATCCGGATATTCTTCGCCGCACAGCCATGGCGGCTGGGCCGGTTGAAGGCCGCACCGTCATCGAAGTTGGCCCCGGCCCCGGCGGCTTGACGCGGGCCCTGTTGGATAATGGCGCTGCCAAAGTCATCGCTGTAGAGGCGGATCAGCGCTTTGCCGAAGCACTGAAGACATGGCCAGAATTTGCCGAAGGTCGCCTGCACGTAATTCTGAAGGATGCCCGCAAGGTGAAGTGGGAAGCCATGCTGGCAGATCTGGGCGCGGATACGCCCGCCATGATTATAGCAAATCTTCCGTATAATGTTGGAACGCCGTTGCTCATCAACTGGCTGAAGTCCGGTCCATGGCGGGGGGAAATGGCGCTGATGTTCCAGAAGGAAGTGGCCGAGCGTGTCTGCGCTGCGCCGGGAACAGACCATTATGGGCGCCTTGCCGTTCTGGCCCATGCCGTAACCAAACCTCACATGGCGTTCACCCTGCCACCGGGCGCTTTCCGCCCACCGCCAAAAGTGGATAGCGCTGTAGCTGTATTGCATCCCCTACCAGAAGGTGAGGCCTATCCACATCTGGCCAAGCTGGAAGAAGTCGCCGGCGCAGCCTTCGGACAAAGACGCAAGATGCTGCGCGCGGCGTTGAAGCCGCTCGCGAAACGGCACGGCATCAAGGCGGCTGAATGGTTGAAGGACATAGACATAGACCCGACCGCGCGTGCCGAGACGCTGACGCAGGAAGAGTTCCAGCGCATGGCCTCCTCTCTCATAAAGTCATAAAAAGGGCGCCCCGGTTTCCCGGAGCGCCGTCTTCACATTTCAGCACAAGGACAGATCAGGCGAGATCAAAGCGATCTGCCTCCATCACCTTGGTCCATGCAGACACAAAATCGTGGACGAATTTTTCCTTGGCATCTTCCTGCGCATATACTTCCGACAGAGCGCGAAGTTGTGAGTTTGACCCGAAAACGAGATCAACGCGCGTGCCTGTCCACTTCACTTTATCTGTTTTGCGGTCACGCCCCTCAAAGACATGTTTTGAATCACCCTTCGATTTCCAGGCGATTTCCATATCAAGCAGGTTCACGAAGAAGTCATTCGTAAGCCTCCCTGGACGGTCCGTGAACACGCCATATTTGGAACCAGCATGGTTGGCGCCCAGAACGCGCAGCCCGCCAACGAGGACAGTCATTTCAGGTGCGGACAGGGTCAGCAATTGCGCACGATCTACTAGTAACTCCTCAGCAGGCACAGAATACTCAACCTGCAGATAGTTACGGAAGCCATCTGCTTTCGGCTCCAGCACATCGAAGGAATCTGCATCCGTCTGCTCATTCGTCGCATCTGTCCGTCCCGGTGTGAACGGCACGTTCACAGCATGACCAGCATCCTTCGCGGCCTTCTCGACAGCCGCGCAGCCACCGAGCACGATCAGATCTGCCAAGGAGACTTTCTTGCCACCCGTCTGTGCATAGTTGAAGGCCTTCTGAACGCTTTCCAGCATCTTCAAAACCTTCTCCAACTGCATCGGCTGGTTCACTTCCCAGTCCTTCTGCGGCGCCAGACGAATGCGGGCCCCATTTGCACCGCCGCGTTTGTCTGAACCACGGAATGTGGAAGCAGACGCCCAGGCAGTCGTCACCAGTTCGGAGACCGTCAGACCGGAAGACATGATCTTGTCTTTCAGGTCGGCAATATCAGCCGCATCAATCAGCTCATGGTTCACAGCCGGAACCGGGTCTTGCCAGATCAGCTCCTCACTCGGAACTTCCTCACCGAGGTAACGGGATACCGGGCCCATGTCACGGTGGGTCAGCTTGAACCAGGCACGTGCGAAGGCATCGGCAAACTGGTCCGGATTCTGATGGAACCGGCGAGAGATTATCTCATAGTCCGGATCCATGCGCATCGCCATGTCAGCCGTCGTCATGATCGTGATTTGCTTGCCGGAGAGATCATGCGCTTTCGGTGCCATGTCCTCTTCTTTCACGTCTTTCGGTTGCCACTGCCAGGCGCCGGCTGGGCTCTTAACGAGTTCCCATTCATAGCCGAACAACATGTCGAAATACCCATTATCCCATTTGATCGGATTAGGCGTCCAGGCGCCCTCAAGACCACTTGTTATGGTGTCATCGCCATTGCCTATGCCAAACTTGCTTGTCCAGCCGAGTCCCTGCTCCGCAATGTCAGCGCCCTCGGGTTCAGCACCGACCATACCAGCATCGCCCGCGCCATGGCACTTACCAAATGTGTGGCCGCCCGCCGTCAGCGCGACAGTTTCTTCGTCATTCATCGCCATGCGGGCAAAGGTTTCACGAATGTCCTTACCCGAAGCAATTGGATCAGGCTTTCCATCCGGACCTTCCGGGTTCACATATATGAGACCCATCTGAACCGCAGCCAGCGGGTTTTCCAGAACACGCTCACCGCTATAGCGGCTGTTCGGTTTGTCGCTTGTGGAGAGCCACTCCATTTCCGTGCCCCAGTAGATGTCTTTCTCGGGCTCGAAAATGTCTTCACGGCCGCCGCCAAATCCGAAGGTCGTGCCACCCATAGATTCAATCGCGCAGTTCCCGGCCAGTATCATCAGGTCGGCCCAGGAAATCTTGTTTCCATATTTCTTCTTGATCGGCCACAGCAGACGCCGTGCCTTGTCGAGATTGGCATTGTCCGGCCAGCTATTCAGAGGTGCAAAGCGTTGTGTGCCGGAGGAAGAGCCGCCGCGGCCATCGCCCGTGCGGTACGTGCCGGCGCTGTGCCAAGCCATGCGAATAAAGAATGGGCCATAATGGCCATAGTCTGCCGGCCACCAATCTTGGGAGTCCGTCATCAGATCATAAAGATCCTGCTTGATCGCCTTAAGGTCCAGCTTTTTAAACTCTCTCGCGTAGCTGAACTCTCCGCCGAGCGGATTGCCCAGCACAGGGTTCTGATGAAGAATGCTTAGGTCAAGCTGGTTTGGCCACCAGTCACGATTGCTCCGTCCGCGTGTGCCATGCATAACCGGACACTTTCCGTCAGAGGTCATGTCATTTCCGTCCATAGTCTTCTCCCAATATGATTTGGTTGCGTGCGGCCTGGTCGAGTTTTTCGGCCAGGCGGGTACATCTTCCGCGAACATGTTCAGGATTTATGGTCCGGATTTGTCCTGCGATTATGCGACAATACGCCAAGCAGGAGAATAGGACTAATTGATACCTTACAAACCAAATATAGTATTTTTCTATATCAATACTTTCGGTAACAAAAAAGCCCCCGGCGCAAATGCACCGGGGGCTCCCTGAAAGGAAACGGCCCCTACAGGCCGGCCAGAACCGCCAGCAAAAGCAGTGCCACGATGTTCGTGATCTTGATCATCGGGTTCACGGCCGGACCTGCGGTATCCTTGTAAGGATCGCCCACCGTATCGCCCGTGACAGCGGCCTTGTGGGCTTCAGAGCCCTTGCCGCCATGATGGCCGTCTTCAATGTACTTCTTGGCATTGTCCCAGGCGCCCCCACCGGAGGTCATCGAAATGGCCACGAACAGGCCCGTCACGATAACACCCAGCAGCATTGCACCGACGGCGGCCAAAGCGGCCCCTTTGCCTGCGATCACGAAGATCACACCAAACAGCACAATAGGCGACAGCACCGGCAACAGCGATGGCACGATCATTTCCTTGATCGCGGCCTTGGTTAGCAGGTCCACGGCGCGGCCATAATCCGGCTTTACTTCGCCTTTCATGATCCCGGGCATCTCGCGGAACTGGCGGCGCACTTCCTCAACCACAGCCTGCGCCGCACGGCCGACTGCCATCATGGACATGCCGCCGAACAGGAAGGGCAACAGGCCGCCAAACAGAAGGCCAACCACGACATAGGGGTTCGCAATCGAGAAGTTGACGGAGACATTATAGAAAAAATCCCCCTCCACGGCGAGTGCCGAGAAGTATTTGAGATCCTCCGAATAAGCTGCGAACAGAACGAGCGCGCCAAGGCCGGCTGAGCCAATGGCATAGCCCTTGGTCACGGCCTTGGTCGTGTTGCCAACTGCGTCCAGCGCATCGGTTGTGTCACGCACTTCTGATGGCAGCTCCGCCATCTCCGCAATCCCGCCTGCATTGTCCGTCACCGGGCCGAAGGCATCCAGCGCGACGATGATACCGGCCAGCGCCAGCATGGTCGTGGTTGCGATGGCGATACCAAACAGGCCAGCCAGATTATAGGTCAGGATAATGCCCGCAATGATCACTAGCGCCGGCAGCGCCGTTGACTCAAGCGACACTGCCAGACCCTGAATCACGTTCGTGCCGTGACCGGACTCAGAGGCCTGTGCGATGGAGCGCACCGGACGATACTTGGTCTCGGTATAGTAAGCTGTGATGACAACAATCAGCCCGGTAACGACCAGACCGGCCACACCGCAGAGGAACAGGTCTAGCCCAGTGATTTCTCCGGTCAGGCCCAGTTCAGCCGCTGCACCATCCATGACACCGAAACCTGCCGGCATGACGGTCGCAATGGCCAGCGCCAGGCCGCCAATCGACAAGACACCTGTCACGATCAGGCCCTTATACAACGCACCCATGACATCCGTCTTGCCAGCGCCAAGGTTCACAAAGAACGTGCCGACAATGGATGTCAGAATGCAAACTGCGGCAATCGCCAGCGGCAACAGCATTATCTCGGTGATATAGCTGGAGCCCGCAAAATAGATTGCGCCGAGTACCATGGTCGCGACCAAGGTCACGGCATAGGTCTCGAACAGGTCAGCCGCCATGCCAGCACAGTCACCAACATTATCGCCCACATTGTCTGCAATCGTGGCAGCGTTGCGTGGATCATCCTCCGGGATACCTGCTTCGACCTTGCCGACCATGTCGCCACCAACGTCCGCACCCTTGGTGAAGATACCGCCGCCCAGACGAGCAAAAATCGAGATCAGAGAGGCGCCGAAGCCGAGCGCGACAAGAGAGTCGATGATCTGGCGCTTTTCTCCCTCAACCGCAAGGTCGAGACCAACCACCTTGGTCAGCAGACCGTAATAGATCACGATGCCCAGCAGCGCGAGGCCGACAACAAGCATGCCTGTGATCGCACCGGATTTGAACGCCATTTTGAGACCGGCATTCAGACCGGACTTGGCGGCTTCCGTCGTGCGCACGTTTGCCTGTACAGACACTTTCATGCCGATAAAGCCAGCAGCGCCTGAAAGAACAGCGCCAATGATAAAGCCGAGGGGCGCATGCCAGTTGCGGAATGCGATGGCCAGAAGCACCACGACGACCACGCCGACAATGGCAATGGTCCGGTATTGACGGCCGAGATAGGCGTTTGCGCCTTCCTGAATTGCTTGGGCGATTTCGCGCATTCGCGCATCACCCGACGGGGCCTTCATGATCGAATTGATCTGAAGCCAGCCATAGAGGACTGACAAGACGCCCGCTGCTAGAGCGAGATAATACCACATGGGTTAGGTTTCCTCCCTGAAAAAACAGACTTCAACGCCAGGTTATACCCTGATCATGTACTGCTTATTATAGGTATCTAACCTGCCCGCCCCGTTCCTTATAGGCAATATTGCTCGCTTAGAGGGCGAGTCAGCCCAGATCCTCACCAGCCATGCTCAAAGCCGAGGGTTTCTGGGAGGTTAACAGCCTCCCCCCTCCAGATGGCCTTCAGGCCGCAATCTGAAGCCATTTCACCCACAACCCCAATGTCCATTACAGAGGCAGAGGCAAACGAGAGAATTTCATCGCGCTTGTTTTTTTCGGCTGAAAACAGGATCTGATAGTCATCTCCCCATGTTGTGAGCCGTAGAATTTCGGACAGGTCACGGGAATTTCCGGCAACAGAAATATTTTCGAGATTGATTTCAATCCCGCATCCGGAGGCTTTTGCCATCTGAGCAGCGTCCCCCAGCAGTCCGTCCGAAACATCCATCGCGGCGGATGCATAGCGCGCCACAAGAGTGGCAATATCGGCATAAGGCAAGCGCGGTTCTTGATAGGCATAGACCCAGCGATCATCTTTATCGCCGCGACCCAGCGCATCAAAGCCAAGACAAGCCGCCCCGATCTGGCCTGTCAGCCACACATCCTGCCCCGGCTTTGCCCCGTTTCGGCGCACTGGCCGCGCCCCCTGGCAAACACCCGTCAGAGTAAGAGACAGAAACAGGCCTGCAGGTGCCTTCACCGTATCGCCGCCCAACAACTGGATACCATGTACGGCCAGCTCGTGCCCGAAGGCTGTGGCGAAGTCTGCCAGCTCAGCTTCCGGTCGCTGCTCCGGCCAGCCGAGCGTCAGCAGAGCTTCGGTGGGCAAAGCCCCAGCAGAATAGATGTCCGAAACATTCACTCGGACCAGCTTCCGTGCGACAGATGCCAAAGGATCATCCGCGCGGAAGTGAATGCCCTCCACCATTGCATCAACGGTCACGACCACAGGCGCGTCGCCGGAGGGGGTCATTTCCGCAACATCATCCATGAGTCCCGCCGCCCCGGATGACCGGGCCAGAGGGGCAAAATAGCTGGAGATCCAGTCCTTCTCGGGCATTTGGTCAGGCCAGCGGGCCTACGGCACTACAGCCCTTCGCGGCCAATGGCGTAGAAACGCTCCTTGCGTTGGGTGCGCAGCTCAGCCGGGCTCATGCCTTCCAGCTCTTTCAGAGCCGCATCGAGAGCCTTCGCCGCATTCGCCATCGCCCGTTTCGGATCGCGATGCGCGCCGCCGACAGGCTCCTTCACCACATCATCGATGACCTTCGTTTTCAGAAGGTCTGGCGCGGTGATCTTCATCGCTTCAGCAGCATCCTTGGCCTTTCCGGCATCACGATACAGGATGGATGCGCAGCCTTCCGGAGAGATCACGGAATAAATGGCATGCTCCATCATCAACACCTTGTTGGCCGCTGCGATGCCAATCGCGCCGCCAGACATGCCTTCGCCAATGATCAGCGTGACGAACGGAACTCCCAGCGACAGGCCGCGCTGGGTGCCGCGGGCAATGGCTTCTGCCTGTCCACGCTCTTCACCGCCCTTGCCGGGATAGGCGCCTTGCGTATCCGGGAAGCTGAGCACGGGCAGATCAAACTTCTCGGCCAGATCCATCAGACGCACGGCCTTGCGATAGCCTTCAGGGTGCGCCATGCCGAAATTGTGCTTCAGGCGCTTCTCTATGGTGCGCCCCTTCTCGTGGCCCATGATCACGACCGGACGCCCCTTGAAGCGGGCCAAGCCGCCGACAATGGCGTCGTCATTGCCGTAGACGCGGTCGCCAGCCAGTTCTTCGAAGTCCTCGAATATGTTCTCAATAAAATCCGAGAAATGCGGACGATCCGGATGCCGGGCTACCTGGGTTTTGCGCCATGCGCTCAGATCCTTGTAAAGGTCCTTAAGTTGTTTGGTGGACTTGGCCTTCAGCTTTGTCAGCTCGTCCTTGATTGACGGACCATCCTTGCTGGCGGCAAGCGCCTCCAGTTCGGAAATTTTCGCGTCCAGCTCCGCAATGGGCTTTTCGAAGTCGAGATATGTCATGCTCATGCGGCTATAGTTAGCAATGCCAGACTGACTCGCCTAGCGAGGATTTCACTAAAACATGCCTTGTATCTTCACGACGGCAGGCAGGGTCAACACGCCCAGAAGTACAGGAAACACAAAGAAAATCAGTGGCAGGGTCATTTTCGCGGGCAACGCCATAGCTTTTTCCTCCGCAAGAAGGATGCGGCGTTGACGCATATCGGCCGAAAATATTCGCAAGGTTTGCCCCAGGCTTGTCCCCATCTCTTCTGCTTGGCGCAGCATTGTGGCCAGTGATCCAGCCTCCTCAATAGCCATCCGGTCCGCAAATGCACGCCACGCATTCTTACGTGCTTTGCCCGCCCTTAGTTCCAGAGACAATGTGCGCATGTAGCCCGCAATGATGGGATGGCGCGTTTCCAGCTCTTCCCCAACCCGCTGCACGGCGGCATCTAGGCTGAGCCCGGCCTCAACGCACGCCACCATCAGATCCATCATGTCCGGAAACCCGGTCGAGCACATTTGTTCGCGCTGCTTTGCCTTTTTGTTGAGGTAAAAGTCCGGCGCCAACAGGCCGATAATCACCAGACCAATGCTGATCATCAGGATCATCATGCTGGAGAGTTTCATGTATGGCAGCGCAATCAGCAGAATAACCGGCGGCACACCCAGACAGATAAGACGGGCTACGTAATAACGTGCCACGGCATTTGGCCCGGTAAACCCTGCCTTGTTCAGCTTGCCGCGTACGGCGCTGACCGCCTCTTCGTTCTGGGGGGTCGCCTTATTTGCTAAGCCTATGACCGCGCGGCCTATACGGCTCTCATTGCGAGGTGAGTCTTCCCTTGGGCGGGAATGCCGGCGCTCAAGTCGCCTCTCAAGGTCTTCCTTGGCACGCCAACTGCGCACGAAAGCCAGGATGGCAGGCAAGGCCAGGAATCCCGCTAGCGCCAGCATCACGATAGGAATGAGTGTGGTGAGAGAAAAGTTCATCTACGTCTCCCCCCTACATTTTGAAATTGATCATCTTGCGCATGACCAGATTTCCAATGCCCATCCAGATGAACAGTAAGGGAAACACAATCCTGATCAGCGGATCGTCGATCACTTCGCCATAGAATTCCGGACGCATCACATGGATCGCCCCCATCACCATAAAAGGCGCGGCTGTCAGGATCATGGCAGAGACACGTCCTTCTGAAGAAGCCGCCTTCACTTTAAGGCGCATGGTCTGACGTTCACGGATGGTCGTGGTGTTGGCTTTCAACAGTTCACACAAATTGCCGCCTGTACGTTCCTGCAGACGCACCGTTGCCGAGAAAAGTTCGACATCGGGATCCCCTGCCCGGATCGCCATCCGCTGTACGGCATTGGTCAGCGACATACCGTAAGACACTTCATCCGCTGCCATACCGAATTCCGTGCCGATCGGGTCCGGCATTTCGCGTGCCACCAGCGCCACGGCGGTGGCAACCGGGTGGCCTGCCTCAAGGCTTCGGCAGACAATCTGCAACGCATCCGGCAATTGCTGGGAAAGCTTTTTCATGCGTGTGCCCGCCACAAACTTAAGCCCGATGATGGGTCCCATGATGAAAATGACCAAGGCTATGCTGACCGCAATCGGCCATCCGCCCACAAACCGCATATAGGCGAACCCAGCTATGAGGCCTGCAACAGCAGACATACCGAACCAACGCACGGGCTGAAAGGGCAAACCGGATCTCACAGCCAGATGATTGAACCACCGTACCGGCATGGACAGATTGCCATCCTTGTCCAGGCCCCGACTCTTGCGCAGCTCAATCATGGCCTCATTGCTGGTTTCAAAGCGTTCCTTGAATTGAAGCCTTCGGTTCACGATGCGGTGTGTCTGTGCATTCGTGACAAGCCCCACCACCGACTGGATCGCAAGAAAAATTGCCCCTGCTGCCATGACGGCAGGGATCACCAGAACCATGCTGATATTTGATAGATCAGGCAGTGAGGGCACGTTGGTGGGGCCTTAGAAACGGGTTGAAGGATCAAACAGACCTGGCGGCAGGTGAACGCCGCGGCGTTCCATCTCATCCAGGAATTGCGGGCGAAGTCCGGTCGCGGCGAAATGGCCGAGCACCTTGCCGTCATCGGTGGTACCGGTGCGCTCAAACCGGAAGATCTCCTGCATCTGCACAACAGCGCCTTCCATACCGGTAATCTCAGCAATGGACACGACTTTTCGCGACCCATCCGACAGGCGTGTCGCCTGAACGATGAAGTTTACGGCAGAGGCTATCTGACCACGGATGGCCTCTTCAGAAATTTTCATTCCCCCCATCATCACCATCTGCTCCAGGCGCGTCAGCGCGTCGCGCGGATTGTTGGCGTGGATCGTGGCCATGGAACCTTCATGGCCCGTATTCATGGCCTGAAGCATGTCGAACGCTTCTTCAGAGCGCACCTCGCCCAGGATCACCCGGTCAGGACGCATCCGCAGCGCGTTCTTGACCAGTTCCCTCTGGCGAATCTCGCCCTTACCCTCAATATTCGGCGGACGGGTTTCCATGCGCGCGACATGGGGCTGTTGCAATTGAAGCTCAGCGGCATCTTCAATTGTGATAAGACGCTCATCCGGACTGATCGCGGAAGATAGCGCATTCAGCAGTGTCGTCTTGCCGGAGCCTGTACCGCCAGATATCACCGTTGAGGCGCGGCACTTCACAGCGCCCAGAATGAAGTCTGCAACAGGCTGCGGAATGGCACCGAAACCCACCAGTTTTTCCATGGTCAGCGGAGATTTCGAGAACTTCCGAATGGAAACCAACGGACCATCAATAGCGATGGGAGACACTGCAGCATTAACACGGCTGCCATCCAGAAGACGCGCATCGACCAGCGGCTGGCTTTCATCCACGCGCCGCCCCACGGCAGAGACAATCCGCTGCACAATGCGCAGCAAATGGTCATTGTCCGCAAAGCGCACGGGCGCGATCTGCAGCTTGCCATGGCGCTCGACATATACCTGATTGCAGCCATTGATCAGGATATCCGCGATGGAATCGTCCTTGAGCAGAGGTTCGATTGGCCCAAGCCCTGTCATCTCGTCCATCACGGCATCGGCAAAGCTGGTCTCCTCCGCAGCAGACATGGCCATGTCTTCCTTCTTGATGATCTCTGACACAATTGCGCGGACGCGTCGGCGCATGGTCTCATCATCCAGCTTGTCCAGCGCAGACAGATCCAGTTCATCAATCAGCTTGGCATGGATACGCAGTTTCGCATCCAGCTGGTCAAAGCCCTTCGTGTCATTTGACGGAACAGGCACAGGCTGAACAGGTTTAGGCGAAGCAACCGGTGTAACTTGCAGCGTTTGGGAGGCAGGCTCCTGAGGTTTGCTACCTCCGCCAGAGAATCCAAATCGGCTCATTTTGCGCGCCTTTTGCCTATTGTGCTCGCCTCTGCCGCCACGCCCTCAGGCAACAGGAAATCCACAAATCTCGCCACATCGGCGACCAGGGCGCTCTTAGGCTTCACATCCGCAATGGGTTTGCCCAGATTGACAGCTGTGCGGGCGGCGTCCCAGTCAGACGTAATCGTCGCATCGATCTTCCGGTCGATGGCTTTTTCAGCCTTGTCGACTGCAAACTCCGCACGGAAGCGCTTTTTCGGAAACATCCGGTTCAGAACCAGCTTGGCCTTGCCGGCATCACCGCGCAGAATGTCCACATCTCGCGCCATGTCAGCCGCGGCATGAAGGCTGGGTACCGTCAGCTCACTGATTATAACGGCCTCATCGACGGCCCCCATAACCGGCTTGGTCCAGGGCATCATGTGGCGCGGCATGTCTACCAGGACATATTGAAACTCAGCGCAAGCCACATCCAGCAGGCGCAGTATGGCCGCTTCAGTTCCAAGTTCATCGGCATCTGGGTTACGCGGCGCCGTGATAACGGACACGCCATCGGGATGCTGATAGCACCACGCGGCAAGCAGGCGCGCATCCAGACGCTCTGGCGCGGCCGACAACGCAGGCAGGTCCAGTTTCGGTACAGCCTCCAGAAATGAACTCGTCATGCCATCTGCAAGGTTCAGATCGACAAGACAGACTTTTGCACCGCGCACTTTCTCGGCAATAGCAAACGCACTTTCGATCGCCATTGTGGTAACGCCTGCGCCCCCGACCGCGCCGCGAAAAGCCCAGCAGACGGCAGAGGATCGCTCATCCCCACCGCGCTCTACGGCCTCTACGCTTTCTTTAAGTCTCTCGACCGCCTCGACAATGTCTGAGGCTTGGGCGGAAACCGGAAGAATATCTGACGCGCCCAGCTTCATCAGGGCCCGAACAATATGTACTGGCAGATTATCGGAAACCATAAGCACGGCGGTGTCCGGTTTCTCCATCGCGAGGCCCAGCACGATCTGCTCTACACCGGGAACGCCATGTTCCAGCAGCAAGAGCGCACCGCCATATGCCTGCACGGCCTTGGCGGGATCCATCTGCGACAGGTCAATCACATCGCGGCATACCGTGCGCAGCTGCGCCATACAGGCTGGGCCCGCAAGGGCAGCAATTGCCGGTATCTGACGCAGGGGTGCAGACCTGCCTTCACCATCCAGTTTTCTTGCAGCCGATGACATCAGCTGCCCCCCGTGGCGTTGGCCGAGGCCTGGCGAAGTTCTTTCGTCTTGCCTTCATTCAGCGCCTTTACCGCTTGCGCGGCGCGAACACCGGATGTGGTTTCAACGGCCTTTGAATTTGGCAGGACAACATCGCGAACGGCCTGTATGGCGATATTGTCAGCGGTCGCCTGACCCAAAATATAGCCTTCCTGCTGCTCCTGCGTGGTGCAGGCGGCAGGCAGGCAGATGACAGCGATTAGCCCCAAAGCTCTTGATACGGTTTTCATCTCTCGATCCTCAGTTCACGACCGGCGGTATGGTTGTCTTGTTCAGCAGGAACAATTCGGAATCGCTCGGCTCTGCGAAGGCTTGCAGAGGATTGGAGAGCAGTTCCGGATGCGCTGCTGGCTGCACCATGCGCGGGATAATGATGATCACCAGTTCGCTCTCATTGCGCTGGTAGCGCTTTGAAGAAAACAGCGCGCCCAGCACGGGCACATTGCCCAGCCAGGGCGTCTGCCGCACATCATTGGAATAGTCATTCTGCAATAATCCTGCGATGGCGAAGGCCTGCCCGTCATGCAGCTCGACCGTTGTGTCGGCACGGCGCACAGAAATACCGGGGATTTCGATGCTGGATGCGCGGATGCCGTTAGACCGGTCCAGTTGCGACACTTCCGGCCTTACGCGCAAATTCACCAGCCCGTCCCCCAGCACTGTGGGGGTAAAGTCCAGGCTGACACCGAATTTTTTGAACTCTATGGTGATCTCGCCATTATTGTTCGCGACCGGAATAGGGAATTCGCCCCCTGCCAGGAAGCTGGCTGTATCTCCGGAAAGCGCCACCAGATTTGGCTCTGCCAGTGTACGAACTATGCCTTTTTCCTCAAGCGCGCGCAGCTGAACATCAATGTTTTCACCTCCCACATTCGTGAACAGCGCGACCGTCTTGGAAGCAAGGCCTGAAATTGTCCCCGGATCTGTGGACGAATAGACATCTCTGGCATCAATTGTGTTGCCAAAGCCGATTTCCTTCACCGCTGTACGACTGGCTTCCAGAAAGCGCACTTCCAGAAGCACCTGCTGGCTCTGACCGACTGACAGCCCATTGGCGACACCTCCCGGCACATATCGCTCAGCCAGCTGCACCGCCATCTCGGCTGCGGCAGCTGTGGTCAGCTTTCCGTCCAGAAACACGCCATCATGAACAGGGTATACGGATATATCTTCACCGGGCAAAAGATTGCCAAGGTCATTACGAAGTTCGTCTAGACTGAGCTCAACCTCGACGTCGATCAGTTCGGAAATCTCGCCATCGCCATTATAAATCAGGACCGTTGTAGACCCCGGCACCTTGCCGCGCAGAAAGAAAGAACGGTTGGAAGTCGCCATGGCTTCAGCAATTTCGGGATCTGCCACCACCAAAGTGGCAAACGCCTCATCTGCCTCAATAACGGTAGAGCGTCCCTTTTCCAGCACCAGCACCTGCGCTTCTGGGGCGGAGGTGCGTTCTATCCAGGCAAAGGATGGCAAACTCAGGCTTGCGCAGGATACTGCACAGGCAGCGATACGGATCAGACCAGTCATCAGCTCGCCTCCTCTGTCAGGGTTTTGGGCTTGGAAACCGGCGCATCGACCTGGGTTTCCTTGTCACCATTAATGACGCGAACATTGGTCGTACGCGGCGTAACGGACCGGCTGGGGCTGCGTCGCACAATGGTCTTCCTGGGCTCGGCCTTCACCACTGACACGACATCCGCCTCTTCCGCACGGCCGATCAGCGCCAGGCCCAAAGCGCCCTGCGTACCGGCTGCACCCAGGGCGAGCGCGCCTTCGGGTGTGACTTCCAGCGTCACAGTGTTGGATGGGAAAGCCCCTTCCATGTTGGACTCAAATGTCTGGTCTATAGCCAGCACTTTGACATTGCGCAGCACAGGCCGCGCGATCATCTTGCCTGAAACACGCACCTGATCGCCATCCTGATAAGTGGCCGTATTACCAGGCTCTTTTTCAATAAACTCGTTCACGTCGACGCGGTCTCCCGGTAGCACAAACCCGGCAACGCCCGTGTCACTCCGTACCGTGATTGCTACGGCACGCATGCCCGGCTCTATGGCTGCGGCCAGCGTGAGAAGGTTGCTCGCCTCATCCAGCTTGGCTGCCATGATCGGCTCACCCGGCAGGATCAGCCCTCGCGCATAACGGACGGTTTCCAGATCTGCGGCGCCTCGCAAAACACCTTCCGGCAAAGCGTTGGTTGGCCACTCGACGCTACGCACCTGCGCACTCGTCACTTCCTCACCCGGCTCAATTGCAGAAGCAGCAACCAGCACACTTGCCATCTCGACGGCAGCCATTTGCGGCTGCGCGTCGGCGTCATTATTGTCAGCGGTCATATAATACCGCCCCAGAAGGACTGCACCGATCCCCAGCACGGCAGACAGTCCGAGACTTAAAAGCGGAGTCACTTTCATTCTGAATGCCCTCTACTGCGCATTATGCGCTCTCATCAGCATTCATCATGAATCAGAAGCCTATAAGGTCTCTTGAAGACCTACAGGCAAATCTGCGCCGCTTGCAGAACGGCGCGTTAACCATAGCGAAACGTCTAAGACCACAGGGTTAACCTGGATTGGACAATAGAGCATACACCTCAAGGAGAAATTATACCCGCATAGGTTTCTGGATCGACATTGCCGCCCGTTGCCATAACACCTATACGTTTGCCCTTCATTCCTTCAGGAACACCGCGCAAGACAGCCGCCAGAGCCGCCGCGCCACCGGGTTCAACCACGATCTTCAAATAGCGGAAGGCCAGACGCATGGCCTCGCGCACCTCATCGTCAGAAACAACCATACCGCCTGCGAACAGGCGCTTACCAAGCGCGAAAGTATATTTCTCCCCCGGCGAAGGCGTCAGGATCGCATCGCAAATAGAGCGCGTGCCAGGCGCATTGCGACAAAGCTCTCCACTCGCCAGAGACCGCGCCCAGTCGTCGTGGCCCTCAGGCTCAGCCGTCCAGATGGAGGTGTTTGGAGACAGGCCTTCCATGGCAAGCGCAATACCACTCGTCAGCCCGCCTCCACCCGCACAACAGACCAGATGATCCAGTGGCCCGCCAAAGGCTGCCGCCTGGCGCGCGAATTCCATGCCTGCCGTGCCCTGCCCGGCTATAATATCCGGATCATCATAACTTGGCACCAGTACCGCGCCGCGCTCGGCTGCAATACGTGCGGAGATTTCCTCCCGGCTTTCCGCGTTGCGATCATACAGATGGACCTCACCGCCATCAGCCTTGACACCATCAACCTTAATCTGTGGGGCATCTTCCGGCATCACGATCAGTGCAGGCATCCCGAGCAGCCTTGCCGCACGGGCAATGCCTTGGGCATGGTTACCTGAAGAAAACGCGACCACACCTGCCGTTCGCTGACTATCAGGTATCTGCGAAAGCCGGTTCATGGCGCCGCGTATCTTGAAGCTGCCTGTCACCTGCAGGCATTCAGCCTTTACCAGAACAGTAGCCCCTGCCCGCTCATCCAATACAGGATGGCTCAGAACAGGGGTTTCGCGGACAACACCCCGCACGCGGGATTCCGCCGCGACGACGTCATTGAAGTCGGGAAGGTTACGTTCGGTCATGTAGCCGGATTAGCCACATTCCGAAGTCATGAAAAGCGGCGTTATGCTACAGTTCACCCGCATATTGCTTCACAAGCGCCTTGGCATCCTCGGCAATCTCTTCATTGTCCAGTGCGTGGGCAAGCACGGCTTCGAAATAACCGGCTTTTGAGCCGCAATCATATTCCTTGCCGTCAAACTCATACGCATAGAAATCCTGGCTTTCCATCTGACGCGCCATGGCATCCGTCAGCTGGATTTCACCACCGGCACCGGGGTCCTGGTTTTCCAGAAGGTCAAAAACTTCCGGCTGCAGAATGTAGCGGCCCGTGATCTTGAGATTGGACGGCGCGCTTTCGACTGGTGGCTTCTCAACCATGCCAGACATCTTGATCAGACGGCCATCACGAGAGACCGGATCAATAACGCCATAGGAGGATACGCGCTCCATCGGCACAGGGTCTACGGCAACGATATTGCCGCCTACCTTGTTGTAGGCCTCCACCATCTGGGCAAGGCCAGATGGCTTTGCCTTGACGATTACATCTGGCAGCAGGATGGCGAACGGCTCATTGCCGATAATGTCCCGCGCGCACCACACAGCATGACCAAGCCCCAACGGAGATTGCTGGCGCACAAAGCTTGCTGCCCCCGCCGGCAGTGTCGTAGAGCGCACCTGCTCTAGAATGGCGTCCTTGCCCTTCTTTTCCAGCGCGACTTCCAGCTCATAGGGAATGTCGAAATAGTCTTCGATCGCGCCCTTGTTGCGGCCGGTCACGAAGACAATGTGCTCGATGCCGGCTTCCAGGGCCTCGTCCACGACATATTGCAAAGCCGGACGGTCAACGACCGGTAACAGCTCTTTCGGGATAGCCTTCGTGGCCGGGAGAACGCGGGTTCCAAAACCGGCGACAGGAAGAACAGCTTTTCTTACACGCATGCGAAAGGGTCTCCTTGAGACGGAATAAACGGGTGATGTCTCTGAAGTTTAGGGTGAAATCGGACCAAAGCCAGCTCTGGTCCCATATCAGTCAGAATTGATCAGCGAATGCCTAAACCCACCCCAGACTGTAAAGGCTCAGCACGGCTACGCTTATCGCCAGGCACAGAATAAGAATGGTTGAGAGTGAACTGCGAATGCTCGGTCCTTTGGGAACCGAAAGCTCTTCAGCGATACGGGCTTGAAGATACCGGGCTGGTGACTGTCCATGAGCGGAAACATCATATGTCTGCTCTGGGGCGGCCCGGCTTTTCTCGCCTGTATTATCCGCTACGAATCCATCTTCGTGCAATTCGGGTTTGGGGTTTGGCAAAGCCATCATCAAGTCTCCGAAAAGTATAGGGAGCTTGTCTCACAAGAGGCCTAATCTTTACCTAACATAATCTGTGGGACTGAGCCGAATCACCAACCCAGTCCCACTTTTCACGGTTTCACGTGTGTGTTCTGCGCTCAAAGCGGTGACAGGCTGTGACCTCCATCCACAACAATCGTTGATCCGGTCATGTAGCTGCCCTCTTCGGAGGCCAGCAGAAGCAGGGGTCCCGTCAGCTCCTTGTATTCGCCGAAGCGGCGCATCACGACGCGCTTGCGCATCTTCTCGCCATACTCGGAATCCAGGAATTCATCATTGATCGCTGTCTTGAAATAGCCCGGCGCAATCGCGTTGACGCGGATGCCATGGCGTGCCGCTTCAACCGCCATGTTGCGCGTCAGATGATCAACCGCCGCCTTGGAGGCCGCATAGGCGGAAATCATCTGCGATGTGCCCAGCCCCGTAATCGACGCAATGTTGATGATCGAACCGCCCTGGCCCGCATCAATCAACGCCTTGGTCCCATGCTTTGCCACACGCCATACGCCGGTGAGATTCGTGTCGATGACGGTGTTCCAGTCTTTCTCCGCCATCTCCCAATACCAGCCTTCCCGCGACATGCCAGAATTGTTCACAATAATATCGCACGGATGACCCAGCGCTTCCTTTATTTCTGCGAATGCGCCCGAAACGCTATCTTCGGATGTAACATCCATGGCGACCGGCAGGGCCTTGCCGCCCCTTTTCTCAATCTCTGCCGCCACTTCTTCCAGCTTTTCCAGACGGCGCGCCGCGAGCACGACCTGAGCTCCGGCTTCCGCCAGGATTCCGGCAAAATGGCGACCAAGACCACTGGACGCACCGGTAACCAAAGCCGTCTTTTTAGCTAAACTGAACAATCTCATGCCCTCCGAATAAAAAATATTAGTTGTGCGCCGCAATAATCTTCCTCTATCCCAGACATATGAAAATATCTGTTTTGAGGGAGAGGCGATCTGGTGAGACCCGTGTGGCGGCTACACCAGAAACCGTCAAGAAGCTGGTGGCCAATGGTCACTCAATTACAATCGAGTCCGGCGCGGGCACTATCGCAGGTTTCCCTGACGATAGCTTTTCTGAAGCCGGCGCGACGATCGCAAAGGATGCTGCCTCGGCTGCGTCCGGTGCCGACATTGTCTTCAAGGTGCGTGCCCCGGAAGCCGATGAAATGGCCGCGCTACCGGAAGGTGTCGCGCTGATCGCCCTGATGGACCCAACAAGCCTGGATGCTGCGCCGCTGAATGCGAGGAAGATTGCGGCCCTGTCCATGGAATTCACACCGCGTATCACACGCGCCCAAAGTATGGATGCCCTCTCATCCCAGTCAAACCTGGCCGGTTACCGCGCCGTCATCGAAGGCGCGCAAATTTATGGCCGCGCCATGCCGATGATGATGACGGCCGCCGGCACCATCGCGCCGGCAAAAGTCTTCGTTATGGGCGCAGGCGTTGCAGGTCTTCAGGCCATCGCGACCGCCCGTCGTCTTGGCGCGGTTGTGACCGCAACGGATGTTCGCCCAGCTGCGAAGGAACAAGTCGCCTCACTGGGCGCAAAATTCATCGCGGTAGAGGATGAAGAGTTCAAGGCCGCCGAAACGGCTGGCGGCTATGCCAAGGAAATGTCGAAGGAATACCAGGCCAAGCAGGCTGAACTGACCGCGAACCACATTGCCAAGCAGGACATCGTCGTCACCACGGCGTTGATACCCGGCCGCCCGGCCCCTGTGCTCGTATCCGAAGACATGGTGAAAACCATGAAGCCCGGCGCAGTCATCGTCGATATGGCGGTCAGCCAGGGCGGCAACTGCCCGTTGTCTGAACCAGATCAAGTCGTGGATGTGAACGGCGTGAAAGTGGCCGGGTTCTCGAACCTGCCCGCCCGCCTGCCCGCAGACGCGTCATCGCTGTTTGCCAAGAATTTGCTCGCCTTCCTGCCGCTCGTGACGGCCGAGGATGGCAGTCTCAATCTCGATACCGAAGACGAAATCGTTACCGCCATGCTCCTGACCAAGGGTGGCGAGACGGTGAACGAAAGGATCAAATCATGAAGCGCGCACTCCTGACGCTTGCCGCGGCCAGCTTTGCGCTGCCCGCCTTCGCGGATGCCGGCGGCATCAACTCAACTGTACTCCTTGCAGCCCTCTTCGCCATGGCCTGCTTCGTCGGCTATTATGTAGTCTGGAGCGTGACCCCGGCCCTGCATACCCCGCTGATGGCCGTGACGAACGCCATCTCCTCGGTGATCATCGTTGGCGCGCTGGTTGCCACGGCAACGCTCGGCCTGACCTCCGACAATTGGGTGTCCAAGATCCTCGGCACCGTGGCCGTGATTCTCGCCAGCGTGAACATTTTCGGCGGCTTCCTCGTCACCCAGCGCATGCTGGCGATGTACAAGAAGAAGGGGGAGTAAACCGTGGACAGTTTTCACTCTACCTGGGCACCGCTGCTCTATCTCGTCGCCGGTATCCTTTTCATCCTGGCCCTGCGCGGTCTCTCCAGCCCGGCGACCAGCCGCAAAGGGAACCGCAATGGCATGATCGGCATGGGCATCGCGGTCGCAACGACCCTCGCCCTGCTCTGGAACGAACTTGACGTTACCACCTGGGGCCTGATCCTGGGCGGTGTCGCAATCGGTGGCACCATTGGCGCCATCACTGCGCGTCGTATTCCGATGACCGCCATGCCGCAGTTGGTCGCTGCCTTCCACAGCCTCGTCGGCCTTGCCGCCGTACTTGTTGCCGCAGCAGCGCTCTACTCACCCGTTCAGTTCAGCATCATGGGCACTGAAGGCATCAAGATGGCCTCCCTGATCGAGCTTGGCCTCGGTTCCGCCATTGGTGCGCTCACCTTTACTGGCTCTGTCATCGCCTTCGCCAAGCTGAACGGCAACATGTCCGGCGCGCCGATCATGCTGCCGGCTCGTCATATCCTGAATATACTGATCGCCGGTGGCATCATCGCGCTGCTGGTTGTCCTGATCCAGACAGGCGGCACGGCTCAGTGGGCCTTCTGGGGCCTCACCGTTCTGGCGTTGATCCTGGGCATCACCCTGATCATCCCGATTGGCGGCGCAGACATGCCGGTCGTTGTGTCCATGCTGAACTCCTATTCCGGCTGGGCTGCAGCGGCGCTGGGCTTCACACTCGGCAATTTCGCGCTGATCATTACCGGTGCCCTCGTCGGCTCCTCCGGTGCGATCCTGTCCTACATCATGTGCAAAGGCATGAACCGCAGCTTCATCTCGGTCATCCTGGGCGGCTTCGGCGGCGACGATGCAGCCGCTGGCGGGGGCGGCGTTCAGGTCGACCGTCCGTTCAAGCGCGGCTCGGCTGAAGACGCAGCCTTCATCATGAAGAACGCCTCAAAGGTCATCATCGTGCCCGGCTACGGCATGGCGGTGGCTCAGGCCCAGCACGCCCTCAAAGAGATGTGCGACAAGCTGAAGGAAGAAGGCGTCGAGATCAAATACGCCATCCACCCTGTTGCGGGCCGGATGCCCGGCCACATGAACGTGCTCCTCGCCGAGGCGCAGGTGCCGTATGACGAAGTCTTCGAACTGGAAGACATCAACTCCGACTTCCGAAATTCCGAAGTCGCCTTCGTCATCGGCGCCAATGACGTGACCAACCCGGCCGCAAAGACCGACAAGACATCGCCGATCTACGGCATGCCTGTCCTCGATGTGGAAAACGCCGGCACGGTCCTCTTCATCAAGCGCTCCATGGGCTCCGGTTATGCCGGCATTGAGAACGAACTCTTCTTCCGCGACAACACGATGATGCTGCTCGCAGACGCCAAGAAGATGGTCGAGGATATCGTGAAAAACCTCTAGCAGGCACGCAGCAATGCGAACTTTCGCGTTGCTGCCTCATCCGGTTCGCAAATCTGCTCGGCCGCCTTCTCCCTGAGGGCGGCCGTCATGCTTTTGACGGTGCCCCCGCCAGCCAGCAGCCAGTCCGGCACCAGTTGGCTGAGCGGCTCAAGCACGAAACGACGCTCCGTGATACGCGGATGCGGAATGACCAGGCTTTCCGTGTCCATCTCCACGCCCGGCATCAGCAATATATCGACATCCATCTCACGCGGCCCCCAACGCACACGCGCCTGACGGCCAAGCTTCTCCTCTACTTGCTTGCATGCTGCCAGCAAATCGGCGGGCTGGAGATCCGTGTCGATCAGCAGGCAGAGATTGAGAAAGTCCGGCTGGTTCGCCAGGCCCCAGGGCGCACTGCGATAGAGACGCGACACAGCGCCAAGCGTGATGCCAGGCATCGCCGCCAGCAAGTCAACTGCCCGCGCAAGAGCGGCTTCCCGGTCCCCGAGATTTGTCCCGAGACCGAGCGCCGCCTCAGCCATTGC
Source organism: Hyphomonas pacifica (assembly GCF_000682675.1). Classification (GTDB taxonomy): domain Bacteria; phylum Pseudomonadota; class Alphaproteobacteria; order Caulobacterales; family Hyphomonadaceae; genus Hyphomonas; species Hyphomonas pacifica. The sequence goes on along the minus strand of NZ_AWFA01000012.1, from coordinate 56,559 downwards.
GGGACCGCGTGATGGCAACGCCGACATGGTCTACCAGATGGCGGATCGGCGCGGAGGGTTTGCGGACGGTGACAGTCACTTCCTCGACGATGTTCCACTTTTCCAGAATGGCGGAGGCAATACGTTCCGCGAAGGTTTCGATCAGATTGAACACCGTCTTGCCGGACAGTTCCTCTGCCAGGTCACAAACCTCGCCATAATGAACAGTCTCTTCCATCAGATCGCTGGAAGTGGCCGGCTCTGCAAGACGGCAGTCAATGTCGATAAAGAATTTCTGGCCGAGCGATTTCTCGGCGGTGTGAACACCATGAAAGCCATGCAGACAAAGGTTCGTTACGAAAATACGGTCGGTCAACGGGCACTCCCAATAGACTGGATCATGTCGAGCGCCTCGCGGTGCTCAGCCACATCATGAACGCGGAGGATTGCAGCGCCGCGTTGTACGCTGTCGAGATTGGCAGCAAGTGTGCCGATCAGACGGTCTTCTACAGGCTTGCCGGTCAGGCGCCCGATAAAGGATTTGCGCGACACCCCCACCAGAACCGGGCAGCCTGTCTCTACCAGTGCATCGAGATGCGCCAGCACACCGAAATTCTGCTCATAGGTCTTGCCAAAGCCGACACCGGGATCGAGCAGGATATGCTCACGCGGAATTCCGGCTTGAGCGGCCATGTCGAAAGCTCGGCCGAAAAAGTCCGTCATGTCCTGACGTAAATCAATGCCTGCATCGGCCTCACCGCGATTATAGGTGATGCAGACGAGGCTTTCGGTTTCGGCCACAGCATCAGCCATAGCCTTATCACGCGTCATACCCCACACATCATTGATAATCACCGCGCCAGCCTTTGTGGCGCGCCGGGCGATCTCTGCCTTATAGGTATCAATGGAGACCGGAAGCGCGTCCTTTGTCGCCAGTCTGGCAATAGGCTCCGCAACGCGCGCCCATTCTTCTTCCAGACTAACAGCCTGTCCGCCAGGCCGGGTGGACTCGCCGCCAATATCCAGAATGTCCGCCCCATACTGCGCTATCTCCGCAGCATGGGTCAGGGCCGTTGCAAGGGAGTCGTGCTGTCCGCCATCAGAAAAGGAATCCGGCGTCACGTTCAGAATGCCCATGATGAGCGGCGTCTTGTGGGAAAGACGGTCAAGCAAGCGCTCGCGCACCTCAATCCGGTCGGCCTTCTCCATCCGCGCATCCTTTCTGCGCTGCACCGTTAGCGCCTGCGGGCGCACCTAACAACTGGCAGACTGCCGCAATCCGACAAACCTGGCAGGTTTTCCCGAACGAAATCAAAGCCTGTGAGAATAGTTTTCCGCCCCCCTATCTCGCGAGCGTATACTCATGCCTGTCGCGGCCTGTGACATGGCTCGCGGCGGGTCCGAAGCTTTCGGGGACCCTCCCGATTATCCCCTCGGCTTCACGCGGATGGACGGCGCCCATGTGCACAGGGGCGTAGCAGATCCACTCCAACCCATGAATTTGTCCCTGTCTCACATGGAGCGCTGCTCCATCTGCAAGGACCGAAAATGCAAAAACCGGACGGGCAACGCCCGGTCCGGCTTTTGGTGCTGATTCCGAGACAAAGGCACGGCAATTCAGCAAGCAAACTCAAGCCGTTCTAGAACTCCTCGATCTCCATATCCGGATCGCCGGTTTCTTCTGTCTGCCCAACATCAACGCGCACCTCCTCCAGAGCAGGAAACCTCTGCGCCAGCCAGTCAGCTATGATGGTGTACAGACGCTCGCGCTGCGCCTCACGAAGAAATGTATGGTCGCATTCCTTGAGGAAATACAGCTTCAGCCGGTCTCCAAAATCCACCCCCGGCAAGGCATCAATAATCTGTCTACGGTAATTATGCTGATAGTGAGGCCCTGCGGTAAACACGGCAAGCAGTTCCGCATGATGATCCATCGCGCCCTGATAGACATTCTCCAGAAAGGCAATCGCTTCCGGATGTTCCAGATTTGGGCGGGAGAACTGACCAGGCAGAGTCATTTGAGGGCCGGTCTGCCGGTGAAGAACGCGACGCACCTTGTTCCATACACGTCCGCGCCCGGACAGGATATTTGTCCAGAAAGAACGGCGCATCAAGCGCTTGTACAAATCATTCACGTAATATCTGCGTGTCCGAGGAATGGACGGGTCAAGCAGAATTGCCCCATTCACACGAGGATCACGGCTGGCATAGATGATAGATTGGTCCGCTCCCGAACACAATCCAAGAAGGACAATTCTGCGCCGCCCCAGGGTGGCATCCATCCAGTCGAGCACATCGCGAATGGATGCCATATTAGTATCGAGCAGCGTATCTTCTCCCGTCATGGCCGGGCTGTCCCCAAGGCCAGGAAAGTCGAAGCGCACCACTATGTGTCCGTTATTCGCAAGACGCCGGGACAGGGTCACAAATTTCCTGTGATGACCCACACGATGGGCAACACCTGTGTTGAGAATAACAATCGCAGGAAGGCTTGTATCCTCCACAGGCCGCGCCAGGATGGCCGCAACTTGTTCGCCGCCCCCGATCTTGATCGCCCGTTCCGTGATCTGTGCTGTCAGTTCATCCATGAGACGATCCGGTTTAGAACAGTGACAGGAATAACGCCCACATTATCCGGCCATTCCTCATGCCAGACGGGTTGATCATCAATCAGCTCAAAACCGCTACCATCGCGGGACGACAATTCATACGCCACGTCCGCCTGCCCCGGAACAGGACGGATGGCGACCATGAAAACCGGAAGTTTCAGTTCCGAGATAGTGCTGACAACATCCAGACCCGAGAATTCGGATGCCAGGGCATCTGTAACAGGAAACCCCATCACTTCACGGCCACCTCCCCGCTCCGGCGAAAACTGCGCGGCCGGGCCAACACCGGGAATGCGCATGGAGTCATCCAGCAAGTAAAGTTCCTGCAAATACTCTGCGCCCTTGAGGATCGGATCCCACAGAACCAGGGACGAAATATCGTCAGGCCATTTTCTTGCCGCCTGCGCAGCAAGCGCCGCCCCCACACGCAGGCCGATCACGGACACATGATCTGCTCCGCTCAAGTCTTTCAGCTCTTCAATCGCCATGGAAATGTCGCTCAGTGATCCCTGAAGCGTCATTTCATGGTCTTCGCCAGCTGAATCCCCTGTGCCGAAATAGTCAAAGCGCAGGACATGATAACCTTCCTGAGACAGAAGACTCGCCAGCTTCACAAGTGAGCGGTGGGCGTTCACATATTCGTATCCCCAAGGATAGCACATCACAACGGCGCGGCTTCCACCCCCGCCCTGCGCTGGATGATAAACGCCAAACAGCCGCCGCTCTCGCGATCCAAAATAGAACGGCGTCATCCCTCACCCTCGGAATCACGACGCAGCTGGGCCGCAATTTGTCTTAGGTTCTGGAAGAACATAAGCCGGGGATCAAGCGACAATCCTAGCATCTCTTCCACCCGTGCCACAACGCGCAGCGTCAATATCGAATGCCCGCCAAGATCGAAAAAATTGTCTTCTGCACCGATTTCCTGCACCTGCAATAAATCTTTCCAGATGGCTGCAAGGTCAGCCTCAAAGCCCTGTGCGGGCGGTATACGAACCATGCGCTGCATGGCCTGGCTGTATGGGTCTGGCAGCGCCTTGCGGTCGACCTTGCCGTTCGGAGTCATGGGCAGAGCCGTGAGTTCGACAATCACGGAGGGCACCATGTAATTGGGCAGGCGATCTCTCGCCAGGCGGCGAACTTCACTCGCGGTCATTTCACTGCCAGGCTCGAAAACGACATATGCGACGAGACGCTGATCCCCCTCTCCAGCTTCGCTGACGATGACGACTGCCTGACGAATTGCGGGTGATGCCAGCAGGATAGACTCCACCTCTCCCAGTTCGATACGCAGCCCACGGATTTTTACCTGATGGTCTCTGCGCCCGAGGTGATATAGCCTGCCATCGGATGACCAGCGGCCTACATCGCCTGTGCGGTAATAGAGGCCAGCCCCATCCGCTGACGCAGCAAAATGATCCGGCCGAAACTTTGTCTCAGTCTCGGCAGGCATATCATGATATCCGACAGCAACACCATCACCGGCAATACAGATCTCTCCGCGCATACCGACCGGAGCGATCTCATCATTGGCATCCAGAACATAGATGCGGGTATTGGATAGGGGCTTGCCAATGCTGATGCCTTCCCCATCCGGCGAAATGAAACAGCCCGAGGAATAAATAGTTGTCTCGGTCGGGCCGTAGCCGTTCCAGAGGGAGCCGACACGCGAGAGCAGCTTGTCCGCAAGGTCGCGCGTCAGAGGCTCTCCGCCTGTGATCGCACGAATGTGAGGTCCGCCTTGCCATCCCGCCTCGACCAGCATGCGCCACGCAGACGGAGTGGCCTGGGCGATCGTCGCACAACAGGCATCCAGTGCCTTGGCTAGCGCTTTACCATCTGTTGCAATCTCTCTCGACAGAATCTGGATATGCGCCCCGACTGTCAGAGGCAGCAGCAATTCCACGCCCGCAATGTCAAAGGACGCTGTCGTCGTCGCGGCAACAACATCTTCAGCCCCTATTCCGGGCTCTCGGCGTAAGGAAGAGAACGCGTTGGAGACAGAGCCATGCCGGATGATGACTCCCTTCGGGCGCCCCGTGGATCCTGACGTATAGATCAGATGACTGATGTCTTCAGGCAAGACTTGAACGTCTGGTTCATGATCAGGACACGCAGCCAGTGCATCGGCATCCTGCTGCAGATCCAGTGTGAGCAGCCCTTCCGGCAAGTCCAGCTTTTCCGAAAATGACGCCTCCGCCAGTAAGGCTTTCGCCCCACTGTCTGACAGCTGGTATTCAAGACGACCCTGCGGAAAATCAGGATCCAGCGGCAAATAGGCGGCACCTGCACGATGCACACCCAGAAGGGATTCCAGCAAACCGTGGCCGCGCTGAACACAGACCCCGACAATATCCCCCTTGCCGATACCCATATCGATCAGGCGGTGCGCTACCTGGTTCACACGCGCATTAAGCAGTCCATAGCTGAACGTTTCCCCGGCAAAGGTCACCGCCGGGCGCGAGAGATACTGACTGGCCATCCGCGCGAACTGTGCCGCAACTGGCGAGTGGTCATACTCGCTCGCCGGTGGGTTGAAGGCCTCAATCAGATGTTGGCGTTCATCACCAACATAAACCGGAATTTCCCCAATTGGACGGTCCGGCGAAGCAATGGCACCGCGAAGGAAAGCCTCAAGCCGTATCAACAGGCCCTGTATTGTCTGCTGACTGTAAATATCGGATCGATACTCCATCGACCCGACAAAACGCCCCTCCAAGGGGCGAATGAACCAGGTGAGATCGTGAATGGCGCCGCCGCCATGAATGGCTTCCGACTGCCCCTCCCAGGCATTCTGCATTACGACGGCAGTCTGGAACAGCAATGAGCGGCTGAGATTTCGCGTCGGCTGCACACGCTCAATAACTGCCTCAAAGGGCACTTCAGCTCGGGAACTGGTCTCCAGCACCGCTTCGCGGGCCTGTGCCACCAGAGCACGGAAAGAGACCTTCTGATCGACCTGCAAACGCAGGGCAATAGAGTTCACGAACGGACCTATAATGGTCTCAAACTCGGGCCGGTAACGCGCCCCGACAGCCGTGCCGATGAGAATGTCTTCCTGCCCAGTCTGCCGGTTAAGCATAGCGGCACAGGCGGCAACCAGGCACATATATACCGTTGCACTTTCTGACTGCGCGAAATTTCCAAGACCTGATGACAGCGTCTCATCCCACATGAACGACACGCTGGCACCTGTGCCCTGCATGCTGGGGGCCATGTCAGCATCGAAGGCGCACAGCTCCGGCGGAGAGGCCAGATATTCGCCCCACCAGTCCAACGCCGCGCTCATGGAATGAGTTTGTTCAACCTTACGCGCCCAAACCGAGTAATCCGTATACTGCACCTCTGCAGCATGGTAAGGATAGGCGTCATCATCAAGGGAAGACTGCAATTCCTGCTTCAACAGCGACATTGACCAATGATCGACAATGATATGATGTGCGGCAACAAGAATAGCGGATCCTCGCCCACCAAGATCATATACAATTGTGCGGAAAGCTCCGCCCAGCTCCAGATCAAACGGCAAGGCTGTCTGCCGGGCGACTTCCTGATCAAGGTGAGCATTCTGCTCGCTTTCGGAAAGTGAGCTTAAATCCTCACGATCAATGTGTACGGCGTCAGCCTGAAGCAATACAGCCTTCAGAACATCCCCATCTCGTCTGTAGGCCGTATGAAGAATTTCGTGCCTCGACAATACTTTACGTATAGCAATATCCAGACGCCCTGCATCCACCCCTGCGCCCATGGGCCAGACCGTGACAAGATTGTATTCCGTCCCTTGCCGGTCCAGTTGCTGGAGCAGCCAGAGCCTTTCCTGAAAGTGTGACAAGGGCAATGCATCTTGCCGGGACACACGCTCCAGAGGAATCTCGTCCAGATCAGGTGATAACAAAAGATCCAGAAGGGCCTGCTTGTTCGCGGTAATGCTTTCACGCAAAGAGGGCGTCAAAGCCCCGGAAGGCGCATTGACGCGCAGTTTGCCATCCCCGGGGGAGACCTCAATGCCTTTGGCACGCAACTCTGACAGGAGTTCCGCCGCGGTCAAATCACAAACTCCTCACGATCAGTATCCTGACTATCCTGAGAGTCATCACGATGCGATACAACGCAATCGGCGAGTTCTCCAATCGTGGGAGAGTCAAATATGTCACGCAAGGTCAGCTTCACGCCGGTGACGGCATTCAGCCGGGACAAGACACGCGTCGCCATCAGCGAATGACCACCACGTTCGAAGAAGTTCTCGTGAGGTCCTTGCATTTCACCCCCAAGAAGCTCTTCCCAGATCATGGCGATCTGCTGCTCTTCCTCACGGCCAAACCTTGCCGCAATGGACGCTGAAACATCCCCCGTTGCAGCAGAGAATGCAGCCCCCTCGGCATTCGCTTGGGACGTATCCGCTCCATGGGCGCGCAAAATCAACTCCGCGCGTTCCTGCATGAGTACGAAGGCCAAATTGTAGTTTGACACGACAAGTTGATCGACATCAGAGGCAAGAACACGTTGAAAAATATCTGCCCCCGCATCCGGGGTAATCGAAACCCTGTAGAGAAGGTCGCGTTCATCCGGGTTCATCCGCGAGCGATCAACTCGGCTGGCCATACCAACATCACGCCAGGCCTCCCAGTTGAAGAGCAGAATGTTTTCCCATGCCGCTGGACGCTCATTCGAGGCGGCAAAACTATCAAGGAAAGCATTGGCAGAGCTATAAGCTGCATTGCCCGCAATCCCCCTGACTGCATTGATACTGCTCATCAGAGCAACAAAGTCGAGCTCTGTGTCACCCAGAACATCAGCCAGCACGCGCAGACCATCAACTTTCGGAGCGAATGTCTCTGTCACCTCCTGTTCCGTTTCAAGAGCCAGAAGATTGCCATTCCCAGGAACACCTGCCGCGTGAATAATCCCGGAGATCTCCCCCCATGCTTCACGGGTGCGGTCAACAACGCCCTGCATGGCCTCTCGGTCAACGACATCCGCTTGTTCAATGTGAATTTCTCCCCCAAGAGATTCAATCTCACGAACAGTCTTGATCACGCTGGCCATCCTGCCCCCGCCGGAAGCGCCTGCCAGCAGGTCATCCCACGCGTCACGGGGAGGCACTGCATTTCGTGTGGTCATCACAATCCGTGCAGATACTTTTTCGGCAAGCTGTCGGGCGAGAGTACGCCCGATACCGCCCAAGCCACCCGTAATCAGATAGACACCTTTCTGTTTCAGAATATCCGGTGTTCTTTCAGCGCGTGGCAGCTCAATAGGCTCGAACCGTCGCAGCCAGCGATGCTTGCGCCAGGCCAGTTGCAGTTCGAACTTTTCACGCCCCGCTTCAGCAAGAAGACGCCGCGCATTCGTTTGCGATGTGGCCTTGCCGTCATCCGCGAAGTCCACATGCTGAGGCATCAAATGTGTCGTCTCAGCCGCCAATACGCTGATAGCGCCAAAAGCCAAAGCCACTTCGGGGTCTGTTACGGTTTCCTCCAGCACAGGCAGGCCGCCACGTGTCGCAAGCACGATCCTGACTGGACGCTCAGTCGCAATTTCGGGATGGCGCGCCAGTGCACTGAGGACATCATAGCGAAGACGACCAGGAATGTTGGCTCCGTCTTCCAGACCAAGCGCAATAATGATACCTGAAAGCGCTCCATTTGCCTCGTTAATGAGGGCGTTTAGCGTGCGAATACTGTCTGCTGCATCTCCCGCACACGTGCCTGATGGTGTACCAAGCAAAGCCTCGGCACCGCCTGTCTCAAAACCGGATGCCAGAGCTTTTCCAAACGCGGCATTATCCGCCAGAACGACCCATTTTCCGCTGAAGGCCGGAGCCTGCATTGTGTCGGCAGGAACCTGTGTCCATGTCGGCGCCTGAAGGAATTGGCCGAGACCGGCCTCAGGTGAAAATACTTCCAGTAATGGGTCATTTACTTGAACCGCAGAGGCCTGCATGAACCCACCATCAGGCTTTGGGTCCACCCAGTGACGCGTGCGCTCGAAAGGATATGTTGGCAGAGGAACGCGGTGCACTGAAGAAGTTTCACCGTGAAGCGCCGCCCAGTCAATCGGCACGCCTGCGGCCCACATGCCCCCTACAGCGTTGAGCGCCGGTATCATGTCATGCTGACTGTCACGCGGATGACGCATGGACGAGGCGATGCGGTGCTGTGCGTTATCCAGGGAAATGCCGGCAAGCGATGAAAGCGCAATCCCGGGTCCGACTTCCAGAAGGAAGAGACCTGGGTTTCGGGCAAGCTCCTGCAAGCCCTGCTCGAACAGAACAGCCTGACGCAGATGCTTGGCATAATAGTCGGGAGAAACGGCCTGTTCAGGCGTGATCCATGTGCCGGTCACATTGGAAATGTATGGCACTTGCGGTTCCTTGAGATTGACCTTCGCCGCCGCGGCGCGGAAGGGCTCTAGCGCTACTTCCATCATGGAGGAATGGAACGCATGCGACGTATGCAGACGGCGCACGCCAACGCCCTCCGATTCAAGACGCGTCAGAAACGCTTCCACTTCGCTGGCAGATCCGGATATGGCGGTCAGCTCAGGCGCGTTGATGGCGGCAATCTCCACGCCGTCTGGGAGTCGCGAGCGCACCTGATCGCCCCCTAATTGTACCGTAGCCATGGCACCCGCCGGCATGGCATGCATCAAGCGGCCACGTTCGGCGACCAGGAGAAGCGCCTCTTCCAGAGTCATGACTCCCGCCAGATGCGCCGCAACATACTCGCCGATGCTGTGCCCCATCATCGCAGCAGGTTCGACGCCCCAGCTCTGCCAGAGCTTTGCCATGGCATATTCGGTGGCAAACAAGGCTGGCTGCGCAATGCTGGTCTTGGCAAGATCCTCATCACTGCCTTCAAACAACACCTTGCACAGATCAAGATCCATATATTTCAGAATACCGTTACACTGATCAATCGCAGCGCGATAGACGGGCTCTCCGGCATAAAGGTCCTGTCCCATACCTGCATATTGGCTGCCTTGGCCACTGAACAGGAAGGCCACCTGACGAGCGCCACCCTCGTGTCGACGCGGCGTGAAGGATCGCGACAGGGCCGCCGTGGCTTCCTCTCCATCGCCAGCTATAACAAACCGGCGCACAGGGAATTCAGTTCGACCGGCCTGAAGGGTCCAGGCAATGTCTGCGAGAGATTGGCTTGTGCCTTTACCGATATGATCTGCCAGACGGGAAGACACAGTCGTGAGCGCCTCTTTCGTGCGGGCAGAGAGGACGAGCAGCTGATGCTTTCTGCTGGCAATGGCCGGCACAGCTACGGGTGCTTGCTCCAGCACGGCATGGACATTCGTTCCGCCAATACCGAAAGAACTCACGGCGGCGCGGCGCGGCGCGCCATTTCCGGTCCATTCCGTCGCTTCGGCGCTGGCAACAAACGGGCTGGTGTCCAATTCAAGTTTTGGGTTAGGGCGGGAATAATTAACAAGAGGCGGAATGACGCCTTCGCGCAGCACCAGAGCCGCCTTGATCAAACCCGCAACACCCGCCGCCGCGTCGAGGTGACCGATATTGGCCTTCAGTGACCCCAGGCGGCAAAAGCCGACATCATCTGTCTCATAACGGAAGACCTGCGTCAGGGCCGCAATTTCGATCGGATCTCCTAGCGGCGTGGCGGTGCCGTGCGCCTCGATATAACCAATGGTTCGAGGATCAACGTCCGCAAGCGTCTGGGCCATGGCGATGACTTCGGCCTGACCATCAATTGACGGGGCGGTGTACCCCGCCTTCGCTGCGCCGTCATTGTTCACGGCAATGCCACGAATGACGGCGTGAATTGTGTCTCCATCCCGCAGCGCGTCGTCCAGACGCTTCAGCGTGACCACGCCCGCCCCTGCCCCGGCGCGCGTACCTTTGGCCTTTTCGTCAAAAGGCCGACAGTGGCCGTCAGGAGAGAAAATCATTCCCTCCTGGTAAAGATATCCTGTACTGCTGGGGAAGTTAATGGACACGCCCCCGGCCAATGCCATGTCGCACTCCCCGCGGGAAAGGGCGCGGCAGGCCATTTCAACTGCCACAAGAGAGGTAGAACAGGCCGTCTGCACCGTGGCGCTTGGTCCGCGCAGGTCCAGCTTGTAGCTTACTCGTGTACAGAGGAAGTCCTTGTCATTGCCGAGCATCAGTTGATACCCGCCAGCAGTCTCTGCAACAGACCTGTCCGACAGGATATGCGCCATCAGATACGTATTCATGCCTGTGCCGGCATAGACGCCGACCGGATCTTCTATCTGCCCGGGCGCGTAACCGGCATGTTCAAGCGCCTCCCAGGCGCATTCCAGAAAGATACGCTGCTGTGGATCAATGATCCGCGCTTCCCCGGCAGACACTCCGAAAAAGTCCGCATCGAACATATCCGTATCGTCAAGCACGGTTCCCTTCGGCACGAAATCCGGATTGGCCTGAAGTTCAGGCGGAATCCCGGCAGCTGCCATGCTTTCGGCATCAAAGGTGCGCAGGGACTCATGTCCTTCGACAACATTGCGCCAGAAACTGTCCAGATCCGGCGCATCCGGAAATCGTCCCGCCATCCCTACAATGGCGATGGCGTGTGCCGGAAAATCTGAAGATTGACGAGTCTTATCCATGGCGAAGTCGTTCAGCCCTCTCTTTGGCACGTGACAGGCGGTCTGATTTGGCAACAAGGACAGGCTGTTCCGGCTTGCCAGGTGCGGTCTTGACACCATCATTACGCGGAATAACTGCCGCCTGCTGCGCAACTGTTGTACGCTGGAACAATTCGATAAGCGCGATATTGGCTCCCAACTCACTACGCAGGCGTTCATGCAGCCGGACCATCAGCATTGAATGTCCGCCGATATCAAAGAAATTGTCATTCAGGCCGATATGCGAGACGCCAAGAATACCGCGCCAGATGTCAGCAACACTCCGTTCAGCAGGTGACATGATGATGTCATTTGCAGTCGGGGCTGGAGCCTGCTCTTCCTGGGGCGCAGGCAGCGCCTTGCGATCAACCTTGAGATTGGGCGTCAGCGGGAAGGTGTCCATCGCAACGACATAGGATGGCACCATATAGTTCGGCAGCTTCTCGCGCAGCGCAGCCCGGATCAGGCCGGAATCAATCGTACGACCTTGAGACGGCACGACATATGCCACCAAGTGATGATCTCCGGGCGCGCGCTCATGCGCAACGACAGCACATTCCGCGATGCTTTCAATAGCGCCGAGTTCGGATTCGATCTCGCCCAGTTCAATACGGAAGCCGCGGATCTTCACCTGGAAGTCCCGGCGCCCAAGATAGATGAGCCGCCCATCTGCCGTCTCGCGGGCAAAGTCCCCGGTGCGATAGATGCGCTCCTCATCGTGTCCCGGAAGGTTCAGCGTCATGTACCGCTCATCGGTGAGATCCTGCCGTCCGCGATAGCCGCGTGCCACGCCTTCACCACCGATGCAGAGTTCGCCAATTGCGCCGGGCGGAACAGGATTGCCCTGATCATCAAGAATATAGGTGCGTGTGTTCGCAATCGGCTTGCCGATGCTCGCCGCATCATCCGCCTTGGTGATACGCTGCACGGTGGACCAGATTGTTGTCTCGGTCGGGCCATACATGTTCCACACCTCGCCCACACGCTGAACCAGACCCTCGGCCAGCGCATGCGGCAGAGACTCACCACCACAGAGCGCCTTCATGCCTTCGCGGCCTTTCCAGCCCGTCTCGATCAGCACATTCCAGGTCGCAGGCGTCGCCTGCAAGATATCCACGCCTTCGCTGTCCATCAGCGCAGCAAGAGCCCGGCCATCCAGCGCAGTCTCTCGCGTGGCGACAACCATGCGCGCCCCGCTGCTCAGCGGCAACCATGCCTCAAGACCAAAAATATCAAAGGACGGTGTGGTCACCGACAGCAATGTCTGACCGGGCTTAATACCGGGCTCATCACGCATCGCGACAAGGAAGGCCGCAAGATTGCGATGCTCAACCTCAACGCCCTTCGGCCGCCCGGTAGAGCCTGATGTATAGATCACATAGGCAACATCTTCCGGCGCGGTTGTCCGTGCCGGCGCAGTTTGCGACATGGAGGCAATCTGCTCTGCGGCAGCGTCCAGCGACAAGACAGAGGGTTGGGCAGAAAATTGTCCGACCGCAGATGTATCTGTCAGGATCAGGTCAACTCCGGCATCGGACACGATACCATTTACCCGCTCCTCAGGGTGTTTCGGGTCCAGGGGCAGATAAGCGCCGCCTGCTTTCCAGACGGCCAGAAGCGCAACCGGCAACATGGCGCTGCGGCCAAGACTGACCGCCACCAGACTGCCCTTATCTATGCCCTGCGCACGCAGCAGATTGGCCAGCTGGTTCGCCCGGCGATCCATGTCGGCGTAACTGAGCGTTTCCGCCGCATCGGTAATCGCACCCTGATCCGCATAGTCGCGCGCACACGCCTCGATCATGTCGAGCGCTGTGGCGGAGCGGTCAAACTCCCGAACTGTTCGTGTGTTGGCATCTGCGATGGACGCGCGGTCATCCGCTGTCAGCATCTGCAAGGCGTTGACCGGAACTGACGGGTCAGCAATCGCAGACTGAAGCAGCATTTTGTAGTGGCTATGCAGTCGCTCTATCGTGGCCGCGTCAAACAGATCTGTCGAATATTCATACTGCGTCAGCAATTCGCCGCCGAAATCAACGCAATCTAGGGACAGGTCATAACGCGATGCCCCCGTGCCTGACGGAATTGCCTCTACCTCGGTATCCTTGAAGCCATGCTCAATTTTAGGGAAACTCATCAGGCTGAACAGCGCCTGGAAGATCGGCGCATGGCTGGCGCTGCGTTCGGGGTTTACCGTATCGACCAGAAGGTCGAACGGAAGCTCGCTATGCTCAAGAGAGCCGAGTGTCGTGAGGCGAATTTCCTTGAGGTAATCGCTGAAGCTGAGTTCGCCATTGATACGGCACCGCAGGACCATATTGTTGATCAGACAGCCAATCATGCCTTCCTGGTCTGCACCATTACGGTTGGCATGCGGAGACCCGAGCACAATGTCGGACTGGCCGCTATATCGGTAGAGCGTAGCCGCCCAGCCCGCCATCAACAGCATGAAAAGCGTTACACCCTGGGACCGGGCCAATGAATTCAACTGATCGAACATCTGCGCATCGAAACGTTCGATCAGACGCGCGCCCTTATAGGTCTGATTGGCGGGGCGGCGACGGTCTGTCGGCAGGTCGATAACAGCCGGAGCGCCGCGCAATTCCTCACGCCAGAAATCGACATGCGCCTTCCATTCTGTGGAAACCGCCATGCGTCGCTCGCGACGGGCATGATCCGTCGCCTGCCCGCTAACTGGCGGCAAATCCGGCTCACGCCCCTCTACCAGGGCATCATAAATATCCACGACTTCCCGGTGTGCCAGAGCCAGAGACCAGCCGTCAACGATGATGTGATGAGCCATAAATAGGGTAGCATGGCGGGTGTCGTTGACTCGGATCAGCGTGAAGGTGGCAAGAGGCCCGGTGCCAAGATCAAAAGGCTGCTGCAGGCGTTGATCAATGATCCGCTGCACTTCACTTTCCTGATCTTCAGGCGCGACATGTGCCAAATCGATATATTCATAACTAGGAAGAAGCGTATCGACGATCTCAGCCACCGGATTGCCTTCAACTTCCTTGAAGCGCATGCGCAACGCATCATGACGCTTGGCCAGGTGGGTGAAAGCCGTGATGATCTTTGCTGGCTGGAGTGGCCCATCTATCCAGGCCGCAGATCCAACATTGAAGGCTGTGCTCATGGGATCGAGACGACTCAAGAACCACAGTCTTTGCTGCGCGAAAGACAGGGGCAAACCTGTTTTGTGGTCAAGATCACCTGCCTGACCAGACGCATCAGACTGAAGAGCAGCCATGATCGCCGGCTTCATAGCGACGAGTTCATTGCGCAAGGGTCCATCAATCGCACCTTTTGGGGCATTGATCCGCAGCTGATCTCCATCCAGCGACAGAGTAACCCCCCTGTCTGCCAATCTCCCGAAAAGGGTATTCACGTCCATTTCGCTCTCCTGACTATTATCAGAAGCTGCTTGCAAGGAGCTTGCCGGTTGAAATACATCAATCGGACGCGTGCAATCTGTAACAAAATCAGACAGTATCGCTTCAAAACGCTCGGCCATGGCTTCCACCGTAGCGCGATCATAAAGATCTGTATCATATCCCCAATACACTACGAGATCAGACCCTGTATCCTCAAACCGCAGGGACAGGTCGAACTGACCCTCCATTTGCGGAATGGGATAAGACTCTTCTGAACACCCTTCCTCGGCGCCGGTAAACGGCATCTCCTTGCTGCGACCCAGGACATGCTCGTACTGGATATAGGTGAACAGGACATCAAAGAACGGCATGTGCGAGGAGACGCGCGGCGGATTGAGCGTGTCAACAAGCCTCATTAGCGGCATGTCCTGATGATCCAGCGCATCCAGCATCCGGTCTCTGGTTTCTTCAACTAGCCTTAGGAATCTTTTGCCCGGCGTGAGGGTGAATCGGATCGGCAAGGGATTAGCAAAGTGGCCAACTGTATGACTGAAACACTCTTCAGTCCGGCCCAGAAAGGGGCTGCCGATAATCACGTCGTCAAGGTCAGCCAATTGCCCCAGCAGGACGGCATAGGTTGCCATAAGAACGGTTGGCCGTGTCGTGTGCATGTCCTTGATGGTCTTGTCGAGCTTGGAGGCAAGCTCAGGCGACAAGGTTCGCTGTATCGTGCTGCCGCGGAATGTACGGTTGACGGGTCGAGGCCGATCCGTGGGCAATTCCATGATTGGTAATGGCGCCTTCAGAACATCTCGCCAATGAGCAATCAGGGCCTTTCCTCTCGGCCCGGAAAGCTCCGCTCTCTGGGTGGCCACATAGTCCGGATAAGTTGCCTGTTTAGACGACATTTGCGTATCAAGACCGCCCATAAGATCATTGTAAAACTGTTTCAGATCGTGACAGGCCACAGCGCTGGCCGTCGCATCACAGACGATATGATGCGCCTCGAATAGGATGATGTGATCGTTTTCAGCCACGCGAAACAGGGCCAGTCGGCAGACAGGGCCATCAACAAGATTGAACGGGCGTTTGTGCACCTGTTTGACCTGATCCAGGACTTCCTGCTCCGAGCAATGCTCCACCCGATAATGCTTAAGACGCACCTTGCGGGATCGCGGAATGCGCTGGACAGGGTTCCCTGCCACAACAGGGAAACAGGCACGCAAAGGAGCATGCCGCTCAAGCACCTTTTGGAAGGCCTGCTCAAGTACAGCCGGCTCCATACGGCCTTTCACCCTCCAGGCGACAGACAGGTTGTAAGCGGAATTAAGCGGCGCCTGCCAGTATACAAACCATAAGGACCTCTGCCCGTCTGAAAGCGGAATGTCCCGCGTAACCTCGCGCGCCTGCAGGGCCGCCAGAATGGCCGTTTGATTATTCCGAAGCACGGTCTTGTCACTATCGCGCAAAGCCCCCTTGGGCCCGCGAAAGCGTATCTTGTCATCCGAGGCCCAGAGGGTCACATCGCGCTTGGCAAGATCCTGTATAAATTGGTCGATGTCCATGTTAACTACACGATTGCAACCGACTCAGCTGGACTCGAATGTGATCAAGTTGCGTCCCCTGCCCGAATGTAATCTACGTCCCCTCCAAAAGAGCCTGGACCAAGCCTAAAATATTCAATCAAAAGTAATGGGCGTCCCACCCCCGAGCATATCACCTTTTAAGTAATAGCGCAGGTTTCCCCAACATGCTCCAATATGGCAGGCATTGCCATAGCAGTTTAGAACAAGTCAACGACACGGCGATTTATTTTAGAACCGCCAAAATTAATCTTGCGAGCAAAATGACCCAAACAGGGACACTTCCCACAATCTTTGAAGATTTTCCTGCACGGAACCTACTGAAAGCTGAGACCGGTGATGCAGGTGATTTGCTGCGCCCCTATTTGGATGAAGTCCACCTCTGGCTTATGCCCACGGACCTGCCGCCTATCCCACTGGAACATCTGGCCAGCCTGTTGTCTCCTGCCGAAACGGCCAGGGCGAACCGCTTTCATTTTCCGCTTCACCGAACCCGCTATATCGCCGCGCATGGCTTCCTGCGGCTGGTTCTGAGCACATGCGGAGCTGGCAATGCGCGGGATTTGGAGTTTGTCACTGGACCGCAAGGCAAACCTTCTCTGCTTAGTCCAGCAGGCTCTGCGCCATTGCTCCACTTCAACTTGTCTCATTCGGGTGCATGGGCGCTGCTGGCTACCGCAACTTCGGGAGATATTGGCGCAGATATTGAAGAAATCAGGGCCTTTGATGATTTCCAGAGCATGGCCCGCAATACATTCTCGCCTCCTGAGACGGCCAATTTGCTTTCTCTTCCTTTGGATCGTCAGCTTGATGGCTTTTTTGCCTGCTGGGCGCGAAAGGAAGCGTTGATCAAGGCTGACGGGCGCGGTCTGGGCGTGCCTCTTGACCATTTCGAGGTTAATGTGGACCCTTGCCAGCCCGCCTGCCTGCATCGGGCCGAAGAAGACGCCGCCCAACTCCAGAAGTTTGAAATTCATGACTTTCCTGCAATCCAGGGCTATCGGGCCACGGCTGCTGTCCCCAAGGAAATATGCCGGTTCAGGTTTTTTCGAATAACCTGACCGTCCGGCATGGACTATGCAGATAATGTGATGACCTTACCCGTCCACCTCATCCAGAGGTTAAACGGGATGCGCATCGAATCGGGGACGCCGAATGGATAAAGTCAGGATAGCTGTCGTAATCGCTACAGCGGACAAATATCTCACGACAGTTTTCACTCTGCTTACCACCGCGGTCGTTGCGCGCATTATCAACCCGGCAGAGTTTGGCGTCACCGTTCTTGGCGGCGCAGCCCTTCTGCTGGCGAATACCCTGCGGGACGTCGGCACGTCTGCCTATATTATCCAGACCCCTGAACTGACGACGGGTAAAGCGCGCGCCGTCTTCACGATGAACCTTATACTGACAGCGGTCATTCTTGTTGGCCTTTTGCTTTCATCACCATTTCTGGCGGTTGCCTTCAATACTCCGGGGTTGGGAATTTACCTTCAGGTGTGCGCGGCGCCATTCGCTGTGGGCGCGATCGTGTACCCTCTGCACGCATTGCTGGCTCGTGACCTCGCCTTTGGAAAGCTCGCTGTGGTCAACATCATTTCCACACTGGTCAATTCAGTTACGCTGATCGTGACGGCCTATATCGGTGCCAGCTATATGAGCTTTGCCTACGCCCAGGTCGTCTCCGCAATTGTCGGGACTGTGCTGCTGGTTTACTTCCGCCCGAGCTTCGAGATTTTCCGCCCTTCGCTGAAATTCTGGAAGGAAATCCTCTCTTTCAGCATCTTCAGTGGGGGAACGGGCATCGTCCAGCGCGCATCAGAGGTTATCTCGGTGATGACAGTCGGTGTTTTCATGACGCCCGCCATGGTGGGGCTGCTGAACCGCGCGTCGATGATCTCTCAGTTTCCGGAACGTACAATCATGGCGGGTGTAAACGCGGCCGCCTTGCCGGCCTTCTCGAAGGCCGCCCGCGAAAAGGGAGATATGCGGCGATATTATCTGGCTGCTGTGGAGCGGATCAGCGGCCTGATCTGGCCATGTCTGGCAATGATCATCCTTCTGGCCAATCCTCTGATCCGTGTATTTCTGGGAGACCAGTGGCTGGAGACCATTCCCCTCGTACAGATTATCGCGGGTGGCCTTTTGTTGAACTTTCCGCCCGGTATCAACTATCCGATCCTGGTAGCGGCAGGGGCCGTGCGCAAGGCGTTCATGCTTTCTATCCTGCAATCCTGTATCGCCCTGCCAATCATCGCCGTCAGCGCTCAATTCGGGCTGGAGGCCGTCGCCTGGGCAACCTGGCCGATCGTGGCGATCAACGTCATCCTGTCGACCCACTTCGTCAAAGCCTATGTCGCAAAGTTCAGCTGGCTGGACCTGCTGCGGGCTTTGAAACTCAGCCTACTCTCAACGCTTGCGGCTATCGCAGGCCCGGCAGTGATCATCTGGCACGCAGGCGGCTTTGATCAGATTGGCATCATGGGAAGCATAGCGGCAGTAGCCATTGCCTGCCCCTGCTGGCTGTTGGCACTCTGGGCGCTGCGTCACCCGCTGTTCGCGGAGCTTTCACGCGCCATCAGAAGCATTCTGTTGCGCCTCAACAGGATGCGGCCCGCAGACGGGACACCCCTGTAAAGGCCGGGAATCCTTAAGATCCATACCGTCTAGATATACAAATCCAAATGAATTCAGAGCGCTTGGCAAATTGTGTAGAGAGTTAAGCAATACATCTGCCCTAGTGTTCCTGAAAGTTTATTCCCGCCGTGACTATTCACGGAGAAGTGGGTATTTTAGAAAGTTGATCTGGTCGGACCTGAAGCGTCAGGACCTGGGGTGATTGTGTGGGGCGCGAGTATTTATGAGTATCCAGAATATGTCCGGGCAGCGTACTGAGACGCCACGGCCAGCCAGTTGGTTTTTCAAACCTGCCCCTAAACCGAACGCCAGCATGCGACTGTTCTGCTTTCCCTGTGCAGGTTATGGTGCCGCCATGTATCGAAACTGGCAAGCTCAGGGGCCGGACTGGCTTGAGGTCATCGCTGTCCAGCCTCCCGGCCGCGCAAACCGCCTGAGAGAAGCGCCTCTTGACAATTTTGATGAGCTGATCGCGTCTATACTGCCCCAGATCTCTGAGCTGACAGATCTGCCATACGCTTTTTTCGGGCACAGTATGGGCGCAGTTTTCGCGGCTGAACTGGCTTCTGCCATGGTTCAGAGCGGGCTTCCTGCACCGATACATTTGTTCCTGTCGGCACGGCAGCCCCCGAATTTGCCGAGCCCCGTCGGCCCATTATCACACCTTGAGGATGATGCCTTCGTTCAGGAGGTCAATCAGCGCTATGGGGCCATTCCGCGCGAAATCATCGAAGCCCCTGAAGTTCTGGAGCTTTTGCTGCCAGCGTTGCGCGCCGATATTCGCGCGCTAGAGCGCATCCAGAACCGGCAAGTTCGCACACTGCCCTCTTCCATCACAGCACTTGGCGGCACGAATGACCGACTCGTTCCCCAGCCCCTGCTGCAAGGTTGGGAATCCTGGACCGATCAGGTCTTCGAATTGCGCATGTTCGATGGCGGTCATTTCTACCTGGACGATCAGCGCGCGGCACTGATTTTGCACATTTCAGAGACTCTTGAAGCGAAATCACGTGAAGGCCGGAAGCGCACAGAGGCATGAGCACGCGCTCGGTGTGATCAAAGGCGATGTAAATCATGGCTGACACAACCAGATCTATTGCCATTATTGGCATGGCCTGCCGGTTTCCAGGCAGGGCCAGCACGCCTGCATCTTTCTGGGATGTACTGCGGGAAGGCCGGGACGTTGTAGGCGAAATCCCTGCTGACCGGATGGATGTCGACGGCCTTTATGATGACCAGCCCGCCAAGCCGGGCCACATCATGACACGCTATGGCGGGTATCTTGAAGATATTGACCGTTTCGATGCCGGCTTTTTCCATATCTCTCCGCGTGAAGCCGAGCGCATGGACCCGCAACAGCGCATTGTCTTGGAAACGGCATGGGAAGCGCTTGAAGATGCCGGGCTGGATGTCCGTAATCTTTCAGAGAGCCGCGTGGGGGTCTATGTCGGCCAATGGCTCAGCGACTTCGAGATGCGTCTCCTCAGTGACCCGACGATTACCGATTTCGAGATGACCACCGGCAGCGGCCGTTACACAACGGCAGGCCGTGTCTCACACTTTCTCGGGCTGATGGGGCCAAGCCTGACACTGGATACAGCCTGCTCCTCATCCCTAACCGCCGTGCACCTTGCGATGCAAAGCCTGCGCTCAGGCGAAACGGACATGGCACTGGCGGCAGGGGTAAATTTGATCCTCAGCCCTCACATTACCATAGGTTATTCACAAAGCCGGATGATGGCACCGGATGGACGCTGCAAGTTTGGGGACGCTTCCGGAAACGGCTATGTCCGCAGTGAAGGCGCTGGCGTTGTCCTGCTGAAACGCCTGGACCGCGCTTTGCAAGACGGGGATGAAATCCATGCCATCATCCGCGGCAGCGCGATCAATAATGATGGCCACTCCAGCGGCTCTTTCGGCACACCCAGCCGCAAGGGTCAGGAAGCCCTGCTGCGCGCGGCGCTGTTGGATGCGGATGTCTCTCCCGCCTCTGTCGACTATGTCGAAGCTCACGGCACCGGCACGCGAATGGGAGACCCTGTTGAACTCGGCGCCTTGAGCGCAGTAATGGGCAAAGGCCGCAGCACACCTCTGCGCGTTGGCTCTGTAAAGACAAATATCGGGCACACGGAAGGTGCCGCCGGAATGGCCGGCCTACTGAAAACGACCCTGGCCCTGAAGGCTGGCTGCATGCCGGCGAGCCTGCACTTTCAGACCCCCAATCCAGATATCGACTGGGAATCCGGTATGCTGGAAATTCCGGCCCGCGCGATACCCTGGACGGGTAAGTCACGCTATGCCGGTGTAAGCGGCTTTGGCATCGCCGGGTCCAATGCGCATCTCGTGCTGCAATCTGCTCCTGCCCAAAAGCTGACAGGGCGTGATGAGCCTCAGCCGTCACGGCCTGCCATCCTGCCGCTCTCTGCAGAAAGCGAAGATGCTTTGCGCGCTCTGGCTGGCGCATATGCAGACAAGCTGAAAGACATACCGGACCTGCCGGTTCATGCCCTTGCAGCCGCTGCGGCCATGCGACGGACCGCACTGACAGAGCGTGCCGCCTTTGTGCATCATGACCGCGTATCCATGATTGCCGCGCTGGAAGCCTTCAGCGGGGGGGCTGATAGCGCTGTTCGTGGACGCGCCTTTTCCGGTATGGCATCCAATGTCGTTTTTGCGGCACCCGGACAGGGCGGACAATGGATAGGCATGGCGCGGACACTGATGTCAGAAGAGCCTGCCTTTCGGGAGGCGCTGGAACAATGCGAACGTGCGTTGTCTTCTCTCGTCGACTGGTCGCTTACGGAGCAGATCAGCCTGAATGAAGCGGATGATGGCTGGCGTCTGGATGACATTGCAGTCATTCAGCCGACCCTTGCCGCGCTGGCCATCAGCTATGCCCGGTTGTGGAGTGTGCTTGGCGTTACGCCCGCAATGACCGTCGGCCACAGCATGGGGGAAGTTGCCGCAGCGGCCATTTCCGGTATCCTCAGCCTCGAAGACGCCATGCACGTGGTTGTCGCCCGCAGCCGCCTGATGGCGCGCACCAGCGGCAATGGCGGCATGGCACTGGTTGAGCTTTCCGACTCGGATCTCCTCGACCGCCTTGCCCCTTTTCACGGCAAGCTGGACATCGCCGCAAACAACAGTCCTCGCGCCAGCGTCATATCAGGCAATGTCAATGAACTGGAAACCGTTCTCGAAAGCCTGACGGCCGATGGCATATTCTGTAGGCGGATCAAGGTGGATGTGGCATCACATGGTCCGCAAATGGCAGACCTCGCGCCGCAGCTTGCCGCTGAACTTTCCGGTCTGGCACCACGCGCGCCGCATACCCCGATGATTTCAACCGTCCACGGTAAAATTTCCGAGGAGGAGAGCTTTGGTGCAAGCTATTGGGCCCGCAATCTGAGGGAGCCTGTCCGTTTCATGCAGGCCATTGAAGCCGCCATCACGGCTGGCGCGACAGCCTATGTTGAGCTTGGCCCGAACCCTGTCCTGCTAACCTCCATTGAACAAACCCTGTCTCATCATGAGGCCGGGGGAACGCTCACAGCCAGCGAACGCCGTGACCGGACCGCCATGGATGTGATGGCGGAAAGCCTTGCCACGCTTTGGGCCAATGGTACGGAGATCGACTGGGCCGCGTATGCAGGTAAAGCACCCCAGGGCATCTCCCTACCCCACTATCCTTGGCAGGGCAGCCGGTATTGGCATGAGGCTGCCGAACGTAACTCTCTTCACCAGATCGCACACAAGGCGCAGCTGACAGACCAGACCCGCCAGCTGCTGCACCAGATCGACTGGATCAAAACCGCGCGGCCCTCACCGCAGACAGCCTATGAAACGCAAGACTGGCTTGTGATTGGTGGGAGAGCAGATGATTCAGAGGCCATTTCCAACGCGCTTCAACAATCTGGCATACGTCCATATTGTTGCTCAGTGGAAGACGCCGAGACAACCATCACGGATAGCTCGACCTGGCAGGGTGTCATCATTGTCGCGCCCAAAGAGAATGCCGGCTATCTGCCTGTAAGGCTTCTGAACCTTGTGCGCGGCACCGCACAAAGCACCTGTCATTTCGTTTTTGTCACGCAAGGCGCAGTTTCCGTCGGCGAGGGTGACCAGCGCGTGAGCGTGGGGCAAGCCCCATTGATTGGGGCCATGCGTGTAACTGCCGATGAGCACCCGGAGTTCAGTTTCCGGATGATTGATGGCGACCCTGCGACGAACCTCAAGGAACAAGCCGCAGACATTGCCGCCCTTGCACTCTCGGACGAGTCTGAATCCGAAATCGCTCTGCGCGCTGGAGACTGCTTCGTTCCGCGCCTGCATGAGGCGCCAGAGGCGGGCATGCCCTCACATGATTTCCAAGTGAAACCAGGGGCAGCCTATCTGATCACTGGCGGGCTCAGCTCTCTAGGTCTGCGTGCGGCAACAGTGCTGGCCAAAGCCGGGGCCCGGCACATCATTCTGCTGTCACGCCGTGGATTGCCGCCTAGGTCAGACTGGCAAAGCATCGCAAAAGGATCAGAAACGGCGGACCGAATTGCGGGCGTGTTGGCCATTGAATCTGCCGGGGCTTCTATTGAAACCGCCGCGCTAGACATTTCCGACGAAAGCGCCGTCAACGCTTTCCTGAAAGCGCGCGAAGCCGAGATGCGCCCTACCATTCATGGCGTAATCCACCTCGCCACCAGCTATGAGACCCATCTCGCGGCCAATACGAGTGAGAGCACCTTCAACGCGGCTCTGGGGCCCAAGCTGGAAGGAGCGCGTCTCCTCGACCGTCTGTTACCGGAGCTTGATTTGTTTCTGCTCTACTCATCCACAATGAGCTTTGTGCCTCATCATGGTCTCGCAGGATATGCCGCAGCCAATTGCGGACTGGATGCCCTGGCTGCAGACCGGATCGCGCGCGGTAAAGCCGCCATGAGCATCGCCTGGGGACCATGGAAAGATCTCGGCCGCGCCGCTCTGGGGCATGTCGCCGATGAATTTGATGCCCGCGGAGAACTCTCTCTGGAGGCCGAAGAAGGGGACGCGCTGATTGGTTGGCTGCTAGGTCGCAACGGGAGCGGCATCAGTGCCTTTCGCATGGACTGGCCAACTTTTCAGGACAGCCGGGCTGGCCGCACCTTCAAGCTGTTTGAAGATTTGCTGGCCCAAGAGATGCCTGCCGATAATGCAGGCCGGAGCTTTGAAGCGCTTCCCCTTGAAGAACGGACCGCTGCTGCGAAGGTTTTTGTCCCTGCCAGTATCACAAAGGTTCTGAAACTGGGGCAGCAGGATATCGACTTGAACCGACCCTTGGGCGATTTGGGACTGAACTCCCTGATGGGAATTGAACTGCGCAATGCACTGGAGAAACATGTTGGCCGTCCCCTGCCGGCAACGCTGGCCTGGACTTATCCGACAGCCCGCGCCATTGTTGATTATCTGTGTACTGACACTGTTGCGCAGGGTATTACCCCCGCCAACCCGACCAACGCCAACAAGGCGTCGACCGGTGACTATGATGACAGCTTTTCTGAAATTGAAGACATGAGCGAAGAAGACGCCCTGGCGGCCCTTCTTGGAGACCGCAAGTGAGCCAAAATCCTGAAAACACAGACCGCGTTTCAACGGTCAAACTGGCTCTGATGGCACGGAATGCACGCGAGAAGATTGGCGCAACACTTGCGGCCGACCCAATTGCTATTGTTGGCATGGGCTGCCGCTTTCCAGGCGACAGCAAAACACCGGAAGAGTTCTGGTCATTCCTGCTAGAGAAGCGCAATGTCGTGTCCGGCATACCTTCAGATCGCTGGGATGCGGACAAATGGTATAGCGCAGACCCGGACGCGCCAGGCTTCAGCATTGCAGCAGGAGCGGCATTTCTGGACTCTGTCGACACGTTCGATGCGGGCTATTTCGGCATTCCCGCCCGTGAAGCCGATCAAATGGATCCTCAGCAACGCATATTTCTGGAAGTCGCCATAGAAGCGCTGGAAGATGCCGGGCTGCGGTTTGAGGATCTGCGCCGTTCCCGAACCGGCGTCTTCATTGCGAGCTATCATAATGATTACGCCCAGATGCTGTACCGCGATCCTGCCTCAATGGATCAGCGAACACTGACAGGCACTCTGCACAGCGTTCTGGCAAACAGGCTTTCTTATCTGCTTGATCTGAAGGGCCCCAGCATCTCTGTCGACACGGCCTGTTCCTCTTCACTGGTCGCCGTCCATATGGCCTGCCAGAGCCTCAGGACGGGGGAAAGCAACCTCGCCCTCGCGGGCGGTGTCTCCGTCATTCTCGCTCCGGAGCTGATGGTCTCCATGTCACGCCTCGGCTTCCTGGCTCCTGATGGCCGATGCAAGACATTTGATGCGAGTGCGGATGGATTTGGACGCGGTGAAGGCTGCGGCGTAATTGCCCTCAAACGGCTTTCCGACGCAATTGCCGATGGGGATCGCATCTGGTCTGTCATTCGCGGCTCGGCGGTAAATCAGGACGGCGAATCCACCCTATTGGCCGCACCGAATGTCCACGCTCAGGCCGCACTCGTGCGCGAAGCAGTCGTCAATGCTAAGGTTCACCCTGATGATGTCGTCTATGTTGAAACTCACGGAACAGGCACCATACTGGGCGACCCGATTGAAGTTGACGCTTTGGCAGAGACGATTGGAACTGCCGGCCCGAACCGCCCGGACTGTCTGCTTGGCAGTGTCAAAGCCAATATCGGACACCTGGAAGCAGGCGCCGGTATCGCCGGCATCATCAAGACATCTCTTGTCCTGTCGCATAAGCAGGTTCCGGGGCAACCTGGCTTTACTAAACTGAACCCGCACATCACTCTGGATCGCACCCGGCTCAAGATTGCCGAGGACCTCCAAGCGCTGCCTGCCACAACAGGAACACCCGCCGCAGGTGTCAGTTCATTTGGCGTCGGCGGCACCAATGCTCATATCGTGTTGGAAGCCGCGCCGAACCTGAAGAAACCGGCAATTGAAGAAAGCGCAGAACAGGTCTGGACCTTGCCGCTTTCCGCCCGGTCTCCTGAGGCCCTGAAGGCCAATGCGGCCTCATGGAAAGCGTGGCTGGACACACACGCCGCACCCTTGGCAGACATATGCTTCACGGCATCCCAACGCCGCTCGCATCAAACCTATCGCATGGCTGTCTCGGCTTCGTCGCGTGACGCGCTTGCGCAAAAACTGGCCGAGCGGATGGACAAAGTTGTTGAACCTGCTGCTCCGAATGTGTGCTTTGTGTTCTGCGGTCAGGGCCCTCAGCAGGCAAAAATGGGGTTCCAGCTTGCGGAGTCAGAGCCCCTCTTCGCTGAACATCTAAAACGTTGCGATACCATACTCCGTCCTCTGACCGGATGGTCATTGATCGAGGAAATTTCGCGCGAGGACAACGCTTCCCGCCTGAATGAGACAGCCTTTGCACAACCCGCCCTGACAGCCCTTCAAACGGGTCTTGTGGCCTTGCTTCAAAGCTGGGGCCTCTCGCCCAACTCTGTTACGGGCCACAGCGTCGGTGAGATCGCAGCCATGGAAGCTGCCGGCCTGCTATCTCTTGAGGAAGCCCTTCGCATCGCGGCACATCGTGGACGGATCATGCAGAAGGCCGATGGCACAGGCGCGATGGCATCTGTCTCACTTGACGAGTTGGCCGCCAGTGAGGCCATTGCACCATATGGCGACGCGCTCAGCATAGCCGCTGTAAATGCGCCAAACGAAATAGTCATCTCCGGAGACATGGAGGCGCTGGGCAGCCTGTTATCGTCATTGGATGCGCGCAGCGTAAATTACCGCCGTTTGCCCGTCCGCTACGCTTTCCATAGCGAGCAAATGGCACCCTTTGAACAAGAGCTTGTCGATACGCTAGGAGAGATAAAATCCACCCGCGGCAACGGCATTCAGGCGATTTCCACAATCACCGGAAAGCCTATTTCCCAAATTGATGCAGCGCATTTCGCGCGGGGCATTAGAGCTCCCGTCCTGTTTTCAAACGCAATCAAGCAGACGGCGCAAGACGAGCGCACGATCTATGTTGAGATCGGGCCACATCCGGTCCTGTCTGCATCAATTGCCGCGACACTTGAAAACACGGAGATGCCAGACGCCCCTATCGTTCCAGCCCTGCGCAGAGGTAGGGCGGATCGGGATATTCTGGGCGACTGCGTCGCGCGACTTTTTGAGACTGGCAGTTCCCCGAACTGGGCCGCTCTTCAGCCCAAAGGCAATGTTGTCTCCCTGCCGCCCTATGCATGGCAGCGCAAACGCTATTGGCGTGATGTCGCTGCTGCCGAGCCCGGCCTGGCAGGCCTTGATACAGGCCATCCGCTTTTGGGACATAGGCTGACAATCGCCTCCAATGATCTGGCAATTTTTCAGGGCTCGGCTACGAGAAGTCGCGACTGGTTGAAAGATCATAAAATCCTTGGGCAAACCATTGCACCCGGCACAGCTATGGTGGAAATTCTGGCCGCGGCAGCCAAGCAACTGGCCGGCCCAGGTGCTCGGCTGGAAGACTTCTCCATTTCCGCGCCTCTCCCCTGCTTCAGGCTGGACGGATCAGATGCCCAATGGCAAGTCATCGCCCGACGCAACAACTCGGAATGGCTGCTGCAACTTCACCTCATCTCAAATGATGAAACCGCCCCCCTGCCTCATCCGATCGCAGAGGCAACAGCAAGAGATCATCCAGACAGCCCACGCGAACAAGGCCCCAGAACTGATCCCGCTACACTGACGCACTCCCTTTCAGATTCAGATATCGAAACCTCTTTCCAAAAGATAGGTGCCGAATTCGGACCCGCTTTTCGCCTGCTGTCAAATGTAAGAATTGGGGAGCGTGTTGCGACAGGCAGCATCAACCTGCCATCTCATTTACTCCATGCAGCGCATTGCATCCATCCGAGCCTTCTCGACGCGGGCCTGCAGCTTTGCTCCTTGATGGCGAGAAACAGTGACACGGCCTGGCTGCCTATCGCGGTCCGGACTGCTATTCTACCGGCGCACACTTCCCTGTTCAGCCTCACGGCGGAAGCACGTCTACAGGAAAGTAACGATACGGATGGATTACTCGCAGATGTTATATTCCGTAATGAGACCGGTGACACCGTAGCCACGCTGGAGGGCGTACGCTTCGCTCCGGCCTCACGGCAGGCCCTGGCGGCAAGCCTTGCCACTCCTGTGGAACTATACACAACAGACTGGCATCCGATTGAACTGCAAAGTGCCAAAGTGGCAGCGTCCTGGCTGATCATTTCCGGTGACCATCAGGAATTGGCAAAAGCCCTGGCTGCTGGAAAAGATAATGCCCGCATTATCTCTGCCGCAGATCCGGAGGCCTTGGATAAAGCTCTCGATTGGCTGTCTACAGCCCCTGAGCCAAGACAAGTCTTGGACCTCAGCAGCCTAGATACCGATGACGCCATCGCCGTCATCAAGACAGGGCTCGCTCACGTCCAATGCGTCGCCAGCCGCGATGCATCCATCAGATATGCTTCAATATCCCAAGGCGCCTTTCAGACCGGACAAGAGCATTCGGCTCCCTCGATAAGCGGTCGCGCCCTCCAGGGCTTCGTATCAACCGCGGCGCTCGAACATCCAGAACTCGAAATACATTGCCTGGATATAGATCCGGATACAGATGAGGGTCATTACGAACAGGTCAGCGAAGCCGTCTGCGGCGCCGTCAGCGCTTCAGGGCCTGTCAAGCTGGCCCTGCGGGATGGCAAATGGTTCGCCCCTCGTCTCGCGCCCGCGAAACAGCTGGAGAGTGATGCCCCACTCGCGCTATGTCTTCCGGGAGATGCAGGCATTGACTCCCTCGTGCTGAAGGAAACGCCTCGTGTACCGCTCAGAAATGACAGTCTACGCATAGCCGTGCATGCAGCTGGCCTTAACTTCCGCGACGTGCTCAGCACACTCGGCATGTTGCCCGGAGCGATGCCGCCTCTGGGTGTGGAATGTGCAGGCGAGGTTATTGAAACAGGCGCGGCTGTTACGGCCCTAAAGCCGGGAGACCGGGTCTTCGGGTACGCACCCGGTGCGATTGCCGAAGAAGTGACTGCCCCCGCAAACTGGATGATGCCCATTCCAAGCGGGATGTCTGATGAAGTTGCCGCCGGACTGACTGTCACCTTTGGCACAGCATTCTATGGTCTGGACCGGCTGGCAAAGCTTCAAAAAGGCGAGCGCGTACTTATTCATGCGGGCGCTGGCGGCGTGGGGCTGGCTGCCATCAAAATTGCGCTGGCGCGCGGCGCAGACATTTTCACCACCGCAGGGTCTCAGGAAAAACGTGACATGCTGAAAGCGATGGGCGCTAGTCATGTCTTCGACTCCCGATCCCTTGAGTTTGAAAACCATGTTCTTGAGGCAACAAACGGCCAAGGCGTCGATGTCGTTCTGAATTCACTTTCCGGAGCTTTCATTCCAGCCAGTGTGCGCTGTCTATCCGAAACCGGGCGTTTCCTGGAGATCGGCAAACGCGACCTGATGTCTCCTGAAACCTTCCAAAGCATGAAGCCGAATGCGAGTTATCATGTCTACGATCTCGGACAGGATATTGAGGCAGGTATCGCACATCTGGCTCCGCTACTGTCAGATGTGCTCGACGGTCTCCAAAAAGGTCACCTCAGCCCTCTTCCTGTCCGCACCTTTGGCCTGGATCAGGCTGCAGAGGCCATGCGCTTTATGGCGGCTGCCAAACATACCGGAAAAATTGTGCTGCGAGTGCCGCCCCGTCGCAAACCCGTCATTCATGCGGATGGAAGCTATTTGATCACAGGCGGTCTTGGCGGTCTTGGTCTTTATACGGCGAAATGGCTCGCCTCACAGGGTGCAAAGCATATCGTGCTGACAGGCCGATCTGCTCCTGATGAGAAAGCCAAGAATATGATTACCGAGATTGAGGCAACGGGAGCGAGCGTTCATGTCTTTCAGGCCGATATTGGGGATAAGGATGCCGTAGCGGCTCTGTTGGCAACAATATCGGACACCCTGCCCACCATGAAGGGGATAGTACACGCCGCCGGCGCGCTGCGGGATGGCCCTGTAATGACGCGAACCCCGGAAGATGTTGATATCGTCGTCCAAGGAAAACTGCGCGGTGCAATGTTTCTGGACCAAATGACTCGCGACCTGTCGCTGGACTTTTTCGTTTTGTATTCCGCCGCAGGCGCAAGCCTTGGCGCGCCCGGACAGTCGCTTTATGCCGCCGCAAATTCCGGGCTGGATGCCTTGGCCGCAGCCCGGCGTCGCGATGGGTTTGCAGCCCTCAGCGTGGCATGGGGCTTCTGGAGCAACGCAGGCATGGGCGCACGACTTGCAGAGTCAGGCCGCGATACCTGGTCAACTCGCGGGCTAGGCGCAATTACACCTGAAAACGGCTTTCCGGCGATGGCAACCTTGCTGGCCAGTGGAAACCCTGCAGTGATGGCTGCCAAGGTTGATTGGGCCCGATTCCTGGAAACGGCACCTAAAGATATTGATCTCAGCATGTTCGACGGCCTTAGCCGGGATACGGGCTTAGCCGCAAGCAACACGCCCTCTTCTTCTGCTGCCCATGCCCTTCATAACCAGCTGGCAAGCCTTTCACGTGAAGCGATTAAGGTTGAACTGCGCCGTATTACCGAAAGCGCAGTACGCAGCATCATCGGAATGGACGAAACCGATGAGATTGGCCGCGCCGAGCCTTTGAAGGATCTTGGCCTCGACTCCCTGATGGCTGTGGAACTGCGCAATGATCTGGCCCGCACTCTGGGGCTTCGCCTTTCAGCGACCTTGCTGTTCGATTATCCAACGATTGACCGTCTTTGCGGCTATCTTGCAGAGCAATTCAGCCCTACCCTTAATGAAAAACCCGGCAGTGTTGGGGATGACACTGATGACCTCGACCATCTTTCTGATAAAGAGTTGGCGGAACTTCTGGAAGCGGAACTGAACGCTTCGGATGTGGGGCAAAAAACGGAAGGGGGACGCGGGGGATGACATCCTCTACCGAGCAAATGAAGCAGGCTCTGCTGGAAATCCGTCGCCTTCGCCGCGAGTTGGAAAACCGCAAACAGAACGCTGAGAAATCTGGACCGATCGCCATAGTGGGCGCGGGTCTCCGCCTACCGGGCGGTATATTTGACCTTGCCGGGTTTGAGACGCTGCTCACCGAAGGTCGTCATGCGATCAGCGAAATTCCGTCCAGCCGCTGGCAGGCCTCAGACATGCCCGCAGATCTGCCCCCATCCGCGCGCTACGGAGCATTTCTGGATCAAGTCGACCTGTTTGATGCCGAGTTCTTTGGAATTTCCGGCCTTGAAGCAGCAAGCATGGACCCTCAACAGCGTCTGGTGCTGGAAACCGGCTGGGAAGCCCTGGAGAATGCCGGTTACGCGCCCGACAAGCTGACAGATACCCCTCTCGGCATATATCTAGGCATGGCAAATAGCGACTATGGCCGCACTATGCTGTCGGACCTGCCTGCGATTGACCCATATTTCACATCTGGCTCATCTTTCTCCGTTGCAAGTGGACGGCTGGCCTATTTCCTGGGGACGAAAGGACCGGCAATTACACTCGACACGGCCTGTTCTTCGTCCCTGGTGGCACTGCATCTTGCCTGTCAGGCCCTGAAGGCCGGAGAGTGCGACATGGCACTCGCGGGGGGCGTGAACCTCATCCTCTCCCCTGAAGTGCACGTCAATTTCAGCCGGGCCAGCATGTTGGCCGAGGATGGGCTTTGCAAGACATTCGATGCGGATGCGGATGGATACGTCCGGGGCGAAGGCTGTGTAATATTCACCCTTCGCCGACTGGAAGATGCCCAAGCAGATGGAGATCACATTCTGGGAATCATCCGCGGAAGCGCGATCAATCAGGATGGCCGCAGCAACGGGCTGACAGCTCCAAACGGCCCTTCACAAGAGACCTTGATCCGCGAGGCTTTGAAGGAAGCCGGCGTCACGCCAGATCAGGTCTCTTATGTTGAGGCGCATGGCACTGGAACGCCGCTAGGCGATCCGATTGAAATGAATGCGCTCGCGCGCGCCTATGGGCGTGATCGCAAGGACGCTGCCCCCATATATGTCGGATCGGTGAAAACAAATCTGGGGCATCTGGAATCTGCTGCGGGCGCTGCCGGTATTCTAAAAAGCCTGGTTGCCCTCAAGTCCGGACGGCTGTCGGCACATCTGAACTTCAAAACCCCCAATCCGCACATTGATTGGGATACAATATCCGTGCACGTACCAACCGAAGGGCAAGCTTGGCCAGAAATGAATGGCCCACGGCTCTCCGGGGTCAGCTCTTTCGGGTTCAGCGGCACAAATGCGCACATCATTCTGGAACAGCCTCATGTGGCTGAAGCAGCCGCACCCGCAGAGCACCTTTCCTGGCAAATCTTCCCACTGTCGGCACGTAGCCCCGCCGCTCTTCTCAGCCTGGCAGGCAAGATGGCTGCGACGTTGGAAGATAGTCATCATTCGCTTGCGGACACCTGTTTCACAGCAGGCGCTGGACGCGCACATTTTCCCTCTCGCCTGGCTGTCGCGACCAGGTCGAGAGACGACCTCGTTTCAGCACTGAAAACAGTTCAGGAAGGCAAAGCCCATCCGGATGTTACACCGGGCCGGGCTGTCGCAGGCAAGCCACCACGCATAGCATTCCTGTTCACCGGCCAAGGCGCGCAATATGCACAAATGGGGCGGGAGCTTTACGAAACGCAACCTGTCTACCGCAACGCTATAGATCAGTGCGCTGATATATTAGGCGACACTGTTCCCGGCGGACTGGTCGCTGCGCTTCATGCCGTCGCGGACACCTCCCGACTTCAAGACCCGAGCACAGCGCAGCCGGCCCTGTTTGCGCTGGAATATGCGCTGGCAAAGCTGTGGATATCATTCGGCGTAAAAGCCGAAGCCCTTTGCGGGCACAGCCTTGGTGAATTCGTTGCGGCGACACTATCGGGCGTCATGCCATTGGAAGATGCCCTGCGCCTTGTCGTAGAACGCGGCAAGCTGACGGCGGAGGCAGGTGCTGGCGGCATGATGGCCAGCGTGTTTGCTGATGAAGATACATTGCGGAACATAATCTCTGCGTCCCCGTCCATTGAGATCGCTGCCTATAATGGCCCGGCCAATCATGTATTGAGCGGGCCTTCATCCGACCTGGAGCCCCTTGTGGCCCGATTGAATGCGGATGGTATCCGCGCCGATATTTTGCGCATTGCCTTCGCAGCGCATTGCAAACTGGTCGATCCGGTCGTGGACCGCTTCCGCGCAGCGGCCGAGCGAGTACGTTTCGACAAGGCCAGCATACCAATCGTATCAAACCTGACAGGCGGCTACGGAGCCGAAATATCGACTGCGGAGCATTGGTCTAACCATCTGCGCCAGCCAGTACGCTTTTCTGATAGTATCCGTACCCTGCTGGACGCAGGCATTACACATTTCATTGAAATTGGCCCTCACCCGGTCCTGTCAGGAATGGCGGCGGACATCGCAACCGGTGCCGACACATCCGCGCCGGTGTTCCTGCCCTCCTTGCGACGTGATGGAAATCCGGGGCAAGATCTCGCGAGCAGTGTAGGTCGCCTCTATGTGGACGGCGCAGGCATCGATCCGGCATGCCTTGCGCGCTCTGCCTGTCCCAAACGCATCAGCCTGCCAACCTACCCGTTTGAGCGGACACGCCACTGGCACTCCAGCGCACCGCAGCCCGGTGGCACCAGGCATATTTACGCAGACCTTTCCTGGTCCAGACTCTGTACACGTCTTGATCGGGAATCTGTGCGTGGGCCTCTCGGCTTTGATGCCTCAGCTTATCCGAAAAAATGGCAAGATCTGGCAGAATTCCGCCGCCTATTGATCATATCCTTGTTATGTGAAGCCGGGCTGTTTGCAGCTGATGGCGAGACCCACAGGATGGACGCCATCATATCCAGCATGAAAGTGTGTGACGCACTCGTCCCACTAGCGACACGCTGGATGCAATCTCTTGCAGACAGCGGCGATCTGACGATTTCCGATGAATACGTGACCGCACCGCAGGCACTGCAAGCCCCGGATCTTGACGCCGGCAGAGCGACGGTAAGGCAAGCCCTGAGCGACAATATCCCACTATGCAATTATATCCTGCACTGTGCAGACTTGCTTGGCCCTGTGCTGAGGGGTGACATCAGCCCGCTGGAAACCTTGTTCCCCGGCGGAGACTTTTCCGTTGCGCTCGATCTCTATGAGCGTTCGGCGACAATGCAATACATGAATGGCCTTGCTGCCGCGGCAGTGGATGCTCTCGCCTCTGCCCGACCGGGACTGAAAATTCTGGAAGCTGGTGCCGGCACGGGAGGCACAAGCGCCGCTGTGCTGGACACATTACGGGACACCAATTCTACTTATCACTATACGGATGTCTCGGACCTATTCCTTGATCGTGCACGCACGCGGTTCCGCAATGTGCCGGACATGAAGTTTGCCTTGTTTGACCTAGAGCGCCCTCCTGAAGAACAGGGCTTCCAGACAGGAAGTTACGATATTGTCCTAGCGTCCAATGCCGTCCATGCGGTTCGCAATCTGCCAGAGACACTGACATATTTGCGCAGTCTTTTGCGCCCGTCCGGCACACTTGTTCTTGTTGAATCCACAACGCATTTTGCATGGTTTGACGTAACCACGGGTCTGATTGAGGGCTGGCGTCATGCCGAAGATGATCTGCGGGATGATTTGGCGCTGCTCAATGCTCCAAAATGGCGGGCAGCGCTTCTGGACGCCGGATTTGCCTCTGCAGAAACGTGGCCCCGCGATGGCTCCACCGGTGAGGCAATTGGCCAGCATCTGGTAGTGGCACGCACCTCATCTGACGAAATGTCTTCCAGCACAGGTGAGATCATTGCAGAACCACAATTCATGGACATGCCGGAGCTCGAAGCAGATCCGGAGATCCAATCTGCACTGGAAGCAATTGAGGCTGCCCTGCCGAAAGAACGACCGCAGGCCATTTGCGACCTTCTGCGCAAACGCGTGATGGCGCTTCTCCGTCGTCGGACGGATCAGCCTCCCGGCGATCACGAACGACTGCTCGATATCGGGCTGGACTCTCTTATGGCTGTTCAATTGAGAAACGCGCTCGCCCAGGATCTGGACATTCCGGGTGGTTTGCCAACGACGCTGGTATTCGACTACCCAACCCTCACTGCCATGGCAGAGTACCTCGCCGAACTCACTCAACGAGACAGCCCTGAACCCGCTGCGGCACCGACACCACCCAATACGCAACATACTGATCATACCGACATAGCGGATATGACAGACGAAGAAGTCGAAGCGCTTCTGATGGAACGCCTGAAGAAATGACCTCCCAACCACCCAGCAGCCCTGACATGAACGAGACAGCACTTTCTCCACTGAAGCGCGCCTTCATCGCGTTGGAAGAAGCGCAGGCTCGCGCAAAGGAACTTGAGGACATTGCACGCGCTCCGATTGCGATCATTGGCCTTGATTGCCGTGTACCAGGGGCCAAAGGGCCGAAAGCCTTCTGGCAGCTTCTGGAAAATGGCACGGACGCGACGGGACCAATTCCTGCGGATAGATGGGATCACTCAAAATACTTTACGACGGACCCGGAGCAGCCAGGCGGCATTGCGACTGATCGCGGGGGCTTTCTGGATGAGGTGGACAAATTCGATGCAACGCTGTTCGGCATTGCACCGCGTGAAGCCCGTAGTATGGACCCACAACAGCGGCTGTTTCTGGAAACTGCCTGGGCAGCGCTAGAACATTCGGGCATCGCGCCCGATAGCTTGTCCGGATCAAAAACCAGCGTTTTCTGCGGCGTAACCGGGTCTGATTATGCCTATATCCAATTAGGCGCTCAAGACCCCGATTTGCTGGATGCGCATTTCACCTCCGGCATTGCCCACAGCATCGTTTCCGGCAGACTTTCCTATCTACTGGGCCTGCAAGGCCCAAGTGTGACGCTTGATACAGCATGCTCCTCATCATTGGTTGCCATTCATCAGGCCGTGAACTCGCTGCGCAAGGGTGAGACGCGAATGGCCATTGCCGGTGGGGTAAACAAGATCCTCTCGCCCGAACTCTTTATCGCCCTGTCCCGCGCACACATGCTGGCCCCGGATGGCCGCTGCAAGACATTCGACGCCAGCGCAGACGGTTTTGCACGCGGCGAAGGGTGCGGCGTCCTGGTGATGAAGCGCCTGCAAGACGCAGAAAAAGATGGAGACCGCGTGCTAGCCGTAATCCGCGGCAGCGCAGTCAATCAGGATGGCCCTTCCAGCGGGCTTACCGCACCAAACGGTCCAGCGCAGGAAGCGGTTATAAAGGCAGCTCTCGAAGATGCCGGCATCACCCCTGACGATGTGGGCTATCTGGAAGCCCATGGCACAGGCACCTCTCTGGGTGACCCCCAGGAGATGCGAGCGCTGGGGAACGTTTTCAGTTCCTCACGGGCAGACAAGCTGGTGGTTGGTTCCGTCAAGACCAATATCGGGCATCTGGAAGCGGCAGCCGGTGTTATCGGCGTAATCAAGCTGGTCCTGATGCTGAGGGAAAAGCGCATTCCGCGTCACCTTCACTTCAGCACACCCAGTCCGCATATTCCGTGGGCAACCTTGCCTGTTCGTATCCCTGTCGAGACTGAAATCTGGCAGCCCGTGAATGAGCGCCGACTCGCATCTATCAGTTCTTTTGGTTTCAGCGGAACAAATGCCCATATTGTTCTTGAGGAAGCCGCCGAGCCTCGCACCAAGGCTATTCAGGATGCACCTGTGACGATAGCGCTTTCGGGCGCCACACCAGACGCTGTCCACACACTTTCTGCGCAGTACGCGGCAACTCTTAAAGACACGGCAAACATATCCCTCACAGATTTCTGTCGCACCGCCAATGCGGGACGCGCGCAGCTCGCATATAGAACCACTGTCTCCGGCGCAACGGCGGAAGATCTGCAGGCGGGAATGAATGCA
The DNA here is from genome assembly GCF_000682675.1 of Hyphomonas pacifica. Taxonomy (GTDB): domain Bacteria; phylum Pseudomonadota; class Alphaproteobacteria; order Caulobacterales; family Hyphomonadaceae; genus Hyphomonas; species Hyphomonas pacifica. The sequence continues at coordinate 19,797 of NZ_AWFA01000012.1, read as the reverse complement.
CTTGCACAACCTGATGCTCCCATCAGCGGGCCCATACGTTCCAGGCCGAAAGTGGCCTTCCTGTTCACCGGGCAAGGCGCGCAATTCGCGGGTATGGGCCGTGAGCTCTATAATCGCATTCCCGTTTTCCGGGATGTTCTTGACATCGCCTCGCATCAGCTTTCCGGGAAACTGGACGCACCATTGATCGACGTAATGCTTGGTAAGACGGAAGATGACAGCCTTCTTGATCAGACAGCCTATACGCAGCCTGCTCTCTTTACACTGGAATATGCGCTTTACCGCACATGGCAATCATGGGGTATCGAACCGGACCTGGTAATAGGGCATTCGATCGGAGAATATTCAGCCGCTTGCGCTGCTGGCATTCTCAGCTTTGAAGATGCGCTGGACCTTGTGGCAGAACGCGGACGTCTGATGAATAGCCTGCCAGCAGGCGGGGGAATGATGTCTGTCAACGCCGCACAGAAAATTGTCTCTGAATACCTGCGCGACGGGCTAAGCATTGCTGCGATCAATGCTCCCGGCCAGACTGTACTGTCCGGGCCGCTGAGCGTGCTACAGCAGGTCAGCTCAGACCTTGAGCGCGACGGCATAAAGTTCCGTCATCTGCCGGTCTCCCATGCGTTTCATTCCTCTCTCATGGACCCGGTCCTGCAGTCTTTTGAAAGATATGCAAGCGGCATCAAATTCTCTTCGCCTAAGCTGCGGCTTATCTCTAACCTGACCGGGAAGACCGCTGACAGCAAAACGATCTGTACACCGGCATACTGGCGAGACCATATGCGCGGAACTGTGCACTTTGCTGAGGGCGCCCTGGCCCTTGCAGACCATGGCGCAGACATTTTTGTCGAGATTGGCCCGCAACCTGTTCTCACGGCTTTAGTCCGGGAAACATTCGATGAAACGAATGTCGCCCCGGATGCGAAGTTTTTGCCTTCCATGCGGCGCGGCCGTGACGAGTGGGACCAGATACAGGCATCGCTGGGAGCGCTCTGGGAGAGCGGCCTACGTGCGGACTGGCGCGCGATTGAGAATGTGCGCGGGGGGCATGTTACGGACATTCCAACCTATCCTTTCGCTAGGGAGCGTCATTGGGTAGAGGCACGTAAAGTCTGCCCCATGAGCCACAGGGGGAAGGCTTCCCTCATCGGTGAACGCCTGCCCGTGGCAATGGAAGCAGACATAAGCGAAGGCAGTGCATCGGCAATGTCTCCCGACTGGCTGAAGGACCACCGGGTTGGCGAGGGCATCATTATACCAGGCGCTGCTCTGCTCAGCATGATGTCCGCATCGGAAATGACGCGATCCGGTTTGGCCGATAGCGCCACGCTTGAAGACATCATTATTGAAACGCCCCTTACTGTAACAGAGGACGGGGCTTTCACACGTATTCAGACGATCAATCACGGGCCGAACGGAACAATCAGTGTCAACAGCCAACCTGCCGAAGGTCCTTCGAATTGGACGCGACATGCGGTGGCGAGAGCCGGCCCAGCGGTCCTGTCTCAGACAAGCCGCGACATCAATGCGCTTATTGCAACGCACACAGAGTTTGACAAAGACGCCTTCTATGAAGGCCTGAAATCGCGCGGAATATCTTTGGGGCCTGCTTTCCAGGTGCTGGAAAAGGCCTCGCCAACAGACTCCGGCGCGGCAGGATATGTAGTTCTACCGGACTTCGTCCGCCAGGACCCTGCCTTGCCGATACATCCTCTTCTGCTCGATGGCTGCCTGCAGATTATTGCAGTGTCAGAGACAGTCCAATCCAATGGCAAGAACGCCTTTTTGCCCTTCGCGATGGACCGTCTTACCCTTCGCTCCACTCACAGCACCCACATCTGGTGCGAAGCAACGCTACGCGCTGAAACACCGGACATGCTGACCGTCGACATCATCGCGACAAATGGTGAGGGAGAGGTCATATTAGAAATGGAGGGCGTTCGCCTCCGCAGGCTGAACCCTATGGCGACTTTGACAGCCGCCGGTCGGCCCTTGAGCGACGCACTCTACAAAACCGTGTGGAGAGCACAGCCAGACCTTCCAGACTCAGAAACCCTTCTGAAAACAGCACATACACATGCCCCGGCTTTGGCACAAAAGGCCGGGCTGGACGCATATGATGCATTTGTCGAATGCCTGGAAAGCACATGCGTCGACTATGTCCGCAATGCATTCCTGGACCTTGGCTGGATACCCGGCATTGGCGAGACTGTAACAGAAGCTGAGCTGAAAGACCGGCTAGGGATCATTGATCGTCATGCACGTCTTCTCGGCCGCCTGCTGGCGATTCTGGAAGAGGCAGGTGATATCAGGCGCGATGGGGAGACATGGACCGTCCTTACCCCCCTGTCTCATTCAGACCCTCACCAGCTGGAAGCCTCTCTGCGCACTATCGCACCCACTTCAGCTATCCCGGAAGTTGAGATCGTGGTCCGCACACAGGCTGGTTTCGCCGATGCCCTTCAGGGCAAGTGCGACCCGCTGGAGCTGTTGTTCCCAAGCGGCAACACCGAAGCCAATGAAGCTCTGTATCGAGATGTACCAACATCGGTCTACTTCAACGGCCTGATTGCAAACCTGGTTTCCGAACTGGCAGAAGCCGATCCAGCGCTCCGTATACTGGAAGTGGGTGGCGGCACGGGCGGCACCACAGCGCGTCTGGTAGAGCGCCTTCCTGAAGGGACGAGCTATACATTCACCGATGTCGGGCCGAGCTTTGTCGAAAGAGCAGAGGAGCGCTTCAGGCACCGTTCGGGCATGCGCTTTCAGACATTGGATCTGGAACGGGATCTTACCGAACAAGGCATTGAAGCTGGCTCAATTGACCTGATTGTCGGCGCAAACGTTATTCACGCCACACGTAATCTGAAGAACACCCTACAGCGGATGAAGGATGTCATGTCTCCTTCCGCCCGCCTTCTTCTTCTGGAAGTCACCCGCCCTCAAATCTGGTTTGACCTTACAGTCGGCCTGACACCAGGCTGGTGGACCTATGAAGACACGGACCTGCGGACAGGCAATCCGCTCCTCGCACGCGAAGCCTGGCTGGACCTGTTCAGGCAGGTCGGGCTCAGCGATACTGGCGCCTTCAATGGTGATCTGGACGCATCCGGATGTCGGCGCAATCAGGCCATTCTAACGGCGTCTGCAGACCTCCAGACTGAACGGAATTGGTGGCTGGTCTCACCTGATGCCACCTATGCTGACCCGCTTGCCGAGGCGCTTCGCCATAGCGGGGAAACCGTCTCAGTCATCGCATCTGATGCCATATCCGGAAAACTGCAACAGGCCATGTCGTCTGGCACGGAGCCGGATGAAATCGTGCTTCTCCGAAACGAGGTCGCTACCCTGCCCTCCGCCTTGACCACGATCCAGCATATCGTCGCAGCAAACCCGGATAGCCGCCTGACCGTACTCAGCCAGAATGGAGAATTCGTTACGGGCACAGAAGTACAGCTGAACCCGCAGGACGCGGCAATCGGCGGGCTCCTCAAAAGTGTTCCACTCGAATTCCCTGAACTTGTCTGCCGACGGATAGATATCGACACCACCTCGTCAGTGGCTTCGATTGCGACCGCACTGAAATCTAGCCATTCGGAGACAGAGCTCGCAGTACGCGACGGCAAACGCTATATGGCGCGTCTGACGAAATGGGAAGCCGCTGTCGCTCCTCAGTCTCAGACTGAGACCTGGAAACTGGTCAACACCGCTCCCGGCACACTGGGCCAGTTGGAACGTCATCCTCTTGAGCGCCGCAAGCCTAGAAGTAATGAGGTTGAAGTCGAGGTCGAAGCAACGGGTCTCAATTTCCGGGATGTCCTGAATGTTCTCGGTGAGTATCCGGGTGCGCCTCCCCTCGGTGGGGAATGCGCTGGCCGCGTCATTGCGGTCGGCGAAGATGTTGAAGGCATTTTGATCGGCGACCCGGTCGTCGCTATGACGGCTGGCGCCTTTGCATCACATGTTACATTGCCTGCGGCCCTTACGGTCCCTCTTCCTCATGGCTTCAGCATGATTGATGGCGCGGCCTTCGCTATTCCGTTCGTCACTGCGGATTACTGCCTCAGAGAGCTTGGCAAGATCACCAAGGGTGAACGCATTCTCATACATGCGGCAGCAGGCGGCGTAGGTATGGCTGCCATACAAATCGCGCTTGCGGCTGGTGCAGAAGTTTACGCCACCGCAGGCAGCCCGCAGAAAAGAGCGCTCTTGCGCCGTCTCGGCGCAACGCTTGTTATGGATTCGCGCTCACCAGCCTTTGCAGAACAAATCCTTGAGGCAACGGGCGGGCAAGGCGTGGAGCTGGTCCTGAACTCCCTGACCGGGGACTTGATTGATGCCACTGCGAGGGCCCTCAAGCCGGGTGGACGTTTTATCGAACTGGGAGTGCGGGATGTTCGCGCGGAAGATTTCGTTGCGGCATCTGGCAAGGCTTTCACCTACCTGCCGATCAATTGGGGACATGTGGCAGATGAAGACCCAGGAAGCATCGGGCAAATTCTGAAACGGATCGTCTCCGAGATAAACGCAGGTGCCTTGAAGCCATTACCGCACCATACTTTTGGACCGGGAAAAGTCACAGACGCTTTCCGCCTGATGGCGCAGGCAGGACATCTCGGCAAAATTGTCATCGATTGGAACGGAGACCATGTGCCGGTAATTCATCAGAATGCGACATATCTGGTTACCGGTGGCCTGTCTGGTCTGGGACTCGATACTGTCCGCTGGCTTGCCAGCGAGGGCGCCGGTCGCATCATCGCAATAGGGCGCAAGGCAGCGTCGGATGAGGTGAAGGCCGAACTGGCAAAGCTGCAAGCCGGTGGCACCCGGATAGAAACGCATTCTGTAGATGTCACAGACAAGCCCGCCCTGGAGCGCCTGTTCTCCGGCATCCGCCAGAGTAGCCTCCCCCTACGTGGCATTATCCATTCCGCCGGCACGCTATCTGATGCAGGCCTTTTGCAGCAGACACAGGAAACGCTGCAAACGGTGATCGCACCGAAACTGGATGGTCTGCGCATTCTGGAGGAACTCAGCCGGGGGGAAGCGCTCGACATTTTCTGCGCCTATTCTTCACTGGCCGCCACTCTCGGATCACCCACACAGTCAAACCATGCCGCCGCAAACGCTGCCATGGGCGCGGTCATGCAGGACAGGGTACGCCTGGGTCTCCCCGGCCTGTCCATCGACTGGGGGCCGTGGAGCGAGATAGGTGCTGCCGCCGGCGGGGACACTTTGAACCGCCTGTCAGAGCAAGGAATATCTGCGATAAGTCCGTCAGAGGGCCGGGCAGCAAGCGCGTATCTGATAAGCCACGCAAGCGGGCAAGTCGCTGTGGCGCCAATCGACTGGCATAAGCTCAGCGAATGGAGAGGCGCAACCCAGCCCGCTTTCGCGGAGTTACTGCATCAGCACTCAGTACAGTCTGAAAGCCGTCAATCTACGCAGGAGTCGCAGAAGGCAGGCGGCGCTTCATCCGAGATGGACGGAGAATTGACACAGCGCATTGTCAGCGCCCCTGACGATCAGAAACGCAAAATTCTCGACACCTTCCTAGAAGACATGCTGCGCACAACATTCGCGCTGCCAGCAAACAGAAAGATTGATCCGGACATGCCCTTCGGCGAGATGGGATTGGATTCCCTTCTGGCAATTGAGCTTCGCAATCGGCTGGGCCGCGCCCTCGGGCGCAAGCTGCCAGCAACCCTGCTGTTCGAAAGTCCGACCCTCCTGACACTGGGCGGTGCCCTGATTGAAGACTTTGTCGAGAAAGCCTCCGAGACCCCTGCCCCTGCATCCCCGAAACTCGCCGCCGACAGTGCCCTGGAAGGCCTGGAGGATTTGAGTGAGGAAGAATTGGACCGAATGCTGGGACTGAATGATAAGAGTGATGCATGACCGATTTTCTTGAACGCATCCAAAAGCTGTCGCCAAAGCAATTGGCCGTTCTGGCCCTGCGCCTGAATAATGAGCTGGAGCAGGCAAAAGCGGCGCGCTCTGCCCCCATCGCCATTGTAGGCATGGGCTGCCGGTTCCCTGGGGGCATAGACAGCCCGGACGCCTATTGGCGCTTCCTACTGGAAGGACATGAAGCCATTCGGGAAGTTCCGACAGACCGCTGGAACGCCGATGACTGGTTTGATACAGATCCTAATGCTGACGGAAAGATGTCTGTCAAACTAGGCGGCTTCCTCGATGACATCAGCGGGTTTGATGCAGCCAGTTTCGGTATCACACCCCGCGAAGCAAGCACGATGGACCCGCAGCAACGCCTGTTGCTGGAAGTCGCATGGGAAACCCTTGAGCATGCTGGTATTGCCCCAAACAGCCTGTCTGGCACCGATACGGGCGTTTTCGTTGGCCTTTGCAACAGTGACCATTATCACAGGGTGCTGGAACGCGGCGCGGAACAGATTGATGTGTATCTGGCCTCTGGAAATGCCTCCAGCGTGGCAGCAGGCAGAATCTCCTACACGCTGGGCCTGAATGGGCCAGCCATGACGGTGGATACAGCCTGCTCATCCTCGCTCGTCGCGCTTCACCAGGCGGTGCAGTCCCTCAGAAGCGGGGAATGTTCCCTAGCGCTAGCCGGGGGTGTCAATGTGATTTGCGAACCGGAAACCATGGTCGCCCTGTCCAAAGCCGGAATGCTCGCACCAGATGGGCGCTGCAAGGCATTTGATGCGTCTGCAGACGGCTTTTCCAGAGGCGAAGGCTGCGGCCTGATTGCCCTAAAAAAACTGTCGGACGCAGAACGGGACAATGACTGCATCTATGCCGTCATTCGCGGTAGCGCCATGAATCAGGATGGTAGAAGCGCCGGTCTCACGGTGCCCAGCCGCACAGCCCAGGAAGCCCTGATCCGCAAGGCGCTGGAAGATGCCGGCGTCATGCCGCAGGATATCAGCTATGTTGAGGCGCACGGCACCGGAACCAAGCTCGGCGACCCGATCGAAATCCGCGCCATTTCTGCTGCCCTGACACAGGGACGCGACAAGCCGTTGATTGTAGGGTCCGCGAAAACCAATTTTGGCCACCTTGAGAGCGCCGCCGGTATTGCCGGTGTGATGAAGACGGCCCTGTCGCTTCACCATGGCAAAATTCCCCCTCACCTGCACTTTACACAAGGCAATCCGGAAATTGACTGGGACCGCGCGGGCGTCAGCATTGCAAGCCAAGCACAAGACTGGCCTGCGCACGCATCCAGGCGGCTTGCAGGGGTCAGCTCATTCGGCTTTAGCGGCACCAATGCCCATTTGATTCTTGAAGCAGCTCCTCACACCACCGAGACGCCCTCTACAGAGATATTCTCCGTATGCCTGCCAATTTCTGCGCGTAGTGAGGCTGCTCTCAAGGCGCAGGCCGTCGGCCTCGCCCAAATTCTTGGCGGATCAGATGCATCCCTCAGTGCCATTGCCAGCACGCTCGCAACAGGCCGCGCACACTTGCCGGACAGACTGGCCGTAAGGGCATCCACGCTAGCGGAAGCAGAGGCCGCCCTGAACGCCTTTTGTTCGGGTCAACAGGATGACCGCCTTCAGCGCGGGCATGTCGAACCGGGACAGTCTTCCGGCGTGGTCTTCCTCTGCACCGGACAAGGCGCGCAATATCCAGGCATGGCCCGGCAACTCTATGATCGCTTTGATGTCTTCCGTGACGTGATTGACCGCTGCAGCTCAGCCCTTGGCGTACAGGAGAATGGCCGCACCCTGATTGAGGTCATGAATGAAGACGAAGGGTCTGACGCCCTCCTCCACCAGACCGAATGGACCCAGCCCGCGCTCTACGCTGTCGAATGTGGCCTGGCGGCTCTTTGGCGTTCCTGGGGCGTAGAGCCTACTGCCGTCATCGGGCATTCAGCCGGCGAATTCGCGGCCGCAACGATTGCCGGCGTCTTCGATCTGGAAGATGGCCTGAAGATTGTAGCGGCGCGCGGGAAACTGCTGGCCAGCCTTCCGGCTGGCGGGGCGATGGCCGCCCTCTTCATGAGCGAAGCCGAAGCGGCAGAGCTCATTGCCCCCTTCCGAGAGGAAGTTTCGATTGCCGCCATTAATGCCAAAGACAGCATCGTTATTTCTGGCAGCTCCCATGGCATCGATTCCATACTGGAAAAGCTTTCAAAGGCTGGCATACAGGGCCATAAACTGCACATCTCCTTTGCAGCGCATTCTCCTCAGGTGGACAGTGCACTGAACGAGATGGAGCAGATTGCCAGCGGTATTCGGGTACGTCCTGCAACCATTCCCGTAGCATGGAACCTGACCGGCGGTGCTCCGTTACCAGCAGGTGCACCAGATGCAAAGTACTGGCGCCAACATTTGCGCGAACCCGTCCGTTTCTCGGAGGGCATGGCCAAACTCCAAAAGGATGGCCACCGGGTCTTCCTGGAGATTGGCCCCCACCCCGTCCTGGCCGCACTTGCCGCAAGAGATATCAGCCATGAAAAGGAGGCTCCCGTCTTTCTCGGCAGTCTGAGACGCGGTCATGATGATATGTCCGAAATCTCTTCCGCCCTCGGCGCCCTTTTTGTGGAAGGCGTCTCCATTGACTGGGCAAAATTGAACTCAGGCAGGCGCCCGCGGCCCGTTCCTCTTCCGACATATCCGTTCCAGCGCACACGCTATTGGATTGACCCATCGGAAAAGCGCAGGTCTCACGCCTCTGGATTTAAGGCATCCGCCAACCTGGCCGGCCACCTTGTCGACACGCAGGCTCTGACGTTCAGCCTGGAATTATCCACACAAACCCATCCCTGGCTGACGGAGCATATGGTCCATGGCAGCGCACTGTTGGCCGGTCCTGTCTATCTCTCCATGGCGGCGGGTGCAGCCGAAAAGGTCACAGGCGATACCGGCTGGTGTACGGAAGACTTTCGCATTCACGCTCCGCTGCGTGCGCAGGCGAATTCTGTAACAGTGGAAACCCGCCTCAACAGGCTGCCAGGTGGGGCCATTTCATTCACCATTCACAGCCGCGCGCAAGGTGATGATCAATGGATGCTGCACGCATCAGGGCGTCTGGTATCAGACGAACCAAACTTGCCTGCATCACGGGAAGATATGGCGTCTCGTGCCATCGAACTTGGTCAGGAAAACCTGGCTGCAGACCATCTGAACAAGCTGGGCTCCCTCGGCATCAAACTCTCCGGCGGCTTCCGCACGCTGGATAAGTTACACAAACGCGATGGCGAACTGATTGCCCACCTCACTCTGCCTGACGCGGCCGCGCAAATGGATGCTCCGCTAGCCCATCCTGGGCTTCTGGATGGCGTCTTGCAGGCTGCAGGCGCTACATTGGCTGAGACGACTGACAGTGCTGACACACCTCTGTTCTTCCTGACCGGGATTGGACACCTGACCCTGAAAGACGAGCTTCCAAACCGCATCTGGTGTCATGCCATTCAGACTTCCGCTTCTACAGCAGACGTAAAATGCGTGGATGTGGACATTTACGACGAGGCTGGCCACGCATGCGGCAGACTGGAAAACATACAGCTGACTCGCACGAATATTCAGCAGGCTGATCGTGCTACAGCTTATGAAATCGCTTGGCATGAAACGCCAGCAAGATCGGTTGCAGCCCGTGATCTAACATCCCCGGCCGCTATCGCAGAAGACCTCGCGCACGCCTTTGCCGACATCTCCCGGCAGCAGGGCCTGGAAGCTTACTCATCCGTATTGCCAATACTGGATGACATCTCCGTCGGCTATATCTCTGAAGCCCTGGGTAAACTTGGCTTTGATCAAACGCCAGGCCGTTCCTTCGATGCCGGGAAAGAAGCCAGACGGCTTTCAATCACGGATGGCCAGAAACATCTTTTTGGAAGACTACTGAAGATCCTGACTGAACAGGGCATTATCACCACAGAGGCCGATCAGTTCACGGTCCAGGCCGCTTTGCCAAAGGCTGATATTGAGGGCTTGTCTGAAGCTATCCGCAATTCAAACACAGCACACGCAGAACTCTCCATTCTGCAGCGCTGCGGGACATCTCTCGCGGAGGTGTTGACCGGAGACGCGGATGCCATCGACCTGTTGTTCCCAGGCGGATCACTTGCCGAAGCGCGGGAACTCTACATAGAGGCACCGTTCGCAAGAACCTATAATGGAACAATCACGTCCTTCTTGAGAAAAGTGACACGAGACCTTCCCGAAGGACGGCCTGTGCGGGTTTTGGAAATTGGCGGCGGAACCGGCGGCAGCACTGGCGCTGTGCTTGAGGCGCTCTCATCTTACGCCGTTGAATACATGTTTACGGATGTCTCGCCCCATTTCCTTGAGGCCGCATCTGAACACTTTGGGCATAATAAAGGCTTTCGAACCGGCCTTCTAGATATCGAGAAAAGTCCTGCCTCCCAAGGCTATGAAAGCAAGGAATATGACCTTGTGATCGCCGCCAATGTCCTGCATGCGACACAGGATCTGTCACAAACAATTGGCCATGCCAGCCAGTTACTTGCCCCAGGTGGTATCATGACACTGCTGGAAGGCGTAGTCCCTGAATTATGGGTAGACCTCACCTTTGGAATGACACCGGGCTGGTGGCGGTTTACGGATCGAAACCTGCGTGCAGATTACCCGCTGATTTCAAGGAACGCCTGGCAAACGTTGCTACAAGACGCCGAGTTGGTAGACATTGCGAGTGTCGGCGGAGACCAGACGCTGAACCGCGCCGCCTCCCAGCAAATGCTGATTGCAGCGCGCAAACCTCTGGCCAAACACCGGATTGCCATTCTGGGAGAGAAAACGAACTTCACGGACACGCTGTCCCACACGCTTGAAACATGCGGGGCTGAGCTCCTGACGGTCTCAGATCTGAATGAGGTGCCAGATGGAGTGCAGGACATTTTGTATCTGGATGCTCTTGCGCTGCCCGAGTCAGAGCCCATGCCAGCGGATCTGGAAGCCAGAGCATTCCTCACCCCTCTCAGCCATCTGCAAAACCTGATGGAATCCCAAAAGGATTGTCGCCTCTGGATCGTAACACGCCGGGCATTTGCCTGCGGAGATGCGCCAGCCAAGCCATGCGTGCAATGGCAGGCACCTCTGCTGGGCCTTGGCCGCGTCGCGGCCCTGGAATGCCCATCCGTTTGGGGCGGTATCATTGATCTCGATACGGATGATGATATGCAAACTCAGGCCCAATGCGCGGCGAACTCTCTTCTCAACGCTGACACAGAAGACCAGACGGCATGGCGACAGGGCAAACGCTACGCCCCACGACTTGTAGAGTCCTTTGTGCCTTCTCGGTCCATCCAGTTTGACAAGAATGGCACATATCTGGTCACAGGCGGCTTTGGTGGGCTAGGCGCCCTGATTGGCCGTTGGCTTGCAGAAAATGGCGCTGGACGTATCGCTCTGCTGGGCCGGCATCCGGACCCGGATGGCCCTGCCATGACAGCCATCCGGGAAGTGGGCGCAGAAGCCGTTGCCCTGAAAGCAGATATTTCAGACCCTGAAGCCTTGAATGCCGCTCTGGATACACTGCTTCAGGCTGGTCCCGCCCTGCGTGGCGCGTTCCACGCGGCGGCTCATCTGGAAGCCGCTCCCCTGAAAGATCTGAACGCGGAGCGGGTACAGTCCATGTTCCGTCCGAAAGTGATGGGTACATTGGCGCTCGAACAGGCGCTGAACAAGCGCGGTGCGGATTTCCTCGCCCTGTTCTCTTCAACCACCGCCGTTCTGGGGGCTCCGGGCTTTGCCCATTATGCTGCCGCAAATGCTTTTCTGGACGCTACGGCAGAGCGCAAGCCGGAGGAATTGCAGGTCTTTTCGATTGGTTGGGGCACGTGGGATACGATGCGTCTCGCCTCTGATGATACACAAAAGACCTATGCTGCTCAGGGCCTGACACCGATGCAGGCCGAAGCCGCCCTCGCCTCATTGGGAGACTTGATGCGTGACGCCAGAACCGGCCATACACTTATTGCCGAGATCGACTGGCAGCGTCTGACAGACCTTCACGAAACACGTCGTGCGCGACCCATGTTAAGCGGCCTGAAGAAGGTGTCAGGGCGCATCCAGCCCCTTGGGGCGAAACCAACCTTGAGCCCCGCTGATACTCCGGAAACGGATCTCCATCAGCAAATCGCCAATGCGCCAGAAGCAGCCCGGCTGGACATACTCGCGCGCTTTGTTTCAGAGCAGGCTGCGCAAGTGATGGGAGAGTCCTCTGGCGACAACATTCCTCCTGACCGAGGCCTGTTTGAAATGGGGATGGACAGTCTCATGTCCGTGGAGCTACGTCGCAAACTGGAAGTCGGAACGGGCCTGAAACTGCCCTCAACGCTGACATTCAACTATCCCAATGTGAACGCGCTGGCAGGTTTTCTGGAAACACGCTTCGCCCCGCAGGAGGCCGCCACTCCCAAAGCCCCTGCCGCATCTGCCGATGCGAATACCCGCCAGACAGCTGAAGACGACGATATGAGCGAAGAAGACATCATGGCCCGTCTTCGCGCGAAACTGGATACGCTTGAATGACGATGGCATCGCGCAGCATAGCCCTGATGGTCGGATTTGTTCTGGTCTGGATCCTTACGGAAGCCATCATAGGCTCGCTTCTCAACGCCTATTCGCCTCTTCAAATAGTCTGGATGCACTATCTGATGCAGTTGGTGATCTGGGGGCTTGTTGTGGGTGTTCGGGGCCCCAAAAGGCTGGTCCGCACTGGAAAACTTACCTTCCAGTTTCTGAGGGCTGTCATGCTGTTGATGATGCCCCTTTCCTGGGCCTTCGCCAGGCAGCAGGGGTTCGGAGACACAGCCTATGCCGCATTCTGGGCCACTCCCTTCCTTGTCATCCTCTTTACGGCGATCCTGTCAAAAGACCGGACACCCGCTTTCCTCTGGCTGGCGGCCATTGCAGGCGGTCTGGCGGCGGGCCTGATCTTCGTACAGCCAGCCATTCCTCATGCGCGTGCCCTGGCCGGAATCATTGGAATGCCTGTATCGTTCAGCCTGTTCATTGTGTTGACACGCGCCCTAAAAACCGAGCCAACATCGGCAAATCTTTTCTATTTGCCGCTCGGGATAGTCGCTTGCCTGATGCCGTTCATTCCGAAGGTGTGGATGGCACCGGATTTGCAACACATCCTCTTCTTTATGCTTACCGGAGGAATGAGTTTGGTCGCCTTGTGGATGCTTGATAAAGCCGCAAAAACAGCGCCTGTGGCGCCGGTTGCACCGCTTTTGCTTGCTCCAATTCCACTCACATTCCTTCTGAACTGGCTCAGTACACATCAGCGGCCCGGCCTTCAGGTTCTTATTCTTTTGGCAATTGTTTGCCTGGCCAGTATTACCCCCATACTTCTCGGCTTCAACGCCCTTCGTAAGAGACTCCCTTCATGACAACCTCCCGTGACATGCTGAAAGACGCACTCAGCGCCATTGAGCGGCTTCAATCCAAACTGGATGCCGCCAAGCATGCCAAGACCGAACCGATCGCAATTGTCGGATGCGGCATGCGTTACCCTGGCGGGGTAAAGTCTCTGGATGACCTGCACAACCTGCTCGCCGGCAAGGTGAACGCGGTCGACACGATTCCGGCTGACCGCTGGGATGCTGATGCATATTATTCGCCTGACCAGAATGCAGCGGGCAAGATCGTCACCAAAAAGGGGGGATTTGTTGAAGGCATTGACCTGTTCGATCCGCAATTCTTCGGCATCTCTCCACGCGAGGCAAAATCCCTGGACCCTCAGCAACGTCTTCTTCTGCAAACGGCTCATGAAGCCATGGAGACGGCAGGTATAGCGCCAGACAAGCTGGAGGGCAGCGCGACGGGCGTTTTCGTCGGCATGTCCACGACCGAATATGCTCGCCTGATGTGGGCGAAGGGCGCCGAACAGTCTGATGTCTATTCTGCGACAGGCGGCGCGCTGAATGCCGCTCCCGGCCGCATCTCCTTTACCTATGGTTTTCTTGGGCCCTGCGTTGCCGTTGACACGGCCTGCTCTTCGTCTCTGAACGCAATCCATCTTGCCTGCGCCAGCCTTCGCGAGGGGGAGAGCAATCTGGCGCTGGCCGGTGGCGCCGCCGTGATTGCCCTGCCGGATGCCATGGCCATGTTCTCACGCTGGGGCATGCTTTCGCCAGACGGTGCCTGCAAGACGTTCGATGCCTCCGCAAATGGCTTTGCCAGGGCAGAAGGCTGCGCCATGATTGCGCTGAAGCGCCTGTCTGACGCAAAGGCTGACGGAAACCCCATTCTCGGTCTGATTGTCGGCTCTGCGACCAATTCCGATGGTCGCTCCAGCGGCATGACCGTCCCCAGCGGTCCAGCCCAGGAGCGCATGCTCCGCAACGCCCTGAAGAGCGCAAGCCTGACCCCGCTGGATATCGACTATATCGAGACCCACGGTACCGGTACCCCCATTGGTGACCCGATTGAAGCAGGCGCTCTGGGTGCCATTCTGTGCGAAGGGCGCGAGCGCTCAAACCCGCTGCGCATCGGTTCCATCAAGACCAATATAGGCCATACGGAAGCGGCTTCCGGCATTGCAGGACTGCTGAAGGTTCTGGCCTGCATGAGATCAGAAACGCTTCTGCCCCAGCTGCATTTCGAAACACCCAATCCCGGTATTGACTGGGATGACCTTGCTTTGGAGGTTGTAACGGCCCCTACGCCATGGCCGCGCCGCGAAACGCCGCGCCGGGCGGGTGTCAGTTCTTTCGGTTTCAGCGGCACGAATGTGCACATTTTGCTCGCGGACGCGCCTGAGGCCGAGACGGCAGAGACAGAACAAGATCATGCCCTGCGCACAGTCCCGCTATCAGCCGAGACCCCGAACGCCCTGCGGGATCTTGCCGAGCGATACGCGAACTATCTGAGCCGTGACAATTCTGCGGACTTTTCCTCTTTCACGCGCACACTTGCCGTTGGCCGCGCGCACCGCATGCACCGCGCCGCACTTGTTGCTTCGAGCACAGATGACCTGCGGCAAGGCCTTGAGGCTCTGGCCCAGGGCGCTCCCTTGCCCGGCACCGCGACGGGACATGCCAGCACAAGCCAATCCCCCCGCATTGCATTCCTTTGTACCGGTCAGGGCTCTCAATATCCCGGCATGACACGAGAGCTGTACGAGACCGAGCCAGTCTTCCGCACGTCCATCGACACCTCTGCACAAATCCTGTCCGGCATACTAAATCGCCCGCTTCTCGATGTGCTGTATACTGAGAGCGAAGAAGACAGCCGTATCTCTGAAACCCTCTACACCCAGCCTTGCCTGTTTGCCGTGGAATACGCCATGGCAGAGCTATGGAAATCATGGGGCGTTACGCCAAACATGGTCGCCGGGCATAGCATCGGTGAATATGTCGCCGCCTGCCTGGCCGGGGTCATGTCGCATGAAGATGCCCTGCGTCTGGTTGCCGAACGCGGGCGCCTGATGCAGCAATTGCCCGCTGGCGGTGCCATGGCGGCAGTCTTTGCAAGCGAAGACCAGATTGCGAACCTACTGAAAGGCCGCGAGAAAGACATTGCCATCGCCGGGGTCAACGGACCTGAAGAGACCGTCATTTCCGGTAGTGAGGAAGCCGTTGAGGCCGTCCTCGCAGAGCTGGAAAGCAAGGAGATCGGGTTCCGACGCCTGTCGGTCAGCCATGCCTTCCACTCGCCGCTGTTGGACACGATGCTGGATGCCTTTGAGCAGGCCGCGAGTAAAGTCTCTTACCAATCTGCGCGACTGCCGCTGATTTCGAACCTGACTGGCCAGGCTTTCCCAGCCAGTAAGAAGCCCGACGCCAGATATTGGCGGGACCATGCTCGCGGAGCCGTACGCTTTGCAGACTGTATCGGCGCACTGGAAGACGCGGGCGCAGACATCCTCATCGAACTGGGCCCTCAGCCAGCCCTGCTTGGGCTCGCTGCCCGCGCACGGCCTGCAGCAAAATGGAAAACCATTCCATCTCTCCGCCGCGGCCAAAAGGATGTGCCCACCATCCGCGGAGCCCTGGCACAGTCCTATGCCGCTGGCGCGAAAATCAACTGGCAGAATGTCTACAAAGAGACCGGCGGCAGACTTGTGGCCGTACCGACATATCCTTTCCAGCAACAACGCTACTGGATCGACGAACAGCCAGCACGCCGTCAACGCGCCAGCGAAGCCTCTCATCCCCTGCTGGGCGACACGCAGAAAATGCCCCCTCCGGCACATGCGCATATTGCAACGCTAAGCGCTGACTTCCCGGCCTTTCTGGCAGATCACAAGATTCTTGATCGCGTCATCTTCCCCGCGACCGGCTATATCGAGATGGCCCTGACAGCCGGCAAGGCGGCGATGGGCAACCAGCCCGTCACGCTTGCCGGGTTGGTCATTGATGCCCCGCTGGAATTACATGCTGACACGGATCATACGCTGCATACGGAACTCAAGCCCTCACATGAGGAAGGCTTTGACTTTATCGTCCGCGGTGTACCTGAAGACGAGAGATCTGACTGGCAAAATCTGGCACATGCCCGCGTGTCCGGCACCACAACATCGGACAGCGTCAATATCCCGACCGTGGCTGAGGCACGCGCCCTGTGCGCTGAGGCCGTGGATGTTCCGGCGCTTTACGAAAGGCTGGAAAATCTGGGCCTGCAATACGGAGTTTTGTTCCGCGGGCTCGCCACCCTGAACAAGGGAGACGGCATCGCCGTCGGCATGGCAACCCTGCCGGATACAGAACAGGACATTGCCAGCTACAATTTCCATCCGGCCCTTCTGGACAGCATCTTCCATGCTGTCACCGCAATCGTGCCAAGCGATGGCGAGGACCGCCTCTACCTGCCGACCGGGATCGACAAGATCCAGTGGCTGAGGCCTGCCCCGCGCAATG
Source organism: Hyphomonas pacifica (assembly GCF_000682675.1). Taxonomy (GTDB): domain Bacteria; phylum Pseudomonadota; class Alphaproteobacteria; order Caulobacterales; family Hyphomonadaceae; genus Hyphomonas; species Hyphomonas pacifica. The sequence continues at coordinate 2,975 of NZ_AWFA01000012.1, read as the reverse complement.
TCGTCATGGTTGCCCGTCTGCGCCAGGAAAGCTCTGATGATATTGAGCTTGTCGCTGACCTGCTTATGGAAACAGAACAGGGCGAACCGATCGCCCGGCTTGAAGGGCTTCATGCCCGCGTTGTCTCAGTTGAATCATTGGCGCGCGCCCTGGGCGCAGGAAAGATGTCTCTCAATGAGCTGGCCTTGTCCTGGCAGCCTGTTGCCTCTGTTGAGGCCGCAAGCCCGGAGAGCGTCCTTGTCGTCGGGAATGGCGGCGCCCAGTCTGAGACTATCGCAAAGACACTGAACGCACGCCTGATCGCGCCTTCGCAATTGTCAGCAGCGCTCAAGCAAGCCCCTGCGTCCTGGGTCATTTCCTGCGCAGGTATGGAGGCGACAAGTGGCGATGAGAAGGACACCTTTGGCGCAGCAACATATGATGCTGTCCTGTCCACACTTCAGACCCTTCAGCATGACGGCGCCGGAACAAATGTGTGCGTCCTGACCCGCGGGGCCAAGGTCGTCCTCCCTGAGGACCTGCCGGACCTTTCAGCAGGCACACTTGCCGGCCTATGCCGTACAGCAGATACGGAAATTCAGACCTCGCACATCCTGCAGCTGGATCTCGATCCCCATACGGATCTAAATCCGAAAACAATTCTGCAGGCCCTGGCGCTGTCCAACAGTCAACCGGAACTGGCCCTGCGCAATGGCACATTCTTCGCGCCCCGCCTCAGCCCTGTGGAAGCCCCGGCCGCGCTGGCGGAAGACACACGTAGCGTACTGCGCGTCACAGAGCGTGGGGACCTCAACCGGCTGCGTCTTGAGGAAGAACTGCGCACAGCGCCGGGCGATCACGATGTAGAGATTGCCATTCGCGCGAGCGGCCTCAACTTCCGGGACGTGCTGAATGCGCTTGGCATGTATCCCGGCGATCCTGGCCGACTGGGCAGTGAATGCGCGGGTGTAGTCAGCAGGGTCGGCAAACATGTTTCCAGCCTGAAACCCGGAGACCCTGTCGTAGCCCTAGCAGGCGACAGCTTTGCCAGCCATGTCACCGTCAAGGAACGCTTTGTGCTTCCCAAACCGGCCTCAATTACTTTTGCGGACGCCGTCACGCTGCCGAACACCTACCTGACGGCTGCGCTGTGCTTTGCGACAGCAGGCGGGCTGAAACCAGGCCAGCGCGTATTGGTCCATGCCGCTGCCGGGGGCGTCGGATTTGCGGCCATGCAGCTTGCCCTGCGGGCGGGCGCCGAAGTGATTGCCACCGCCGGCAATAAGAAAAAGCGCGCCTTCGTGCTTGAACACGGCGCCTCTCACGCATTCGATTCCCGGTCTGACAGTTTCGGCGACCAGATCGAAAAAGTCACGAATGGCGAAGGCGTCGACATGGTCATCAACGCGCTGTCCGGAGACATGATCGTCGCTGGCATGCGCGTGACCAAGCCAGGCGGCTATTTCCTGGAGATCGGCAAGAATAATATCTGGACACCGGAAGAAGCAGCCGAGCGTGCTCCGCATGTGAATTACCGGATTGTTGATCTAGGCGAGCAGATCATTGCAGATCCCGCTCAGGTCAGATCCTCCTTCGAGAGTCTTCTGAAGGATGTTGAAGGTGGATCCCTCACCCCGCTTCCTGTGCAGGCCTTCCCTCTGTCCCAGGCTGCTGATGCGTTCCGCTTTATGGCGAATGCCCGGCACACGGGCAAGATTGCCATCCTGCCTGATTTTCAGACGGGCGATAGCATGGAAGTGCGTCAGGACGGGGCCTATCTGGTCACCGGAGGGCTTTCAGGTCTTGGGCTGGCTGTTGCAGAACGTCTTGCAAAGCGTGGGGCTGGCGAGATCATTCTGGCAGGCCGCTCAGGCGACAGCGCCGAAGCGCAGCAGACGGCCACCCGGATGGCTGAGGCCCATGGCTGCACAGTCCGCGCCATTGCCTGCGATATCGCAGATTCTGCCTCTGTCGATCATCTCTTCACCACTGCATTGAAAGACAGCCTGCCCCTGCGCGGTATCATGCATGCCGCCGGCATTCTGGACGACTCTCCACTCAGCGAACAATCTTTGGACAGCCTTCTTAGGGTTGCTGGACCGAAGGTTGATGGCGCACGGAATCTGACACGCGCCGCATCCCGTGCGCCGCTAGACTGGTTCGTCCTCTTCTCCTCCAGCTCCGCCATGTTCGGTGGGCCGGGTCAGGCGAACTATGCGGGCGCAAACGCCTGGCTGGACAGCCTGGCCGCACACGGGCGTAGCGAAGGCAAACCGATCACCAGCATCGGCTGGGGCGCATGGGCGGATATCGGCATGGCCGCACGCCTGCCGACATCCGTTCGGGAACGGTGGGAACGCATTGGTCTGGGCCAGATCGGCGTTGAGGCAGGACTTGATGCGATGGAAAGGCTGGTGAGCCAGAATCGTGCCTATGCGAGCGTGGTTGAGGCGAACCTCAATCTTCTCGCTTCACAAAGCGGCACCCGCGTGCGCGCCCTTCTGGGCCGCAATGCTGTCCCGGCTGAGACAGCGGGCGCTGACGCTTCGGCCCAATCAGAAATGGATATCCTGGCTGCACCTGCGGATCAGAGACCCGAACTTCTGGAAGGTTTCCTGAGAATCCATGTCGGGCGTGCCCTTGGCTATGCACCATCCTCGCTGGATCCCGACATGCCGATCTCTGACCTGGGATTCGATTCCCTGATGGCTGTGCAAGTCCGCAATGCCATCACGGCTACCCTCAAGATAGATATCGGTCTGCGTGACCTGCTGAGCGGGATCACAATTAATGAGGCAGTCACAAAACTGACTGCAGCCCTGAATGCGGCAAACAATGAGACTGCTGGAGCGGAAACAGAAGAAGAATGGGAGGAAGGCGTTATCTGACGCTTCCTCTCAAACCGGCAAAAACGCATTTTAGGCAAAACTCTTCACAGGCACATAGACTGCCGCAATCCGACAAGCCTGGCAGGTTTTCCCGAACGAAATCAAAGC